>NZ_JBEGIO010000009.1:0-34422 GCF_042865525.1 Tenacibaculum sp. ZH5_bin.1 | reverse complement strand
ATAAGATAATTAGTTACACCCGAAAGTTTTTTATCCTATACTTCTCTCCTTCCTTTGTTTATTATACTTATTACTATTTTAATACTTCTATATGGAGAAGTTTCCCTTTTTATACTACCATATATAATGTAATTATTCGCGTTAGGGATTGAAGTGACATCCTTTGTTTTTAGGTAAATTTAACTAATGTTATGATAAAAAGTATTTCAAATTTAGAGGGAGCAACAATTCTTAATCAAACAGCATGAGAGTTACTTATAACATTAAGACCACTCATATCTCTTCGAGGTGACAGTTACCGAAAAAGATTACTTAGTCATACCTCTTTTCTAAATAATCGAAATCAATAAACACCAACCACTTCGGAAATCCACATTTTTTTCTGCATATATCACCTTTTAAATCATTATTCCAACAAGTAATTTTGCATATATAAAATCATGAATTATGGAAGAAGTAGTTTTTAAAGCCTTATTAACTGATACTAAATTTAATAGAATAGATAATTTTATTCAAGAAGTAATTAACACTAACAAAAATAACGGAGCTACCTACGAGTCAGTAAGAGAATCTATTATTAAATTGGTTTTATACCGATTTATTAAAATAGACACTAATGCTTCTAACGACTGTATTCTACGAGAGAATAATTTTTATCAAGCTCGTGAACTTGGTAGTGTGAGTTCCTGGTTAGAAAAAAGACGTACTTACGGGTATTCTTAATAAAGTTACTTACACACACTAAAGTCAAATTGGATAGTAACCTAATCCAATAAATCAAAAACGGTCATTTCGAACGGACACTAAGCGAAGTCGAAGTGAAAAGTGACGTAATCTATTGAATGGTAGTCACTCACAAACATATACTTTCATTTTGTCTTGATACAAAACGAAACAAAAAATCAAGACTTATTTTTCCTTTTTTGAATTCTACGTTGTATTCCGTATTCGAATCCAGACCGTAAACTCTTTGGATTCTCTTATACTCCATAACCTTGAATTCTAGCAAAATAAAAATAGGTCGGTTTTTACTCATAAGCCTTCTTTACTTTACAATGACAATAATAAAACGTCATTACGAACGGACACTGAGTCTTTCGACTATCGCTCAAGATAAACTATGATCGAAGTGGAAAGTGATGTAATCTCATGAATTAGGAGTTACTCATAACTTTAAGATTTCTCGCTATCGCTCGAAATGACGGGAAACAAAAAAAAGATTGCTTCGTCATACCTCCTCGCAATGACGATAATAAAACGTCCTCAGGAAGCAAGCCAAAAATTACATCTAACTGTCACTTCGAGTGAAATTCATAAAACATAATAAAAAGGAATTTTGTATCGAGAAGTATTTGGTAGTAACAAGGTTCTCGATACTATTTTGTTTCACTTGGTTACACAAAATCACTCGAACTGACATTTAAAACGTTATTACGAACAAACACTGAGCACAATTAAAGCGGAAAGTGACGTAATCTCATAACTTTAAGACCTCTTAACTTACTTCGTAAGCTATCTTCGAGGTGACTGAAACCAAGAAAAAGATTTCTCAGTCGTAACCTCCTTCGAAATGACCGTTATCAAGAAACTCCCCTCCTTTTGTTATTGCTTGTAAAAAACTCTTACGTCTTCTGCTTGTAATTTTAATAAGTCGTCTTTCACTCTAACTCTTATTAAATGCATTCCTTTTGAAAGGTTTTCAGATATTTTAAGCCTCCATAGGTGTTTACTTTTTGTAGTTGGTTTGAGCATTTTAGATAGTTTTTGTCCTTTATACCTTCCTAATTCTTGAAGTAAATAAAATCTTTTTAACTCTGGTGCTACTCCTTGATAATACTCCATAGATTGCCATGTTGTACCATCAAAAGAAACCTCAACTTTTGTAGATTCTCCTCCTGCAAACACATTCGCATATACATAAGGTTCATTTAAAATGTTCATTTCTGTATCCCATTCTTTGTTCTCTGGAACCCAAATATGCATTTGCTTTTCTATAGGTGCTCCTGAAACCTTATAACTAAGATGATAATCTTTATCTTCTGTTTCTAAGAACCAATATCCTTTTGGGGTACCATCATACATCATCGCAAATGGGACTCCATGAATATCGTGCGCTCCTTGCCACCAAGCACCACAAACCGCTCCTCCTACTAACTGATGAACTGCTGGTTTCTGATTTCTTTGAAAGTAGCTATGGTATTGTGTATGTGTATGCCCCGCAGCAATCAATACTTTGTCAAAAGGATTCATTAATGATATGAATTCTTCCTTATTACTTGTATACTCCAAAGGGATATGCGTAAAAACTTTTATCGAGTTATACTTGGTTGCAAACTTCTTAATAATGTGAGACACAAATGTTAATTGATCTTCATCAAACTTACCTATATACTCACGATTATTTATTGGGAAATTGTTGTTGAGCACCAAAAACAGGTTGTTTCCGTATTCAAAAGCATAGTACGAAGGTCCAAACGAAGCTTCGTAAGTTTTGTCTCTATTAGAAAGTTCTTGTTCTCCAAAGTTTAAATCGTGATTCCCTATTACATAAAACACAGGTACTCCAACCAACCCTAATGATTCTGATAGAGGTTTAAATATGTTAAGATTATCAAACGAAAGATCTCCTAATGGAATTATTAAGTCTGGTTTGTTTTTTACTAATTCTTCTGTTACTAACTTATTAACATGATGAATATCATCAATTACATCTGATTGAGGATCTCCTAACAACGCTATTTTCACCTTGTCTTTTTCCTTATTAATATATAACGGAAAATCAAATGATTTTTTATTGGTTAACTCTTGAAATAGATAGTAAAACTTCAAATTATTTTGTGGGGTACGTGGTGAAACGTACCCCTTTGGTTTGATAATAAATAGTGGATTATTCTCTAAAGTCTTTATTTTATAAATCCCTTTAGTATTTGTTACTACAACATCTTTTCCATTGCTTACAAGTATCCCTTTAAGGACTTTATCTCCTTTGTCATAAATTCCATTTTGATTCTTATCATGATAAACTCTTCCTGAAATTTTAGGCGATTGCCCTAAAGCTACTTGCACCATAAACACTAATAAACCGAAAAAAAATCTTGATCTATTCATTAGTTTTTACCTTTAAGATTTCTAGAACCTTCCCTAAAAGATCGCTATTTTCATAAACCCCTTGTAATTTATCTGATTGTGGACCGTATGCAAACAAAGGCACCATTGCTCCTGTATGATCGTGAGTTGTAAAGTCTCCTTCAATCATATGGTTTTCTACATTTCCTTGTGGAATAGAAAACCCTGAAGTTTCATGATCTGCTGTAACAATTACTAAGGTATTTTTATTAGCATCTGCAAATTTTATCGCTTCAGTTACCGCCTTATCAAAATCAATTCCTTCTGCTATAATTCCATGGGTATCGTTAAAATGTCCATAACTATCTATTTGAGCTCCTTCTACCATTAATAAAAATGGTTCTTTTTTCGACTTTAAAAAAGACAAACTACGTTGAGTTGCTTTTGCTAAAAAATTACCTCTTCCTTGCTTGATTCCTGGCATGCCTCCTTCTGCTGTAAAAACTCCTACTTTTTCTTCATCGTTAGCAATTTCTTCAATAGTATTTTTAATACTGAAGGGCATCGTTTGTTTATTTAAGAAGTGTTTTTCTCCACCACCTATAAACAATGAAATCTCACTTTTTTCAAGATCTGTAGCTATTTGTTGCATATGCGATCTATCTTTTTGATGTGCATAAAAAGCCGAAGGTGTTGCTCCTGTAATTTCATCAGTAGTAATTAAGCCAATATTATAATTGTGTTCTACTAATAACTCACTGATGTTTTTTACTGGTTTGCCATCTGGTCCTACACCAATTGCTCTATTGTATGTTTTGGTTCCTGTTGCTATAGCTGTACCTCCTGCAGCAGAATCTGTTGTAAAATCGTCTGAAGATTGTGTTTTTAAAAACCCAACACTTCTTAATTGAGTTAATGTTAAATCTCCACCATTTGCTAAAGCTGCTGCTGAAATTTGAGATACTCCATTTCCATCACCAATTAATAAGATGATATTTTCTACTTTTTTGTTTTTTTGATCGTAGGCGAATGTAGGTTTGTAAACTTCTGATTTTTCTTTATTGAAGCTCACTCTTTTTGATAAGCTTTTTAGGTATTTAGTAGCTTCAAAAGGTTGATCGGTATTTATAAAATCAACTTTTAAATCTGTAAAAACTTTCCAAGCTGACTCTGAATCTGGTGCTCCCCAAAAACGAAAAGGCTTGTTTAAATTGTGTGCTGTTTCAATTACTTTTTTTACTCTTTTAAGATCATCTGCAACCATTCTTCCTTTTCCGTTCCATACAGAATAGTTTTTATAATCAACACTAATTAACCCAACCTTATTCCAAGCTTCTTGGTTTAAAATCTTAGTTAATTTTTGATGGTCGAATTGTATATAATCCGGATAGTCTACATAATCTTTGACCTGTGGTTTTCCACCTGAAATAACAAACTGTATATTTTCATTTTTAGTTAAATCAGGATACTTCTTTAATATTTTTACTAAATGATTTAACGTACTGTAAGTTTCTGATTTTACATCTATTAACAACTGTATTTTGTGTGTAAGTTGAAGATCATTCTTTAAAGCAGTTCTTAAAGGATCTAAATAAAGCGACTCTATAGTGTGTTTGCTGATAATCTCAGCTGTTTCGTGTGCTACAAATAGGGTATTATCTTTGAATATTACATCTATTTCTAAAGAATGAACTCCCGCTGCATAGGCTTTCCAAAAAGGAACAGATTGTTTATAATCGTTGTGAGAATGTACTTTATAAGTAGGGTTTGAGGTTTGTGCTTGTATAGCTCCTACCCCTAGTATTAGGTATAAAAATATCTTTTGAATAAATTTCATTTTATGCATTTATAAAAAAGATGCCGCCTCAACGACATCTTTTTGTTAAACTTAAATTAAACTAAAAAAATGACTAAAATTACCATCCTATGTTTTGCTTGATTCCTGAAGAGATAATTGCTTCATTAGGAATTGGCCATACATGCATATAACTAGGGTCAAAATTTCTTGCTTGCCACACTTGTTCAACAGTATAGTCTGAATCTGGGTTTGATCTATCTGTATGAATTCTACCATATAAAGGTTTACTATATACTTCAGCAGCATCTCCCCAACGTACTAAATCGTAGTGTCTGTTAGCAAACTCACCAGCAAACTCAACTCGTCTTTCGTGCTTTATATCTTCTAATGTAGCATTGGTAACTGGAGCTAATCCTGCTCTTTCTCTTACGCTGTTTAAATCAGCATCTCCGTTTCCTCCTTGTTGTATTAATGCTTCCGACTTCATTAACAATATTTCTGCATAACGCAGTATTGGAGTATTATATAGTGTTGTTGGTGAGTTACCGTTGGAATTTATATACGTTCCTACTGGGTTTTCAAATGTATACTCATACATGTATTTGTTGAACTGAAACCCTGATAGTGAGTTTTCTGATTGGTATCTTTTTGTTTCTCCAAAAAATTCAAACTCGTCTCCAAATTTTAAGATGGTTACTTCTCTTCTTGCATCGTTAGGTTCAAATTCGTTATACAGGCTTTCTGTTGGTGTATAATATCCCCAACCGTTATATTGCCCCCAGCCTTTATTTTCTAACATTACACCTGGTAAAATACTTCCGCCTTCAACACCTGAATTAGCAGACCAAATATATTCACTCGTCCAGTTATTAAGATGACTGTGTAACAACCTGAAATCTTTTTTTGGATTATCTGTATCAATAAGTGCTCTACCTGACCCTGAATTTGTTACTGCATCACAATAAGTTACCACATTAGCATATTTAGAACTGTCGTATTGTGCCCAATACAAATAGGTTTTTGCAATATATGCTAAGGCTGCATCTTTATGTGCGCGTCCGTAATCACCTTCTCCCATTTCAGTAAAAAGAGGTAATAAATCTGCTGCTCTTTTTAAGTCTTTAACAATAAATTCATAATTTTCTATGACGCTTTGTGGTCGTTTATAACTTCCTGCTTCATTGTTCATATTATCTTCGGTAACAATAGGGATACCTCCATTTTTATCATTATCTCCATAGGTATGTGCTAACCAGAAATAATGAAACCCTCTCATAAAGTAAGCTTCGCCTAACAAACGATTTTTAGTTGACTGACTAATATTCATTTGCGGAACATTTAAAATAACATCGTTCGCTCTTCTTATTATTTTATAGCTTTGAGGATACATCCAAGAGGTATAACCTTCATCTCCAGTTATATTAAAATTTTTCACATTATCTGCTGTAGCATTTAGTCGCCCTGTTACCATATCATCTGATGCATTAATGTACCAAAAGAATCCTCTTCCAAACATATCATCATCTTTCATATAATAATATAAACTGTTTACTGCTTCCAAAGCATCTTGTTCTGTTTTCCAAAAGTTTTCATATGAAGTACTTCCTAATGGATCTAGATTTGTAAAGTCATCTGAACAGGAAACAAATCCTACTTGAATACTTACGATGTATGCAATTAGTTTTATATATGTATTTTTCATCTTCTTGTTTTTATTTTTTATAATGACAATGATATTCCTGCAGAGATAGTTCTTGCTGAAGGATATCTACCTACATCTAATCCTTTACCTCCTACTTCAGGATCCATTCCACTATAATTTGTGATTGTAAATAAATTTTCTCCTGAAACATAAACTCTTAATGATGATTGACTTAATACAGAACTCATTTTACTTGTTGGTACAGTATACCCAAGAGTTACGTTTTTAAGTCGTAAGTAAGAAGCGTCTTCTAAATACCAACTAGATGTAGTTCCATAAGTTTGATTATTATCTTGTGTTGATAATCTTGGAATATTTGTGTTTGTATTTTCAGGAGTCCAAGCGTTTAATACACCATTATCTAAATTATATCCTTGTTGAGAAGCATTGAAAGCTGTAAACTTATATGCATTAAATACTTTAACACCTCCTACTCCTTGGAAGTTCATATTTAAATCAAATCCTTTATAATCTAAATTTAATCCTAAGTTATATGTTACTTCTGGTAAATAACTATCCATAAAAACACGGTCGTTATTATCTATTTTACCATCGTTGTTAGTGTCTTGAAACTTAAAATCTCCCGGTACTGCGTTGGGCTGTATTAATTGCCCATCTTTACTATGTGCATTGATTTCTTCTTGTGATTGGAAAATTCCTAAGTAAGGCACTAAGTAAGTTGAGTATAATTCTTTTCCTACTACAGATCTGTATGGGTATAATGTGCTTCTAACATTATCTGAGTGCGCTATATAATCAATTCCACTACTGTTATACCCATTAAGGTTCTTTAATTCATTATCAAGAAAACTAGCGTTTGCACTAATACTATAATTTAAGTCTCCTACATAATCTTTATACGAAACTGCAAATTCATATCCTGTGTTTTTAACTTCTCCTCCATTTACATCAGCAGCCGACGTTCCTTGGTGAATATCTTCTAGTCCAGGAATAATCATTCCTTTTGTGGTTTTCTCAAAATAATCAGCAACAATAGAAAGTCGATTGTTGAATAAATTCATATCAATTCCAAAGTCTAAAGATTCTGAAATTTCCCATTTAAGGTTAGGGTTTGATTGTCTTCCTACGTACGTACCTTTATCGTCTAAAGAACCATCTGCTCCTAAAATAACATTTGTGGTGTTTAAAGGAACATCAAAAGAGTAATACCCTACAGAGTTTATATTTCCTATTTGTCCCCAAGATGCTCTTACTTTTAAATTATTAATAGCTTCAATATTAAAGAAATCTTCTCCTGATATTTTCCATGCTGCTGAAGCTGATGGAAAATAGTCTGCCTGATTTTCTTTAGCTAAACGTGAGGTTTCATCTCTACGAATACTTCCTGATAAGAAATACTTACCTTTATAGTTATATAGCACCCTTCCTATTGCAGAAGTTAAAGCATCCTCGTACACATCTGTCTCTGGAGTTCTAATTACTGATGCATTAGACATGAATTGATTGAAAGGTTCTTCACTACTAAATCCTTCTCCTTGCTGGAAATAGTATTCGTAATCGGTAAACTGTGACGAGTAAACAGCGGTAAGATCTAAATTATGATTTCCAAAACTCTTTTTATAGCTTAATTGATTATCCCATACCCAACGCTTAGTATCTGAGTAACTCTGATATAAATAATTGTTTAAATTCGTTCTTCCTAACTCAGGAATTTTTGGAGAAAACTTTTTATATTTCGTATCCGTAGTACTATAGCTATAACTCGTTTTAAACTTTAATCCGTCCGTAATGTCGTAGTTAAGGTATACGTTAGCGTTTAAGTAATTAACAGGATTACTAATATCTGGACGTAACAACAAGGCTACAGGATTATATACGTCTCCGTAAGCTCCTGCATAATTTGATAAATTTTCTGGTACTACTCCACTAAAATTTCCGTTTGCATCACGTATTGGTGCTGATGACGGCATGTATAATGCATTTACAATACTACCTGAGTAAGAACTTGTTGAGTTTGTACCTACTGCTTCACTTCTTGAATAATACACATTTTCACCTATAGTAATATTATCTGTAAGGTGTATGTCTGTTTTTACTCTAAAAGAAAAACGTTCTGAATAGGTATTTAGTAATAATCCTTCTTTTTTATGATAACCAAAAGAGGTCATATAATTCATCTTATCAGTAGCACCACTTATATTCATATTGGTATTGTACATAGCTCCTGATCTAAAAATAGCATCCATCCAGTTAGTACGTGTTACTTGACCCCATGGGTTTTGTTCTGCATCGTGAGCAGACTGTCTTGGAGCACCTGCATTATCTGCCGCCATATTGTATACATCTGCTTGTTGCTTTGCATTTAAAGGCGTAGGTAATTTAGCTGCTGATTGCACACCGCTATAAAAGTCAAAACTAATTCTTGGTTTTCCTTTTTTCCCTTTTTTTGTTTCAATTACAATAACACCAGAAGCTGCTTGTGCTCCGTATATTGCAGCAGCAGCAGCATCTTTTAAAATAAATACCGATGCGATGTCGTTAGGGTTAATTGCTGGCCCGTAATACGGTACACCATCTACAACTGTAAGAGGTTCTTCATTCGCAAAAGAACCGTACCCCCTAATTACTACTTTACCGTCTTCAGATGGATCTCCTCCTTGTTGTAAAACAGTTACACCAGATACACTTCCTTGTAAAAAATCATTTAACGTAGATACTGGCCTACTAGACATAGATTCTATGTTTTCTACTGTTGAAATGGCTGAAGTAAGATCTCCTTTTTTTGCACTACCATAACCAATTAGTACTACCTCATCTAAAACGCTCGACTCTTCATTAAGTGCTATTGAAAACTCTTGGCTTCCCGAGAAAGGAAGTTCTAGTGTTTGAAACCCTATAAAAGAAACTACTAAGGTTCCTTGATCTTTATTTACACTTAGCGTAAACTTACCATCAAAATCGGTAGCTGCTCCATTCTTACTTTGCTCTTTAATAAGAACAGTTGCTCCGGGAATGGGTTCTCCGTCTGTTTTAGACACAACGGTACCTTTTAAAATAGTTTGTGCTACCGTTCCGGAGACTACCCCGAAACATAATAACAATATAAATAAATAGTGTTTTTTCATTTGATAATTTAGGTTTTGATTCTGAGACGAATCTATTTCAAGATGCTTTTTAAAGAGGGTCAAATGGTTTCAAAAAGGAGTACTTATATTTCAAAAAGCCTCATAAAAACACCTTAATTCTTACACTTTTGTTTCAGTAACCTTCTGCTAACATTAGCCTAATCTGAAGCTAACTTTTATGCTACTACTTTTTGTTCTTTGTAAGCTTTAGGACTCATATTAAAATGCTTTTTAAATTGCCTGCTAAAGTATTTTGGATTGGCAAAACCGCACTCAAAACTAATTTCTGAAATGTTTAATACATTTTGACCTAATAGGTGTTGTGCTTTTTGAAGTCTTAGATTAATTAACACTTCTGAAGGAGATTGTTTGAGTATTTCTTTAAAAACACGGTAGCATTTTACTTTAGATATTTCTAATTTTTCTTGAAGACTTTCAATATTAAAAGTATGATCGTGCAAGCATTCATGCATATAAGTAAGTGCCTTTTTTACTAGCTTTTCGTTTGGTGATAGTAATTGCTCGTCTTTATGATTCTCAATCCAACCGATGTGACTTTCTGTTTCAAATAGTTTTTTTCTGCTGCTTAGTAAGTTGGTTAGCTTTGCTTGCAAAAAAGTTTTACTTACTGGAAGCTGAATGGTAACATCTATTCCTAATTTAGTAACTTCTTCCATTTGAAAGTATCCAATTTCTTCTGATAGGTATAATATAGGACAGTTAGATAGTTTTATATTTTCTTTACGGTTTTCTAAGAACTGTACTACTTTATTTGTAAGTTTTACATCATAAAAAACTATAGTATCTACATTGAGACTTGAAAGTGCTGAAAATAATTTATCTACATTGTTTTCAAATATTAAATGATAAGTTTCTTCTCCCAATAATGATTGTAATATCCCATAGTTCATTTCACTAGTCAATACCAACACTTTATGTTTGCCTTGTGGGAGCTCATTTATCATCCCTATATGATTCCACTGTATCATTGAGGCTTTTTCTGAGGTTACTTTGTGAAAGGGTACTTCTACTTTTATTGAAATAATTCCTTCTTCAGAATTATTTATATCCAACTTTCCATTTAATTCTAATAGTAAATCTTTCGCTGCTTTAAAATAAGGACTATAGCGTTGTAAACTTTTTATATTATTAACTAAAATACCACTATCAGAATTTACTTTTAGTATTAGTTTGTTTTCTTTTTCGGTATAGGTTATTTGTATGTTACTACCTTGATTACTATACTTTATAAAGTCATTGAAAATATATTTATAAAAAAGTTTAAAACGAAGTAAATCAATAGTTATCCACTTGTCTTCTACTTGGGTTTGATAGCTAAGATTTATTCCTGATTGTAGTAATTTTCGTTCTAAATTTTGGGTTAAATGATGTAAGAATGTATTGATTTTTATTACCGATTTTTCTGTAGTGTTTATTCGGTTTACTTGTTCTAAAAAATCCCACTCCGTTAATACATCTATCATGGTTTTCGCTTGACTAACTAATTTTGTTTGTATTTCATTTGGAATGTTATTTTGCTGACTATATTGTAGCATTTGCATTAATGGCTTTTTAAACTCTGCCAATACAAACGTTTTAAATTTATCTATTTCAAAATCTTCGTTTTTTAATTTGTGATGTAAAGCCAGTACTTCTTCTTTTTGTTTGATAATTTTTCGGTTTTGATCTTCGAGCTTTACATTAGCTTTTATTAAGTCTTTCTTCTGCTTATTAATTATAGCTGTTCGTTCATTAATTTTTTGTTTAAGTTTTTCTTGGTAAATTTTATCTTTACGAACTTTATACCCTAAACCTAAAATGAGTATAATTACCCCTCCTGATGCTAAACTCCATGCAAACCAAGAGGTTTTATAAAAGGGTGGGGCTATTACTATTTTTATAGAAAATATATTTGTTTTAGAAGCACTTAAACTATTTTTCACTTCTAAAACATATTCTCCAGGTGGTATTTTCTTATATAAAATAGGGGTTGTTCTATACACTCTCCAATCTTTATCAAAGCCTTTCAACTTATATAAAATTAAATTTTCATGATTTTTTCGGTAGGATACAGGAGTTATACCTAGGCTGATATTATTTTCTGAAAATGTTTTTTCTACTACACTATTATTATTTTCTACCCCATCTATTTCTACAACTAATTGAGGGAGATTCTTATTAAACTCTATTAATTCAGGAGCGAAGTAATTAACTCCATTAATACCACCAAAATACAACACCCCCTTGTTATCTTTATAATAAGCTCCTTCTGAAAACTCTGGAGCTTGCCATCCTTCTTCTGGATGTAAGACATTTACTTTATAGTTTTTTCTATTTATTGAAGCAAGACCTTTAGTTGTACTCACCCATATGTGTTTTCCTTTAAGAATTACACTGTAAACCATATGGCTTGGTAAGTTTTCTTTCTCTGAAATAGTTTTTACTACTCCTTTTTTACGATCAAAAACTGTTACTCCCCCCAAAGTTGCTATCCAATACAACCCTGTTTCTTCATCTTTATCAATACTATATGCACTATTACCTGTTAAACCATTTTCTGTAGTAAGGTGATGTTTTTCTCCATTATTCCTATTAAATAGGATCATTCCATTATTTTCTGTTGCTAAAGCCAGTTCTTCACCATTAACAAAAACGTCTCGAATATGATATGCTTTTAAAAACTCGCTTCCTTCAACATTTTCAAACTTATTTTTTTTTGTGTTGAACACTGCAATTCCTCCCCAACAAGCAAACCAAATTCTACCATCGTTAGTTTCTGTCATTGCATAAATCCTATTTGCTGGTAGTAAAGGATTCTCTTTTGCTGCGTAATAAGACACTTTTGTTTTATTTATGTGAATTAGTCCTGCATAAGTACCAACCCAAATAGAACCGTCTGTAGCTGTATATAAACTACGTATTCTTTCCCAATCTTTATTTTCTTTTGCTTTCTCTAATCGTTTTTTAATAAAACATTTGTCTGATTTACTATAGTTATATAATCCTTTGGTATAATAACCTAACCAAAGATTATTATCGTTGTCCATTGTTATAGCTCTTACAGTTTCATTAGGCAAATGCCTATATTCTACAGGATGGGGAGCAATAGTGTTTATATGTTCAGACCCAACGTAAGCCATACTTAATCCTCCATCTTTATGACCTAACCAGATGTTACCAAAGCTGTCTTCATAAATTTTTTCAATTTCATTTCCTGTAAAACTGTAAGGGTTATATAAATCGTAGGTATAGTGCTCTATTTTTGTTTCGTGAATATCTACCTGATTATTTCTTATTACATAAAGCCCACTTTTTCTTGTTGCATACCATATATTTCCTTTTCTGTCTTGATAAGATTCATTAATAATTACTTCAGGAAACTTGTTAAGTAATAATTGATCATTAATTAGTTGTTTGTTTGTTTTTACTTGTGTTTCGTTTACCTTCAGGAAACTCATTCCATCAAACTCTAAATATTGTCCGCTTTTAGTTTCTACTACAAGGTTATTTTTCTTTGATAGCTTTAGGTTTACAGGCGTTTCAGAAAAATAAAAGTTTTGAAAGATTGATTGATTTACAAACCTACTTACGGTATTATTATCTGTTAAACACCAAATTGTTTTAGTCCCATCTCTTTGTAGACTATAAATTACATTCCCTGCAAGAGAAGTTGAGTCGTTATTTATATGTTTGAAAACTTTAAAATCTTTACCATCATAACGATTAAGTCCATCCCAAGTGGCAATCCATAGTCGTCCTTTAACATCACTTATAATATCATTTACTGAGTTATTGGAGAGTCCATCTTTTGTAGTTAATGTTTTAAATTTTAACGATTGACTAAGACTTGTAGTAACAATTAAAAAAAAGAAAAAAAACAACCTCATACCAAACAATTTCATCTTTTATAACCGGCAAAACTACTTTAGAGAAAACACAGATTAACCATAGTAAAATTAAGTTTTGATTACCTAAATGTTAATATTCCAACCTACCATATAACTAAGGATTGTTAACTAATTATAAATTATATTAATACTAAATTTTAGCCCTTTTTTATATAAATATAAAAAAGGGAAAGCCTTACTTATTTTACGGTTTTTAAAAAGTTTAAAGAGTACTAATATCCTATTTTTAAGAAATTTAAAACAACTAATTATGTTACAACACATTTCAACCTTAGGATTGACATTAACAAAAAAAGAACAAAAACTTGTTCTAGGTGGTGCATTACCAACATGTAGAGTGTGCTTTGATTATTGTAAATCTCAAAACTTTCAGACTAAAGAAGAGTTTAGTGCTTGTTTTTATGATTGCAAACAAGAGCTTTGTTAAATTTTAAAAGCGGACTTTCGTCCGCTTTTCTTTTATCTACATGTTTTTAAAATACTTTTCTTATAAGTTTTTTATGTACTTATAAGGTAATACTAAATTTGATAATTGTATTAGTGGTAGCTGAGTTTCGGTTACTTCAGAGAATACTGACAAATCAAATGAAAAATAGGCTTCTGTTGTTGTTGGTTTTTTATCTTCATACCATTTTTCTAGTGCTTTTGCTAACTGACATACAAAAGGTGTATCAGAAGTAATTTCTTCTGAACATCCCGCAGTCGGTATTGTATAATCTTCTGGAATTTTAAAAGAAAAAGGTGTGTATAATAGTACTGGTAATTGAACCGGTGGTAAATCACTTTTAGCTGTTTCTTGTAAATAGTAATTCCAATAACTTGTTACCTTAATTGTTTGTTGATGTAATTGATCGTACGTAAAGAATGTTTTAAAGAATGTTGCCAAATGTTCTGACAAAGACATACTGCTTCCATTCTCATCTAAGATTTTAGCTATATTAATTTTAGTATTATTACTTAACAACGGTATTAGTTTATTAGAAAATCTAATTAAAGGAGTTCTGTAAATAAACTTAGGATTTGTAGGGTTGTCTTCCACCAATCCTTCATTTCTAATTACTGCAATTCCTGCCCATGTATTTTGGAACTGTAATACATTTAGTCCGTTTACCTCAACTGTTCTATTTGGTATTTCAAAAGAACAAGGATATCCTAAATACTCCTTTACCTTGGCTTTAGGGTCTTTTACGTACCAATACGAATTTTCAATTGGTGCTCCAGATTCATCCGTTGCTTGTACTCTTGTATAATTATTTATGTTAATTAATGGAGCACTAGGAATCTCCGCCAGCTTAAATTCATTCATAAACAACTGCTTGTCTATTTCAGACATATCTTGAGGAAGCACTATACTTACTACCAAACGCTTACACTCTTCACCTCCTTGGCAATCACAAGTAGTAGTAAAATGTGGATCTTCTTTTTGTTGTATGATAAAATTATAAGCACTTGTAGTTTCTGTATCCCCCACTTGAGAAGCTTTATAAAGCATTGCTTTTTTATTATGTTCATCCCAAGCTAATGATAAATTATTAGTTAACTGCACCATAGCTTGCATTGCATAAAATGCTTTGTCAAGATTTGGATCAGTCTCATCAGATGTAGGAGATATTAGGGTTAAATATTTAGTCATATCATTTAATACTGATGACCATACGTTTACCATTTGAGCCATATCGTTGAATAGATTACGTGTACTACCACGTTTAGCTTGTAGGTTATTATCCTGACTATCAAAAGTATTAAACCTAACATCAGAATAAATTTGGTCTTGTGCTGCTTGATCTTCAGAATAAGTGTACGTGAAATTCCATTCTGAAGCTTTCTCTAGAACTTCTTTCGTTGTATCACCTACTACTGACACTGCTTTACCTTCTTGAGTTGTTAGCGTTGGTGGTTTTGGATAATTACGAAGAACTATAGGAATATCTACAGTACCTAAAGACTGCTGTAATGGAGATTTATCAAAATCAGGTTCTACTGTTTCAGCTAAATTAACAGGCACTATAAATGTTAACCATTTTGATGCTTGATATCCTTTTACATCTGGCACATCTGTAATATCAAATTCAACATGAGTAATTTGATAATCCATTCCTAGAGGCACTGTCGTAAACTCTTTTGTGTTTTTAGTAGAAAAGATAAAAGATATATCAGATGTTTTTTCTCCATCTTCGTAATCTAACTGTATTTTGGCATTAGAAATGGAATACAGTTTACTATCTCCTTCTGTACTACTAACAATACTTGGAGTACCATATAAACGAGGAGCTATCTGATTTTGACCTTCTCTTGCTATTCCTGATTCGGCAGTAACTTCCATTTGTACCACTGCATTAACAGAATAAGTATTTCCTAACTGAATAAGTAGTTGTTGTTTAAACTTTTCTTGAGCATTTAATTTTCTTGTTTCATTTACTTCTGGTGCTGTAAGAATTGGCTCTACCTTAGTTGAAATAGTTTCTGCCAGTAATGATTTAGCTTTGGTTATGGCTTCAAGGTAAGATGTAGCATCACTATTTAAAGATTTTAAAAACTCTTTTTCTTCTTCAGATTTTAATTCATCTACCAAAAATGCTGGCACTGCATATTCTGAACTTAAGAAAAGGTCAATTGCATCTAAACATTGTTTTCCCCAAATATCCATATCTACATCCGTAAAGTTCTTTACTGTACCTTTTTCACAATCTAGCCCTTTACCTGTTAAATAAGAACATATTGGAACATCCTTTTTAGATACTAAGCTAGTGGAAATTGGTAAAGGCGCATAAAAAGATGCATTTAATAAACTATAAATATAGATCTGTATCTTATATGTGGTAAACTCTTCTTGGGTAAGAACTCCTTGTAACGCTTCATCAAAACTAGCTTTACTCATATATATAGTTCCTACTAACGGAGTAATCTTATCTACTACAGAACTAGGAACTCCTAGATTTGATAGTTTAGAAATTGAATCGTTTGTAAGTTCATAAGAACCTGCTGGCTCAACATTCCAATAAATACCATTGCCTGGTTTTAGTCCCATTCTTACAATGTAAATAGCTTCATTTTTCTGACTTCCAACCAACTCTTTATCTATACCTGTAGCTATTTTAAGTACGTATTCATTTTCTTGATAGAATGTTTTTTCAAAATTGACCGCAAATTTTGTTAATGAATGATTTTGAACTTTCTCACCTGTACTATTTTCTTGTTCAAGATTAGGAACATAAGTATTTGGCTGAACAACTGTATTGGTTGAAGTAACCGATGGGCTATCTTTGAAATCGTTGTTAACAAAAGAAAGATCTCTTTCCATACGTAATGCCACTGTTAACTCAAAAATAGAAGCTGTTTCCAAGTTTTCTATTGCAATTGGTTGTTTTATTGAACTCATTGTTGGAGCTGTAGGAACCGATTGACAGTAAGCAATAGCATATAAATAAGCGTAAATTTCTTTTACAAAATTATTGATTGGTGCTAAGTCTACATCTGTTTCAATTCCTGGTAGCAATGAAGTGCTTAATGAAAGTGTAACCGTATTTTGATCTTCTACATAAGGATTAAATTGATTAATTTGATAGTATATGTTGGTATATACAGCTAAGTCGTGTAATGCATTTTTTTGATACTCTGGTGCATCTGGATTATTAGGATCAGATACGCAAGGTTTACCATCTGTATTTTGATATCGTGTAACATCAAAAGAGAAATTTAATAACAACTCTCGGTTTGTATCATTTTCTAAGGTTACATCATAAGTGATAAACAAACTTGGCCATTGTGAGAACCCTTTTAATTCATCAAGGTATCCTACTTGCACTGGTGGATTATTAAGAGGTGATTTTGTATTCAACTCTGGATTACTAAACGGTGTTACCGTTTCATTACCGTAATAATCAACCCAATCAAAATGTATTTGTAATGTGTTACCTATACCTCTATATGGATTGTCTTCTTTTTGAGGGAATCCTACCGGGTAAGAATTATTAGGGTTATCAACCGCATACTGTGCAATAGGTATTACTTGATTATAAGTCCAAGGCGAATTAGTATTCTCTTCATTTTGGTCTTTATCATTCGATGGACCTGAAGGTAAGCCTACAATACTTTTGTTAAAATATCTGTTAGCAACTACTTGGTAGCTTAATAAATTGTATAAGTTATTCAAATAGGTTTCTGCATATCCAGCATCACTTGGATTATCTGGAGGAGTTCCCGGATTTGTTCTACTTAACTCAAAACCTGCTGTACCTTGTTGTATTGATGATACTTTATGTACTACCTGATCAACTATAGCAAATGTTGTATTGACATTAAAAACAGCTGCATCTTTAATTATAAAAGATAATGTATCAACATCAATAAAATAATAATTAGCAATGCTCTGCATCGTATTACCTGGTGTACCTTCTCCTGTTGTTATCTGATAAGTAACTGTAGGTATTTCTACTAATTGCCACACAGGTAAACTATCCCAATTGTCAACACTTGGGTTAAGGCTCTTAACGTCATCTGGATTTACATTAAAATATTCTGCAATAGCAGTTAAATTATTAGACGGTGTATCAGTTGAAAGACCAACCTCATATTGCAATCCATCCAATACAATTGGTTTTGCTGAGGTATTAAGTTTTACATCCGTTTCATTGAAGTTAGCGAGCTCACTAATTAATATATTGTATTGAGATGAAATGCTTTGTAGCGTTTCATTTGCTGAAGTCGTTGTATAGCTTAAATCTTTTTGGGCTTTAGATTCTGCATAAACGATAGAAGATGACGTATCAATTTTGTCTCCCGTTATAGCACAGTTCATAAAATCTTTAAGAATATTATTATATGAATTGCTATAAGTAACCAATAATGATATTGTTCCATTTCCTGAACTATCAAAAATAGTATCAGGGAAACCAGTATTTCCTTCAATTTCGTTGTATAATAAATAGTATCCTCCAGATCTTGTAATACTACACTCCCATAACAGTTTTACAAAATCGTATAATGAATTTAAAACTCCATTAGGTTTTTCAGCTTCTTCTATTTCAAGACTTTTTTGTAATGATTTTAATTGTACTGGATTTGTTTCTGTTGATAAGTTAGATTGAACTATAAATGTTTTCATATTTAGATTTCCAACAGAAAGTAATCCATCACTTCCTTCATACAACCACTGTATATCCTCAATTACTCCTTGATTATTAGAAGAAGAATTAGGGTCTAAAATTCTTAATAATCTTTCTAAAATCTGTGTTCCTGATTCATTCGCTCCTATTAACTCATAAGTAAATGCACTTGTACCCGGGGCTGTATCGTCAGCCTGCTTTTTAATGTCTATTTCTAAAAGTGTAGACCATCCATAATACTCAGAGTTTTTATAATCCATTGCTCCAGTTGTGGCATTATATGTTCCTATTTGAATATCCATAGCTGAGCCAGCTCTTTTAGGTATGGCTATCTGTTGTAAAAGACCTGATGGAAAATTCCAAATTAGTGGAGATATTTCAGTTTGTCCTCCCAAACTACCATAAGGAAGGGTTACCTCTCCTGAGGTACTCCATTGGGTAACTGTTTGAAATGTATATTGAACAGGAATTAAGTTATAAGGCTTCATAGCTGCCAGTTTTAAAATATCTGGCTCAATACCTGTTTGTTGAGCATAAGTAACCACAGTAGCTATTTGTGATATGTCTTCTGGAGTTAACTGTATTGGTAGTGTCGCTTTTTTAGGATCTCCTGAAGGAACTTCTCCGTTAAATTGCAACCAACTTAATGTAGTGTTGATTAAATTAATCGTAAACCCTTCTTTAACATCACTTGGTATTTCAAATTGCTGTCCAGTTAATCGATATAATGCACAATCATCACCTGTACATGGAGAGTTTGCATCGAGTGTTAAACCTGGTAAGGTAGTTGGCAACCTCATTCCATGAAGTTGGTATCTCGATACCATACCTGATAATTGTGTATATGATTGTTTTGCTTTGAAATAATCTAATATACTTTGTACATCTAAGCATCTTAATTCTGGTATGTTTGCTGTACTGTAATTATCTGAATCATAAAATAAATTATTGATTTGTTGGTTATGATAATTTGTTCCTAAAACCTCAGAGGTTGTGTTATATTTTTGAGCTATTTTACCTAAAGTTTCTGCATCATCTGGATTACTAAAAGTAGCAGTTGTGTGAATGAAAGGTTGAATTAATAATACCCCTAATGGTTGTACTTGCAATGATTGAACTTCTGCATCATTAGCAAGATCATTTACTGTTACTGTATTAGTAGGAGTACTTAGTTTTTTTGCAATCCCTATTAGGGTATCTCCAGGTACAATTTCATAGGTAATACTATCATAAACAAATGAATCACCTGATATAAATAGTCCTGGAACAGATTGGTTTTGTAATAATAAATCATCTACTGAAATATTATTAAATGTGGTACTAGCTATACTAGTAAAGGTATCTTCGCTTTTTGCTGTATAATTTGCAGCAGCAATAATCAAGTTTGCTTCTGTAGTTAAAAGTGTATTTTTCTGAAAGCTTGAATCATTCGCTAAATCTGCTACGGTAGTTTGCAA
Source organism: Tenacibaculum sp. ZH5_bin.1 (assembly GCF_042865525.1). NCBI lineage: Bacteria > Pseudomonadati > Bacteroidota > Flavobacteriia > Flavobacteriales > Flavobacteriaceae > Tenacibaculum > Tenacibaculum sp. ZH5_bin.1. The sequence continues at coordinate 14,300 of NZ_JBEGIO010000009.1, read as the reverse complement.
TCCTGTAGCTACCTCGTTAATAGTATCAGCCGCTTTTACCGTATAAGTCTTGGCATCATACGTAATTTCTTGAACTTGTAATAATCCTGGAATGGCTGCATTTTGTGTAATCAGTAATGCTGTTTCTAGGGCGTATTTAGCTCCGATAGAAACAAAATTGTCACCATCAAGAATAGTGTACATTACTCCAGTAATTTGAATATCAATTCCACCATGTAAAGGATGAGATTGGTTGGCCTTAGAAAGGCTACTTACCTCAACAGCATTGGTTGTTCCATCAGAAGTGCTTATACCATTAGCCCAGTTTGCCATGGCATTTAGACTGTTACCTTTAGATAATGGATATGTGTAATTTTTTAATGCATCTTCTGCGTATCCTATAAGTTGTTTTCCTATAAGTACAAAGTAGTCTTCAAATACAAATGTTGATAAAGAATGTTCTACTGAGGTACTTTTTTTCAGAGCTGCGTTTGTATTTTCTTCAGATACTTTTACAGCTAATTCATTAAACCACTTTTTAACTTCAGATAAATACACATCTGTTGCCATATTATATGTGCTAAAATCAACATCAACCCCTGCATCTGGAACAGATAATTCTAAATCGAAAAACATTGGGAATACGGCTGCTGTTTCAGGTTTTGAACTTTCTGTAACGTTTTGAATGTTCACTGCTTCAAATGTATCTTCAAGGAATGATAATAGTTTATCTGTAGGAATTGGTAATGGAGTATCTTCATTTGACAACAGAGCTAGTAATAGCTGTAAATCGGCCGCAGAAACTGCTAATTCGTCTGCCGTAGCTCTCGTACTTTCTGTAGCTGTTTCATCTGCATAGTTTTGTATTAACCATCTAAAAAAGTCTTGACTTAAATATTCAAACGATGAAGTAACTGTACTATCTGGGTTTTCTGCATCAGGAGCATCAATCCAAAGTGAAGTGACATACTGAGCTGTTTGACTCTTTAAATCCCCATTTTCTGATCCAGCAACAGTTAAATGTGGAATAAAATAGATATTTAGTGTAGGTGACTTCTCTTCTGTACTTACCATTAATTTAGAGCTGTAATGCATGTCTTTGATCGGTAACTCCGATAATTGGCTTGATTTTGCTGCATATACCAAAGCTCTGTCATCAACAGAATCTGAAAGTTGTCTGTTCCATGGAGCCATACTTGTTTGATCTGTACCAATGGTAAGATCTGTTCGTATTTCTGCCTTGAAGCTAAAGTTAATTTTAATAGAGAATAACCCTAAGTTTATTTTTGCTGAAACTTGTACATCTACTGAAGCTACAATAGCCAGAGGCATTTTGTTATAAGCTTCTAAAGTTGCTTGTGCATATACTTTTACTGTTATATTTACAGATGCCGAAATAATTCCAAAATCTAAAGAACCATATAATTTACCAATTAACCCAAGAGTTCCTTGTAACCAATAGTAATAAGAAGTTTCGACTTCTGTCTTATTATTCTCTTGAAGAGTTCCTTGATATGGATGATATGTAGCAATTACCCCTTCTAAAATACCAAAAATTGTAATGCTAAATCCAGCTTTTAATACTCCGTAATTAATACTATAACCAACACCTACCTGTAAACCTATTCCAAAAACAATTACTGGATTAAAATTACCATAATTAGTTTGTGGTACTTTTTTGGTAGTAGCACTGCTCAGTTTTCCGAAGTAAAAACCTCCTGATCCCATTGCTGGAATTCCTGGTGGTACAATAGCCTGTAAGGTAAAAGATCTTGAAAAGTCAAGTTTATACGGAAATCCTATATCTACCATAAAATCACCATTAGTATAAATGGCTAATGCAATAGAAGGAAGTGTAATATTAACTGCTCCGAACTGCAAATATCTCAAGGCGTCTGGTAGTGTAAGTGCTATTTGGTATACTCCTACTCCATCTGAGATTTTTTTATACATAATCTCAAAATCTAAGCCTGCAAAAATTTTAGCTTTATCACCTGCCATGGCAATTCGTAAACCATATAAGTTAGGGTCATTGAATACGGCTTGCATTTCTAATGTCCAAACTGGTTTTTCTTTGGTACCAACATTAAGGATTCCAAAATCGGTACCTATTAACCAATTGGAGTTTTCATTAAATGAAAGTAACGAGTTTCCTGAACCAGGACCAATAGGTACTTTGCCTTTTTCTGGAGTTTCAAATGCTTTTTCCATAGCATCTGTAACTTCTTTTATTGATTGGTATTGAGCTGCATTATTTAGCTCAACATGTTGCCCCATAGCTAATAAACGTAGCTCAAAATATTGCGTTCCTTGTCCAGGAACCTCTGGCATATTTTTTACATCTTGTCCTTTTTCTTTATTAAAGACATTACTGTCGTTAACAGCTGGTACTACTGAACTACCATCAAATGCTATTTGAACACCTTGTGCATTTTTTGTTAGCTTAATACCATTGATTGTTATGAATATTAAATCAAGACTTTTTGGTAATTTATAATCTACTACTACCTCCTTAGTATCTAAATTATAAGTAACCTTAAATCCATCTAAACTTATTTTATTGAGAATATCCCAAGGAGCATCTAATTCAAAGTTAGGATCGAATAGCATTTTCATAAATGAGGTAAGTAACGATCCTACACTCCAATTTTTAATCTCAAAAATGATCGTTCTACTTTCTCCTGCAACATTATATTTCGCTATAAATCCTTCCCATTCAATCATTAATAATTGGTCATCACCATCAAAATTATAACCAATTTTAACTTCAGCATTAAAGTATTCAAGTAAAACACTTCCCATTACACCGCCAGAATATTGCTTTCCTGCTGCTTTGGTTTCATCATATTTTAAGGCTAACGCCGCTGCAATATCAATTTTCTGATTAATAATAGGGAAAGTAAACTTCCACTCCACACTCGTTTTAACTTCATAAGAGCCTTTTTCTGCTCCATTTGGAATATCTGCGGTTAAATCAAAACTAGTAATTGACAAATCTGCTGGTAAAAAACTAGTAGGCAACTCAAAGCCCACTTTTTTAAACAAACCGTCCATCAATTGTCCTAAGTTTAACTTGTCACCTGCAGGCATGTTTATACTTAAATCCCACCCTCCATCTTCTGTTGAAGAATTATAATTTACTGCTGATTGTAATCTTAAATCTCCTATAGAGAAAAGACCACTAATAGCAGCTGTATATACATTTGAACCTGTTCCTGTTACTGGAGAAGTAGAGGTAAGCTGTAATGCTGCATCAGTTAATGATATATTGGTAATAAGGTTCATTTCAATATCTCCTGATGCAAAAAATGCATAGTATTTACTATTGATATCCATATCAATACCAAACCCTGTAAATACTACACTTACCAAACTTTCTGGTATTTTTATAAAACCGCCTGTTATGGCTGCTAATAAATCATTAATTGAAACGGTTCCATCAAAAGCTGCTGATAAAGTAAGATCAGAAGTAATTTCTACATCAAAACCTCCTTTGAATATGGTTGGAAAAAAATTTACTCTTGATGTGAAAAAAATACTCTGAGCATTGATTGTTCCTGGTCCTAATATCCACCAATTTACATCAAACTCTTCAACCGAAAAATTATCAAAGAGGTTCCATGTACCAACTGACCCCACTTGTGCTGAAACACTATTTATTTGTACCCCATTAGTAAAGTTTAAGGAAGTTGTAAACCCTTTGAATGCAATACTATTTAAATACTGTTGCAATGTTGGAGGAATATTACTAAACCAATTATTACCAGCCATTAATGAGAACATATTTAATGGCGTAAGTGGTTTTTGAGGATCTGACGATATTGCAATATCAAAAGCTGATGATTTTGGAGCAACTGAAGTAGTGAAATCCATTTGAATATCTGTCCCAAGATGCAACTGTAATTGAAAAAATAAAGAAGGTGTTTGACTTATTTCTGTTGTTGATTCTGAATCTTCTTCTACAACATCCTCTACAGATTCTATCTTGAAACCTACAGCAGGGTTACTTACTTCTAAAAACAAAAGAGATACAGGAGTAGCATTTATAGGTACAATAAGATTCATATCTGGATATAAATACTCCTTATTATCTACTTTTGATGGATCTAACATCCCTGTTAAAGGAAGTTTTGTACTTACCGACCATGATGTTAAAAAATCAACAACATCAGCTAACCAATCTGTAAGAGTTATCATAGCAGAGAAATTCTGCCCTTCAACTAAAGGGATGTCTGAATTTTGCCATTTAAAATTATCCTTTTGTTCTGTACTAAACATAAAAGATGGTGAAGTATAAGGTAACCCATCAAAAACACCTCCTGTCATATATTCCCAACTAGTCTTAAAAGTCCAATCACTTAATGCGATTTGTATAGTAAACTGAGCTTCTCCTTTCTCATCAACAACAACCTTTAAAATAACATCTGTATTAGTTTTTTCTACATTTAAAATGTTTGCTTTAGCATTACTTATGGTCAATGTATTCCCTGCTGGATCTGGAATAGATGTTTCTGACGTATCTATCAATAAAAAAGTTCCTTCAGCTAACTGATATCCTTTAGACAATAACTCATCTAAGTTTTCTGGAGGTGTTAATTGAGAAGCAGAAAAAGTAGCAGCATTAATAGTGATATTTCCATTATTAGCAGCTGCCTGATCTCTAAAAGTGGTTGTTAAATTATAAAGACTCATAATACGAGGTGTATATATTGTTATATATCTATAATTAAAGGAAGATGATCGCTGGTACTTCTTATATGACCATAATTTGACCATCCTTTAAACTGGCTAAGGCCTCCAATAGTTCCAGGTGCTATCCCTCCATTTCCTCCCGGACCATTAGGAGGAAGAGGTAACGCTACAGGTAATCCAGCATTTGGTGCTCCAATTGGTATTTGACTCATATTTGTAGCATATACATAATGACCTGCAGGAGCTCCTCCAGGAGTTGGCATCACCCTATTATAAGGGCTTCCAGTAACCCTATTAATTATGGTTATGTTTGCTGCGGGTCCCCCTGCTGCAGCTCCATATCGAGTTAAAATATTGTCAATACTATTATAGCCTTGAAAATTAGGATTACTTCCAACGTATTCATATCCAGGATATCCATTCGTAAACCAAGGTTTTGCTTTATTACTAGTTTTTATATGTGTAAAAACATACCCTTTATCTGGCCATCCGTTATTAGCTGTTGGATTTATGGCTCTAGTATATCCTGCACCTGCAGGTAAAAAACTAATGAGGTTATTATAGGCTATAGGCTCAAAGTAAGCATTGAAAATATTAACATTAAAATCTCCTACAATAATTCCTACTTCGTCTGCATTTAGATCATTTGTTATTTCTCTTACGTTGGAAAGCTGATTTGTACCATTTGCTGCTGCTACATTATTAGGTGGTGCATGATATGACAATAATTTTATAGTTCTATTATTAGCTGCCTCCCAAAATGTTGTTAAATATGGTGGTCGATTTCCAACTCCAGGAAATTGTAATCTATTCGGAGGCATTGCATTATCTGTAAAAAGCCATTGCCCTGCTAACCTATTAGAATTTATTCCTGCATTGATATTACCTCCAGGAACAGCTACTGCAGGTAAACAATTGTTCCAAGGAGCTGCGTAGGTCGCTAGATTTGGCGCTCCAATATTAGCTATAGAATCTGACGAATTTCCTCCACCTTGCCAACCACACGGACCACTAAAATTAAGATTAGCACTGTTATAGTAGACAGATATTCCTTCTGAAACACCTCCTACACCAAGAATCAGAGGAGGTACTAGCATCCAGTTTACCCCAAGTGCAGCTCTAATTCTATTTAATAAATCCAAAGCTCCTTGGCTACCTCCTGCTGTCACAAGAGTTCCTTCAGCTCCTCCTCCAGTAGAAGTCTCTACTATTACCAGAATATCTGGAGGATGGGCGACAATAGTATCCATAATATATTGTCTTCTATTTACAGATGCTGCTTGACCTGACAAAGAGCTTCCACGTTGCCTTTTTCTACTTGGGTTATTTATTTTATTAATACCAAACTGCTGTATATTCCAATAGAGTACTCTTGCCATAGCTTAAGGTTTTGTTTTGTTATATGCTGCATACCATCCTAAACTTTTGGCAGTAGCTCCTGGGTTTGGGTTACCAAAAAGTAAAAAATTGGTACTTCCTCCTGGTGGTAGTTTGAGAATTCCTAAAAACTTCAATGCTATTTTACTCAATGTCATTAAATATGATTGTTGAGCTTCTACATATTCTAATTTTAAAGTATCAATAGATAATTTTAAAACTCCTTGTAGACTAAGAAGTTTAGCATTACTGCTGGTTCCTGGGAGTTTTATTCCTACAAATGCGTTATAGGAAGTATCGGTCGCTTTATTCCCTGGACTCCATGCAATCAATAAACTAGCATTAAAATCTAATGACGCCGCTAATTCACCGGGAGTTCCCATATTTAAGGTCATTTCTAGTCCATACCAATTTTCTGAAAGCCCAGTAGTATTGATTCCTGGCAAACTTAAATTAAGATATCCTAAACTAGAAGGTTTGGTATCCTTATCTCCACTGACAAGGTTATTGATTTGTAGTGCAAAGTTAGGGTATAAACTTAGCTGTCTAGTTGTACTAAGATCTGAGTTAAATACTATTTTTGAAGCATCAAAAGCGTAATCTACTACTGTTGGTGTACTGATATCAAAAGCCATATCAATATATAAGTTGCTATAACTTAAACCATCTATAATATCTGTATCTGTACCATTACCAAAAGAAAAAGCGTCCATGATAATTGTTTTTTCTTCAGTTTCATTTGTTTCAGGAGTGGTTGTTTGCATTACTGCATAGTTTAAATACCCCCACATAGCAAAACTAGATTCTATATAAGTTGCTTTTGGATCGGTTGTTAATGTATTAAACTGAATTTTGGTAATTTCTACATTTTTAAGAAGGTTGCTATCAAAATAAAATAAGTTATCATCCGTATTTTCAAACACATACACTGGTGTACCATCATGATCTTGATAAGTTCCATCAAGCACTACTGTATTTAGAGTTTTAGAACCGTATTTATTATTCGTTCCTATAACGGTATCAGAAAATAAATTGTTCATCGTTAATTGCACCTTACTCTGGAAAAATTTTATCGCTGTATTTTCAAAAAGAACTTGTAATTGAAGTACTTTAAAATCGTAAGTAGCTCCCGCTAAAGGAGGTACAGGCTTATTAGTATTTAACCCTTGTAATAATTGTTGCTGATAAGCTGTGTCTAGATAATTAATGAGTCCAAATAGAGAACTCTTTTTTTGCATTTGAATTTCACCGTCAGCATTTACTTTATTGACTTCTATTCCAAAATGATGTGCATTAAATCTAGTCAAGTCAATACCAGAGATCAATCCTTTTAATTGTTGAGGAAACTCTTGTAAATCAATATCGGCTTTGAGCACCAATATTCCGTTCCAATCTTTATTGTTTATAATATTATGGAACTTTTCATACAGAATTGCCTGATTACTTTCTGGGTGTTCTAAACCATATTGATAAGCTTTTTCAGCATCTTCTATATAACTCTGTATCCATGATGAAATAGCTATTAACTGTTGATAAGCATTGGCTGGATCTTCAACTCCTTCTGTATTGAAAGTATTGGGTTGAGTCCAAGTTTTTGGATTTTTAACTCTATCTAATAAAGTCCCTTTACAAAATTTAAAAATAACTACGTTATTATAATCAGCATAAGTATTTGTTGTTCCTACATTAATATCAAATGGCCAATCTTCAATTGACATTTTGTTATTAAATATAGCCTCTGATGTAGTCTGCCCCCCTTGTTCTCCACTTTTAGAAAATAATGCTCCCAAATGATTGTTTTGAGTTGCTACTAAAAACTGCTGATTGGTTAAAAAAGCACTCTGTAATGTAGTGGATAGATTTACAAAGCTCATCTGGTACTGGGCTGGGTCAGTTGGTGTCTGGTTTTCAGGATACAAATATTCAGGTGTAGCCCCCTGATGAATATCATTTTGTCCTAAGTTGAGTAAACTCCAAGCTCCATTATTATTTACATTTGCTATTAATCCTTGCGGAGTTGTAGAACTTGTATAACTACCATCTACGTTACTCAAAAGTCTTTTTCTTTTGCTTACACTTTTTGATGCTCTTTGCGTAGTTAATTGTGCTGCAATAAGTGTTTTTCGTTCTTTACTAAGTACTTCAGATTCAAAACTAGTTAAATTATCGTTTCCTGGTTTTTGAGAATCTGCTTCTACTGCCAAGTATGGAACAATAGGAACATAAAAATTTTGTTGAGGCATATCTACACTAGGTTCATAAAAGCCTAGTAAATTAGATTTACCCGTAATAACTTGGCTTACTCCATGATCTTTAGCAAATAAAGAAGCGCCTTCAGGCTGAGAAACATATTGTACATTCTCAGCTACATCAGATATAATATTACACCATCCTGTTAAATATTTATTTTCTAAAGTTGGACTATTGGTTCCTGGGTTTACCAGTGAAAGTTCTTGTGCAGGAAAATTTGGAGCGTAAGCTGATTGTTTACTTTTAAATCGTAATACATCTCCTACAGGAGTTCCATCTTTAATGGAATAAGGTGTAAAAGAGATAGTTTCTGTTCCTGACAACCCTGGTAGAAAGTCAAATTGTCCATTTTCATCTACTTGATCTGATTCTGGGTCTAGAAAAAAATCGCCCTCAGGTTGTAAGTAAAATCGCTCTGTTTCATTAATATCTCTGGGAGAAATAAGTAACAAGGAACTATTAGGTAATGGAGTTAAATTGTTAGACGGATTCGTGTTTTCAATTAAATTAACTTTTGGCCATAAAGTAATAGAGTGCCCTGTATTTATTGAAAAAAAGCTAGGTAAATAGCAAGGTGTCGATTTTCCTGAAGTACTATTAAAAATGCTTCCTGTAAACGCAAAATAGGTATTTAACCCTTTTTTATTTCCTATATCTAAAGGATCAATAGCCGCTTGGGTCATTGCATACTCTACATCAGATTGAGGTTTAAAAATAGGATAACTATATTTTTCAATACTCTTGTCTGTTGGTTCTGTATGGTAATAACAAGTTTCTGAATAAAAGGCCTTAAAATCACTTTCTAAATTAAATCCTATTGGAAAACTAAATGCACCACAATTATATTGAGTAAATGCTATAGATATGTCTTTATTAAGCAACGTATCACTTCCAAATTCTTTACTGTTAAAAGATATATTGGGACTGTTTAAATCGTAATTTAATTGTATTTGTGTAGCTGCACCTTCTGGAATGAAAGATACTTCTGTATTATTTCTAATTGATAATGTTGCAAAACCATTTCCCATAGTGTAATTAAAAGTTTGGCTAACCTTAATTACATTCTGAGAGTTCACATAAAAATTAATTGCAATAACATTTTCATTGGTTGGTTTTGAATTTACATCTAACAACCAAGCAGTGGTAATATTATTTGAAAAGTTTTCTCTATACTTTTGTAAATAAGCTCTTACTTCGTTTATATATTTAGTAATATTTTCAGCATCAGGAGCATTTTCAGCAAAAAGAAAATAAACAGAAAGTTTTTTTGCTTTTGATAAAGTAAGTGTAGATTCTTTATAGGTAGAATCTTCTGGTAGTACTATGGCAGACCATTCATTAAGTTCTGGTGTTACGTTAATATACAATAACGGATCTCCAGAATTCACATTACTAAATAAAGTACCCTCAGTATCTTGTAGAGTTGAACCCATAGCATTAGAATAATATGTGTGTAAAATAACTTGGTAGTGCAATAAAGTATGAGTATCAAAACTGAGGAATTGAACCCCCCCCTTAAAAAAGCATCGTGATACATTATAAACTAATCATCCTTAGGACATAAAATAGATACAATTACTATTACATCGTAAGGTGATAAATTGGATACAATCAGTTGACTCCCTTTAAAATCAGCGACAGCTATAAGCTGCTGTCTAATCTTTAAAATATGAATACCATTAAACGAGGTACTGTCATTAAATTTTACATTATTAGTATCTCCTGTGTTAACAACAGTAGCTTGCTGAGCTTTACTAATATTATTAATGTAACAAATACATTGAGACCCGTTATTGGTATCTAATACAGCATATTCATTCTTTAAAAGCACAATTGTATCCAGTTTGGATTTTGTAATACTTTGAGAAAATGCTGCATTACTCGCTAATACAAAAAAAGCAAGGATTGTACATACTATATACAATCCTTTTTTTTTATTAACCTTGTGTAGTTTGTGCCTGAATTTCTGCAGTTGCATCATTCTGAGCATTAGTAATATTAGAAACGGTTACTTGCGAACCTGCAAAATCTCCATTACACACCACACTATAAGATGGTGAATTTGGCGGAATATTAAATAATCCATTAGCAGGTTTAGCAGCTCCATTGTCATAACAATTAACACCTGCAGGCGCACCTGCTATTGTAAAAGTTAGTGTATTAGCTCTACTAGAATTTGTAATAGTAAGAGTAGATTGTGAACCATTCGCTGTATTCCAGGTTGCAAACTGACCTGAATCTATAGCTGCTGAACCTTGTTGGTTAATTACTGGGTTTTGTGTTGCAGTAGTTGCCATAATTTAAAAGTTTAATTAGTTAGTGGTAACGAAGTTAAACTCTTATTTCCCTTTTTCTTTGAAAAAAACTATGAACGTAATAATACAAAGTATTAATGACTATAATTTTGATACAAGTGTTTTTTACCTCACTACAAAAAAAACACAAACAACTGAATTAAAACAAGTTAAAATTAAACACCCATATTACTTTCTAAAAAAATCTTGGTTTTTTATAAGTATCTTCTCTTAATTTAAAATCGAATAATAGTAAAAACTCGTGCGACCCTGAACTAAATTCTCCTAAGTTAGATATAGTATGATCATACGCATAACCTATTTGTAGATTTTTCTTTATTTTAAAATTAACTATTCCACTCCATGAATCATCTAACCTATGAGATACTCCGAATTCCACTTTATTATTCCACAATAGATTTAATGATAAGTCCAATGACAAAGGTGTCGAATCTGCGTACTTAACTAATGTTGATGGTTTTAACTGAAAGTTATTCTTTAAATCCACCACATATCCTGCTGTTAAAAAACTGTGCATCTTTTCGGATGCTTTAGTTATTTTCCCGTTCGATCTTTCAAAATGTAATGTTTCTAGTAAATTAGGTATAGAAATTCCTACATAAAATTTTTCTTGGTAATAGAATGCTCCCACTCCAAAATTAGGATGTGTTTTGTTACTGTTCTGATTAAACTTAGGATCATTCGATTCTACTTGATTTAACGTTAACAGTCCTATTTGTTGAAAAGTTGCTCCTCCTTTTAACCCAAAAGCTAACTTGGCTTTTTCTGATGTGTTTATAGTAAAAGAAAAATCGGCATAAGCATGTGTTTCACTTACGGGACCTATTTTATCATGAAGTAAAGATAACCCCAACCCAACTTTTCTACTTACAGAACTATGTACAAATCCACTAAATGTCTTTGGAGCTCCACTAACACCTACCCATTGTGACCGTGCCAATAGCCCTAAACTTATTCCTTCTTTACTGCCTGCATAGGCAGGATTAATAACTGCCATATTATAAATATATTGAGTGTATTGAGGATCTTGCTGAGCTAAACCTTTACTACTTATGTTTATTAATAAAATGAGTAGTATTACATATGCTTTCTTTTTCATATAGCTACTTATTTAAGTACAGCCAACCTTGGTAAGGCTTTGTTTTTCCGTCATTAAAATCTATTACATACCAATAAGTTGCAGCTGGCATGACTTCTGTATCTCCAGTTAATGTTAATTTACCTTGTGACTTTCCATTCCACCAAACTGGATTCAACTCATTATTATTACTATAATTATATACTACATTTCCATACCTATTGTATATTTTCATCTTAAATTTAGGGTATTTCTCTGCTAAATCGGGGATTACAAATTCATCATTAACACCATCGTCATTGGGAGAAAAAGAGTTAGAGGTAGAAAAATCTATAACAGGATCAATTGATCCTCTTTTTTCTTCACAAGCCAATGTAAAAATGCCGTAACCAGAAACCCTGGCAGTTATACTTTTATCTGAAACATTTATGCTAATATTTTTTCTTTCTCTTATCCATTTCTCTCCGTTCCATCGTACTATCATTATTTTACTTGGATCTGAATAAATATCTTCTGATGTAGTTACATTACTCCATGTTAAAGTTAAGTTTATCAACTCATTATTAGATTTGTTTTGAATTTCCCAAAACTCATTCATGTCTATTAAACCAATATCTTCTTCTTTTTTATCGAAATTAATGTTTGCCTTTTCCCAATTAAAACAGACATAAAATTTTGTAGTTGGATCTGAAGGAGCAGAAATAGTTACCGTTCTTGGTATAAAAGTTTTTGACTTATAGTCTCCTACAGGAAAAGTAAAACTTTCGTTTCCTATTTTTTGTGCTTTATTATTCACATAGCTTTTATTACTTATCCCCATGTTCGTTGCTCCATTTAAATAAGTAACTATCCCATTTTCTTCAACTTTCAAAATACCGTTTTCAAAAAATGTAGTTCCTACTATTTCTATTTCTTTACCTAAATTAAAAACTAATCCCTCTAATTCATTATTGAATTCTACAAACATAAAACTAGAGGTTCCTCTACCTGAAATAGCTTGATTTTCATTACCTACAAAACTTGTAAACCCAGTTATTTTGTTATTAGAAAACTTAAACTTTCCATTATTTGTAAAGTTTTTAAACAAGTACAAATCACCATCATTTGTAATTGCTCCATAATCATTTATAAGTACATCTTCATGAATACTTACCAATGTATTTTCAGAAACATAAAGAGATCCAATACTTGTTACTTGAGCTTTAACAGTCATAACAAAGCACATAATTATTGATGATATTATTTTTTCTTTCATAATTATCAACTTATTATAAAGAAGTACTATCAATTTTATACCAATAGTAATTGGTTCCATCAAAACCACATTGTATCGTTATAGAAGAGTTAATTCCTAACAAGGATATACCTAATGAACTTAATCCAGACCCTTTTATAGAGCCACCTCCTATTATATTTAAATTTAAAGCTACTGAAAGTCCTATTAATAAGCCATTACCTGCTCTGTTTACAATCACCAATTTATTTCCTAGGTTACTACTATTGGGAGTTGGTATTGTTATATCTTCACCTAACCCGAGATTTAGTAATCCTGTTTGTTCAATAATTACTGTACCATCTGAATTAGTAATAGTTGTGGTGCTGGTAGGGTTCTTAACAACTCTTATACTATTTAATCTTGCTAAGTAAGAATTAATGTTTGCAATATTTGTTTGATTTGTTGTTGCTAAAGTATTATTTCCTGCTACATTTCCTGCTAAAGAAGAAGCTCCTATATCTACAGTTCCTCCGTTTACTAAACTAATGGTATTCCCACTTAAACTTAAATCTTGCGTGTCTGAATTTACAACACTCCATGTTATTCCATCACTAGTTTTATATAATATTCCTGAAGCTGTATCCGTATAAACTTGACCAGCAACACCTGTAACTGTTCCATTAGGGTTTCCCACCCCTGATAAAGTAGTATCCTGTCCTGCAGCTCCTGTATCTCCTTTTAATGAAGTGATAAAGTCAGCTTCAGTTCCACTGTTTCCAGCGTCTAACCAAACTTGATAGGCTGATTTTCCGTCTACTCCGTTGGTTCCATTCGTTCCTGCGGCTCCAGTATCTCCTTTTAAAGAAAGGATAAAGTCAGCTTCAGTTCCACTGTTTCCAGCATCCAACCAAACTTGATAGGCTGATTTTCCGTCTACTCCATTCGTTCCCGCAGCTCCGGTATCTCCTTTTAATGAAGTAATAAAGTCGGCTTCAGTTCCACTGTTTCCAGCATCTAACCAAACTTGATAGGCGGATTTTCCGTCTGTCCCATTGGTTCCATTCGTTCCCGCGGCTCCTGTATCTCCTTTTAATGAAGTGATAAAATCGGCTTCAGTTCCACTGTTTCCTGCATCTAACCAAACTTGATACGCAGATTTTCCGTCTACTCCGTTCGTTCCATTCGTTCCCGCAGCTCCGGTATCTCCTTTTAATGAAGTAATAAAGTCAGCTTCAGTTCCACTGTTTCCAGCCTCTAACCAAACTTGATAGGCTGATTTCCCGTCTGATCCATTGATTCCATTCGTTCCCGCAGCTCCAGTGTCTCCTTTTAATGAAGTAATAAAGTCGGCTTCGGTACCACTGTTTCCAGCATCCAACCAAACTTGATACGC
>NZ_JBEGIO010000008.1:0-64659 GCF_042865525.1 Tenacibaculum sp. ZH5_bin.1 | reverse complement strand
TAAGTGTCGACTGTGAAGCCATCCCATCAGTACCAACCATCACAGCAACCGATAACTGTGATACTGTAGTAGACGTAATCTTTACCGAAGTAAGCAATACGGTAGTAGACGGCTGTGGAGAGATTGTACGCCAATGGGAATCAACCGACAATTGTGGCAACACGGTAAGCCATACCCAAACCATTACAGTAACGGATATTACTAACCCAGATTTTACAGTACCAGTAGATATTACAATTTATAAAGATGATAATTGTACTTATGATGCTAGTATTGGAATTACTGGTGATGTTACCAATGAATCTGATAATTGTGATACAACTTTAGATGCTAGTTATAATGATGTAGAATCGGCAGGAACCTGTGAAGGAGAAGTAATAGTTACTCGTACATGGAGTCTTACTGATAACTGTGGTAATACAACTGAAAAAGTTCAAACAATAACAGTTAAAGACAATACAGCACCAATTATAGACGAAACAAACAAAAATAATATAGATATAGAATGTGGAGTAGGAGATACAGAAACTACGTTACAAGATTGGTTAAATAGCAATGCAGGAGCTACAGCAACAGATAACTGTAGTACTGTAACATGGACCAATAATTATGGGAATGATACCTCTGTAAAATGTGATGGAAGTTATATCACAGTAACTTTTACAGCAACAGATGCTTGTGGAAACTTTAGTACTACAACAGCAGGATATTTAATTAAAGATGAAACAGCACCCACAATAACTCAGCAACCATCAGATAAAATTGTAGAATGTGATGGAGCAGGAAACATAACAGAGTTAAATAGTTGGTTGGCAACTAATGGAGGAGCGACAGCAACAGATGACTGTAGTATTGTAACATGGAGTAATGATTACACAGGTTTAACATATACCTGTAGTTTTACAGGAGAAGTAGAGGTGATTTTTATAGCAAAAGATGCCTGTGGAAACCCTGCAGATACCAATAGCGCTAAATTTATTATAAAAGATACACAAGCACCCGAATTTGTAGAGGAATTACCAGCAGATGCAACAGTAAGTTGTGATACAATTCCAGCAGCAGCGGTATTAACCGCAACAGATAACTGTGATGCTTCTGTAACTGTGAATTATACAGAAGAATTTTCAGGACAAGACGATGCATGTGCATCAGAATATACAGTTACAAGAACATGGACAGTAGAAGATTGTGCAGGCAATACCACATCACATACTCAAGTAGTAACTGTTGAAGATACACAAGCACCCGAATTTGTAGAGGAGTTACCAGCAGATGTAACAGTAAGTTGTGATACAATTCCAGCAGCAGCGGTATTAACCGCAACAGATAACTGTGATGCTTCTGTAACTGTGAATTATACAGAAGAATTTTCAGGACAAGACGATATATGTGCATCAGAATATACAGTTACAAGAACATGGACAGTAGAAGATTGTGCAGGCAATACCACATCACATACTCAAGTAGTAACTGTTGAAGATACACAAGCGCCCGAATTTGTAGAGGAGTTACCAGCAGATGTAACAGTAAGTTGTGATAACATTCCAGTGATGGAAACTTTAACAGCAACCGATAATTGTGATGCTTCTGTAACTGTGAATTACTCAGAAGAATTTTCAGGACAAGACGATGCTTGTGCATCAGAATATACGATTACAAGAACTTGGACAGTAGAAGATTGTGCGGGTAATGAAACTTCGCATACTCAAGTAGTAACTGTTGAAGATACACAAGCACCCGAATTTGTAGAGGAATTACCAGCAGATGTAACAGTAAGTTGTGATACAATTCCAGCAGCAGCGGTATTAACCGCAACAGATAACTGTGATACTTCTGTAACTGTGAATTACTCAGAAGAATTTTCAGGACAAGATGATGCATGTGCATCAGAATATACAGTTACAAGAAGATGGACAGTAGAAGATTGTGCGGGTAATGAAGCTTCGCATACTCAAGTAATAACTATTGAAGATAATGAAGCACCACAATTGGTATCAACATTAGAAGACATTATAGTAGAATGTGATACTGTTCCTGATGTTCCAACTTTAGAATTTATAGACAATTGTTCTTCAAATGTAACACAAACTAACTTTGAGGAAACAAGTACGTTTGATGGAAGTGATAGCGATTATACAATTACAAGAACATGGACAGTTACAGATGACTGTGGAAATGTAGCAGACTTTATACAGTATATTACAGTAACTGTAAAAACATCTGTAACAGAAATAGCGGATTCAAGGTGTATTGACGATGGCGAAATTAACTTAAATGATTATTTGGGAAATCAAAGTGAAAATGGAACTTGGGAAGTGACTCAAGGAAGCGTTACAATATCTAATGATGGAAGTTTTGATCCGTCAGGAGTAAATTTAGGAGATTATGTGTTTACATATACATCATCAAATAGTAGTTGTTTAACAGTAACAGAAGTTACGATTAATATAAACGATGACTGTTTAGTATTACCATGTGGGCAAGAAGATGTGGTAATTTCAAAAGCAGTAACTCCTAATGGAGATTCATGGAATGAGTTTTTCGAAGTTACAGGAGCTGAATCCTGTGGATTTATAGCCAATGTAAAAATATTTAACCGTTGGGGGGCTAGAGTTTTTGAATCTAAAAATTATGCAAATAATTGGAACGGAACTTCAGATGGAGCAACGTTTGGATCAGCAGAAAGATTACCGGCTGGTACATATTACTACATTGTAATATTAGAAAATAGTGGGTTAAAACCATTTACAGGAGCAATTTACTTAGGAACTAAATAATATTATAGCTATGAACCAAAATTACAAGCTATTAAAAGCAACTATTGTACTGTTTTTTGCAACAGTTTTAACAGTTCAATCACAACAGCTACCACAGTTTACTCAATATATGTATAATACAATTTCTATCAACCCTGCATATGCAGGAAGTAGAGAAGTACTGAGTATTGTTGGACTGCATAGAAGTCAGTGGGCAGGATTAGATAGAGCACCAGAAACACAAACCTTGTCTATTCACACACCTCTTAGAAATGATAAAATAGGATTAGGATTATCATTTATAAATGATCAATTAGGCTATGAAAATTTCACCTATTTATATGGAGATTTCTCATATACGATTCAGCTTAATGAGGATATAAAATTAGCTTTTGGACTTAAAGCAGGATTTACTCAATACAATATAGATGATGCTTTAATAGCCTCTGAAGGATCAGATCCAGGAATTTCAGGGATTCAAAATAGATGGGAACCTAATTTTGGGAGCGGTTTATTATTACATACAAATAAATGGTATGTGGGGTTTTCAGCTCCAAGATTATTAAATATAGATCATAATGATTTGGTTGTTAATGGAATTAATTACGGAATTATAGACAGAGTAAGTTATTATTTAACAGGAGGATATGTTTTTGATTTGAGTGATAATGTAAAGTTTAAGCCAGCGACGTTAATTAAAGCAACGAATG
The DNA here is from genome assembly GCF_042865525.1 of Tenacibaculum sp. ZH5_bin.1. Taxonomy (NCBI): domain Bacteria; kingdom Pseudomonadati; phylum Bacteroidota; class Flavobacteriia; order Flavobacteriales; family Flavobacteriaceae; genus Tenacibaculum; species Tenacibaculum sp. ZH5_bin.1. The sequence continues at coordinate 61,193 of NZ_JBEGIO010000008.1, read as the reverse complement.
GAGCACCAGTATCATATGACATAACAGCAAACTTCTTATTCAATGAAAAATTTTGGTTAGGAGGTTCTTATAGAATCAATGAAAACACAGGAGCTTTAGGGGCTTTAGTAGATTTTCAAGTTTCTCGTCAGTTCCGAATAGGTTACGCGTACGAGCATCCATTATCAGACATTAATCAATACTCAAATGGTACACATGAAATATTATTAATGTTTGAGTTATTTCCTAAGTCATATAGAACGAAATCTCCTAGATATTTTTAAAAAGGATAGTTATGAAGACAAAAATTACACTGATACTACTTTTTTTATCAAGCTTTGCATTTTCTCAAAGAAAAATAGCAAATAAATTTTATAAAGAATATGCGTATGTAAAAGCAGCTGAATTTTATAAAAAAGCCATAAACGAAGGAGATGATGGGGTGGATATGATAACAAGGTTGGCAGATTGTTATTATAATAACTCAAACTCTAAACAAGCTGCTTATTGGTATGGAGTTGCTTCAAATAGAAAAGAAAACTTAACTGATGACGCTATATATAAGTATGTACAGTCACTTAGAAGTATAGGAGAGTATGACAAAGCAGATAAATGGCTTCAAAAGCTATCTGACAAAGCGTTAAAAGTAAAAAATGTTGACTATAATAAATTAAAAACACTTAATAAAGACTCTGTAGTAGTAGCAAACTTAGAAATTAATACTAAAAACTCAGAGTTTGGAACGTATGTACATGGACAAAAACTATATTTTGCTTCGACAAGAAAAAAAGATGGTGAAATTTATGAATGGAATAACCAACCGTATTTAGACTTATATCAAGCCAAAATTATTAAAAATAAAAAAGATGAAGATAGTATAGCAAGTGTTATTCCTATTGTATCTTCTAAAATTAATACGGGTTTTCATGAATCGAGTGTAGCAATAACTAAAGACGGGAAAACGTTATATTTTACAAGAAATAATTTAAACGAAAAGAAAAAACTAGAGTATAGTAAAAAAGGTACATCACATTTAAAAATATTCAAAGCTACGTTGGTTAATGGGCAATGGGATAATATTGAAGAGTTACCGTTTAATGATAAAATGTATTCTAGTGGACATCCAGCATTGAGTCCGGATGACAAAACATTATATTTTGTATCTGATAGACCAGATAGTTATGGGTTAACGGATATTTATAAAGTAGCTATTTTAGCTAATGGAGAGTATGGAGCACCAATAAACTTAGGAGATAAAATAAATACAAAAGGAAGAGAAATGTTTCCTTTTGTAGCTAAAGATTATACCTTATATTTCTCTTCGGATGGTTATGCAAATTTAGGATTATTAGATATTTTTAAATCTGATTTACTAAAAAATAACTCGTCAGAAGTTATAAATATAGGAGCTCCATTTAATAGTGGATATGATGATTTTGCTTTCTTTTATAATGAAGATGCAAAAACAGGGTACTTTTCTTCTAACCGACCAGGAGGAAAAGGACAGGATGATTTATATAAGTTTAAAACCTTAAAGTGTAAACAATATATTAAAGGGAGAACTTTTGATAAAAGAACAAAAGAAATTTTACCAAACACTTTAGTAGAGCTTATAGACTTTAAAGGAAAAGTTGTAAAAAGGTTCGTAACTCAAGAAGATGCTACTTATGTTTTTGAAGTCGAATGTGAGAAGAAATTTTCTTTAAGAGGAACAAAACTAGATTATAAAGATGACTTCATTAATAATATTGAAACGACAGATGTAAGAGGTATAGAAATAGAGCGTAATTTATATTTAACACCATTAATTATAGGAAACGAAATAGTGATAGATCCTATATTTTTCGATTTTGATAAATGGAATATACGACCAGATGCAGCTTATGAACTAGAGCATATTGTACGAGTAATGAAGAATCATCCAAAAATGATTATTAAAATTGAAGCTCATACAGATAGTAGGGGTAGTGATAAATACAATGAGATTTTATCAGATAGAAGAGCTAAATCTACCAGAGATTATATTTTTTCAAGAGGTATAGCTACCAACAGGATAGAAAGTGCTATTGGTTATGGAGAAAAGCAGTTGGTGAACAAATGTTCTAATGGTGTACCTTGTTCAGATGAAGAGCATCAAGAAAACAGACGCTCAAAATTTATAATTGTTAATGATTATAAAAAATAATAATATCTAAGACCTCTATTTATTTTAAAAATAGAGGTCTTATCAAGTATTGTTGTTATTTTTTTACAAAAATATTGGTATAGTACCATGTACCACCAGTGTTTTTTTCGGCAGTCACTTCAAAATGGGTAAAATCACCTTCAATATTTTTTCGATGTCCCTCGCTTTTAATCCATCCATTAACAACAGATTCAGCAGTAGAATATCCATAAGCTACATTTTCAGCAACCTTAATAGCATTTGTATTTTCAACTAAATAATCTTTACGATCATGAAAAAAATCGTGAGAAAGCTCTTTTTTCTTTATCATATACATAGTATGATTATATGTTTGAGATTTTATAGCTTCAAGTTTTTTTAAAGTAGACAAGCCTTTGCTTAATCTATAATCATTAATAAGATCAAGAATTTCATTTTCTATTGATTTTTCTTCTATGCTAACGGTAGAATCAGAAGGAGAGTCAATTAATTCATTTTCATTTGAAGAACAAGAAAAGAAAACTAAGGCACAACATAGTACCAATAACTTAAAGGGGAAGTTATTCATTTTTAATAGGGGTTAGGGGTTAAATTATTTTAAAAGTCCAAAAATAGTACAAAATACAATTTAAAACAAGTTTCTTTTTATGCTTAAACGTATTTTTGTATGATTAGATAGCCTGTTTTATAAAGTCTTCATATTCATAAAAAAACAGTTCAAACTGTGTCATAGTTTCAACAAAAAACTCATAACAATCTCTCCAAGTATCTTTATTGTGAATACTAAATTTTTTATCAAAAGGGATATAAATTCTACGAATAATTTTGTGATTGTTTAACTCAAAATTATCATCAAATATAACTTCAGGTAAATATTCTGTTTCCAATATTTTCTTCAAAGAAAGAAGTTGATCGTAAAGTAATTCATTGGCTACATCTTCTGGATGTTCGAAATCTAAACAAACTGAAGCGTTTTTTCTATCCGCTTGAAATTTAAAAGCAAACCCCTTTATTTTGGTATTGTATAACAACCATTTTCTTGGAAAAGATTTTCCAAAACTAGTCCAAAATTCTTTACGCAATCGGGCAGATTCTTCTTTACTAAACACTATCCGTGAACTTTTGCAGTTTTACCTCTTTCTCGCATCATTTCGGCTTCGAAAGCCAATAAATCTTCCCATTTTTTATCAACGATTTCACGATCCATATACTTACGAGCATACCCTAAAAATAAGGTATAATGATTTGCTTCAGAAACCATTAAATCCAAATAAAATTTAGATAATTGTTCATCTTCCATATTATCAGCAAAAACCTTAAAACGTTCACAGCTACGTGCTTCTATTAGAGCAGCAACTAAAAGTCTGTGAATTAGCGCTTCTGTTCTATTACCTGTATGAGGGAAAAATTTTTGCAATTTTAAAGCATAATCGTTTTTAGTAGCCTGTCCTAAAACCATATCTCGCTCTATCATTATGTTATGTACCATCCTAAAATGTTCCATTTCTTCAATAGCAATATCACTCATATCTTTAACAAGTTCAGTTTCTTCAGAGTAATTGATAATAATTGACACAGCATTTGAAGCAGCTTTTTGTTCAGCAAAAGCATGATCTGTTAATAGTTGTTCTAATCCGTTTTTAGCAACTTCAACCCATGAAGTTTCTGTGTCAAATTGTAATCCAAGCATAATGTGTAATTGAGGTTGTAAAAGTAAAAAATATAAGTGCTAATTGTATTATAAATACTCTAAAAATGGTAAATTTGTTGCTGAAAAAATCTCTTAAGAAAATTGCTTTAAAAAATATTGATCCGAATTACGAATACTAAATAGATTGCTACAAATTCTAAATAGGGTAATATTTTAAAAATATTTTTCAGTAGTTTTAGATAAAATAGAGAAAGACAGAAAACTTCTAAGGAAATGAAATTACAGTTACAAAAAAAAATGGGAAAAATTATTGGCGCTTTAGCATTAGTCTTTTTAATGATTACAGCTAATTCGTGTAAAAAAACAGTTACTACAGAAAGTAATGTAAATGAATTTGGTGAATATATTAGTGTTTTTCCAGATAAGCTAATATCGGTAAACCCTAACTTAAAATTTGTATTAAAAAATAAAGTCACGACAAACTTTGATGCCACTGAAGTTATTACTACAAAACCAGCTATAAAAGGAGAAGTAGTTTTAAATGATAATGAGTTAGTTTTTGTTCCAGCTGAAAAACTAAAAAGCAATCAAGAGTATTTAATAACACTTCATTTATCTAAATTATATGAAGATATAGAGGAAGATTTAGAGAACTTTACTGTTAAAGTGAAAACTAAAGAATTATTATTCAACGTTTCTTTACAAGCTCCAAGTGTTCATAATAAAAAACTATATGCAGTAGAAGGAGAGTTAATTGCTAGTGATATTATAGAAACGGAAAAAATTCCATCTTTAATTAGAGCTACATATAACGGGAAAGAAAAAGCTATAAAGTTTAGTACTGTAGGTAAAGTAAGTTCTAAAGTTTACTTTAAGATAGACAGTATAGAACGCTATCAGGAAGACAAAAAATTAAAGGTAGAGTGGACTGGAACACCAATTCAGTCAGAATCTAAAGGAAGTAGAGAAGTTACTATAACAGGAAAAAATAACTTTAAGATATTAAATGTTGAAGTTATTGATACAGATAAACAACATATTGAAATAAGCTTCTCAGACCCATTACAAAAATCACAAAATTTAAAAGGACTTATTCAGTTTTTAAATACTCAAAAAAGAGCTTTTACATACAAGATAAATAGTAACAAAGTAACAGTATACCCAAAATCATCATTTACACAAAAAGTTGATTTAGAGATCTTCAAAGGAATTAAGAGTGTGGATGGTTATACTTTAAAAGAAAATACAATTAAAACGGTTTATTTTGAAGAATTAAAGCCTTCGGTAAAGTTTATAAAGAGTGGATCAATACTTCCAAACTCTAATAACCTAAAAATAAATTTTAGTGCAGTTAACTTAAAAGCGGTTGATGCTACAATTTATAAAGTATACAAAGAAAATGTATTACAGTTTTTACAAAATAATAGTTTAAGTAATCAAGGAAATTTACGTTATGTAGGGCGTCCTGTAGCTAAATACACAGTAAACCTTGGTAATCAAGGATTAGATCTAAGTAAAGAAAATGCTTTTGCTATTGATTTAGCAGAAATAATAAAAGTGGAAAACGGAGCGATGTATAGAGTCGAGTTTTTATTTAATAAAGACTATTCAAATTATAAATGTGCAGAAGGTGTTTCAACGAAAACCATCGTTTTCGGAAAAAAGGAGATAGATACCAAAAGCTATGACAACCCTAATTACTATGACGATTATTACTACGATTATAATTGGAGAGATAGAGAGGATCCTTGCACAACGTCATACTATTATAACAAAGATATTAGTACAAATATTTTAGCTACTAATATTGGAGTTATAATTAAAAAAGGAAATAATAATAAAACGTTAGTAGCAGTAACAGATATACTTACCACAGATGCTATAGAAGGAGCAAAAGTAACTTTATATAATTTACAAAAGCAAGAAGTAGCTTCAGCAACAACTAATAAAGAAGGAGTAGTTTCTTTTTCTGATGTTACTAATGCCTTTTTTGCAGTAGTTACTAAAAACAACAATACAACTTATGTGAAATTGAAAGACGGTGATGCACTTTCAATGAGTAAGTTTGATGTTTCTGGAGTGAAATTACAAGAAGGAATTAAAGGGTATATTTATGGAGAACGAGGAGTTTGGAGACCAGGAGATCAATTGTTTTTAACTTTTGTTTTAAACGATAATGCGAATCCAATTCCAGAGGAGCACCCAATAAAATTTGAATTAATAAATCCGCAAGGAAAAATAATCGATAGAAAAGTACTTTCAAAAAAATCAAACAATGTATACAAATACGCTCCTATAACAAACCCAGAAGCTATTACTGGTAATTGGAAGTTACGTGTAAGTGTTGGTGGAGCTGTTTTCAATAAAACATTAAAGATTGAAACCATAAAACCGAATCGATTAAAGATAAAACTAGCTACAGATGCAGAGTTCATCAAAGCAAATTCAACTATTACAGGAAATGTAGAAGTAAAATGGTTACATGGAGCAATAGCAAGAGGATTAAAGTTAGATATCAACGGGAAATTCTCACAAACCAATACTGAGTTTTCAAAATTCAAAAACTATAACTTTGATGATGTAACTCGTCGATTTGGAACAGAAGAGTTTAAAGTGCTAAAAGGAAGTTTGAGTAATGATGGAACTACTAAATTCTCGGTAAAACCTAAATTAGATAGTAAAGCTCCAGGAATGTTAAGAGCGAGTTTTATTACAAAAGTATATGAAAATGGAGGAGACTTTAGTACCGATGTATTTTCTAACAAAGTGTCACCATATACTTCGTACGCTGGATTACAAGATGCTGAAGAACCACAATCTAAAAACTATTTATTTACAGATGAAAACTATACATTTAATGTAGCTTCAGTAAACGAAGAAGGGGGAGGAATAGCAAATACTTTAGAAGTAAATGTATATAAATTATCATGGCGTTGGTGGTGGAGTACTTCTGATAATGGATTGTCTAGTTATGATGGTACACGTTATCATGAACCTTATAAGAAATTAAAAGTAACAACAAATGCAAGCGGTAAAGGGACTTTTAAATTAAAGGTTGACGAAAATGATTGGGGACGTTATTTAATAAAAGTAAAAGACTCAAAAAGTAAGCATGTTACCTCAAATGTGGTTTATTTTGATTGGCCTTCTTGGTATGCTAAGAAAAAAGGAAATCAAGATAAAAGTAACGCTACGATGCTAATATTTACAACCGATAAAGAATCGTATGAAGTAGATGAAAAAGCAACTGTGAAGTTTCCGTCTTCTGAAGGAGGAAAAGCGTTTATTACCATAGAAAACGGAACAGAAGTATTAGATCATTTCTGGGTACCAACACAAGCACAACAAACATCGTTTAGTTTCCCAGTAAAAGCGAGTTATACACCAAATGTATTTGTAAATATTTCATTGTTACAAAAACATAGTCAAACAGTAAACGATTTACCAATTCGTATGTACGGTTCAATACCAATGTTGGTACATAACCCTGCAACGAAATTAGAACCAAAAATTCAGTTAGCAGACGAGTTACGACCAGAATCAACAGCTACCATTCGCGTAAAAGAAGAAAAAGGTAGGGCGATGACCTATACCATTGCGTTAGTAGATGAAGGCTTGTTAGATTTAACACGTTTTAAAACTCCAAATCCATGGGGAGTGTTCTATGCACGCCAATCTCTTGGTGTAAAAACTTGGGATATATTTGATGATGTTATAGGAGCTTATGGTGGAAAGGTAAATCAAATATTAAGTATTGGAGGAGATGAAGCAGAGGCAGGAAGTAAAAACCGAAAAGCGAATCGATTCAAACCAATGGTTACGTATTTAGGCCCTTTCGATTTAGAAAAAGGAGACAGTAAGGAACATAAAATAAAAATACCTAAATATGTAGGATCTGTTCGAGCTATGGTGGTGGCTACTGATACTAAAAAAGATGCGTACGGTAGCGATGAAAAAACAGCTTTTGTACGAAAACCAGTAATGATTTTAGCATCATTGCCTCGTAAAATAACACCACAAGAAACCGTTACCTTACCAGTTACTGTTTTTGCAATGAAACCAAATATCAAAAATGTAAAAGTTACTGTACAACCAAACGAAGCATATACTATTGTAGGAGATAAAACACAAACCGTTTCATTTAGTCAGCCAGATGAAAAAATGGCGTATTTCACCTTAAAAGTAAATGATTTTAAAGGAATTGGTAAAGTAAAAATAGACGCAAGTTCAGGAAGAGAAAAAGCATCTTACGAAGTAGAAATAGATGTGTTAAACCCAAATCCAGTAACTACTGAAGTAAAAGATGTCGTATTGAAATCTAATGAAGTAGGGGAGATTAACTTTACAAGTTTTGGTACTAAAGGAACGAACGGAGCTACGTTAGAGTTATCAACCTTACCACCAATGAACTTTACCAAGCGTTTGGGATACTTAATTCGTTATCCGCATGGATGTGTAGAACAAACAACTTCAGGTGCTTTTCCACAGTTGTTTTTACCAGAATTATTTGAGTTATCAAAAGAAAAGATAGCTTCAACAGAAAGAAATATAAAAGCAGCAATTCAACGTTTATCAGATTTCCAATTATCTAATGGAGGGTTGTCATACTGGCAAGGAAATAGTACCGCAGATAGTTGGGGAACGTCTTATGCAGGTCATTTTATGATAGCGGCTGAGAAGAAAGGGTATGTACTACCTATTGGTTTCAAATCAAAATGGATAGGATATCAAAAGCAACAAGCACGTAATTGGAGAAATAACTCACGTTATTACAATAATTCTTTATCACAAGCATATAGGTTATACACGTTAAGTTTAGCAAATAGTCCTGATTTAGCATCAATGAACCGTTTACGCGAATCAATGGGAGTTTCAGATGAAGCAAAAATGAGATTAGCAAGCGCGTATGCTTTAATAGGTAAAAAGGCTATAGCAAAATCTATTTTAAAAGGAATAACCGGTTATACCTATACAAAACGATATTATTCAAACTATGGTTCTGAAACTAGAAACAAAGCAATGTCTTTAGAAACCTATATGTTGTTGGATGACGAAACTAAATCAATAAAGTTAGCAAAAGAAATTGCTGAAAATCTATCAAGCGAGCGTTGGATGAGCACACAAACTACGGCCTATAGTTTGTTGGCAATGAGCCAATATGCTCTAAAAAATGGCGGTAGTGACGGAATTAATACAAGTTATATTTTAAATAAGGCGTCAGGAGAAGCAAGTACTTCAAAATCGCTGTTAGCAAAAGATTTAATAGCTATTCAAAAAGAAAATTCATTAAAAATAACTAACAAAAACAACGGAGTTTTATATGTACGTATACTAAACAAAGGAATTTTACCAGTAGGTGAAGAAAAAGTATTCCAAAAGAATTTAGAAACCACTATTACATACAAAACAAAAGATGGAGCTCGTATTACTCCAGATAACTTGTCACAAGGAACCAATTTTGTAGCAGAAGTTACAGTGAAAAATCCAACAAGTGAAACCATTGAAAATGTAGCATTAACGCAATACATTCCTTCAGGATGGGAAATTGTAAATACACGTTTTACTGATTTTGGAAACAATACAACATCTTCAAAAGTAGATTATACCGATATACGAGATGCAAGTATCAGTAACTACTTTACCTTGAAGAAGTACGAAACCAAAACATTTAGAGTATTAGTGAATGCTTCGTATTTAGGTGAATATTATTTACCAGGAGTACAAGTAGAAGCAATGTATGACAACGATTATATAGCTCGTACTAAAGGACAGTGGATTAAGGTAATTAAGTAAATAGTTTCTAAACAATCATTACGGTTTTTGTAGTGATTGTTTGTTATTTGTTAAATTTTAAAAGAGGGTACGAGGGATATTTTTTAGGAGAAATTTGACACATAAAATAATTTATGCAAACAATTTTCAAATGGATACAACAAAATAAAATCAAAACAATCATCACAGCGTTCGTGGTGATTGTTTATTATTTTTGTTTACCTAAAAAATTATTTGAGACACCTACATCAACAGTTGTTACTGCAAAAAACAACGAATTATTAGGAGCTGTAATAGCCAGCGATGGTCAGTGGAGATTTCCTGAGTTAGACTCTGTGCCTAGAAAATTTGAACATTGTATTTTACAATTTGAAGATGCTTACTTCTATAAGCATTTCGGGTTTAATCCTATTTCAATAGGAAAAGCAATGGTAGAAAACATCAAAGCGAAAAGAGTTGTACGAGGAGGAAGCACATTGACACAGCAAGTAATTCGCTTATCAAGAAAGAATAAAGAACGCTCATATTTTGAAAAGCTACAAGAATTAATACTAGCCACTCGATTAGAATTTCGTCACTCAAAAAAAGAAATTCTAAACCTCTATGCATCTCATGCTCCTTATGGAGGAAATGTTGTTGGATTAGAAATGGCTTCGTGGCGTTATTTTGGTTTAAAACCACATCAATTGTCATGGGCAGAAACAGCAACTCTAGCTGTATTACCCAATGCTCCTTCATTGATTTATCCGGGAAAAAATCAACAAAAGCTAAAAAATAAAAGAAATAGGTTATTGCAAAAATTACATGAAGAAGGAATAATAGATCAAATAACATATGATTTAGCAATTGAAGAAGAGTTACCACAAAAACCATATCCGTTACCTACAGTAGCACCACATTTTGTACAAGAAGTAACTAAACAGTATAGAGGACAACGTGTAAAAAGTTCTATTGATATTCATTTGCAAAGGCAAGTAAATAATTTAGTAAAGCAGCATTATTTCCGTCAAAAACAAAATGAAGTCTACAATATGGCAGTATTGGTGTTAGATGTTAAAACAAGAAAAGTACTGTCTTATGTAGGGAATTCTCCAACCGATAAAGCACATCAAAAAGATGTGAACAATATCATCGCTCCAAGAAGTACAGGAAGTACTTTAAAGCCTTTTTTATATGCGCAAATGCTACAATCGGGAGATTTACTACCTAGTCAATTAGTCGCAGATGTACCAACAGAAATAGCAGGATATTCACCAAAAAACTTCAATCTAACTTTTGATGGAGCAGTTCCTGCGAACGAAGCATTAACACGTTCACTGAACATTCCTTCAGTACGCATGTTACAGCGATACGGATTGGAAAAATTTAGAGAAGATTTAAAAGCATATCACATTAGCGATATTAATAAATCAGCAGATTATTATGGACTCTCCTTGATTTTAGGAGGAGCAGAAGCAAGTTTATGGGATTTATGTAAAACCTTTGCAGGATACGCAGGAATTGTAAATCACTATGAAGAACTAAAACATAAGTATTACCAAAATGAGTTCATAGAACCTAGTTTTTTGTCAGAAGGAACTCCAGATTTTGGTAAAGTTCAAGAAGACTATATAACTTTAGATGCTGGAGCTACATTTTTAACACTAAACACTTTAATAGAGGTAAATAGACCTTATACAGATCAAGCTTGGAAATATTATGATTCGTCTCAAAAAATAGCATGGAAAACAGGGACAAGTTTTGGAAATAAAGATGCTTGGGCAGTTGGAGTTACCCCAAATTATGTAGTAGGGGTGTGGATAGGAAATTCTGATGGAGAAGGACGTCCAGACTTAACAGGAGTTGGAAGTGCAGCTCCATTAATGTTTAATGTTTTTGATGTGTTACCGAAATCTAACTGGTTTTTAGAACCCTATGAGGATTTAATAGAAGCTGCTATTTGTGAGAAAAGTGGGTTTTTAGCCAAAACAATTTGTCCTTCAGTAGTAACCAAAAGAGTTCAAAAAAGTGCTATGAAAGCCAAGTCATGCCCGTATCACCAAGAAATAACGGTAGATATATCTGAAAAATATAGAGTGAACTCAAATTGCGAATCAATTTCTAACATGATAACAAAACCATGGTTTGTATTACCACCACTAATGGCTTATTATTATCAGCAGAATAACGCAGATTACAGATCACTTCCAAAATATAGATCAGATTGTAACCAGTTGGAAAGTAATACAATGGATTTTGTTTTTCCTGCTAAGCTCACATCAAAAATATCGTTAACACGAGGAGAGAATAAAAAGTTAAATCCTATAATTTTAAAGCTAACACACGCCAATGCAGAGGCAAAAGTATATTGGTATTTAAATAAACAATTTATTGGAATAACAGAACAGTATCATGAACAAGCTGTTATGCCAAAAAAAGGAGTTCATACAATAACAGTTATAGATGATTTTGGGAATGAGCTGAAAAGGATTATTGAATTAAAAAATTAAATAAATATAAATACGGTTTAATTAAAAGCTGTATTTTTAGTTTTTTTAAATATAAAATATGTTAGAACTAGCAGGGATAATTATACTTGGAATTTTAGCTCAATGGGTAGCTTGGAGGTTTAAAATTCCAGCAATTTTACCTTTAATTTTAATAGGATTGCTTGTTGGACCTATTGCAGCAGAATTTTTTAATGATGATGGAAGTAAATGGATAGAACCTATTTGGGATGGTGAAAAAGGGTTATTCCCCGGCGAAGGACTGTACTATTTTGTGTCATTATCAATTAGTATTATTCTTTTTGAAGGAGGTTTAACCTTACGACGCGGAGAAATAAAAAATATAGGTCCTGTTATCACCAAATTAATCACATTAGGATCTGCAGTTACCTTTTTTGGAGGAGCTATAATTGCTCATTATGTATTTGGATTAAGTTGGGAGTTGTCATTCTTATTTTCTGGATTAATAATTGTTACTGGACCTACAGTAATAACACCAATTCTTAGAAACATACCGCTTAAAAAAGATGTCTCAGCAGTTTTAAAATGGGAAGGAATATTAATAGATCCTATTGGTGCATTAGTAGCTGTACTTGTTTTTGAATTTATAAGTGTAGGTGGAGGTGCTGGATTTACTGGAACAGCCTTATTAGAATTCTTAAAGATTATCCTTTTTGGAACCACTTTCGGTTTCACTTTTGCCCATGCTTTAATCTTTGTAATTAATAAAAAATGGGTGCCACATTATTTATTAAATGTAGTTTCCTTATCCACTGTTTTATTAGTATTTGTAGAATCTGAATTATTTGCTCATGAATCAGGATTATTAGCTGTTGTGGTTATGGGAATGGTACTTGGTAATAGTAAATTAAAGAACTTAAAAGAGATACTGTACTTTAAAGAATCATTAAGTGTCTTGTTAATCTCTATTCTATTTATTTTATTATCAGCAAATATTGATTATAAAGAGCTAACACTATTATATGAGTGGAAAACATTGCTTCTATTTGCTTTAATTGTGTTTGTGATACGTCCGTTAGCAGTATTTTTAAGTACCTCAAAATCTAATTTAAAAACTAACGAAAAACTATTTATTAGTTGGGTAGGGCCAAGAGGTATTGTTGCAGCAGGTATTGCTTCGTTATTTGGAAGCAAGCTGTTAAAGCAAGGAATTGAAGGAGCAGAATATATTACACCTTTAGTATTTATGGTGGTGTTAGGAACTGTTTTGTTAAACGCTACTACAGCAAGGTTATTTGCTAAATTAGTTGGTGTATTTTTAAAACGTTCAAATGCAATAATGATTGTTGGAGCTTCAGATTTAGCTAGAATGATTGCTAAGTATTTAAAACAAAACCAAAGAAGAGTGGTGTTGATTGATTCTAATATTGAAAATGTTGAAAAGGCCAAAGAAGAAGGATTAGAATCAATTGAAGTAAATATTTATGATGATCAACTTACAGACAATATTGAACTTAATGATGTAGGATATTTAATAGCAATGACAGGAAGTGATTCAATTAACAAATTTGTAATTTCTAATTTCTCCTCTATTTTTGGAGAGCAAGGAGCTTATCGTTTAGCAACTTCACAAGAAGTTATTACGAAGGATTATGAAGATGAAGATCACTTGTTTACAATAGAAGACGATTATATTAACTTGATGGAAGCTGTAAGAGAGTTCCCTGAAATTCACGAAACAGTAGTCAATTCCATTGATGATTATAAGAAAAAGATTGAAGAAATTAATAGAGATCAAAAATCGATTCCAATTTTTGTTAAGAGTCAAAAGAATGAAATTCTATTAATTTCAGAATTTGAGAAAAACGTCAAGAAAATAGAAGATTGGAAATTAGTTTATGTAGGGAAGAATTTAAACATCTAACCCAAAAGTATTCTTTAACTTTTCAATTAACGGATTTTTTTCTTTCAGTTTGTCGTACTTCTCTTGAGGGGTATAGGCAAACTTTTTTTCTACAGTTTCATTTACAATAACATTAATTTGAATACCGTAATTATTTAACTTTTCACGTAAAAAGCGTAATAATTTAGGTTTCCCTTTTTCAAGTTGCGACTTCATTAAGTCATTAGGTAACGAAAAAATAATAGTAAAATCTTCTTGTAACTTAGGCTCATCAGAAGCTAAAATGGCAGCGATACTTCGCTCTCCAAAACCTTGTAATTGGAAATAATATTTTTTCCAAGCATCTTTTAATTCATCTTGAGTAAAAGGAGTTCTTGGATGATTGTCGTAGTTTTCCTCTACATCAATAGTACTTTTTACTTCTTTCTTTTGTTGTAAACTCTTTAGAGATAAAGCAGAAGTACGTCGTTTAATATTTTTTAAAACTGGTTTAGCAGGAGCTTCTTTTGTAACTGTGGCTGTTACTGGAGCTGCTTCCGATTTTTTGGGAGTTTTTGTAACAACAGGTTTTACCTCAGTCTTTTTAACAGAAGGAGATAAAGAGGTAAAAAAAGTAGCAGGAATTATGTAGTTGCTAGATTTTTTTTTTGCTCCATCAAAAGTGATAGAGGCAATTTGCATTAAAGTAAGTTCTACCAATAAGCGTTGGTTTTTACTTCCTCGATATTTCAAGTCGCAATCATTAGCCTTGTCTATAGCAGGGAGTAAAAATTGCATACTGGCTTTAGAAGCTTGCTCTAAATATTTTTTCTTAGTATTATCACCAACCTCTAATAAAGCTATGGTAGCTTGGTCTTTTGCAACTAACAAATCTCTAAAGTGAGAAGCCAAACCGTTTATAAAATGATGTCCCTCAAAACCTTTTCCCAATACATCGTTAAATGCCATTAAGACTTCTGGAATTTTATTCTGAAGTAATAAATCGGTAATGTTAAAATACACATCGTAGTCTAACACATTTAAGTTTTGAGTAACAGCTTCGCGAGTTAAATTGTTTCCAGAGAAGCTTACAACTCTATCAAAAATAGAAAGGGCGTCACGCATTGCACCGTCAGCTTTTTGAGCAATTACATGTAATGCATCATCTTCAGCAGTAATGTTTTCTTTAGCACAAATCGTTTTTAAATACTCTTTAGCATCTAAAACACCAATGCGTTTAAAATCAAAAATTTGACAACGAGATAATATCGTTGGTATAATTTTATGTTTTTCAGTAGTTGCTAAAATAAAAATAGCATGTGCAGGCGGTTCTTCTAACGTTTTTAAAAAAGCATTAAAAGCGGCTTGAGAAAGCATGTGAACCTCATCAATAATATAAACCTTGTACTTTCCTGTTTGAGGCGGAATACGAACTTGATCTGTTAAATTACGAATATCATCAACCGAGTTGTTAGAAGCCGCATCTAATTCAAAAATATTAAAAGCAAAATCTTCATCATCTGTAGTTGCATCTTCTTGGTTAATACGTTTAGCCAAGATACGAGCACACGATGTTTTACCAACTCCACGAGGTCCTGTAAACAATAAAGCTTGAGCTAAATGGTTGTTTTGTATAGCATTTTCTAACGTATTGGTAATAGCTTGTTGCCCTACCACATCTTCAAAATTTTGAGGACGATATTTACGTGCCGATACTATAAAATGTTCCATTAAAATCTACTGTTTACTTGAACAAAAATAGAAAACACAGTGGCAACACGCAAACAAAATTCTTAAGGAAATATTAAAGTTGTAAACAATTGTAAAAATTGTATTCTTTGTACGACCAACTAACATATAAATAATAGGAATTATATGAAGATATTCAAGGGAGTAACAGTATTTACTGCTGTTGTTTTAACGGTAACGTTATTAAGTTTCTCACAAAAAAAAGAAGAAAAACTAAAAGAGGTATCAGTAGAAACAAGCTCAGAAACAAAAGTAGCTTACTTTGCAAGTGGTTGTTTTTGGTGTGTAGAAGCAATTTTTGAAAGTGTGAATGGAGTAGAGGAAGTAGTATCAGGGTATGCAGGAGGACACACTAAAAATCCAACCTATAAAACAATTGGAACTGGTAGAACAGGACATGCTGAATCGGTAGCAGTGTATTATAATCCGAAAAAAGTTAGTTTTCAAACATTAGTAACGGTGTTTTTTGGTTCACACGATCCAACCACTATAAACGGTCAACATCCTGATTATGGTTCACAGTATCGTTCAATAGCGTTTTATAAAACACAAGAAGAGAGGCAGCTCATAGAAAATACTATTAAAAAGTTAAATGAAAATGTGTATCATGGGAAAATAGTTACTGAGGTTAAAAAGATGGAGAAGTTTTATCCTGCGGAAGAGTATCATCAAAACTATGAACGTTTGCACCCTGAGAATCCGTATGTGCAAAAAGTTTCAATTCCTCGACTAAACCGATTTAAACGTAAGTTTCCGGAATTGCTTAAAAAGGAAAAGCATTAAAAACTTTATTGAGTTAAAGTTTGTTTATATAAAGGCTCCCCAGTAATGCTGGGGAGTTATTTTTTTATAAAGTAAAGTTTGTTTATTTCTATAAAAATATTTTTAGGAGTAAATTTTCTGGTAAATGTAACTGGGTTGTGTAGAACATATAGAATAGGTAGTAGTGTATTGCAATACGGAAAAAGTAGTTTTCAATTTCTCAACTAAACTAGTTCAATCGCAAATATCCAAGTTTGCTAAAAAAGAAAAGTATTAAAAGCTTTATCAAGTAAAAGTTGGTTTAAATATAAAGCCTCTTAGCAGCATAGTTACTAAGAGGCTTTTATAATATGGATTGTTATAATTATTGTATTTTTACGTCAAATGAAACTTGTACATCTGTTTCTCCACCAGCGTTGGTAATATCTCCTTCTTTTACTCCAGAAGCTCCTTTATTTGGCTCGTGTCTTAAGATAAAAACATAATTTCCAGTTCCAGCTGCACCTGTTGTAACTGTAAAATTAATACCTACAGGGTTTCCATTAGTATCATTATCACCAGCGTAAGTAAAAGTACTAGCAATATCGCCTGTTACATTATAAAAGAACTGGTGTTCGTCTGCTTCTTCAGCAACTTCTTTAGTAATGTTTTCAGCTGGATCTTCTAATTCATTTAATAAGGTAATTTCTCCATTATATGTTGTGTTAGCAGCTAATAAAGTACCTTTTGTAACCTCTGGAGCCTTAGGGCCATCACCATCTAAATCTTTACTTTGCAATGTAACGGTATCACCACCTCCTTGTGGGGTTAATTTAACAGTTACTGTAGTAATAACTTCTTCTTCGTTAACTGGTACTGGGTTATCATCACTAGAACAAGAAGTAATTGCTAATGCAGAAGTAAATAATATGGCTAATAATTTAATATTTTTCATTTTTAAATGTTTTTTAATAATTAATTTTTAGTTGAACTTTAAAATTTCTTCCTAAGTCATCAGCAAAATATCGTAATCTATTTAAATAATTTCGATAAGATTTGTTTGAAATATTGTCTACATATAAATTAATGTTAACTTTTGTTTTATTTAATTTAAAATCAAATCCTGAAGAAAAGTTTAATAAATGATATGCTGCTGGAGGTGTGCTAATATCAACAAGTACATTTTGATTTAATGTAGGAATAAAGGCATTAAAGTTATTATTAGGATACTTGTTTTGTTTTGCGTTGTATTCGCTTTCGATAGAAGCATAAAAATTTTGCCAGTTTTCTTTTTTAAAAGCTAGCGAAGTTACTGTTTTAAAAGGAGGAATATCTATTAACGGTCTGTCGTTAGATACATCAGTACCTCTTAAAAATGAACTTTTGTTTGTTAACACAAAATTATTATTAATGTTGTATTGAGTGCTGGCATCAATACCAAATAACTGTGCGTTAACTTGTTTATAAGACCAAACAGGAAAAGTACCTCTATTAGTAGTTTCTTGCCCACTTGGTTCTATGTAGATAAAATCTTTAATATGATTGTAAAAAGCTTCTAAATTCAGGTTAACCTTTTTATTAGTGTACTTGTAAGAGGCAGATAACCTATTAGAAGTTTCTGTTTTAATGCGTAAATCTCCTAATTCTATTCTAGCAGCAGAGTGGTGTAATCCATCGCTAAATAGTTCTGATGGATTTGGAGCTCTGTTTGCTAAACCATAGTTAAATATAAAAGAATTATGATCATTTGCATTATAGGTAATACCTGCAGAAGCTGACATATTATGATAAGTAAATGTTGGATTTGTTAGTAGTTGAGAACCAGATACATTTGGGTTGATTACTATATTACCAAAATCATTTTGATAATTTAAATTATCCCACCTAGATTTTTGATAGAATTTTTTAGCATCAATATGGTTAAAATCATATCTAACACCTGTTGTTATATACAGTTTGTCAAACGTTAAATTAGAAATAACATAGGCTCCAAAAGCATATTTATCATAATCGGGTATTAATCGTCTAACTTTAGTTATTGGATCTGAAAAATTTGATTGATACAAACCACTTATACCAAATTTATAAATTTGGTCTGTATTTGAATCTAAATACAAATCAGATTTAAAACTATGAGTTTTAAGTTTTAAGTCTACTGCTTGTAAGTTTTTTCTATCACCAATTCGTTTATCAAATTCTAATCTATGATTCACTTGATAATCATATTGCAACGATAGCTTACCAAAAGCTTTAAAACGTTTATAAAATTTAGTTTTAAAAATTTGATGAGTTACTTCTTGTCTTGGATTATTAATAGTATAGCTAAAATCATCAATAATAAGTGGTTGTCTACTGTTTATTGCATTTACTAAATCGGTAATATTACCAAAATGAGAAGCACTTAAGATACCAACTTGATTATCTAAGTAACTATAAAATAAATCAAAACCTTTTTCAAATTTATGAAAACCAGTATTAACAGTTAATGCTTTTGAGTTAATACCTGTATTAGTAAGTTTATAGTTTGCAGCATCAAAATCACCCGATCTTTTATATGATGCTTGTCCGTTTACATACCAACCCGTTTCGTAGTTTTTATTTACATTGGTTGCTACCGAAAACAAACGACCATTGGTTTGTTGTGATACAATTGTTTTTCCAAATAAAGTGTCTTTAAGAATATTATTTTTTGGATTAAGTATAACTACACCACCAATAGCGTCACCTCCGTATTGTAAAGCATTTGCTCCTTTAATTACAGAAATTGAGTTAGCAGCATTAATATCAATATTCGGAGCATGCTCTACACCCCATTCTTGATCTTGTAATCTAACATCGTTAAAAGACACCAAAACTCTACTACCGTGTAATCCATTAATTACAGGTTTAACTATGCTATTCCCTGTATTAATAGATGAGACACCAGAAATATTTTTAAGGGCATCTCCTAAAGTAGCGTCACTATTTTTTTCTAAAACATTTGATTTTAACACTGTTTCTTGTGCTGTTTTAGTTTTTAAGCCCGTAATACCTTTTATATTTACTTCATTTAGTTCTTCTTCATGATGTTCTAAATCAATAACTAAATAAGTGTTTTTAGAAATGTTACGTTCAATAGTTTGTGACTCACAAGCTACATGTGATACTTCAACTATAATTTTACCAGAACATACATTTTTAATTGTAAACTTTCCTTCAATATTAGTAACAGCATATTTATTTTGATTTTTAATGTATACCGTAGCTCCTACAATAGGAGATTTATCGTGAAAGTCTTCAACTAAACCAGAAAATGTATATTCACATTTTTGACCATATGCTGTTGAAAAAAATACAAGCATAAGCATCAAAATGATACAATTTGATTTCATGTAAAGATTTTATATTATTATTTAAGTTTTAATTTTTATAAAACTTAAAAAGGAGGTGCTCTAGAGAGTTTTTTTATAATATAGAAAGAAGATGTAATTTCACCTAGAAAAGATGTTAACTTAAAAAAAGTTCTAGGAATTACATCAAAAATAGGAAGTATTTCTTCAGAAAATACTTGAAACTGATAATGAAGAGTAGAACAATCTATTTCTCCTTTATGAAAATGTTTATCATTTTTAGATATACATATAGTATGTTCGTGTTTTTCAAAAGCATGAACTAATTGTATAACTGAAGGTATAAGTAATACAATTATACTTAGGGAAACTATATGTTTTTTAAATGTTAACATTAGTGCAAATGTATAAAAAACCCTGTTTGTTTTTGTACAAACAGGGTTTTTAACTTTTTTTTATTTTTTTGAGTTACCTCGCATTTTCATATTAAGCATTTCAACTAATAAAGAAAATGTTATTGCAAAATATAAATACCCTTTTGGAATTGCACCTACAGATTGCCCAAAAACAATCATGTTAGATAAGTGTGCTCCTTCAGTGATTAACATAAACCCAATTAAAATTAAAAAAGACAAGGCTAGCATTTGAATAGTAGGGTGCTTGTTTACAAAATTACTAATGGGAGTAGCGAATATTAGCATGATTAATATTGAGACAATTACGGCAATAATCATAATTATTAGCGCTCCTTGAATACCGTTGGTCATACCCACAGCAGTTAAAACTGAGTCAAAAGAAAAAACAATATCAATTAGTACTATTTGAGTAATAACATTTAGTAATGTTTTCTTCTTTTTAGAGGTGTTTGTAGCATCTTCATCTCCTTTTCCTTCCACTTTATGGTGAATCTCGCTAGTACTTTTGTATAAGAGAAATACACCTCCTGCAAATAAAATTAAACTTTGCCCTGTAACACCTACCTTTAACCAAGATAAGTCAATATTCCAAATAGGGTCTTTCATACTTATTAAATAAGAAACTCCTAATAAAAGAAGAATTCTAAAAATCATCGCTAAAAGGAGGCCTATTCTAGCAGCTTTTTTTTGTTGATTTTCAGGGAGTTTGTTGGAGGCGATAGAGATAAATATAATGTTATCAATCCCTAGTACTACTTCTAAAAAAGTAAGAGTTAGTAAAGCTATCCAAGTATCTGCTTGTAAGAAAATTTCCATAGTTTATTGCACTTTATATACAGTTCCTTTTTGTTTAAAGTTAGAGTAGCCAACACGAGCTGTAAAATTATAAGAGCTATAGGTTACTTTAGTTATTTGAACAAATATAGGATCTTTATCTAAATCAGTTTTAGGATTTTTCATTCGCAAAGTGTATGCAAAATTATTTTTCCATTTGATGTAGAGTGTATCTATGTGTTTTATCTCCTTTTCGGTAACCAAACTATCTGTAGAAATACTTACTTTTTTGGTGTACTCTTCAATTTGCAAACTATCTTTTCTTACAATAGTTGTTTTTCCATAATTGTCACCAGCAGGAATTTCAAAGGTTCCATGAACAAAACGTGTTGGATCTCCTTTTTTGTCTGGAGTACACGAAATAGCTAAGACTAAAACTAAAAAAGTAAGTAAATATCTCATTATATACCTGTGTAATTAGATGGTGTAATTTGTTTTAATTCATTCTTAATCGCATCAGAAACCTCTAAAGTATCAATGAAGTTAGCGATAGAATCTTTGTTTATTTTTTCGTTCGTACGAGTTAATCCTTTTAAAGCTTCGTATGGATTAGGATAGGCTTCACGACGTAAAATAGTTTGAATAGCCTCAGCAACTACTGCCCAGTTATTTTCTAAATCTTCTACAAACTTAGCCTCGTTTAATAATAACTTGTTTAATCCTTTTAACGTAGAAGCAAAACCAATTAAGGTATGTCCAAAAGGAACTCCAACGTTACGTAATACCGTACTATCCGTTAAATCACGTTGTAGCCTTGAAACTGGTAATTTAGCTGCTAAATGTTCAAAAATAGCATTGGCAATTCCTAAGTTTCCTTCAGAATTTTCAAAATCAATCGGATTCACTTTGTGTGGCATTGCAGATGAACCTACTTCACCTTTTTTAATTTTTTGTTTGAAGTAGTCGTTAGAAACGTAGGTCCAAACATCGCGATCTAAATCGATTAAAATCGTGTTTACACGTTTTAATCCGTCATATAAAGCAGCCATGTGGTCATAGTGCTCAATCTGCGTAGTAGGGAAGGAGTGGTGTAAACCTAATACTTCTTCTACGAAATGAGTTCCGAAGTTTTTCCAGTCGATATCTGGATATGCTACTTTGTGGGCATTGTAATTACCGGTAGCTCCACCAAACTTCGCAGCATGTGGTGTATGTTGTATGTGAATAACTTGATTGTTAATACGTTCTACAAACACAAAAAACTCTTTTCCTAAACGCGTAGGAGAGGCTGGTTGCCCGTGAGTTCTTGCTAACATTGGTACGTTTTCCCATTCTTCTGATAAATCAGCTAATTTACAAACTAAGGTATCTAAGGTTGGATAGTACACTTCATCCATCGCATCTTTAATAGATAATGGAATAGCGGTGTTGTTAATATCTTGAGACGTCAATCCGAAATGGATAAACTCCTTATACTTATTCAAGCTTAGCTTGTCAAACTTTTCTTTGATGAAATACTCAACAGCTTTTACATCGTGATTGGTAACGCTTTCAATTTCTTTGATTTTTTGCGCGTCTTCTGCAGAAAAATCTTCATAAATTTTACGTAAATCAGCATATAAATCTTTGTTGAAATCGGCTAACTGAGGTAATGGAATTTCACATAAAGCAATGAAATATTCAATTTCTACCTTTACACGATATTTTATTAAAGCTTCTTCTGAAAAATAGTTCGCTAAGCTTGCTACTTTGTTACGGTATCTACCATCAATAGGAGAGATGGCGTTTAATTCTGTTAAGTTCATGTTTTGTTGTTGTGTTGAAAGGCACAAAAATAGAAAATACTTCCCTTTTTTTAGAGATAAACTACAGGAATTTTAGTACTAACAAAAAGCAATCTTATTTAGGGACAAAGAAGTATAGAAGATTTTTGTTAGAAATATTATTTGTTTATCAAGAGAATATAAACTTCATAGCATCCGTATAAAAAATGATGAGATTATTGGATTCCAATTTTTAGCTTTTCAGGTATTCTTTTTGACTCTTAGTAAGTTTGTTAGATTGGATTCCAAAGAAAGAACTGACAGAAAGAATTATCCCACCAACTATAATTAAATACCGAAAAGGTAAAGTGTTCATAAGAACAAAACCAGTTCCAATTAAAACAAGACCAATAATTAGATTGCGAAGAGCTTTTTTATAGGTTTTATATTTAATTTTTAACAGGATATCTTCGTTGTATATTTTTTCAAACTGTTTGTTGTTAATTAAGTCATTACTCTTAAGTACTTCCAACTCTTTTTTTACTTCTGAATATCTAAATTTAAATCGTTCATTTGTCAACAATTCAGAAATGTTTTTATTAATCTTATTTTGATATTCCATTTTAATTTTTATAGGTGTAGTACTAGAGTAACCTTAATTAATTTATTCTATAAAGACCTACACTTATTGGTAGGTCTTTAATTATTTTTTATGTTTAAATACTGTCTAAATAAGTAATCAATTCATTTAAAGCATTTTTACTTTCTTCTTCAAAACCCAGTAATGGTCCTAGTTTTATTAAATATTCTTTTTTAAGTTTATTAAAATCCAAGTCATTAGTAAGTTTCATTAAGACTAAAGAATGCATTAAAGGAATAATTGGAATCTTATTATCATTTTTCAGTATTCGTTCTTTTTCTTTCTTGTTTACATATTGTAAATCATCATTAGCTTTAAAAAAAAGCAAGATTTTTTCTCGAATAAAAGGGATAAGAGAATTTATAATATTTTCAATATCTTCTTCTGTATGTAATATAAAGGCCTCTGTTTTTATGTTTTCTGATTTAGAACAGATTTCACAATTTAAATTGTTCTCTGACTTAAATTTAATAGTATAAATTTCTTTATTTAAATCAACATCCGGGTAAATAGTAATTGTATCTTTATGAAACTTTGGGTTTATAAACCTACCATCATAAAATTTGTTTACAATATTCTCTACGATATCTAACCTTTTTTTAAAAGAAACAGATAGTTCTTGATGACTTATAGGATACATATCATATGTAGTAAAGTCTATTTTATCAAAACCTCCTTTATATTTCCTTATTAATTCTTGTTTAGATTTTACATATTTAAAGCCATCAGCACTAAACTCTTTAGCAAGTTTAGTACCAACTGTTTTTATTACTAAGTTTTTTGTGATTATTTTTTCCATAAAGTTTTTAATGTATTAATATCAATAACTCCATTTACACTGTGTGCTCGTAAGATTTCAGAAACTTTTATTAAGGAGCCCTGGCCAAAAATAACTTCTCCATTTACGTCCTTAAAAAGACCTTTAGATCTTACTTCTATGCTTTTTCCTGCTTTAATCGCGTCCTGAATATATTTTTGATTTTTGGTAAGCTTATTATGTACACCATATTTACTTTCATTTAATAAAAACTTTCCTGTTTTACTATTATAAATTAAATCGTCTACTATAGAAACCACTCCATTATATTTCAAATATACTTGATTAAAGACAGAATAACCGTCACTTACTTTGTAAATTGTTTTCAAATGTGAAGAAACATTTTTCTCAAAGATTCTAGCCTTTTTAAAAAGTTGTAATATTTCAGGCCAAGTTAGTTTTGCAGGTCTTGTTTTAGCAGCGTATTGAGCTAATAGTTCTTGAAATTGTGGAGTCTCAGAAGCAGGAATAAGTCCTTTGCCTTTTGGACCTGATAAGTGTCCTAATGCTATTGTTGATACAATGTACGAAGCATCTGATAAATCTGCATTAATTACAGTGTTCCATGTTTTCTCAATATCAAAATCTAATGTAGCTATTTTTATAATTCCTTTGGCAAAATCACTTATTGTTTTATTAGGATGCCCCACTAAATCTACAACAAAACCACCCAAGTCGTCAGCTGCTCTGTGTATTCCCCAAGTTATAGGTTGACTATTTCTATTGTACTTGTCTAAAACATAGTATTGATAACTTCTTTGTTCTGTGAATCTGTTGCCTTCCAAAAACCAACCTTTTCCTTTTGTATAGAAGAAGAACTTTTCATCAGGAGTTATAAAAGCAAATGCATTACCATTTTTATCAGTAAAAGCAACAGCATTTTGATGAATTCTTGAAACTCCTCCGCTTGTTTTAACAACTTGTCCAAAGTAATCAGGTTCTTCTTGTTGTAAGAACTCAGAGAGATTTTTAGGTGTACTCGTAGAGTTTAATAACTTATCTAATGCTTGATTTTTTAATCTTTCCCATTCCATTTTGGCCATATACTCACCTCCAGGTAAAGCAGGAGGTGATGTATAAGCGCTTAATAACTTGTAATAGGTTCTACCATCAAAGACTGAAAACCCTCCTGTTCTGTTTTTTATAGATAATTTTTTTATTAACTCAGGTGTAGCTTTATCTATATTATTAAACTTCTTAAACATATTATTAATATGTTCAGGAACAAGGTATGGAGGAGAGCTTAACTTTTTATACTCTTCATAATGAACTAAAAATTGTAATAAGCTTAGCCTGTCCCAAGTGTTTAAACTATTATAATGTCGGTTTTTAAGTTTAATTACTTCTGGTTCAACTCCTCTACCTATGCTTTTATACATATGGTTGTTTATATGAGTTTCAGCGATGTTCTTGCTAAAATCATCAAATAAAGGAGTCCATTTTGATTTTAAGGAATTTAAACTTCTAATATCTTTTAAGTATACCCCTTGTACTTTAATATAACCCAAGGAAGGATTATTTATATTTCCTGATTTAATTTCTGCTTCTCTTAGTTTTAATAACTTTAGCTCTTTTAAATGCTTTTCTTTGGCCTTAAATCCTCGAGATCTTAAACGAGAATATTTATCTCTAAGAGGTCTTGAAAGAGTAGCTATGTTTTTTCTTTCAGAATCTATTAAAAGTTCATTTTTAGCTTCTTCAAAATTAGAAAACGTTCTACCAAATTTTCTGTCTATAGCTGGTTTAACTACTTTGTTTATTTGGTTACTATACCATTTTTTTAAAGCTCTTTTTCTAGCAAGTCTAATCAAGTTCTCGTTAGCTATTGCATTATTAAAAGAGCCACTCCAGTTAAAACTTAAATCAGCAACTTCACAGCCACAATTTTTTGATAAAACAGGCCTTAATTCACTATATGTACCATCTGGAGCAATTAAGAATTCATCTCCAATAGTTGATTTTTCAGGTATATTTAATCTTTGGGCTTGTAAATCAATATTAAATGTACTTACTAAAAGTAGTAGTAAAAACTGTATATATATTCTTTTCATTTGTGTGTTTTTCTAGCAATTATTTTTTGATGATAATTCTTGTTTTTCTTTCTTTTCCTACTAGTATGGTTACTACATACATTCCTTTAGGTAAATCCGTTCCCTCTACATAATATTGGTATCTACCTGTTTCCTGACTAGCTAAAGGCTTTATTACTTTTTCTCGTAATCCATTCATATTGGTTATGGTAACCTTCGTATTTGCTGGCTGTTCTAATGAATAGGATACAATTACATCTTTTTCAAAAGGGTTTGGATATAGCTTTATAAAACTATCTTCTTGTTTTGAAAGTGCAGCTAAGGCTTCTTCTGAAAGCTCTTCTTCTGAGTTTTCTAATTTCTTTTTCTTCTTTAACACAAAACGAATAGGTACTCCTGATTCTTTCCAAGCACTCACATAAGTCTCTAAATTTCCTGTTAAGTAGGTTTCTGAATTAAATTGTTTGATAGAAACATCAGAAGAAAGTAATTGATGCTCTAAAACAGAAGGAATGTTTTTACTAAATGAACTATGTGGTAATTCAACAGTAACATCATTAAAATAAAGACTGTTATCTAATTTAGTAAAATCTACATTTTGTTTTTTATCAGCAATGGTCGTAGTGATATGTAATACATCACTTTCTGCATCATATTTCGCTGTAATTTTAAAAGGAATTTTGTTTTCTATATGAGTTGCTGACCAATCAAAAAACAATAAATCGCCTTCCCACATTCCGTTTAGTTGTTGTTTGGTAACCTCTACTGATGTAACTGTCTCTTCTTCATTTATAACATGCTTAATTTCCTCTGCATTTACTACTTCTGAGTTTTTAGATGCTTCACTTATGTTAGCTTCTTTTGCTGTATCAAAGTTGGTTTTTAATAACTCATTTGCTTTTGCTACATTTTTATCTACGCCATAACCGTGATAGTAACAAACTCCTAACCAATATTTCGCCATAGGATAGTCGCTCTTTTCAAACCAACTAACCGCTTTGGTATAGTCTTGTTGTATGTTTCCAAAGCCTTTTAAGTATAGGTAGCCTAATAAATAAGCTGCTTTGGTGTTCCCTAACTCAAATCCTTTTTCAAACCATTTTCTCGCTTTGTTGTAATTGAGTTTACACCCTCTACCATACTTATACAGTATTCCTAAATCGGTAGCAGCAATAGCATTGCCTTGTTTTGCAGCTGCTTTAATTAGTTTAAAAGCTTTTGTGTAACTTTCTTCTGTGGCTTCCTCTAGCAAGATACGACCCATCATAAGTTGTGCTACGGGATTTTCAGTTTCTACACAAGGAGTTAGGTATTCAATAGCTTTTTGTTTGTCTTTTGTAAAGAGTTCTTTTCCTTCCAAATGGTAATAAGCTCTGTTAATGTTGAAATCGCAATCAACTTCTTTTTCTTGTGCATTGAGTGCCGATGTACACAGAGCAATCAATGCAATAATTCTAGTAATTTTCATTTTATGTATTAATAATTAAGTTAAAATTCTTAGCAATAATATTCCACCCATACCGAAAAGGTATCGTTAGAATTTTACGTGTAGAGGCATATAATTATGAAGAACTGGAAATAAATTACATAGCTTTTTTCTGTGGTCTTCATTTTTTTGCTCTTGTGCTAGTACATGAATAGACGCAAAGCAAAGAACAACTAATAAATAGTTGAGTTTTGTTTTCATATTTGTTTAATTTTTGGGTTACAATTCTTTAAAAGAGAACAATTTTTTGAATAAAACAAGTAGGTAATAATTTACCCTACCCAAAAAGTAAAATAGTATTAGAAACTTAGTTAAGATGTACTTAATAAAAATAAATTAACATACCTTATTGAATACTACCCAACGAAACTATCAGCGAACTTCGCTGACTTTTCTTTACAGGTGTATAAGTACACTAAAACGTGTAGAGAATTGTGTAAACAAATTATGGCTAAATGTAAGAGTAAAAAGTGGTTTACCTCATGATGCGAATTATAAAAGTGTTTTTGGTATAAAGTTTTAAAAAATTTACTTGTTTTTACCTCAGCTCTCAGTAGTGTAAAAGTATTTTATGTTTCAGATTGTATTAAATAAGGCAGAGCATTTAATCATTACCTTTTAAGCATTAGATATGTATTTTTATTAAAGATAAAAAAGGCAGATTACCATTGTTAGTGTCAAATATTATCCATTTAAATCAAAGTTTCTTACTCTCTGAGGTTGTTTTGAAAATCTAATAGGTAAGTTGTCAAAATAAAGGAAACCTTTTCAAGGTATATGCAGAATCGACTGATTTAAGGTTTTTTTCTCTTCTAACGTAAGTTTTTAGACTTTTATATTTAACTTTTAATTTTTTTATAAAAAAAATTGTAATGAAGAAACTAAAGTAACGACTAAGTCGCTTTAACTTAAATGAATCATTATGAAAAAAAGAATAACACTTGTTATTTTACTATTACAAACAATAATTTTTGTAGCTCAAGAGAAAGACTTTACGTCTTCAATAGAAAAAGCTCATCATAAAAAAGCTTTTATGAATCAAAAGTATTTAAAGTATGACATAGACATAACTTTTGGTGGAAAAAATCGCTTAACAGGAACAATAACACAAGAACCAGGTGGAGGTAAAATAAAGATAGAGAAAAATAATGGAGAAATAATACTTTTTGACGGAAAAGAAGTGTATTCAGTTGGAATAAAAGAGAAAGATTTAGCAGCAGCAAGGTTTGATATTTTTACATGGTCTTATTTTTTAGGGTTACCTTATAAACTAAACGACGATGGAACTATTTGGTCTAATTTTGAAGAAAATAAATGGGGAACTAAAAACTTTGATACAGGTAAACTAACCTTTGCTTCTGGAACAGGTGATGCACCAGACGACTGGTATGTAATTTATAAAAATCCTAGTACAAACTTTTTAGAAGGAGCGGCGTATATTGTTACTTTTGGTAAAGGAAAGGAAAAAGCAGAAAAAGAACCGCATGCTATTAAGTATAACAATATCGAATTAGTTAATTCAATTCCTTTTGCAACTAATTGGACTTTTCATATGTGGTCATTAAAAAACGGATATGAAGAAGAGATAGGAGAGGTTAAGTTATCAAACATAAAGTTTATTGAAGAAGCAGAATTTGTTATACCTACAAAGGCTAAATTAGTTAAACCTTTATAAAGGTATAAATTTATAATGAAGTAAAAAGCTGTTATTTTTAAAATAACAGCTTTTTTATTTCT
Source organism: Tenacibaculum sp. ZH5_bin.1 (assembly GCF_042865525.1). Classification (NCBI taxonomy): domain Bacteria; kingdom Pseudomonadati; phylum Bacteroidota; class Flavobacteriia; order Flavobacteriales; family Flavobacteriaceae; genus Tenacibaculum; species Tenacibaculum sp. ZH5_bin.1. The sequence goes on along the minus strand of NZ_JBEGIO010000008.1, from coordinate 31,816 downwards.
CTACATTTCTTCACTACAAGTGTACTCTTGTGTACAAGCAAAATATTGATGACAATAAATAGGACCTGTAACGCTTCCTGAGCAGTCACATCCACATTTATTAAGATCAATAGCAGCACCACCTGTTAAGTTCTTTTGTTGGTTCTTTGAAAGAACGGTAACTCCTGAAATGTTTAAAAAATTCTGTTTCATAATGAGGGACTTTTTATGTTATAAATTAATTAATAAAAATTTCTTAAATATATAGTTTTGAAATCTTTGAACAAAATATAAATATATTTTTTTTTGAACTTTATACTATGGTTTTCTTTGAGAAGTTATGTTGCAATGTCATTATGACACATTTCTTTTATTGGCAATATTATTGTTAATCAAAAAGTGTTAAATACATGAAACGATTTACAATGAGTAAAGATCAATATACAAAAGAAGACGAAATTAACGACGCTATTAAAAATGGCGACTTAGGAGAGAATCAAGAAGAAACTCAAGAAAATAAAGAGGTTGAAGCTAAAGAAGAGCCAACGGCAGAAGAATTAATTCAAGCAGAGAAAGATAAATATTTGCGTTTATTTGCAGAGTTTGAAAACTATAAAAAACGTACTTCAAAAGAACGTATTGAACTTTTTAAAACTGCAAGTCAAGAATTAATGACAGCTTTACTGCCAATTATGGATGATTTTGATAGAGGTTTGGCAGAAATTAAAAAAACAGAAGACTCTGAGTTATTAAAAGGTATGGAACTTATTAATAATAAGTTTAAAAACACCTTAACTCAAAAAGGGTTAACTGAAATAGAAGTAAAACCAGGAGATGATTTTGATGCAGAAGTTCATGATGCAATAACACAAATACCAGCACCTTCAGATGAATTAAAAGGAAAAATTATAGATTGTGTGGAGAAAGGATATAAGCTAGGAGATAAAATTATTCGTCACCCTAAAGTAGTAATGGGGCAAGCGTAAAACAATCATCATTAATACAACTATTGGTCACTAACGATACTTACTTACTAATAGTTGAACATTGAAAGTTATGGCAAAACAAGATTATTACGAAATATTAGGATTATCAAAATCAGCATCAAAAGCTGAAATTAAAAAGGCATATCGTAAGATGGCTATTAAATACCATCCAGATAAAAACCCTGATGATAAAGAAGCTGAAGAAAAATTCAAACTAGCCGCAGAAGCTTATGAGGTGTTAAGTGACGACAACAAAAAAGCTCGTTACGATCAGTACGGTCATGCTGCTTTTGAAGGAGGTCATGGAGGCTTCGGTGGTGGAGGTATGAATATGGATGATATATTTAGCCAATTTGGAGATATTTTCGGAGGAGCATTCGGAGGAGGTTTCGGTGGTTTTGGTGGTGGAGGTCACCGTCAAGCACGAGTTAAAGGTAGTAACTTACGTATCCGTGTAAAGTTAACACTAGAAGAAATTGCCAAAGGTGTAGAAAAGAAGGTAAAAGTTCGTAGAAAAGTTCAAGCAGACGGAGTAACCTATAAAACATGTTCAACATGTAATGGTAGCGGACAACAAATGCGTGTTACCAATACTATTTTAGGTAGAATGCAAACAGCTACTACTTGTAGTACCTGTCATGGAGCAGGAGAGATGCTAGACAAAAAACCAAGTGGAGCAGATGCCCAAGGAATGGTAGTAAAAGAAGAAACCGTTTCTATCAATATTCCAGAGGGTGTTACAGAAGGTGTACAATTAAAAGTAGGAGGTAAAGGAAATGAAGCTCCAGGTAAAAACTCAATTCCAGGAGATTTATTAGTATTAATTGAAGAAGTACCACACGAAAATTTAAAGCGTGAAGGTAGTAATATTCACTACGATTTATATATTAATTTTTCAGAAGCAGTTTTAGGAGTATCAAAAGAAATAGAAACTGTTACAGGAAAAGTAAAGATTAAGATAGAACCAGGAACGCAATCAGGTAAGATTTTACGTTTAAAAGGAAAAGGATTACCAAGTATTGAGCGTTATGGTAATGGAGATTTCTTAATTCATATAAATGTATGGACTCCACAAGAACTAACGAAAGATCAACGTAAGTTTTTTGAGGAAATGCAAGAAGATGAGAACTTTAGCCCAAACCCTCAGAAATCAGACAAATCTTTCTTTGAAAAGGTTAAAGACATGTTTTCTTAAAAAAATCATAAAAAAGATAATTTTTTTAAATAAAATTTTTTTTAAACGAAAAACAGTTATATATTTGCAGTGTCTAGGAGACGTTCTAGACACTTTTTCTTTTTCATAGCAATTTTCCCACTCAATTCTTTTGAGTGGGTTTTTTTATGAATAGAGGTGTGAACTTTTATTTGATTATAACAATATAATAGCAGACCTATCTTATCGACTTGTAGAAAATATAAGTAGGAAAGTCTGGACACCATAGAGTAGCATAGCGGATAACATCCGTCCGGTGTAAACCGAGGACAAGTGCAACAGAAAGAATGTACAGGTAATGCTGTAGTGAAACCAGGTAAACTCTATGCGGTGCAATGCCATGTACATTAGAGCTTGAGCGCTACTCGCGCGATTCTAAGGGGTAGGCAGATTGATTCTGAGAGTAATTTCAGAACTAGATAAATGATAAGAACCTTATTTTTTAAGGGACAGAATCCAGCTTATGGGTCTGCTTTTTTTCCTATTTAGAATCATTATAGCATTTTTTTTAATACACTTAAAAATAGTGAATTATCAATTTGATAATTATTGCGTGTTTTTACACTTGTTTTTTTGGTATATTTTTAAAAATAGGTCTTTCTAATTAAATTAATTTGCTTTTTTGACTGTTTTGTTGTTTATTTTTAAAATTGAGGTTAAAATATTACTTTTGCTAAGCAAAAATTAACAGGATAAAGCTGTAAAAGAACGGTTTTAATACGTAATAACTTTTACTATTTCCTTCTAAATATTTAAAAACAAAACTTTTTATGAACACATACTCAGATTACCTAAAGGAGATTGAAGTAAGAAAAGGTCAAGGTCTTCACCCTAAACCTATCGATGGAAGTGAATTGTTAACTGAAATCATCTCACAAATTAAAGATGTAAACAATCCTCACAGAAAAGACTCTCTTAATTTCTTTATCTATAATGTTTTACCGGGTACAACAAGTGCTGCAGGTGTAAAAGCAAACTTTTTAAAAGAAATTATTCAAGGTGAATCTGTAGTAGAAGAGATAACTCCTGCTTTTGCTTTTGAACAATTAGGACACATGAAAGGTGGTCCATCTGTTGAAGTGTTATTAGATTTAGCACTTGGAAATAATGCTGATATTGCCGTTGAAGCAGCAAAAGTATTAAAAACTCAAGTTTTCTTATATGAAGCAGATACAGAAAGATTAGAAAAAGCATATAAAGATGGCAATGTAATAGCTAAAGAATTAATAGAAAGCTATGCTAAGGCAGAATTCTTTACTAAGTTACCAGAAGTAGAAGAAGAAATAAAAGTAGTAACTTTTGTTGCAGGTGTAGGTGATATTTCTACCGATTTATTATCTCCTGGAGCAGACGCTCACTCTAGATCTGATCGTGAGTTACACGGACAATCTATTTTTGAGCATGATAAAGAAATGCAACAGCAATTATTAGCATTAAAAGAACAACACCCAGATAAGCGTGTAATGTTAATTGCTGAGAAAGGAACTATGGGAGTTGGATCTTCTCGTATGTCTGGAGTAAATAATGTGGCATTATGGACAGGTGTTCCTTCTTCTCCATACGTACCATTTATCAATATTGCGCCAGTAATTGCCGGTACTAATGGTATAGCACCTATTTTCTTAACCACAGTTGGAGTAACCGGAGGAATTGGAATCGATTTAAAAAACTGGGTAAAACAAAAAGATGAAAACGGTAATACAGTTGTAGATAAAGATGGAGAACCAATTTTAAAAGAGATGTATTCTGTTAAAACTGGAACTGTTTTAACAATCAATACAAAAGAGAAAAAATTATATAACGGAGATCAAGAGTTAAAAGATATTTCTACAGCTTTAACTCCTCAAAAGATGGAGTTTATTAAGGCTGGAGGATCTTATGCTGTAGTTTTCGGTAAAAAATTACAAACTTTTGCCTGTAAAGCTTTAGGTATTGATATTCCTCAAGTATATGCAGCATCAAAAGAAATCTCTATTGAAAACCAAGGATTAACAGCTGTTGAGAAAATTTTCAATAAAAATGCTGTTGGAACTACACCAGGTAAGACATTACATGCAGGTTCTAACGTTCGTGTAGAAGTAAACATTGTAGGGTCTCAAGATACTACAGGTTTAATGACGTCTCAAGAATTAGAGATGATGGCAGCTACGGTAATTTCACCAATTGTAGATGCTGGTTACCAATCGGGGTGTCACACAGCTTCTGTTTGGGATGATAAGTCAAAAGCGAATATTCCTCGTTTAATGAAATTTATGAACGACTTCGGTTTAATTACTGGGCGTGATCCAAAAGGTCAATATCATGCAATGACAGATGTAATTCATAAAGTATTAAATGATATTACTGTTGATGATTGGGATATTATTATTGGTGGAGATTCTCACACTCGTATGTCTAAAGGAGTTGCTTTTGGTGCCGATTCAGGTACAGTAGCATTGGCTTTAGCAACAGGAGAGGCAACTATGCCAATTCCAGAGTCAGTTAAAGTAACCTTCAAAGGAAATATGAGAAGCTTCATGGATTTCCGTGACGTGGTACACGCTACGCAACAACAAATGTTAAAGCAATTTGATGGCGAAAACGTATTCCAAGGGCGTGTTATTGAGGTACACATTGGTACCTTAACTTCAGATCAAGCCTTTACATTTACAGACTGGACTGCTGAGATGAAAGCTAAAGCGTCTATCTGTATTTCAGAAGAAGAAACGTTAATTGAATCTTTAGAAATTGCAAGAGATCGTATCCAAATCATGATTGATAAAGGTATGGATAACGAAAAGCAAATGTTACAAGGTTTAGTTGATAAAGCCAATAACAGAATTCAAGAGCTTAAAACTGGTACAAAACCAGCTTTAAAACCAGATGCTGATGCAAATTATTACGCAGAAGTAGTTATTGATTTAGATGAAATTGCTGAACCAATGATTGCAGACCCTGATGTAAATAATGAAGATGTTTCTAAACGTTACACACATGATACTATTCGTCCATTATCTTTTTATGGAGGAACTAAAAAAGTAGATTTAGGTTTCGTAGGATCTTGTATGGTACACAAAGGAGATATGAAAATTTTAGCTCAAATGTTAAAAAATATTGAATCTCAACAAGGAGAAGTAAAATTTAACGCTCCGTTAGTAGTAGCACCTCCAACCTATAACATTGTTGATGAATTAAAAGCAGAGGGCGATTGGGAAGTGTTACAGAAGTACTCAGGTTTTGAATTTGATGATAATGCTCCAAAAGGCTTAGCACGTACAAAGTATGAAAACATGCTATATTTAGAGCGCCCAGGTTGTAACTTATGTATGGGTAACCAAGAAAAAGCAGAACCAGGAGATACGGTAATGGCAACATCTACACGTTTATTCCAAGGAAGAGTTGTAAAAGATTCAGGAGAGAAAAAAGGAGAATCACTATTATCTTCAACACCAGTTGTTGTTTTGTCTACTATCTTAGGAAGAACTCCAACTATGGAAGAGTACGAAAAAGCAGTTGATAGTATTGTTTTAACTAAGTTTAAGCCATCTCAAAAGCAGTTAGTAGTATAATTTATTTATTAAATAAAGTAACTAAAAGCTCAAGTATTATACTTGAGCTTTTTTTATACTGTAAACTACATATAAAATTAGAAAATCTATTATAGATAATAACTATTTAAACTCATTATAATTATATAGTAGCTTCATTTCTATACTATTTTTTTTTGGTAAATTCGTAGGATAACAAAAATTAATAAATATGGCTTTTGATATAGAAATGATAAAAGAGGTATACAGTAAAGTAGTAGAACGAGTAGATACTGCAAGAAAAATTACTGGAAAACCCTTAACATTAGCAGAGAAAATTTTATACACACATCTATGGGATGAAACACCAACGAAAGCTTTCGAAAGAGGAAAGGATTATGTTGATTTTGCTCCAGATCGTATCGCTTGTCAAGATGCAACAGCACAAATGGCATTGTTACAGTTTATGCAAGCAGGAAAAGATAAAGTAGCTGTACCAACAACGGTGCATTGCGATCATTTAATTCAGGCAAAAGTAGGTGCTTCAACAGATTTGCAAACAGCATTAAATAACTCAAATGAAGTTTTTAATTTTTTAGAGTCAGTTTCTAATAAATATGGAATTGGTTTTTGGAAGCCAGGAGCGGGTATTATTCACCAAGTAGTCTTGGAAAACTATGCTTTTCCGGGAGGAATGATGATTGGTACAGATTCTCATACGGTAAATGCAGGAGGTTTAGGAATGGTAGCTATTGGTGTTGGAGGTGCAGATGCTGTAGATGTTATGGCAGGAATGCCTTGGGAATTAAAGTTTCCTAAGTTGATAGGTGTGAAGTTAACAGGTAAATTATCTGGATGGACAGCACCAAAAGATGTTATTTTAAAAGTTGCAGAAATTTTAACAGTTAAAGGAGGAACAGGTGCTATTGTAGAGTATTTTGGACCTGGTGCAACAGCAATGTCGTGTACAGGAAAAGGAACTATTTGTAATATGGGGGCAGAAATTGGAGCAACAACCTCTACTTTTGGTTACGATGAATCTATGGAGCGTTATTTACGAGCAACAGATAGAAGTGATGTAGCAGATGCAGCAAATGAAATAAAAGAATACTTAACGGCAGATGCTGAAGTATATGCAAACCCTGAACAATATTTTGACCAGGTAATTGAAATTAATCTATCAGAATTAGGCCCATTATTAAACGGACCTTTTACGCCAGATTTATCTACTCCAGTAGGAAAGGAAATGACAGAGAAAGCTCAAGCAAACGATTGGCCATTGCAGGTAGAATGGGGATTGATAGGTTCTTGTACAAACTCTTCTTATGAAGATCTATCGCGTGCGGCTTCTATTGCACAACAAGCAATAGATAAAGGATTGAAAACAAAAGCAGAGTTTGGTATAAACCCAGGGTCTGAGCAAGTACGTTATACTGCTGAAAGAGATGGTATCTTACAAGTTTTTGAAAACTTAGATGCAAAAATATTTACTAACGCGTGCGGACCATGTATTGGTCAGTGGGGACGTTATGAAGACCCGAAGAATGCTCCTAAAAATTCAATAGTACACTCATTTAATAGAAACTTTGCAAAGCGCGCCGATGGTAATCCAAATACACATGCCTTTGTTGCTTCTCCAGAATTAACCGCAGCCATTGCTATTGCAGGTCGTTTAGATTTTAATCCATTAACAGATAAGTTAATTAATGAAGATGGAGAAGAAGTGATGTTAGACGAACCTACAGGTTGGGAATTACCACCAAAAGGATTTGAAGTTGACGATAATGGATATTTAGCTCCAGAAGAAGATGGTAGTGATGTTGAAGTTGTAGTAGATCCAAATTCTGAACGATTAGAATTGTTAACTCCATTTACACCAATTGGAGATGAAATAAAAGGAGCTAAATTATTAATTAAAGCTCACGGTAAATGTACTACAGATCATATTTCTATGGCAGGACCATGGTTACGTTATCGTGGTCATTTAGATAATATTTCCAATAACTGTTTAATAGGGGCTGTAAATGCCTTTAATATGCAAACTAACTTTGTAAAAAGTCAGTTAACAGGTGAATATGATGCAGTACCAAAAACACAAAGAGCGTATAAAGCGAAAGGAATTCCAACTATAGTTGTAGGTGATCATAATTATGGAGAAGGATCTTCTCGTGAGCATGCAGCTATGGAGCCTCGTCATTTAGGTGTAGTAGCAGTTTTAGTAAAGTCTTTTGCTCGTATTCATGAAACAAATCTAAAAAAACAAGGAATGTTAGGGTTAACATTTGACAACGAAAATGACTATGATTTAATTCAAGAAGATGACACGTTCAACTTTTTAGATTTAAACGAATTTGCTCCAGACAAACCATTAACAATAGAAGTTGTTCATGCAGACGGTTCAAAAGATATTATTATTACAAACCATACATATAATAAAGGGCAAATAGAGTGGTTTAAAGAAGGTTCAGCTTTAAACTTAATAAAAAAGCAAAACGCTTAAAAAGCTACTCGCAAAATAGAGGTAAAAAAAGCTCTGGAAAACTCCAGAGCTTTTTTTGTAATGTATTTTTAGCTTTTTCGACTTAAAATTTAAAAGTAAAAACTATGAGTGCACTTTGGTATTTTGAAGATGTTAACTTATTTAAAATATTATGCCCACATAAATATCCTGCCTATAAAGAAACACATACTTTAAGTCTTTATAAAAAGAAAGACTATATCTATTTTGAAGAAGATGTCGCAAATAAAATTTATTTAATAGATAAAGGAAAGGTTAAACTAGGTTATTATACAGAAGAAGGAGAAGAAGTAATTAAGGCTATTTTAACCAAAGGAGAAATATTTGGAGAAAAAGCTATTTTGGGTATTGAAAAACGAAATGAATTTGCTCAATCTATAGATAATACAACAGAAATTTGTCCAGTATCACGAGAAACTATGTATTCTTTGATGAGAGATAATATACCTGTAAGTTTTAAGATTTATAAATTTATTGGTTTGAGAATAAAAAAGTTAGAAAGAAGGCTTCAGTTATTATTCTTTAAAGACACACGTACTCGCTTATTAGAGTTTTTTAAAGAGTTGTGTGAAGAATATGGACATGAATGTGAAAAAACTGGAGATCAAGTAATAGAACACCCATATACACAAAAAGATATAGCAACACTTATAGGTACTTCAAGGCCAACTTTAAACACCTTAATGAACGAGTTAAAAGAAGAAAAAATTATTAATTTTAATAGAAAGGAGATACGACTACTTAAAAAAATAGCGTAAGTGTAAGCTAGCTAACATTTTATTAGAAAAACTGCAAGTAACTTTGTTTTTGTATAAACTCAAAATTACAAAAACAATGAAAAAAATACTTTTAACAATAGCAGCAGTAAGTGCGTTAACTTTTGTTGCCTGTAATGATGATGACGATAATACACCAAAAACATCAAACTTAAGTTTAAATGTTAATGGTCTAGAGAATTTAGGAACTGATTATGTGTATGAAGGTTGGATAATTGTAGGAGGAGCTCCTGTATCAACAGGAACTTTTAATGTAAATGATTCAGGAGAATTGTCTGAAAGCTCTTTTGTAGTTGATTCTGACATGCTATCAGCAGCAACTACATTTGTTTTAACCATTGAACCAGCAAACGACCCAGATCCAGCACCAGCAAATACTAAAGTGCTAGCAGGAGATTTTTCAGGAAATTCAGCAGGAATATCATCTACAGGAATTGTAGGAGACTTTTCAACTTCAACAGGTAAATACATTTTAGCTACCCCAACTGATGGAATGATGAATAATGAAAGAAGTGGTATTTGGTTTTTAGACTTAACAGGAGGGAGTCCTGCAACAGGACTTTCTTTACCAACTTTACCTGAGGGCTGGAAATATGAAGGTTGGGTAGTTATTAATGGTACGCCAATTAGTACAGGAACTTTTACAGATGTAGCAATGGCAGATGATAATGCAACAACAACACCATTTAAAGGTAATGAAAATAATGGACCAGGATACCCGGGAGAAGATTTTATACAAAATGCTCCAGATGGATTTATTTTTCCAACAGATTTAAGAGGAACAACAGCTGTTATTTCTGTTGAACCCTATCCAGATAACAGTCCAGCTCCATTTACATTAAAACCTTTAGCACATGGAGTACCAGCAGATGCAGAAGATCATGTAACATTTGATATGGAAGCAGGGCCTGTTAGAGAAATTAGCGGAACTGTAACACGATAGAATAATTTGTGTAATTTACATATGTAAGAGTAATCAATTATCTTTGATTACTCTTTTTTATATATAAAACTATTTATGACAGATTTTTTTAAGAATATATCTCAAAAACCATTGCATGTAATTAATGCTAACATATCTTTTAATGAGTACATTCCAATTTCAATAGCTGCATCTAACAAAGAGTTAACTTTTGACGTTTCTTCATCAAAAGAATGGGAAGCATATTTAGAAAACTACTTTTTTAAACATAAAAAAACAGTTGCTTTTGGAGGATATTTAGAAGTAAGAGATATTTATAATAGAAGTGAACATTTTAATAAATTATCAGAAGAAAATCAACGAAATATTCATTTGGGAATTGATTTGTGGTGTGATGCAGGTACAGATATTTTAGCAGTATTAGATGGAGAAATTCATAGTTTTAAAAACAATGTAAACTATGGAGACTATGGACCTACAATTATTCTAAAACATTCAATAGAAGGAAATGAATTTTATTCATTGTATGGTCATTTATCCTTAGAATCTTTAGAAGACATATCAGTTGGTAAAAAAGTTAAACAAGGAGAGAAAATTGGAACTTTAGGAGATAGTTCTGTAAATGGAGATTATGCTCCGCATTTACACTTTCAGTTAATAATAGATATTGAAGATTATTATGGAGATTATCCAGGAGTGTCTTCAAAAAAGACGTTGGATTTTTACAAGCAAAATTGCCCTAATCCTAATTTATTATTAAAATTGCCCCATGAAACCCTCATAGATGGATTAAGCAAAACAATATAATCGCCCTAAGTAAAGAGAATGAATAAAAGTTAGGGTCAGTTAATTATTAAAATTTGAATTTTTGAAATATAGACAACTTACAAAGGAGCAGTTTGAAGGACTACACGAAGAGTTCGCACGTTTTTTAGCATCACAAAACATTGATAAAAAAGAATGGGATGAATTAAAAAAAGAGAAACCACATGTGGCAGAAGATGAAATGAATGTATTTAGCGATGTTGTTTGGGATGATGTATTAACCAAAACAGAGTACTTAGAACATTTTTCTCCAAATTTAGTAAACCTATTTAAATGCGAAGAAAAAGAAATGTATCGCATTGTGATAAAAATTGATAAAGAGATTAATGTTTTAGAGCAAGAAGGGTTTGAGTGGTTACTAAAAAATCCAAATGATGAAGCAATTGAGTTTTTAAGAGGCTCAAAAGCATATCAAGAAGAAAGAAATGCTGAAATTTTTGACTTAATTGAGAAAGGAAGTACTATTTCTAAAGGAGAACTGTACGAGTATTTTGATCACTTAACATCAAACTCATAAAGCCTTATTAAGTATTGTAATTAATTTATCAGTACCAGAACTAGCAACGTCTTCAATAATAGTTAAGTTATTGAAGGCGTTTTTATTTACAGCAGGTTTAGGATCTATAAAATAAATTGGTGTGTTATGCTGTACATAATTAACCAAACTAGCAGCAGGATATACTTGCATAGAAGTCCCTATAATTACTAAAACATCAGCTTGTAAAGTAATTTCAGCAGCTTTTTCCAATAATGGAACATCTTCACCAAACCAAACAATATGTGGGCGTAATTGAGCTTCTTCTTCACAAACATCTCCTAAAGCAATATCCTTTTTCCAAGGATATACTAAGTTTTCATTTTGGGTACTACGTACTTTTAATAGTTCACCGTGTAAGTGAATCACATTAGAACTACCTGCCCGTTCGTGTAAATCATCTACGTTTTGCGTAATAATATCAACTTCAAAATTATTTTCTAAAGAAACTAGATTATGATGTGCTTTATTAGGAGAAACTTCTAAAAGTTGCCTTCTACGCTGGTTATAAAAATCTAACACTAACTCAGGGTTAGCACGAAACCCTTCAGGTGAAGCCACCTCATAAATATCATGTCCTTCCCATAAACCATCAGCATCCCTGAAAGTTTTAATACCGCTTTCAGCACTAATACCAGCACCTGTTAATACAACCAATCGTTTTTTCATAAATATAAATTTTGTTGCAAGTTTAAGAAAATAAATACTGGGCTATCGCTCTGCGCTTAAAAATAGGAAAAATTACTATGTTTGTTGTATGATTGATGAAGGATTATTAGCCTATTTAGAAGGCTACATTACTGAGAAAAGAAAAGAAACCTTTTATAAGGTTTTAAATGAACGCACACGTCATTTCGCGGTAGTGTTAGAAGATATTTACCAACCACACAATGCCAGTGCGGTGGTGAGAAGTTGCGATATTTTTGGAGTACAAGATGTGTATGCAATTGAAAATAAGTTTACGAACAAGGTTTCAAGACATGTAGCAAAAGGAAGCCAGAAATGGTTAGACATCCACCGATATAAAGAAGATGGAGACAATACCAAAGCTTGTTTAGAAGATTTACGAGCAAAAGGATACCAAATTATTGGTACTACTCCACATACTGATTCTTGTATTTTACCTGATTTTGATGTGACAAAAAAGTCGGCATTTGTTTTTGGAGCTGAAAAAGATGGGATTTCAGATTATATCAAACAAGAAGCGGATGGGTTTTTAAAAATACCAATGGTAGGTTTTACCGAGAGTTTAAACATATCAGTAGCAGCAGCTATTACTTTACAAGATGTAACTACACGTTTGAAAAGAACAGATATGCATTGGCAACTTTCAGAAGAAGAAAAGAAAGTATTGTACTTTAAATGGATAAAAAATACGATTAAAAATCCTGATAAATTAATAGAATACTACTATAAAGAACTTACTTAGAAGTTATATTCCATATAGCAACCTGTTAGTGGTGAAGGTAACAAAAAGGATATAATATTTATAGGTAAAGGATACCTGAAGTTATACCTAATTTGATAATAATTTTGAGATAGATATAAATCTTATTAATTATACTGGTTGTAAAACTTTTGCTATATGAAATAAAATAAAGAATACTTATAAAATGAGAAAATTAATATTAATTTTTTATTCTATTATTTTAATAATTGGTACAGTTTATCAAAGTGGTTACTTTATGACTCTAAAGGAATATTGTAGATTTAAACAAAGTACTTTGTCTTCGATGTTTTTATTATTAATAATTTTATTTGTCCCATTTTTTTTAATTGGACCTATTTTTAGAAGAATGAAATATAAAGGTTCAACTTTCGCATATGTCCTACCTCTTGTATTAATTTTTGTTTTTTTAAAATTATATTATTTAAAAAGAGATCAATTACTATTAAATAGTAAGGTTGTTATAGATAGAGCTATTATAGTTGAAAAAAGTAATTCAAAATTTTCATGGTATGCAGTTTCAAGATTTAAGATAAATAAAACAGGGGATAGTATAAGTAAATACTTTAAAATAAATGGAAATTTATTAAAGAGGAAAAAGATAGGAGATACAATTTTAATTAAGTATGTATTTGATTGTCCTAATGTTTTAGCCACAGATTATAGTTTTTCGCCTACACGAGAAGAAATAGAATATTACAAAGGAGGAAGAGTTATTTTACCAAAAGAGTAGAAAAGATGATGCTCTACTTTAAATGGATAAAAAAAAACGATTAAAAATATAGAAAACTTACTATAACGAGCTTATTTAGAACTTAATATTTCAAGTACTAACTCTTTGGTTAACGGTTGTCCATTAGCCATTTTTTTGATGTTTTCAAAAGTAAACACAAAGTCACAACCATTTTTATACTCAGAACATCCATAGGCAGACTTACCTTTTAAAACAGTTCCTTTATTACATTTAGGGCAGGTTATTTTTTCACTGTCATTACGAGGAGTTTGTAACGAAGTAATCTCTTCTTTTGTAGTAACTCCTTTTTTTGGTTCAAATTTTAAATTGAAGTTATCATCAAAACGAACCAAACCTTCAACTTTTTTATCTTCCTGTTTGAACCCTTTTAAGTTGGTTGTGCATCCTTTATCAAGTAAACGAATTAGTTGGTTTTCGGATATTTTTTTATCCATAAATTCAAAAGCCAACGTAAAATCACAACCATTTTTATAAGCAGAACAGCCATAAGCAGCACTTCCTTTTAATAATTGTCCTTTTTTACATTTTGGACATTCTTTACCAACAACTGTTTTCTTTTTAGAAGCTGTTTTTTTAGGTTTTTGTTGTGTTTTTTGAGCTTCGTAAGAAATTCGCTTGGTTTTAGAACTCGAACGAACTTCGTAGACTAAATCATCTACCATTTTTTTCATCTGATTGATAAACGTAGCAGCATGGTATTCACCACGTTCAATTTCTTTCAGACGTTTTTCCCATAGTCCTGTTAATTCGGCAGATTTTAAAAGTTCGTTATCAATTAAATCAATCAAATCGATACCTGTTTGTGTAGGAATAATCAATTTTTTTTGACGCTCAATATATTTTCTTCTAAACAACGTTTCAATAATACTTGCACGTGTAGATGGTCGCCCAATACCATTTTCCTTCATTAATTCTCGCATTTCATCATCATCTACTTGCTTCCCAGCAGTTTCCATGGCACGTAATAAACTAGCTTCGGTATAATTACGAGGTGGTTTGGTTTCTTTTTCTAAAAAAGAAGGTTCGTGCGGACCTTTTTCTCCTTTTTCAAAAGTTGGAAGCACATCTTTCTCTTCTGTTTTTTTAGAATCGTTTCCATATTCAAAAACAGCTCGCCAACCTTTGGTAAGTATTTCTTTTCCTGAAGTTCTAAAAGGCACTTTATCAGCTTCACCTTTAACTTCGGTTTTTGAAATATCGCTATCAGGATAAAACACGGCAATAAATCGTTTTACAATAATATCATATACCTGTTGTTGATTGTATTGCAGATTGATTTCTATTCCTGTAGGAATAATAGCATGGTGATCGGTAACTTTTTTATCGTTAAAAACTTTACTCGATTTACGTATTTTCTTTCCTAATAAAGGTTGTGTTAACGAAGCATATTGTTTTAGTCCTTTTAAAATATTCGGAACTTTAGGGTAAATATCATTCGGTAAAAAAGTAGTATCTACTCTAGGGTACGTAACTACTTTCATTTCGTATAATTTCTGAACAATTTTTAAGGTTTCATCTGCTGAAAATCCAAATTTGTTGTTACAGTATACCTGTAAGCCTGTTAAATCAAACAGTTTAGGTGCATATTCTTTCCCTTTTTTCTTAGTAACCGAGGTTATTTCAAAATCACTTTCTTTTACCTTGTCGGCAAAAGCTTGTCCGTCTTCTTTCTTTAAAAAGCGACCTTCTTCACAACTAAATAAAGTTTCACGGTATTGCGTTTGTAGCTCCCAATAAGGTTCAGGTTTAAAGTTTTGAATTTCCTTATAACGATCTACCAACATAGCTAGGGTAGGAGTTTGTACTCTACCAATAGATAACACTTGTTTGTAACCGCCAAATTTTACAGTGTACAACCGGGTAGCATTTAAGCCTAATAGCCAATCACCAATAGCACGAGAAAATCCCGCATAATATAAATTATTATAATCGTCGTTGTCTTTTAGGTTTTCAAACCCTTCTTTAATTGCTTCTTCCGTTAGAGAAGAAATCCATAACCGTTGAATTTTACCTTTGTAATTTGCTTGATTGATAACCCATCGTTGAATGAGTTCTCCTTCTTGCCCAGCATCCCCGCAGTTGATAACCACATCGGCTTTTTCAAATAAAGACTTAACAATTTTGAACTGTTTCTGAATACCACTATCATTAGTAACTTTCGTTTCAAAACGCTCAGGAAGCATCGGTAGGTTATTTAAATCCCAGCTTTTCCAGTGCGGTTTGTAGTCTTTAGGCTCTAAAAGTGTGCATAAATGACCAAATGTATACGTAACTGCATAGCCGTTCCCTTCGAAATATCCATCTCGTTTGGTACTGGCTCCTAAGATATTAGCAATCTCACGGGCTACACTAGGTTTTTCGGCGATACAAACTTTCATGAAAGTAATTTAGAGGGTCGAAATTACTAAATTATTTATGAATGTAGAATCTTACTTTTTATAATACTTAATATTTAAAATAGTTGGTATATTTAAAAAATAAAAAAATCGTTTTTAGCTATTTTTAAAAACAAAAATAAAAAAGAATGAAAATAACAGAACTTATAAAACCTAATACATTTAATAACGAGAACCATTGGTATCCTAAGGTGCTGAATGCTACAATTCATCCAATGGTAAACTTTTTTTTAAACCTTGATAAAGAACGAATTATTGCTAGGTATTGTCACTTACATCCAAAAGTAAATGCAGAAAAACTTAGAGAAATTTTATCGTATGAATGTAAGTACTTTTTATGGGGAGGAGCAGATTTGATTAATTCAACATCAGCAGATGGAGATAAAAATATGGTTATTATAGAGAATAACTCATGCCCATCAGGTCAAAAATCAATGCCTTTGTTAGATGATAATAAAGAAGACGGAGTATATCGCTTGTTAATTGAAAGAACGTTTAAGCCTATCTTAGAGAAAAAGCGAAAACTTGTTAAAGATGGTAGATTAGCGGTACTTTATGATAAAAATTATATGGAAACATCAGGTTATGCAGCTGTTATAGCTGATGTTTTTAAAGAAGATGTTTTTCTTGTACCTTATTATTCAAACAAAGATAACGATCATATAAAAATAGAAAATGAAATTTTTTATCTAAAACAAGAAGAAGAATGGATTCCGTTACGAGGTATTTTTAGATATGTAACTCAAAAACCATGGAATAGATTCCCAATTAATAGTAAAACAAAGATTTTAAACCCTATTATTACTTGTTTGGCTGGAGGAAGAAATAAAATGGTGGCTGCCAAAGCATATGATATTTACAACACAGAATTAGAAGAATATGGAATGAAAATAAATATTCCAGATACTATTTGGGATGTTAGCAAGAATGAAATTCCGTTGTGGGTAAAGAAAATGGGAGGACAAGCAGTTATAAAAATACCTTATAGTAATGCAGGACAAGGAGTTTTTACGATTGTTAACGAACAAGAACTAGAAGAGTTTATGAAGTTAGAAATCGAATATGAACGTTTTATTGTACAAAGTTTAATAGGTAACTATAATTGGAGTTCAGTAAGCACAAAAGGCAAATATTATCATGTTGGTACAATGCCAAATGCTAAAGGAGAAACGTTTGTATCAGACATTCGTATGATGATTAGTAGTACAAAAGATGGAATAAAACCATTGTGTATGTACTCGAGAAGAGCATTGCTACCGTTGGAAAACGACTTAGAAAGCAGTAAAGATTCTTGGCAAATGTTAGGAACTAACTTATCGGTTAAGTTAGGTGAAAATGAATGGACGTCAGACACTAATCGTTTGTTAATTATGGACAGAAGAGATTATAACAAACTAGGTTTAGGTATAGACGATTTAATAGAAACTTTTATACAAACTGTACTTTCTACCATTGCTATCGACAAAATGTGTATTAGTTTAATAAACTCGAATAAAAAGTTTAAAAAGAAACTATTTACTTCATTAAACAACGATAGTACGCTGTTAAACGAATTATATTAAAAGTATGAGTATGGGACACCAGATTGAATATATTACCGAGTTTGATGTGAATCAAACACCTAAAAATTCTATTAAAAATTATTGGTTAAAGGTTACTTCTAACGCAATGGGAATTCCCACGTGTATTCCTGTCATGGTAGCTAGAGGAAAAGAAGATGGTATTGTATTGGGACTTACAGCTGCGGTTCATGGAAATGAATTAAACGGAATATCAGTTATTCAGCGATTATTTAAAGATTTAGATACAGAAAATTTAAAAGGAACAATTGTAGGAATTCCTGTGGTGAATGTACCTTCGTTTGTTCGAGGGACAAGAGTTTTTAGCGATGGAGTTGATATTAACAGAATTATGCCAGGAAAAGATAATGGAAATACCAGTGAAGTATATGCCAATCGTTTTTTGAATTTAGTAGTAAAGAAGTTTGATTATTTACTAGATCTACATACAGCTAGTTTTGGTAGAGTGAATTCATTTTATATTAGAAGTGATATGAACAATAAAGTCACCAAAAAATTAGCCTTATTACAAGATGCTGAAATTATAGTACATACACCACCATCAGACGGTACTTTACGAGGAGCTGCAGAAGAGTTAGGAATTCCATCTATTACTATCGAAGTGGGTAACCCAAATAGTTTTCAAAAGAAAATAATTAAAAGTGGAGTAGCAGGAGTACATAATGTATTGGCATATTTAGGAATTACGGATGATGAATATGAAACCTCTAAGAGAAATACAATAGTTTGTAAAAAATCCTATTGGTTATACACACAAGAAGGAGGGCTACTTACAGTACATGTTGATTTACGAGATATTGTAGAAGAAGGAGACCATATTGCTACACTACGAGATGTGTTTGGTAATAGAATTAAGAAATATTACGCTCCAGAAAGAGGTGTTGTAGTAGGAAAGAGTGTAAACCCCGTAAATCAATCAGGTGGACGTATTATTCATTTAGGGATTATAAAATAACTATCAAAAAGGCTGTTTTAACAGACCTTCATTTTAATGTATTAGTAAAAAAGAATATAATTTATTTCATAAAAATTATAAGAAATTTAAAAACATCAAACTCGCCAATTGGCGAGTTTGATGTTTTTAAAAAAGTTTAGCAGAAAAATTACTTCATTTCAGCAATAAACTCTTTGTTCATTTTCACATAATCAGCATTTCCAGCTTTTTCAGCACCTGCTAATGAAGCTTTAGCAGCTTTAAGAGCTCCTTTTTTATCACCAGCTTTAGCTAAGATTAAAGATTGTTGACGTAAGTACCAAAAGCGAGGTTGGTCTTTAGTCATGTCAACCGCTTTGTTAATCCAATTTTTAGCTTTGTTAATGTCTTTTCCTTCTTGTAAATAGTAAACAGCAGAAGAAAAATAATCGTTAGCAGAAGGACCTCCCATTACTTGAGCAATGCTTTTTTCTACCGCTTTATCAGTAGGAGTATTGAATTTTACACCAACGTAAGCATTTTCCCATAAAATACCTAATACGGCAGAATCGTTTGTTAAATTGTCAATACTCATTGTAAACGTTTCAATTTTCATAGGCATAGCTTCAACTTTTGCAGTCGTAGATACAGCTACTTTAGAGTCATCCCACTTTTTTGGAGTTCCCCAGTTATTAGTATCAGAATAAAAAATTACTTCCCAAGAATCTTTTCCTGGTTTTGTATACAAAGCATATGTGCCTTTTTTTAATATTTTACCGTCAATAGTAACATCATCGCTAAAACTAACTTTAGTATTTTGATTAGCTCCTGTTCTCCAAACTTTTCCATAAGGAACCAAATCTCCAAAAATAGTTCTTCCTTTCATACTAGGTCTAGAGTACTCAACTGTTACATCTGTTAAACCAACATTTTGCTCTAATTTAGCAGAAGGACTAGGTGCTGGGGTTTTTAATTGCGCATTAATACTTGTTGAAATTGCAACAACAAATAAACTTAAAAGTATTTTTTTCATGATAAAGGTTTATTTAGAGTATAAAATTACCATCTTATATTATGGTAAAATGTTAACAAAAACTTAAATTTATTGTTTATAAATATGTTTAATCGTAATATTGCAATATTATAATAAAACGATAAAAAATGTTAACAAAAAAATTAAGCTTTTTAGATAAAAACTTAACGTTATGGATTTTTGTAGCTATGATGTTAGGTGTTAGTATAGGGTATATATACCCTGAAATATCCGGTAAAATAAATGCATTAAGTACTAACTCAACTAATATACCCATTGCAATTGGGTTAATTTTAATGATGTACCCTCCTTTAGCAAAAGTGAATTATGCGTTATTACCAAAAGTGTTTACAAATAAAAAAATACTACTAACTT
Source organism: Tenacibaculum sp. ZH5_bin.1 (assembly GCF_042865525.1). Taxonomy (NCBI): domain Bacteria; kingdom Pseudomonadati; phylum Bacteroidota; class Flavobacteriia; order Flavobacteriales; family Flavobacteriaceae; genus Tenacibaculum; species Tenacibaculum sp. ZH5_bin.1. The sequence goes on along the minus strand of NZ_JBEGIO010000008.1, from coordinate 12,058 downwards.
CACTTTTACTTAATTGGGTAATTGGCCCTGTTTTAATGTTCTTTTTAGCGTTACTTTTTTTACATGATTATCCAGAGTATATGACTGGGTTAATTTTAATAGGTTTAGCTCGGTGTATAGCTATGGTTTTGGTTTGGAATGATTTAGCTGAAGGAAGTAGTGAGTATGGAGCAGGTTTGGTAGCTTTAAATAGTATATTTCAAGTATTTGCTTATAGTTTTTATGCGTGGATGTTTATTACTATTTTGCCCCCTTATTTTGGCTTTGAAGGTGCCGTAGTAGACATATCTATTTTAACAATTGCAGAAAGTGTAGCTATTTATTTAGGTATACCATTTATTATGGGAATTTTAAGTAGATATATTTTAGTGAAGTTAAAAGGTGAAGAATGGTATAATACCAAATTCATACCTTCTATATCTCCATTAACTTTAATAGCTTTATTATTTACTATAATAATAATGTTTTCCTTAAAAGGAGAGTTAATAGTTAAAATACCTTTAGATATTTTATTAATAGCAGTTCCTTTATTACTGTATTTTGCTCTTATGTTTATTATCGGCTTTTTTATAACCAAAGCTACAGGAGCTACTTACGACAAAACAACAGCTGTAGCTTTTACTGCGGCAGGTAACAATTTTGAGTTAGCAATTGCTGTAGCAATTGCTGTATTTGGATTAAACTCAGGAGAAGCTTTTACAGGAGTAATAGGGCCTTTAGTAGAGGTTCCAGCATTAATTTTACTAGTAAAAGTATCTTTTTGGCTGAAGAAGAAATATTTTAGTAAAAATTAAATAGAGATTAAAATATCTTACATCCTTAAATAAAAAAATCAATACTTCTAAGTATTGATTTTTTTATTTAAGAACTATAATACAATTAAGAGTATTTCTTCTTCCTCCAGTAATTAAACCCAAAGCCAAACAGAGCTAATAAAACTAAGGGAATACCAATATTCATAAATTGCCAAAAACGTTTTTCAGTAAAAGCACGTTGTTTATCCAATAAGTTAATTTGAATGGTTTTATTGCGTAATTGGATCAATCCAGAATCGTCTAATAAATAATCAATAGCATTGATTAAAAACTCTTTATTACCAAACTGTTCTCCTGTCCATTTATCTAAGGACAAATCGTGAGGTTTTCCTTTTAAAATCTGATTTCTACCTACATCACCGTCAGCAATTACAATCATTTTATTGTTTGTACTCTCAGCTTTAAAATCAGGAGCGTCAAAAGGTTTCATTCTGTTTTTATAAGCAGAAGGAATGTTACCTTCTATAAGAACAGCTAATAATTGTGGGCCTGAAGCAAATTCATTTTCTTTTGGTTCTTTGGCGATACTTTGTAACTCAATAAAGTTGGGAGTTCCTGTTTGTTTGGTAAGTACAGAAGTTACTAATAACGGAGTCTTTTTTAAGTTTCCTTTCAAAGTATCTATTTGAGTAGCAAAACGAAAACGAACAGGTGCAACATTTTTAGTAATCGGGTGGTTCGGATTGCCACTAACTAGTGGATGATAAAACCAATTTAAGTGTTGAAACTGTGTTTGATTTCCTACATTTCCTGTAGCTAACGGAATTTTAGCTGAATACAAATCTTGAATGAGTTTATTGTTTACACGAACTTGATACCCAAACAATAAGTCCGTTAAATTCAAATCACGAGGAAATGCTAACATTTTTCCTTCATTGTATAAACTATCAGTATCCGCATAGTTATTATCTAGCATCCATAAACTTTTACCACCGTTTGCTATAAACTGATCAACGGTAAGCTTTTCCTCTTCTGTAAAACGCTCGGTAGGTTTAGCAATAATTGCTAAATCGTATGCTCTTAAGTCTTTTAAGGTTTTTTGCGGATTATTAGCAACACTATCTAATGTAAACTTAGCTAAACGATATTTTTTACCAACTTCACTTAACAAACTATATTGATAAATATCTTGCAACTCACCATTACCAGCTAATACCGCTATTTTTTGTCTTTCTTTTAAAGTAACATTATGTAATGCATTAGCAAAAGAATACTCTAACTTTTCAACAGCATTCTGTAGCTGAGCTTCTTGTGTCTTGGCAATTGAGTTAGGAAGTAAAGAAATTAACTCTACTTTTTTACCATAAGTAATTTCTGCCCAAGGAAAAATAATAGCTTCAGATAACTTTCCATCTTCTTCTACAGTTAACTGGCTAGGCATCATTCCTCTTTTTACCAAACGTTCACGAATATTATCAGGGTTGATAAAACGAAAACGAATATTGGTGTTTTTAGCTTGTAATTCTTCTAAAAACTGACGTGTTTCTATTTGTAATCGTTTAAATTCTGCAGGGAAATCACCTTCTAAGAATACATGAATCGTTAGTGGGGTATCAATTTTATCAATAAGACGTTCACTTACTTCAGATAAGGTATAACGTTTATCTTGTGTTAAATCGAAACGTTTGTAAACTGAATTAGCGATGTAATTAACAATTAACAGTCCGATAAGGGCTAATGCAATATGTTGTAATTTCTTATTCATTTTTTAACTGTTGTTTAGTGATGAATAAAAAGAAAAATGTAACACTGATAAAATAAATTAAATCACGACTATCTACTACACCACGACTAATGCTTTTAAAGTGTTCGTTAATACCAAATTGCCGTAAGGTGTATCCTAAATTTCCTAAAGAAGAACCTACAGCATCAAAACCATAGAATAAAGCAAAAGTGATAAATACACTTAAAATAAATGCCACAATTTGATTTTTGGATAGGGTAGAAGTAAATAATCCAACAGCTGTATAAGTTGCTGCTAAAAATAATAAACCTAAATACGAACCTATAGTACTACCTACATCTAAATTTCCAACAGGACTTCCTAATTTATATACAGTATATGCATAGGTTAATGTTGGTAATATGGCGATGACAACTAACAAAAGAGAAGCGAAAAATTTACCCAGTACAATTTGCCAATCGGTAAGTGGTTTAGTTTTTAGAATTTCAATAGTTCCGCTATTAAACTCATCAGCAAAACTTTTCATTGTAATAGCAGGAATCAGGAATAAGAACAACCATGGAGATAAATAAAAAAAGCTATTTAAATCGGCAAATCCCGCATTTAAAATATTAAAATTATCTTTAAATACCCATAAAAATAAGCCATTTACAAGTAAAAACACCCCAATAACCAAATAGGCAATGGGAGAGGCAAAAAATGAGTTAAATTCTTTCTTTAGTAGTGGTAACAATGTATAACTATTTTAGTTGTTTATAATATTTAGTTATTTTCAGATAGGTATTGACTAAGGTAGCGATTCAACTTTATCTACACTCCAAGCAAGTGGTTTATCATTAAATAGTATTTTGGTTTGTGCCCAAATTCCTTTAAATAAGTCAGAATTTCTGTAGTTTTCTAAATCTTGCTCAGTATTCCAATAACTATAAGTGAAAAATATATTTGGATTTGTTTTGTCTCTATACAACTCTAATAAACGGCAACCAGGTGAATTTCGTATAAACTCTTTTTTGGAATTAAAGTTGTTTAAAAATTCTTTAATTTTTTCTGGCTTAAAACTCATTTTTACAATTCGTACAAACATATATTTAATTAATAGGTGTAAATTCTGGCTTAATAGGGTTTTCAAACTCAACAGTAATAGTGTCGCGATATTCCAAACCAAGTAGGGTAGAAGCGCCACCAACCGTTTCTAAATTACTTCGGTAAATAGCAATCTCTAAAAAGCCAGCAGAATTAAAAATAGCGAGCTTTTCACCATCATACTGTCGTTTATCAGTTACTGAAAAATCAACAATTTCGTTATATCTGCTGTAAATTTTAGAAAAAGTATAACGTCTAGCCGTAACTTTATAATCACGACCTTTTCCAATAGTATTAAATTGTTTTTTACTAATGTTAGTAATTACATTTCCATAATTATCAATGTAAATAACACCACCCGCAATAATAGTTTGCTGCTCGTTTACTTTAGGCTTAATTTCAACAATCTTTTTATACGTGTCAACCTCTCTACCAATAACACTTAAACTACCACCACGAGCAATATGAGAAGCTACTTGCACAAAAACGTCTAACACAGGAAAGCTACTCTCAATACGATCGTGAATATTAATTTCAAAAATTTTAGTAGGTTTAATTTCAGAAGCAATCATTGAAATTAGTCCGTTGTCAGGACAAATAAAATAATGATTATCCAATTCTAAGGCAATATGTTTATTATCCACACTTAACTCTGAATCTACTCCAATAACATGAATTGTTTTATCAGGAAAGCTTTTGTAAGCATTTTTTAAAATATAAGCAGTTTCAGTAATGTTAAAAGGAGAAATTTCATGCGTAATATCAACAATCTTAGCATCAGGTAACTCAGAATAAATAGCTCCTTTTACAGCCCCTACAAAGTGGTCTTTCGTTCCAAAATCAGTAGTTAATGTAATAAGAGACATTAATTTAGGTGTTTGTTAATTAATCTGTGAAAAATTATGCTGAAATTTTAAACAAAACTACGTAATTCAAGAAAAATAATCATTATTTTTAGTGTGAATAATATTAAAACTTTTATCATTTGAACGAACGCGTAATTGAATTAACAGAAATCAACCCAAACGATTTTTTTGGAGCTCAAAACAGCACTATTACTCAGTTAAAAACATTCTTCCCTAAAATAAAAATAGTAGCTAGAGGAAATAAACTTAAAATTTTTGGCGAACCTGAATTGTTAAATGAATTTGAAAAGCGATTAGAAATGCTTATCAAATACTTTAATAGATACAACAAGCTAGATGAAAATAGTATTGAGCGAATTTTAACGTCAACAGGAAAGGAAGAAGAAATACGAAAATCTGGAAATGCAAAAGACGTTCTAGTACACGGTGTTAGTGGAAAGTTAATAAAAGCTCAAACAGCTAATCAGCGTAAAATGGTTGAGTTAATGCAAAAAAATGATATGTTATTTGCTGTAGGACCTGCGGGTACTGGTAAAACATACACAGCAGTTGCTTTGGCTGTAAAAGCATTAAAAGAAAAAGAAGTAAGACGAATTATATTAACAAGACCTGCGGTGGAGTCAGGTGAAAACTTAGGGTTTCTTCCTGGAGACTTAAAAGAGAAACTAGATCCATACATGCAACCTTTGTACGATGCCTTAAGAGATATGATTCCACATGAAAAACTTGAATCACATCTAGAAAAAGGAGTCATACAAATAGCTCCCTTAGCGTTTATGCGTGGTAGAACTCTTGACAATGCTTTTGTAATTTTAGATGAAGCACAAAATACTACTCATGCACAAATGAAGATGTTTTTAACACGTATGGGAATGCACGCAAAGTTTATTATAACCGGAGATCCAGGTCAGATAGATTTACCAAGAAGACAAGTTTCTGGATTGAAAGAATCGTTATTAGCGTTAAAAGATATTGAAGGAATTGCGCAGGTGTATTTAGATGACAAAGATGTAATCCGCCATCGATTAGTTAAAAAGATTATTACAGCTTACAAAAGCATAGAAACGGAATAGAGTATGTTAAAAAACTTGGGATTTCAAGAATATTTATCGGTAGGGTATATATTTTTGATTGCTTTAGGCTTAGTTAGTGATACCATTTTTTATCGTTATCTAGATATAGATTATTTACAATACATAACTATCACAGGTACACTTTTGTCTCCTATTTCATTATTAGCTAACAATTGGGCGTTGTCAGTAATTCTTATAGTATTTTCCATGTCTTTGTATTTCCTTATTAAAAACTCAGTTAAAATAGAAGAAATACTAAAGAGAGTAAAATGGTTGAAAAAGAGGATTGAAGCAAATAAAAAAGCAAAAAGAAAAGAGTACGACAACAAGTCAGCTTTTATAGTTTCTGTTTTTATTATGGTGTTTTCTTTATTGTTAGGGTTTAGGCTAGGAATGGGGATAAATTATAAAAAACGTTTAGCAGAAGGTAGGCTTAAGAATAATATGACATTAGTTTTTAAAGATGATTCTCAACTAAAAGCTAAAAAATAGGTCAAAATAGTGCTTATATTTTTTATGTAGAACAAGGGAATACATTCGTAACTGTAACACCTATTTTAGAAAATATAAAACAAATAAAAACTATTCAAAAAGAAGAGTAGAATACTTACATTTGCGGGCAACAACACAACAATATACTAATGAATACAATTAACGAAACAAATTTCCAGTTTCAAGGGCAAAAAGAAGTTTATAAAGGAAAAGTAAGAGAAGTATATAATATCAATGATGATTTATTGGTAATGATAGCTTCTGATCGTCTTTCCGCTTTCGATGTAATCTTACCACGCCAAATTCCTTTTAAAGGACAAATTCTAAATCAAATTGCTACAAAAATGATGAACGATACTGCGGATATTGTTCCAAATTGGTTATTAGCGAATCCAGATGAAAATGTAGCAGTAGGTCATTTATGTGAACCTTTTAAAGTAGAAATGGTAATCCGCGGATATTTATCTGGTCATGCAGCTCGTGAATATGCAGTAGGAAAAAGAATGCTTTGTGGAGTAGCAATGCCTGAAGGAATGAAAGAAAATGATAAATTCCCAGAGCCAATTATTACACCATCAACAAAGGCAGATAATGGAGAACACGATGAAGATATTTCTCGTGAAGATATTTTAGCAAAAGGAATTGTTTCAGAAGAAGACTATTTAGTATTAGAAGATTACACAAGAAAGTTATTTCAAAGAGGGACTGAATTAGCTGCTAAAAGAGGATTGATTTTAGTAGATACCAAATATGAGTTTGGAAAAACTAAAGATGGTAAAATTGTATTGATAGATGAAATCCATACACCAGATTCTTCTCGTTATTTTTATGCTGATGGGTATGCTGAGCGTCAAGAAAAAGGAGAGAAGCAAAAACAATTGTCAAAAGAGTTTGTACGTCAGTGGTTAATTGAGAACGGTTTTCAAGGAAAAGAAGGACAAGGAATTCCTGAAATGTCTGATGAAAAAGTTATTGAAATTTCAAACAGATACATTGAACTATACGAACAAATTACAGGGGAAACTTTTGTAAAAGCGAATACAGAAAACGTACTCGAAAGAATAGAGAAAAACGTAACTACGTTTTTAGAAAATAAATAATAAAAAGAGAGGCTTTTGCCTCTCTTTTTATTTAAAATTATCTTAAAAGAACCCCATTAACAAACAAGCATTTATATTTTTTGTAACTTACACGATACAAACAAAAATTAGCAAAAATGCCAAATTATACATTAAAAATTAACGGAAAGTCGGTGTCCTTTGAGGCAGATGCTGATACACCATTGTTGTGGGTTTTACGAGATGAACTCAATATGGTTGGAACTAAATTCGGTTGTGGAATAGCACAATGCGGAGCCTGTACTGTTCATGTAGACGGAACAGCAATGAGAAGTTGTCAATTACAAATTTCTATGTTAGACGGTGAAGAAATAACAACCATTGAAGGGCTATCAACTGAAGGAGATCATCCGTTACAAGAAGCTTGGAAAGAAGTAGATGTTCCACAATGTGGTTACTGTCAAGCAGGTCAAATTATGACAGCAGCTTCCTTTTTAAAAGAAAATCCAAAACCTTCTAAAGAAGAGATAAGAGAAGCAATGCAAGGTAATATTTGTCGTTGCGCTGCATACAATAGAATAGAAAAGGCAGTTGCATTGGCTGCAGATAAAATGTCTTAAAAACTTTCAATCATGAGTACACAAGAAAAAAACTTTACGTTTAGCAGAAGAAATTTTTTAAGAACTTCTGCATTAGCTAGTGGTGGTATTATGATTGGATTTAATCTATTTACTGCCTGTAAACCTAATGTAAAACCATCTGTAGATGTAGAAAACTTAAATTTCAACGATTTTAACGCATTTATAAAAATATCTGATGAAGGCTATGTAACTATTTACTCTCCAAATCCAGAGATAGGTCAAGGGGTAAAAACTTCAATGCCTATGATTATTGCAGAAGAGTTAGATGTAGAATGGGATAAAGTACATGTTGCACAAGCTCCTTTAGATACCAAAAACTATACACGACAGTTAGCAGGAGGTAGTCAATCAATTCGTCATGGCTGGACAGCGCTTAGAGAAACAGGAGCAACTACAAAACAAATGTTAATTAATGCGGCAGCAGTAAAATGGGGAGTAGATGCAACTACTTGTTCAGCTTCAAAAGGAATTATTACAAATGCAAAAGGTGAAACGTTAGGATATGGTGAAGTAGTAAAAGAAGCTGCTACTTTAGAGGTGCCAGAAAACGTCGCTTTAAAAAAGCCATCTGAGTTCTCCATTATTGGTAAAAATGCTATAAATGTTGATATAGAAAAAATAGTAACAGGAAAACCTTTATTCGGTTTAGACTATAAAGAAGAAGGTATGTTGTTCGCATCTGTAGTAAGACCTCCTTCTTTTGGACAAGAGTTAGAGTCTTACGATGTAGCAGAAGCAAAGAAAGTGTCAGGAGTAATAGATGTTATAACAATAGGAGAGAAAGCAAGAAACTTTATTGAGTCAGGAAAAGCTAATTGGACGTTTAAGTTAACGAAAACGGATAAAGTAGTTGTACTAGCAGAAAATACATGGGCGGCAATTAAAGGAGCAAAAGCAATTAAAACTGTATGGAAAGATAATTCTGAGTTAGAAGATACAAAACTTCATAATGAAAAGCTAACAAAATTATTAGAAGCGAGTGACTTAGATGTAAGAAGAGAAGACGGAAATGTGAAAAAAGCTTTTGCAGAAGCAGATAAAGTTATCGAACGTACCTATCATTCACCTTTCTTACCACATAACTGTATGGAACCAATGAACTTTTTCGCAAGTGTAACACCAGAAAAAGTACACCTAGTTGGTCCTGTACAAACACCAGAATATGCAGCAATGGTTGCAGCAGAAATGTTAGGGCGTAATTTGGAAGAAGTTCATGTAGAAATGACCCGAATGGGAGGAGGTTTCGGAAGAAGATTATATGGAGATTTTGTTTATGAAGCGTTGGAAATATCTGATAAAATACAAAAACCAGTAAAAATGGTTTCAACGAGAGAAGACGATGTAACTAGTGGAACATATAGGCCAGCAATTAAATATAGAATCGCAGCATCAATAAAAGACAGAAAAATAACAGGATACCATTTGAAAGAAGCAGCCGTAAATGATAATATGTACGGATTAATACCACATTTCTTTCCTGCAGGATGTATTCCAAACTATAAAGTATCAACTGGAAATTACAAGAGTAATATTAGTACAGGAGCTTGGAGAGCACCATATACTAACTTTTTAGGCTATGCAGAACAAAGTTTTTTCGATGAATTAGCGGAAGAATTAGAGATAGATGCGGTGCAGTTACGTTTAGAATTGTTAGAAAATGTAAAAGCCACAGAAGATAAAAGAATAGAGTACTCAGGTAAACGAATGCAAGACACTATAAAGTTAGCAGCAGAAAAAGGGAGCTGGGGAAAAGCTAAAAAAGGAGTTTATCAAGGTTTTTCAGCTTATTACAGTCATAATACCCACGTAGCTGAAGTTGCAGAGGTAGAGCTAAAAGATGGAGTGCCAGTTATAACAAAAGTAGTTACAGCGGTTGATTGTGGTATAGTTGTTAATCCAACAGGAGCTATAAACCAAGTAGTAGGAGGAGTTATTGATGGTATTGGACACGCAATGTATGGAAACTTAACTTTTAAAGAAGGAGTACCTTCAAGTAGAAATTTTGACAACTATAAGCTTATAAGAATGAATGAAACACCTAAAGTAGAAGTTCATTTTGTGCAAAATGAATTATCACCTACAGGTTTAGGAGAACCAGGCTTACCACCAGCAGGAGGAGCAGTTGCGAATGCAATACATAAAGCTTTAGGAAAAAGGCTATATAAACAACCTTTTGTAGAGGAATTAAAATCGAACATTTTATCTTAAAAATCAAAGAGCTTTATAGGTATGCCAAAGTAGTATGTTTGTTATTTATTGAAAATGAAACACTCGGTAATTTTTGAAAATCTGTTAAAAAGCACTACTTTCGCAACCTATAAAAATCAAAAATAACAATGGTTAAAGATTTATTTGAAAGAATTAAAGGAGATAAAGGACCTTTAGGAAAATGGGCGGATAAAGCAGAAGGATATTATGTGTTTCCTAAATTAGAAGGACCAATCTCTAACCGCATGTCTTTCAATGGAAAAAAAGTAATAACTTGGAGTATTAACGACTACTTAGGATTAGCAAATCATCCAGAAGTGTTAAAAGTAGATGGAGAATCTGCTGCTACAGATGGTATGGCTTACCCTATGGGAGCTCGTATGATGTCAGGTCACACTAAATACCATGAACAATTAGAGCAAGAATGTGCTGAATTTGTTGGTAAAGAAGCAGCTTATTTAGTAAATTTCGGATACCAAGGAATGGTATCAGCAATTGATGCCTTAGTAGGAAAAGACGATATCATAGTATATGACATGGATACACATGCATGTATTATTGATGGAGTTCGTTTACACGCAGGAAAACGTTTTGTATATCGCCATAACGATATAGAGAGCTGTGAGAAAAATTTGAAGCGTGCCACCAAAATGGCAGAAAAAACAGGAGGTGGAATTTTGTTAGTTTCTGAAGGTGTTTTCGGTATGCGAGGAGAACAAGGGCGTTTAGCAGAAATTGTAGCCTTAAAAGAAAAATACAACTTCCGCTTATTGGTTGATGATGCTCACGGGTTTGGAACATTAGGAGAAGGAGGAAGAGGAACAGGATTTGAACAAGGAGTACAAGACGGAATAGATGTGTATTTTGCAACATTTGCAAAATCTATGGCAGGAATAGGTGCATTCTTTGCAGGAGACAAAGATGTTGTTCAATATCTACAATACAATATGAGATCACAAATGTTTGCTAAATCATTACCAATGCCAATGGTAAAAGGAGCATTAAAACGTTTAGATATGATTCGTACCATGCCTGAACTAAAAGAAAACCTTTGGAAAATAACCAATGCGTTACAATCAGGTTTACGTGAAGCAGGTTTTGATTTAGGAACAACGCAAACATGTATTACACCAGTATACTTAAAAGGAGAAATTCCAGAAGCTATGGCAATGGTGAACGATTTAAGAGAAAACCATGGAGTATTCTGTTCAATTGTAGTATATCCAGTAATACCGAAAGGATTAATAATATTAAGATTAATTCCAACAGCACGTCATACAATTGAAGACGTAAATGAAACAATAGAAGCTTTTTCTGCAATCCGTGAAAAACTAGAAAACGGAACCTATAAACAAGTAGCAGCTACAATTATGGCAGAATAATAAGAAACTGAAAAAAAATAATAAAAGCTCATGAAATACTTCATGAGTTTTTTTGTTTTAAAAGAGAAATGATACATTTGAAGTACCTTTACTTATTAAAAATCAAATGAAAAAACTACTATACATATACCTACTATTATTCGCAGCAGCATTAAGTGCGCAAATTAAGGATACACTACCAAACTTTAATGATGAATATATATTGATAAGAGAAGGGGATAGTTTAATGATAAAGTTAAACGAGGTAACGGTACTTCCAAAGCATAAGTTTAAAGAAAAAAAAGATATTCTTTATTATTATTGGCTTCGAAAAAAAGTATTCAAAGCATATCCTTATGCAATTTTAGCAGCAAAAAGAGTAGATAGTGTAAACTCACGTTTAGCTAGAATTAAATCAAAAAGTAAAAAAAGAAAGTATATAAAAAGAATTCAAAAGTATTTAGAAGAAGAGTTAACAGCTCCCTTAAAAAAGTTAACAAGAACAGAAGGAAGAATTTTGTTAAAGCTAATTCATCGTCAAACGGGAAAAACAGCCTTTGCTAATGTAAAAGAGTTAAGAAGTGGTTGGAAAGCTTTTTGGTACAATACCACAGCAAATTTATTTAAACTATCATTAAAGTCAGAGTATAAACCTGAAGCGGAAAACGAAGATTATTTAGTAGAGGACATTATACAGCGCGCATATATAGAAGAAAAGTTGGAGTATCAAGAGCCTAAATTACGAAAGAACTATTTAGTAATTGTATCCAAAAGTAG
>NZ_JBEGIO010000007.1:0-84892 GCF_042865525.1 Tenacibaculum sp. ZH5_bin.1 | reverse complement strand
ATCTTACATCCCTATTTTAATGAACTTTTGCTAACTTTAAAACTTAGCGCTTCTCCGTTGGCGGGTGCAAATATAGATACCTTTTCCCACTTAACAAGCAATTTTTAAACCTTTTTTTTAAAATATCTATTAATACGTTATTATATAATTAGTTACACCCGAAAGTTTTTCTAACCAATCAAAACAATACCTACTCTTTTACTCTAAACACCCGATTTAACTATTCCCTTTAATACTAATAGTGACTTAGGTACTATATATAGTAGCAAATCGCGTTAGGGGTTAAAGCGGCATCCTTTTGTTTTTGACTTGCGATAGCATCTCAAGAACAAAAGATATAGCGGAAAGCCCGACATTTAGTGTTATTAAGCATAAGCGAAAATAACCTTTAAATGGAACGCCCACATTAATAAAGGTGTTTTTTAGAAATACGTTATATATAATGTAGGTAATTGCCTTTTATAAAATATTATTTAGAACAGTGTTGTTTGATTCGTTTGGTACTTATCAAATTTGGTATAATCTAGCGGATGGAGTGTTTTATCTTTTAAATACAGTTTTCTTGCCAGCTTAAATTGTGTATTTATTTGCTCTGCTATTTTTCCTTCTCCTCTCATTCTACCCCCATAACGTGAATCATTCAACGAGCCTTTATGCGTGTCTTCTATTTGATGCAGTATTTTGTTTGCTCTATCTGGGTAGGTTTTTCTTACCCAATTGGCAAAAATTTCCCCTATCGCTCCATTCAAACGTACTATTGTATATGCAACTGATGTTGCTCCTAACTCACTTACTTTTTTTACTAATGGTAATATTTCATGACTATTGATTGAAGGTATAATTGGCGCCATCATAACATTAACTGGAATATTATTTTCCGCTAGCGTCTTAACTGTTTCTAATCTTTTTTCGATTGTTGCTGTTCTTGGCTCTACTACTCTTCTTGTTTCTTCTAACAACGATGTGATTGATATATTCACTCTCACTAAATTCATAGCTGCCATTTTTTTTAAGATATCTAAATCACGAAGTATTAGTGCATTTTTTGTTATCATACTTGCTGGATGCTTTAACTTTAACAGCACTTGTAGCATTTTTCGTGTGATTTCAAGCTTCTTTTCTATTGGTTGGTAACAGTCTGTATTTCCTGAAAACATAATATTTTGGGGTTGCCAATTACGACTTCGCAGTTTTTTCTCTAATAGTTCTGGTGCATTTGTTTTATACAGTATTTTACGTTCAAAATCTAATCCTGCTGAATACCCCCAATATTCATGCGTGTTACGTGCATAGCAATATATACATCCATGCTCACAGCCTTGGTATGGGTTCATTGAATATGAAAATCCAATGTCTGGACTTTTTACTTTATTTAAAATTGTTTTGGGATAAATTTCTAAATAGGTTGTTTTATTATTATCTGCTGATTCATTTTCAGCTTCGCAATAATTTAAAAAGTCATCTAACACCTCGTGTTTATGTTGTATAAATTTATTGTGCGTGTTGTGTTGTGCACCACGCCCTTTAATATAGGCCATAATCATATCTAAATAAAATATTATAAAATTGTCTTTAGAATGACTTTATCGAGAACAGGTTCGTATAAACTTCTCGATAGAATTTCGATAGAGTAACGAAATCATCCGAAGTGACTTTGTAAAGTTACTTTAAAATAAAATGATTTATTTAACAATAGGTAAAATTGTTATAAACAAAAAACACCATTTTAAAAAATGATGCTTTTGATTTTAAATTCTCCTTGTTTTATTCATTAACCAAAAATCAGCGAGTACTAGGGCTGTTAATGCCTCTACAATAGGCACTGCTCTTGGTACTACACAAGGGTCGTGTCTTCCTTTTCCGTGTATCTCAGTGGCTTCTCCTTTTGAGTTTGTTGTTGCTTGATTTTGCATTATTGTTGCTACGGGTTTGAATGCTACTCGAAAATAGATATCCATTCCGTTAGAAATTCCTCCTTGAATTCCTCCTGACAAGTTAGTTTGTGTTGTTCCATCTGGATTAAAAATATCATTATGCTCAGAACCTTGCATTTTTGCTCCACAGAAACCACTTCCAAACTCAAATCCTTTTACAGCGTTTATAGATAACATGGCTTTTCCTAACTCTGCATGTAATTTATGAAAAATAGGTTCTCCTAAACCAACAGGTACATTTTGTGCTACACATGTTATTGTTCCTCCAACAGTATCACCTGCTTTACGTATTTCATGAATTTTAGCAATCATCTTTTGTGCTGATACTTCATCAGGACAACGGACAATGTTACTTTCAATTTTAGAAAAGTCTAAATCTTGATATGGCTTTACCATAAAAACGTCTCCTACTGATGATGTAAATGCATTTATATTAATGTGATTGATTAATTGCTTTGCTAGCGCTCCTGCCACAACCCAATTGGCTGTTTCTCTTGCTGATGTTCGTCCACCACCTCTATGATCTCTAATTCCGTATTTTTTATCATACGTGTAATCGGCATGTGAAGGACGGTACACATCTGTATTATGGTTATAATCTTTACTTTTTTGATTTGTATTCTTTATTGCAAAACCTATTGAGGCTCCTGTAGTCACTCCATCAAAAATACCCGACAAAAACTCAACTGTATCTGGTTCTTTACGCTGTGTTACTATTTTAGATTGCCCTGGCTTACGACGATCTAATTCTTGCTGAATAGCATCAAAATTAACTTTTACTCCTGCAGGGAATCCATCAATCACACCTCCAATTGCTATTCCATGAGATTCACCAAATGTAGTTAACTTTAAAATATTTCCGAATGAATTAAACATACCTTACTATTTAATAAGACGAAGGTAGAATTTATTTACTAAAAACGATAATTTTCATTCTTATAATTATCGATTAATCCATTACCTCATCCTATTATGTATTCAGTTTATTTTTTTATTTAAATTTTTTAAAATTTTATTTCACACCAAACTTATTGATAGCAAAAGCATTACGCTTCACAACACTTTTAAAGCTTAAATTTTATTAAAAAAAGTATCAAAAAACTTTTTTAGAATTGAAAAAAGGTCATATATTTGCACCCGCAATCAGGAAATATATCTGATGAGGCACTCAGGAGAAATGGCAGAGTGGTCGAATGCGGCGGTCTTGAAAACCGTTGTCTGTAACAGGACCGGGGGTTCGAATCCCTCTTTCTCCGCAAGTCCGAAGCGAAAGCTTCGGATTTTTTTTTAGGGGATTAAAGAAAAAAAGCTTACAAATTTGTAAGCTTTTTTTATTTTACAATTATCACGCCTAAAAATAACATTACACAAAAAATTAAGTGTAACAAGAACAAACTATGTAAAGCATACCTAAAAGACTGTACACTTTGTTTCAAATTATAAATAACTTTAGAAGTTTAAATAGGTTAACTTACTTCTTCTCAAATATGTCACGAGTATGATATATAGACCTAAAGTTTAAGGCTATTTAGATTACACTTAAAACATATTTAGAGAGAACATCTCATTTACCTATGAGATACTTGTAGAAAGCGTGAGCAAGGACATTACCGAACTATTAAAAATTAAGTATTGGAAAACACCTTTTGTTATCCACCTTAAGAAAAACTAAATAATATATTCTAAGAGAAACTATTATATAAATTTATAACAACACGAAAAAACTGCCCACCTATATACTACATAAAGGTTAGACAGTTTATTAAATAATGTACATAATAGCACTAAATTTTACACTAGAATAACAAAATAATAGTTAAAAATTAAACTTACTATCCATAAAAGTATATAGCTTATAAGCCAAGCTTCCTATGATACCTCCATTAACAAAACCTACCAAAATATCTGTAGGAAAATGTACTCCTAAGTACAATCTGCTATAGGCAAAAATCAAAGGAAAAAGAACTAGAATTTTTATATATCTTACATACTTCTTTAAAAGAAGAATTATAAACACTGTAACTACTGTAGAAGTGGTTGCGTGACCTGAAACAAAACTATAACTTTGAGGCCTAATTAGCGTTCTTAAAACATCTTTTATTTCTGGGTCATTATTAGGACGTAATCTCTCAAAAACTCCTCTTATGAAATTTGTGAATTGGTCTGAAAAGGTTACTAAAACAGCTATAAAAACCACTGTAAATAATCCTTTTTTCCACCCAAACTGTTTAAACACTAAAAACAGCAGAAAAGCAAACAAAGGTGTCCAAGTAAATTGATTGGTTATTGTTAACCAAAAACTATCCCATTGCTCATTTCCTAAGCTATTAAGATAAATTAAAAGCTCTTTATCTTTTTGTATAATATTTTCTATCACGATTACTTTCCTACTTTTAATACTTCTATTTCAAAAATTAAATCCGATTTTGGAGGTATCGGTCCTACTCTACGGTCTCCATATCCTAGATAAGAAGGTATAAACAATCGTACTTTATCTCCTTCTCTCATTGTTCTCACTCCTTCTTTCCAACCTGCTATTAATGGAAAGTTTTCGTCATCTACAGTAAAAACAAAAGCTTCTCCTTTATCTAAACTAGAGTCTATTTTTCTTCCATCTGCTAAATACAGCGTATAATGCGCTGTTGTTGGTAATGCTGGATTTACTTTTTTTCCACTTCCTTTTTGTAATGACAAAATTTTCAAACCAGAATCAGTTGTAATTGCATCATTAATTCCTTGTTCTTCTTGATACTTTTGTTTTAACTCTTCTAGCTTTTTCTTTCTCTCTTCTTCTTTCTTTTCAACGTTTGCTAATTCATTTTCAAAAACTACTGGAGCATCAAACTTAGCCGCCTCTTCTCCTATTCTTAAAATTTCTATCTGTTTTATATAGTCATTTTTCTGAATGGTATCTACTACTGACTGACCTTGCAAAACACGACCAAAAACCGAATGTCCACCATCTAACCAAGGTGTTGCTTTGTGTGTAATAAAAAATTGACTAGAATTGGTAACTGGTCTTGAGTAGTTTGCCATAGACAACACCCCTGGTCCGTCGTGCTTATACAACAGTTTTCCTTCTTCATCCATTGGGAATTCATCGGCAAATGTATAACCCGCATCACCAGCACCTGTTCCTGTTCTATCCCCTCCTTGTATCATAAAATCTTTAATAACCCTATGAAACTTCGTTCCATCATAAAACGGTGTTCCTTTTAACGAATCTATCATTTTAGGATGTGTTCCTTCACTCAAGGCTACAAAATTCGCTACTGTCATTGGAACTTTATCATAAAAAAACTTTACTAAGATATCTCCTCTGTTTGTTTGGATATCTGCATACAACCCGTTTTCTAAATTAGGGTATTTCGCTGATTTACATGATACAAACATTATCAATACAACAAATACAATTTTAAATAATTTCATTTATTTCGTTTTTATTTTCTCATATAAACAATTAATTAGGTTAACAACAAGTGCTAACCTAATTAATTATCAACTATTTAAGTTTTATTTATTTTATCTCTAATAACTCTACTTCAAAAACTAAAGCTGAAAAAGGCTTAATATGTTGTCCTCTTTGTTGCGCTCCATAGGCTAATTCTTGAGGAATAAAGAATTTATATTTTGCTCCTGGCTTCATTAACTGTAAACCTTCTGTCCATCCTTTAATTACTTGTCCTACTCCAAATTCAGTTGGTTCACCTCTTTCTACTGAGCTATCAAACACAGTTCCATCAATTAAAGTTCCATGATAATGAACTTTTACTCTAGAGTTTGCTGTTGGAACTTCGCCTTCTCCTTCTTTTAAAACTACATACTGTAAACCACTCTCTGTAGTTTTTACTCCTTCTTTAGCTTTATTTGTTGCTAAAAACTCTTCTCCTGCTTTTTTGTTATCTCCAAATTCAGCTTCTGCTTTTTTAGCTTGCTCTTCTTGCATTTGTTTCATTTTTTCTTGTTGCTTCTTTTGAAAAAATGCTCTTAAAATATTGTTTATATCTTTTGACTCTACTAATAGGTTTGTAGAATCCATACCATTTTTAAAACCTTGCACAAATAAATCCTGATCCATATCATCAAAATTCATTTTTATTTTATTAGCCATATCTAAGCCTAAAGCGTAGCTTACAGAGTCTACTTCTGTTGCTAATGAACTTTTTTGTTTAAACTGACCGTTACTGCATGAAACAATTGATAAACCTACAACTGTAGCTGCTAAAATGTTGGTTAATTTCATTCTTCTATTTTTGATTTTATATCGATTAATGTTACTGTACTTTGTATTGGCTGATTTACAGCTATTTTATTTCCATCTCCAGTAACTCCAAAAGCTCTGTATGATGGAATGACAAATGTAATAGTTTCTCCTTTTTTCATCAACTTTATTCCATCTTGTAATGCAGGAATAAAATCTTCTTTATCTACTTTGTAACTTCTCTCCTTTGTTTCATAAAGAACATCTCCATTTAGACTTACTATATTGTAAGACAACATAACTAAATCTTCAAACTTCGGAGAACTTGAGTTTAATGTATCTTTAGTAATATATGTATACCAAAAACCGTTAGGTGAAGTTTTATATTCTTTAAGAGTATCTTTAGCCACCCATTCTTCTAAACGTTTTTTTTCTAAAGCGTTTAGTTTCTTATTCTCTTTAAGAACTTCTTTATAAAAATTTGTTGTACCGTGTTGCTTTGGTCTTCTTGCTTGCGGCTCTTTACAAGACACTATAAGTATAGCTGTAAAAACAAAAAGTATTATTTTATGCTTCATACGATTTTTCTAACTCTTGTTGGTATGTAGGTAATAACGACTTAAATCTTGCTATCGTATTTTCCAAGCTATCATCACTTCTACCTCCGGCTGCATTATCATGTCCTCCTCCATTAAAATAATTACGTGCAAACTGGTTTACAGAGAATTTTCCTTTTGAACGAAAAGATATTTTCACAATTCCTTGTTCTTCATCTTCAATAAAAATGGCAGCAAATACAATTCCTTTCAAAGATAATGCATAGTTTACTACCCCTTCAGTATCTCCTTTTTCGTAATTAAATTTTCTCTTTTCTTCCTCAGTAAGTGTTATAAATGCTGTTTTATATTCTGGTAAAACTTTCATATTACTAAGTGCTTGCCCTAACAACAATAATCTATTGTAAGAGTTTGCATCGTGTACATTACTGTGAATCTTATCATTTTCAGCTCCTTTATCTATTAAATTTGCTATAATTCTATGAGTGGTACTTGTTGTAGATCTAAAACGGAAAGAACCTGTATCGGTCATAATACCCGTATATAAGCAAGTTGCTATATTTTTATCTATTAACTCTACATCTCCCATCATTTCAATAAAGTTGTATACCATTTGACAAGTTGAAGACATGGAAGTATCTGAATACATATACATGAAGTCGTCTGGTTGTTGATGGTGATCTATTAAAGCAAAATCGTTTTCGTATTGCTCTAAAGTGTTTTGCATATCACTTCCTACTCTATGTAACGCATTAAAGTCTAGTAAGAAAACAATGTTAGACTTCGCTAAAGCTTTGACAGATTGGTTGTTTTGACGATCAAAACGCTTAACAGTTTTTGACCCAGGAACCCAATGCAAAAAATCAGGATATTCGTTTGGCATTAACACTTGTGCCGTATGTCCTTTTTTGTCTAAATAATGTTTTAAACCTAGTGTTGAACCAATTGCATCTCCATCTGGGTTTCTATGCCCAATTATTACAATATTCCTAGGTTTAGATAAGAACTCTTTTAATTCTGTAAAATGCTTTAAAATCATAAGTGGCGAAGATACAAATTAATGCTATATTAACCTTTTTATGTATTGCTTTTTGTTTCTTTGCTATAAAATTAAAACTTAATGAAATCTACTAAATTTATTACCCTATTAACCTTTTTGCTAAGTATCCCTTTTCTATCTTTTAGTCAAGATACATTTTCCATTGCTTTTGGATCTTGTAATAACCAAAAACTTAACAATCCTTTTTGGGAAAACATTCTATCACTTCAACCTGATGTATGGATTTGGGGTGGAGATAATATTTATGCAGATACTAATAACATGCGTAAAATGAAACGTATGTATAAAAGTCAAAAAAAGGTTAAAGGATATAAAGAACTAACTACCAAAGTTCCAATTCTTGCTACATGGGATGATCATGATTATGGTAAAAATGATGCAGGTGTAGAATTTGAAATGAAAGACGAAAGTCAACAATTATTTTTAGATTTTTTAGATGTCCCTAAAGATTCTCCTAGAAGAAAACAACGAGGCGTTTACCACTCTAAAACTTTCAACACAAAAGATGGTAGTGTTAAAATTATTGTTTTAGATACTCGCTATTTTAGAACTTCACTTACTAGAGGTACTAACGGACAACGTTTTCAACCTAACAAATATAACGAAGGTACTGTTTTAGGCGATACACAATGGAAATGGCTTACAAATGAACTTACAAACTCTACTGCTACTTTTACTATAATTGTAAGCAGTATTCAAATCTTATCAAAAGAACATGGTTTTGAAAAATGGGGTAACTTTCCTCATGAAGTAGCTAATTTATTCAGTTTAATTAAAAAAGCTAAAAACACCAACGTAATTCTTCTTTCTGGAGATAGACATATTTCTGAGTTTTCTAAAACAACTATTGAAGGACTTGCTTATCCTCTTATAGATTTCACTTCAAGTGGGTTAACACATGCTTATTCTTCATTTTCTTCAGAAGAAAACAACTTCAGAATAGGAAATGTTGTAAATTCTTTAAGCTATGGAACGTTGCTTTTAGATTTAAAAACTAAAAAAGTAACCTTTCAAATGCGTGGTAAAAACAAATCTATCTTACAAGAAATCAACCAAGTATACCCTTAACTTGCTAATAACATTAAAAAGTGTATTTTTGCGCCGATTTATGCAAAGTTTGCATAATCAACAACAATTAAGAAATTTATCATATACTGATATTTATTACATTTAATAATGGCAACAAATAGAACTTTTACAATGATTAAACCAGATGCTGTTGAAAACGGACATACTGGTGCAATTTTAGAAAAAATTAATGCTGCAGGTTTCAGAATCGTAGCTATGAAAAAAACACAAATGACGAAGCGTGATGCTGAGACTTTTTACGGGGTACACAGCGAGCGTCCTTTCTTTGGTGAGTTAGTTGAGTTTATGACTCGCGGACCAATCATCGCTGCGATCTTAGAAAAAGACAACGCTGTTGAAGATTTTAGAACTTTAATTGGTGCTACAAACCCAGCTGAAGCTGCTGAAGGAACTATCCGTCAGTTATATGCTACTTCTATTGGAGAAAATGCAGTACACGGTTCTGATTCTGATGAAAACGCAGCTATAGAAGGAGCTTTCCACTTTTCTGGTAGAGAAATGTTTTAATCTTTAATTTAGATTACTGAATTTATAGATATTATAAAGGCTCGCTACAGTTTTGTAGCGAGTTTTTTTTAAATCTTTCTCTAATTATTTTCCCTTTACTAAGCAAAATGCATCCTTTTAGCTAATTTAAATTAGCTTATTTAGGGTTTATAAATTCAGACTGATATTTTTCTAAAAACTTCTTCTGCCTATCTTCCATTTGTTTCATTATTTTATCTATCTCCATAAATTCTCTACCAAAATTACTTTTAAAAAAGTCATTACTAAAATAATGTTTACTAAAAAGAGAGTCTTCAGAAAAGACATCTTCAAATCCTTGCGTTTGAAATTCTGAAAAGTTTGTAAAAAATTTAGATTTAAATGATTTTAACAAACTATCTCTGTCAATAGAAGAAAGATTTGTTTCATTATTGTTAAGCGACCAGGTATAAATACTGTCATACCGTATCAAGTTTCCATTTTCATCAAACTCTTTATCAACTTTCCAACTTCCTTTAGGTTGTTTTTCTATACGCTCAACACTTTCTTTTTGTCTGTGTTTTTGACCATTGCAACTAATAGTTAACAAAGCCAAGACCATACATAACATATACTTTCTCATCATTTTTAATTTTTTGTTAAACAATTCGTAAACTCAATAAGGTTAATTAAACTTCTACACCTTATATAAACCTCCTGTTTCTGGTGACTTCACTAAATTGTTTTGATGAAATATTTTTGATTTTCGTTCACCTTCTTTATACCAAACACACTCTAAATAAGTATCATTATTATTCACCCCTAATAAGGCATCCTTCTTTAGGATATATTTGAGCACTTCCATCTTTGGAGTTTTATTACTACCTTTTAATCTCACCCAATCTCCTGATTTAAATTTTCTAGGCATATGATTGTATATTAAATTAATAGGAAAATATTTATAAAGAAGGCTGATAATTCAGCCTCCTTACCTCCTTTAAGGATAAAAAATCATTATGAAATTTTAATTGTTCTTGCTGGTTTTTGTTTTGCTTCATCTTTTTTAGGTAAAAAGATGTTTAAGATACCATCCTTGTAGCTAGCATTAATCTTATCATCATTCACGCTTTCTGGTAGCGTAAATGTTCTTTTAAACGAAGAATATCCAAACTCTCTACGAGTATAGTTTTCTTGTTTTTCTTCATTTGTTTCTTTTATTTCTGTGCTAATAGATAATATTTGATTATCAATATTTATATGAAAATCAGATTTGCTTAAACCAGGAACAGCCATTTCTACAATATAACTATCTGCTGTTTCTTTAATATTTACTTTAGGTAAAGTAATTCCTGTATTAAAGTTTGATGTAAACACAGCTGGAAGATCTCTATTAAACACATCATCTAGCCAACTAGACAAGTTAGGGAAGTTTACGTTTGAATTAGTGCTTGTTAAACTTCCGTTTTTAGGAACATTAATTAAATTGCTCATAATTACAAAATTTTAATTAAACATTATTTCAAATATGAAACCTTAAGTGATTTCAATCACCTATTTTGCAAATAATAAGCCAAAATAAAAAACGACACAACTTCTTTTATTTACTTTTAATTTTATTTAACATACGACTGTTATTTTTACAGTCACCTATTATTTTTTATTAAAAAAAGGTCATTTTGTCATATTAAAAACTTGTCAACGCACTAAAAAACAGACACTTAGTTGATTTTAAATTTTCATTATAAAAACTTTTCTTCTAAGGATGTTAAAATGCGATTATATTATCTAGTTTTGCCTTCCGATAAAAAGCAAAAAAACAATTCTACAACTTAAAATTAAAAAAAATGGCAAAAGATCAAGATCCAAAAGAAGCAATTCAACAAACAAAAAAAGTAGTATCAGGTGGTATAGTTGGCTGGCTAACAAAATTATTCTTAGGTAAAAGTTTTGTTGATGAAACAAACGATATACTTGAAGCTTCTGAAGCTCAAATTGATTTAGTTGGTAAACAACAAAGATTAATTACAGAAGGAATACCTGCCAAGGCTAAAGTTTCTTTAGTACAAGATACAGGATCGTTAGTTAATTTTGATCCTATTATTCTGTTAAGCCTTCATGTTGAATCAGCTTCTGGTGAAGAATTTGATATCAGTACCACAACGCACGTATCTAAACTATCTATACCTAAAGTTGGAGAAATAATTAATATCAAGTATGATCCTAATGAAAAATCATCAATTGTTATTATTTAACTTCAACTTACTAAAGAAACCTAATAAAACTCGTTACAATCATGTAACGAGTTTTTACTATTGCAAAAGCTTATTTTAGTAACTTATTACACACTGCTATTAAAGCAGATTTTACTTTTACCCTAGCAATAATTCGGTCATAAAGCTCTCTACACTCTTTATTGTACTTACATATTGATGAGGAAAGCTCAACGAAACTCGCTGATGGTTTCGTTGCCTTGAGGAAAGCTCAGCGAAGCTCGCTGATGGTTTCGTTGCCTTGAGGAAAGCTCAACGAAGCTCGCTGATGGTTTCGTTGTGTTGAGGAAAGCTCAGCGTGACGCGCTGATGGTTTCGTTGTCTTGAGGAAAGACCAGCGTGACGCGCTGACGGCTTCGTTGCCTTGAGGAAAGCTCAGCGTGACGCGCTGACGGCTTCGTTGTGTTGAGAAAAGCTCAGCGTGACGCGCTGATGGTTTCGTTGGGGAGTATTCAATAAAGTGTGTCAACAGCTATATATAGCACCGTTGCTACTCCGTAAAACATCTTTTATCCCCTAAATAACTTAGCTTATGGAATCCCGTAAGAAAATTAAATTAATATTAGTAAGTTCGTAAAAGTATAAACAAACATAAAATACAACTATAAACCTACCAAAACAGGTGTATAACGATGTATTTTACATCTATATAAACAAGTTGTGGCAAATTTGAAATAACATTATGCAAATAGAAGAAATAACATTAAAAAATTTTAGATGCTTTAACGAAATAAGCATAAATACATCCGACATAACCTTACTTACAGGAGCAAACAGTAGTGGGAAAAGCTCGCTGATGTATGGGGTTTTAGGTGCAATTCAATCTCGAGAATTTCCTTTTCAATTTTCACCAAATGGGAAATATATTAAAATGGGAGATTATGCAGAAATTGTTCATAACCACGACAATAATTTGGATATAGAGATTGGTTTTAAATTTAAAAAAGGAGAAAAAATTGAAACTATCAATACTATATGGAGAGCTGATAAAACAAATAATTTACCTGTTTTAAAGTCATTGTCAGCTTCATCAGATTATTATAGTTTGGAAATAATAAAAATTAAAAAATATGACTTGAAATTCAAGTATTTTCCTGAAAATGATCCAAATTACAATTATAGAAATCCTGATTTTTTAAATAAAATATTTAAAAGTTTTGACAAAGTTTTTTCAGAGATAGAAAAAGATGATAAAAAAGGTAAAGATGAAAAGTCTGCAGATGAAATACTTAAAAGATATAGTAATCAAAAGAATGAAATTGAATTCAAATTCACTAACATAAGTGAATTAGAAGGTGTAGTAAAAAGTAAGGGAAATTTTTATTTAGATACCACTTTGAGCACAATTAGCAAAGTGTTTACAACTTTTGATGATGGCACAAATTACATAAGTTCCTTTAGACTTTACCCAGAAAGAACATATTATGAAACATCAAAACTCAACCTTAAGGTTGGGAAGTTTGGAGAAAATTATGAAGACCAAATAATCGCTTGGGAAGGTAAAAATGACCCAAAATACAAAGAGCTATTGTCTACAATGAAAGAGATTGGGTTATTTTATGAAATTAAAACAAAAAGATTAGATGGAGGTAGATTTGAAATCCTAATTCGTAATAAAAAGGATGGTATTTGGTCTGCTCTCTCTGATGTCGGATTTGGAATAAGTCAATTTCTACCAATAATTGTAGCTGATTTACAACTTGGTAAAAAATCCACATTATTTATAGCACAGCCAGAAATACATTTACACCCAAAAATTCAAGCCCAATTTGCGGATTATATAATATCACAAATAAAGAACAGCGAAAAGAGATATGTTATAGAAACGCATAGTGAATATCTAATAAATAGACTACGACTTGCTGTTACTGAAGAAAAAATATCTGAAAATCAAGTAAACACATATTATATTGAAAATAATGGTCAGAAAACTAAAAAATATGAACTGAATTTTTTAAAAAATGGTCAGATTAAAGGTGCACCAAAAGGTTTCTTTGACACCTATATGTTAGATGTTATGAACATTGCAATATCCGCTAACTAATGAAAGATATTTTTATTGATAATAACATTGCAAAGAACTTTGTTAATCCGGCTGATGAAAATTATAAAGAACTAATTAAATGGTTGTTAGAATATAATAATGATAAGGATAATGATGCATATTTAGTGACTTCTAATTTATTACTAAAGGAGTATTTAAGCTCTTCAAGAGATTGTTCTAAATCTACTTCTATACCAGTAATAATTTCTACTATGACTGCTCAAGGTAGGCTGTTAAAATTTAGCAACCAAAACATAAAAGAATTTATTACAGAAAATTTCACCAAAAAAATTCATAAGAGTTTAAGGTCGAACGAACAAGACCATACTCACATTGCAACAATTTTAATGTCAGAAAGAAAATATGCTATATCGATAGATGAAAATTTTAATCAAGATTTAAAAGATTTTCCTGGTCAAGAAGTAACAGTTGTTAAGCGACCTGAAGAATTAGATTACAAATAAAAACTTGCCACAACAATGGCTATAAGTAATTGCTTGGTCTCGCCTATTTCTGAAAATCCTCGCGGATTTTCAGTTTGGTGTGTACTTGCAAAGTTAAGTGCTAGGCCACGCAACTACTCATAGCCGAGACCGTTTCCAAGTCTTATAGATTGGAAAAAATTAAAATCATCTGAGAGAAAACGAAAATGGAATAACCTTAGTATGAAGCAACGAATGACAATTTCAACTCTTGCTGGGTTTGGATATGAAGGGAGAGGAATTAACTTAGACAATATATCTCACTTTTCTAGATTAAGAGAAGCTTGTATGAGTAAATGGAAAATAAACTTATACAGTGTGTTCTGGAGTGATTTAGGAAACGGAAAACGTTGGCTTTGTAATGTTTTTGTTGGTGATGCTATTTATTTATACGGTTTAAATAACTTTACTTCATCAAATAATCATTATTATGACCCAGAACAAATCTATATGGGTAAATCTTCTTTAAGAAAAAGAAAAAATTATAAAGATGTTAAAGTTGGAGATATTGTTGTTTTTGGAAAAGGACATGTAGAAATTATTACAAGTATTCAAAAATATTGGGTTGCTGATGATGGGTTTTGCTCTATCGGCGCAGGCAGAGGTAGGGGTAGATCTTATATGGGAAGTATAGAATGTGATGGGGTATTAACACTTTCAGGAAAAAGAGAACTAAATAATAGCAATCACACATACTTTTATATATAGAATGCGAAAATTTTATTTTTTATCTTGTTTGTCTAATTTTCTAATACTGCTTTTAGTTGGACAGTTTGTTTTTCCTTTAATCGAAGGAATAGTTAGTAATCACATAAAAAAATTTACCGAAATCAGTTGTTACGTAAATTATAGTTACTATTTCTATTTTTTTGTGTTTTGGTGGCTTGCACCACTTTCAATACTTTTAATAAAAAATTACTTAAAACATTTATTACTTTTTATTACAATAAATATATTATTAGCGGTCATAATTTTAATAAGCTCTTTTAAATATGGTTTTGAAATAATTTTATATGACCTACTGTTATTTATAGTGCCAAGTATGGTAATTTCTATTTCGGTTTATTATTCTCAAATGATAATTGGAAAAAAACTACTACCAACAAAGTATAAGCGTAATGCGGAGTAGAGTGCTAAATACGAAAAATAGACTATTATAATCTTAAGGTTAAACAAAAGTGAAGTGCTTCTAACCTCGCACTACGCTTATACAATCACGTTAGCTATAATACATACCTTGCATTCTACACCAACATCAGTTTTTTAACAAGCTCCTCTCCTATTTCCTCATTAATCATGCGTATAATCTTATCTTTACCGTAACTTAATTCTTCTCGTAGTACCGAGGAAGACAAACGAACAATTAAGGTTCCGTTTTGTAGTTTTACTTCACTGGTATACGAAGCCACTCCTGCACCCATCAATTTTTCCCAAGCTTCGTCAATATGAATTTTTTGAAATCCTTTTTTCAACTTATTATTCTCTTGAATAAAGCTTCCCATTAAATCTTTGATTGAAAAACTATCGTTTTCTCTTTTAGCCATTTGATTTGCTTTTTGCCTTGTTTTCTTGCTACTAAGATTATAATTTAAAAATCTGATATTCTTGATTACTCTTTTTTATCACTTCCTCTGTTCTATCAGCATGGGTATCTGTAATAAAAATTTGTCCAAATTCATCACTATTCACTAAATCGACGATTTGAGCAACACGGTTTTCATCTAACTTATCAAAAATATCATCCAATAACAAAATAGGAGTTACGTTAGATTGCTTTTTAATAAACTCAAACTGTGCCAACTTTAATGCTATTAAATACGATTTTTGTTGTCCTTGTGAACCAAACTTTTTAATAGGATGTTCCTCTATTTCAAAATTTAAATCATCCTTATGAATTCCAACAGATGTATACTGCAGCATCTTATCTTTCTCTAAGTTTTGTTGCAACAAAACTTCTAAAGACACCTCGTGCAACTGACTTTTATAACGTAAATTTACCTCTTCGTTTGCTCCAGAAATAATTTTATGCTTATCGTTAAAAATAGGCACAAACTCTTCTAAAAAAGCTTTTCTTTTGTTATAAATAACCGTTCCATACTCAATTAACTGCTCATCGTATACTTTTAAATTTAACGCATCAAATGTTCTATTGGCAGCAAAATACTTCAACAATGCATTTCGCTGACTCACCGTTTTAGTATACGAAATTAACGTTTGTAAATACTTTTTATCTTGTTGAGAAATTACTCCGTCAATAAATTTACGACGCGTTTCGCTTCCTTCAACAATTAAATCCCTATCCGCAGGAGAAATAATCACCAACGGTAACTGCCCTATATGTTCAGAAAATTTTTCGTAGGCTTTTCCATTGCGTTTCAATACTTTTTTCTGACCTCTTTTTAAGGAACAGATAATTTTTTCTTGTCGGTCGTTTAACAAATAATCTCCTTCAACCATAAAAAAATCTTGACCGTGTCGAATATTCTGTCCTGCAATCGAATTGAAGTAACTTTTAGCAAATGACAGGTAATAAATTGCGTCTAACACATTGGTTTTTCCAATACCGTTATTTCCTACAAAACAGTTAATTTTCTTTTGAAAATCAAAAGTTTGAGATTCAATATTCTTAAAGTTTACCAAAGAAAGTTTTTGTAAATACATGAATGAGCCCTGTTACTAAAAGAAAGCGCAAATTATCGAAAATTTACGAAAAAACGACTTTTAAAATCCAATTAAAAAAACTATTTTTGTCGCCACTAATTTTTTAAGCAATTATGGCTACATACAAGAAAAGAGGTTACAAACCTAAGAAAGAAAAGGTTACACAAGAAGTAGAAGAAACATTTGATGAATCTCAAAGTACTACTGCTGAAGTATTTAATACTTTAGATGATACGGCGAATAAATCAGAAGAATGGATTGAAAAAAATAGCAAGCCATTATTTTACGGATTGGTAGCTGTTGCAGCTTTAATTTTAGTGTACTTAGCTTATAACAAGTTTATTGCTGAGCCAACACAACAAGAAGCTTCAAACGAATTAGCATATCCTCGTACTTTCTTTGAAAAAGCAAATACCTCTGCTGGTGCTATTGCTGATTCATTATACACTTTAGGTTTAGAAGGTGGTGATGGAAAATATGGTTTTATTGATATTGCTGATCAATTTAGTGGCACAAAAGCAGGAAACTTAGCAAACTATTATGCAGGTATTTCTTACTTAAAAATAAAAAAATACGAAGAAGCTATAGAGTATTTAAGCAGCTTTAGTTCAGATGATGAGCTATTAGGGCCTACTGCTTTAGGAGCTATTGGTGATGCTTTTGCTGATATCAATCAGCCAGAAGATGCTTTAGACTATTATCAACAGGCAGCTAATAAAAAAGACAATCAATTTACTACGCCTTTATTTTTATTCAAAGCAGCTCAAATTGCAATGGATTTAAAAGAATACAGTAAAGCTGAAAAATTATACACAACCATTAAAGAAAAATACGCTGATTCTGATCAAGGAAGAGATATTGAAAAGTATATCAACAGTGCAAAATACGCTCAATAATGGCAACAACAAATTTATCTTATTACGATAAAGCAACAATCCCAAATGCGAAGTCTTTTCGATTTGGGATTGTTGTTTCAGAATGGAATCCTGAAATCACTAAAAACCTTCATAAAGGTGCTATTGAAACTTTATTAGATTGTGGAGCTACAGAGGAAAATATTGTTTCTTGGGATGTTCCTGGTAGTTTTGAATTAGTGTACGGATGTAAAAAAATGATCGAAACACAAAAGCTAGATGCTATTATCGCCATTGGAAATGTTATCCAAGGTGAAACCAAGCATTTCGATTTTGTATGTGAAGGAGTTACTCAAGGAATTGTAGATTTAAACATTAAGTACGATGTTCCTGTAATTTTCTGTGTATTGACCGATAACACCAAACAACAATCTATTGATCGTTCAGGCGGTAAACTAGGTAACAAAGGAATTGAATGTGCAGTAGCTGCAGTTAAAATGGCAGCAATTAAAAATCAAGAACGTCCATCAAAATCATTAGGTTTTTAATTAATTCTGTTATAGTTAAATATTATTAAAAAGCGTTTAGATTGTGGAATCTAAACGCTTTTTAACTTTAATTTATACACATTTTTTGACCACCTCTCTATAATTCAGTAACTTTGGAATTCGTCTTATTTGGTGTGATTTTTGTTCCACTTAAGCTATTAAAGAAGCAACAATTTTATGGGATTTATCAAAAGAGAAAATAAAAAGTTCGATTACAAACCTCGTTATTATCAAGGAGAAGGAAATCCTTATGAGATAAAACAAAAGTTTGATGAATACAGAACTACTGTTGGAAAAAGAAAAAGTTTAAAGGGAAAGTTTAATGCTGCTTTTGACGAATTTAAAGAGTCTGGTTACAAACTGAATAAAACTATAGTTATTATAGCGTTAGTTTTAACGCTTATTTTCTTGTTTATTATCGACTTTGATCTTACAATCTTTTTCCCAAAAAATAATTAAATGTCAGATATTATACAGTTACTACCTGATCATGTTGCAAACCAAATTGCTGCTGGAGAAGTTGTGCAACGCCCTGCTTCTGTAGTAAAAGAATTGATTGAGAACTCTATTGATGCTGGTGCTACTTCTATCACCTTATTGTTAAAAGATGCTGGAAAAACTTTAATTCAAGTAATTGATGATGGTAAGGGAATGAGTGCTACGGATGCTCGTTTAAGTTTTGAACGTCATGCCACTTCAAAAATTAAAGATGCACAAGATTTATTCAACCTAAATACTAAAGGTTTTCGTGGAGAAGCTTTAGCTTCTATTGCTGCCATTGCGCATGTTGAGTTAAAAACGAAACAAGAAGATGACGAGTTAGGAACACAGATAAAAATTGAAGGTAGTGAAATAACTTCTCAAGAAGTAGTTTCAACTGCGAAAGGAACTAGTATTGCTGTTAAAAATTTATTTTTTAATATTCCTGCACGTCGTAACTTTTTAAAGTCTGACACTGTTGAAACGCGTCATATTGTTGATGAATTTCAACGTGTAGCCTTAGCACATCCTACTATTTCTTTTTTATTACATCATAACAACAACGAGGTTTATCATTTAAAAAAAAGCAACTTACGCAAACGTATTGTAGCTATTTTTGGGGCTAAAATGAACGAAAAATTAGTTCCTATTAATGAGCAAACAGATATTATAACTGTTAACGGATTTGTTGCTAAACCTGAATTCGCAAAGAAAAAACGTGGTGAACAGTTCTTTTTTGTAAATAACCGCTTTATAAAAAGTTCTTATTTAAACCACGCTGTGGTAAATGCTTTTGAAGGTTTATTAGAAAGTGGTTCCCATCCTTCTTATTTCTTGTATTTAGAGGTACCTCCTAATACAATTGATATTAACATTCACCCAACAAAGACGGAAATTAAGTTTGATAACGAAAAAGCATTATACGCTATTTTACGTGCTACTGTAAAACATAGTTTGGGGCAATATAATGTAGCTCCTGTATTGGATTTTGACAGAGATGCTACTTTAGATACTCCTTACGATTATAGCAAAAAGAGTAACTCATCTGTTCCTCCAATAACTGTTGACCCTACATTTAATCCTTTTAAAACGGAAACTAATTACAAAGAGCCGTCTAATACAAATAGCTCACCTAAAAGTAGCACAACGCACAGTTATCAATCTAACTTTAAAAAAGATACTGGAAGTTGGGAAGCTTTATATACAAATACTGAAACCATTGAGCCTATTCAGCAAGAACAACTTTTTGAATCTGAGCAAGAAACTGAAACTGGAAAAACCTTCCAAATTCAAAAAAAATACTTGTTGAGTTCTATAAAATCAGGCGTGGTATTAATTCATCAATCTTTAGCACACCAACGTGTTTTGTATGAAGAATTTTTAGAGAACATTACTGTTAAAGAAGCAAGTAGTCAACAATTGCTGTTTCCTGTAAATATTTCTTTTTCTTCATCAGATATTGAAATGATATACAGTATAAAATCTGATTTAGAGAGTGCTGGTTTTATGTTTGACGAGTTCACCAAAGAAAGTGTAGTAATTGCCGGAATTCCTACTTCAATAAGTGAAAGTCAAATCACCCTTATTTTAGAACAGTTATTAGACGATATTAAACTCGAAGTACCTGATAGTAGTTTTAGTCACTTTGACGTGATGGCAAAATCATTTGCTAAATCATTAGCTATAAAAACAGGAACTTCTTTAAGTGCAAAAGAACAAGAAAATTTAGTAAACAACTTATTCTCTTGCAAAGAACCTAATATTTCACCCTTTGGCAAACCTACATTTAAAACATTAGCTTTAAATGAAATTGATGCCATTTTTAATAAATAAAAAGTAATATGCCTAGATTAACACAAGCCATAAAGCATTTAATAATCATTAACGTGATTATGTATTTTGCTCCGCAGTTATTAAACATGGATTTAACTAATCTATTTGCTTTACATTATCCAAAAAACGAACATTTTGGGGTTTGGCAATATGTTACACACATATTTATGCATGGCGGACCAGCACATTTACTTTTTAACATGTATGGTTTATGGGCATTTGGTACCCCACTTGAACAAATGTGGGGGCGAAATAAATTTTTATTCTTCTATTTTTCTGCAGGAATTGGTGCAGGTTTAATTTACACTTTCGTGAATTACTATCAATTCAATGGAATATACGAACAGCTAATTGGTATGGGAGTTTCCCCTGCTGAAATTCAAAATATTTTAAGTTCAGGTCAGTATAACGATAGCTTAATAACTTTGTCTAATAAAACTATGAGTGAGTTTTATAGTTTATACCACACGCCTGCCGTTGGTGCCTCTGGTGCTATTTATGGAATTTTAGTTGCGTTTGGGTTAACTTATCCTGACGCTAAACTAGCATTGATTTTCTTCCCTGTTCCTATTGCTGCCAAATACTTTATTCCTTTAATTATTTTAAGTGATTTATTCTTTGGTATGACTAGTTATTCAATTGGTAACATTGCGCATTTTGCGCATATTGGCGGTGCTATTATCGGTTTTATCATTGCTTGGTACTGGAAAAAAAATCAATTTAAATTTCGTTAATTTAGTATCTTAACTTGTCTTTATTCAAGAAGTCATAAAATATGAATATACTCGAAAACTTAAAATATAGATTCAAACATGCTGGAATTGTTGAACAATTAATTTACGTAAACTTAGCTGTTTTCTTACTTGTTTTTGTGACCAATACTTTTGGGTTTCTTTTTCAATCAAAAACAAACTTTTTAGTAGAATGGCTTGCGTTACCTGCTAACTTTGATGACTTTATTGTTAAACCTTGGACTATTATTACCTATGGTTTTTTACACACTAGTTTTTTACATATTCTACTAAACTTAATTGCCTTATTTTATATCGGGCATTTATTTCAACAATACTTTACCCCTAAACAATTACTCAGTTTTTATTTACTAGGAACACTTTTTGGAGGTATTATTTTTGTTGCGAGTTATAATTTTTTTCCTGCCTTACAAAATGTTGCTCATAATAGTGTTTTGTTAGGTGCTTCAGCTGGTATTTCTGCTATCTTTATTGGTATTGCTACTTACATGCCTAATTATGAATTAAAGTTCCCGTTAATTGGTTTTGTAAAACTATGGGTATTAGCTTGTATTTGGGTTGCTATTGATATTATTCAAATTCCTGCTGGTAATGCTGGTGGACATTTAGCACATTTAGGTGGTGCCCTACTAGGCTTTTTCTATGTTCGTAGTGCTAGTAATAAGGAGTTGGACATTTTTAAATCGGTAAACAAACTTTTTTCTAAAAAAGAAAGAAAACTCAAAACAGTTTATAAATCTGGTAATAAAACACCAAAACCTAACGTTGATAAGACTAGAAACCAAGAAGAAGTTGACGCTATTTTAGATAAAATTAGTAAATCTGGATACGATACTTTAAGTAAAAGTGAAAAAGAGTTTTTATTTAAACAAGGAAAAAATTAGATGAAAAAGTTTTCGATAGCTCATAAGTTTATATTCTTTATCAATTCAGTTTTTGCAGCTGTTTTATTGCTATCATATGCACTTCCGTACGTATCTCCACAAACAATTCCTTTCCTTTCTGTTTTTGGGTTGTTTGTTCCGTTTTTAGTTATCGTAAACATTGCTTTTTTTGTGTATTGGCTTATTAAAATGCATAAAAATGCTTTTTTATCATTACTTGTTTTAGCCATAGGATGGTTTGTTTCTACTCCCTTAGTTAAGTTTTCTAATAAGGAGGTAATTTTAAATGATGATTTAAAAATAATGAGCTACAATGTCCACTTGTTTAATCATTATAAACATGAAGAAGATATTACTACTGAACAAAAGATTTATGAGTTCATCAATAATGAAAATCCAGACGTTATTGCTGTACAGGAATTTTACAATTCTAAAATGTTAGATATTAAACTTCCTTATAAATACATCAAAACGAAAACGAAAACGAATAAATTTGGATTAGCTATTTATTCCAAACACCCAATTATAAACTCTGGTTCTCTTGATTTTAAACAAAGTGCTAACAACACCATTTTTGCCGATATTCTTGTAAAAGATGACACCGTTCGTGTTTATAATGTGCATTTAGAATCATTAAAACTAAATCCGAAAAAAGAAAATTTTGGAGAAAAAAGTTCTGAGCGTTTATTTAAACGTTTAGAAAATGGTTTTGTAAAACAAGTAAGTCAGGTTGAATTAATTCAACAGCATGAGTATTCATGGAAAGGTAAAAAAATTGTTTGTGGCGACTTTAATAACACCGCTTATTCTTGGGCTTATAAACAATTGGCTTCTGATAAAAAAGATGCTTTTATTGAATGTGGAATTGGTTTAGGCAAGTCTTTTAGGTACATTTATCCTATGCGAATCGATTTTATTTTAACAGATAAAAAAGCTACTGTGAATCAATTTAAAACCTACGGAGACATAAAACTATCTGACCACTACCCTGTTATGACTCGTTTACATTGGTAAATTAATTTTTAATTCGGTATAAAAGTGTATTTTTAACCGAACTAAAAATAATACTATGAAACAGCATTACCATGTTGCTATTATTGGCAGCGGACCATCAGGAGCTTCAACAGCTTTTTACTTAGCTCAAAAAGGAATTTCAACAGTTATTATTGAAAAAGAAACTTTACCACGCTATAAAACATGCGGTGGAGGTTTTGTTTTTAGAGGTCGCAAAAACTTACCTTTTGATATTAAAGAGGTCGTTGAAAAAGAGTTTCATACTGTTGATATTTATTTGGGAGAGAAACTTCACTTTAAAACGCATAGAGAAGAACCAACTATTTCTATGATTATGCGTGATTCTTTTGACAATCTTATCACGCAAAAAGCAAAAGAGTTTGGTGCTACTTTACTAGAAAACCATAAGCTAAAAGGACTAACTTTTTCTGATGATATTATTACTCTTGAAACTTCTCAAGGTAATTTTACTGCTAATTTTGTTATCGCTGCCGATGGTGCTTTGAGTCCTACAGCTAAAATGGCTGGGTGGAAAGAAGATACTCGTAAATTAATTCCTGCTTTAGAATATGAAGTAGAAGTTTCTGACGAAGACTTTAAACGTTTATCAAAAGAAGTTCGTTTTGATATTGATGCTATTCCTTACGGTTATGCTTGGAACTTCCCAAAGAAAAAGCATTTATCTATTGGGGTTGCCTCTGCTAGAAGAACTAAAATTAACTTGAAAGAATATTATCAAGAATACTTAAAAACATTAGGAATTACAAATATTGTTAGCGAATCACAACATGGTTTTCAAATTCCTGTTGCTCCTCGTACAGATGGTTTTGTTAAAAATAATGTGTTTTTAATTGGTGACGCTGCTGGTTTTGCTGATCCTATTACTGCTGAAGGAATTTCTAATGCTATTTACAGTGGTAAATTGGCTGCTGAAGCAATTATTGAGAGTGAAAAAGAGCCTGAATTAGCTACTAAATTATATTTAGAAAAAATATCAGAAAGCCTACTTCCTGAAATAAAAACTGGTTTATGGCTTTCAAAATGGTTTTACGAGCAAAAGAATATCCGAAATATTGTATTAAAAAAATATGGTCAGCAGTTTAGTGAAGCGATGGCCGATGTTTTTCACGGGGATAGAAGTTATCCTAAAGATATTAAAAAAACAATTACGAATCGAATTAAAGATTTAGTTTCATATTAACAAAGAGATTGCTTATAGCTACTACTATCATTTTTGATTAGCAATACAGTTTTAAAATTTAAATACTATTATTTACACTTCTTATTTGTAAAGAAGAATATCTAATTTTGTGTTTAATTAGAACAGTATTATGAATCTAGATAGTTACTTAATTCCTATAATTTATTTACTCGGCCTTATTCAAGGAATTATATTTAGTATACTTTTAATTTACTTGGATAAAAAAAATAATCGCCCTACATTACTTTTAGGGTTATTTATTTTTGCTTACTCCATAAATTACCTCAAACCAATAGCTAAACTTTTAGATTTAGATAAAAATTACTCTTTTTTAA
Source organism: Tenacibaculum sp. ZH5_bin.1 (assembly GCF_042865525.1). Taxonomy (NCBI): domain Bacteria; kingdom Pseudomonadati; phylum Bacteroidota; class Flavobacteriia; order Flavobacteriales; family Flavobacteriaceae; genus Tenacibaculum; species Tenacibaculum sp. ZH5_bin.1. The sequence continues at coordinate 60,228 of NZ_JBEGIO010000007.1, read as the reverse complement.
ATAATCTTCCTGTTGATTTTACTTGGCTACTATTCCCTCTTTTTTATGTTTATATAAGAAATATTTCTATACTACCTAAATCTAATAAAGTCTATTTTTATTTATTACCAGGTTTGTTAATGTTAATTATAGATATATTGGTTTATCTTAATTTATCATCAGGGTTAGAACAGTTAAAACTTTCAAAAGAATTTCGTTTTGTAAATCATATAGGTGGGCATTTATATGATATTTTTATATACTACAAAACTTATACTTTTATAAAAAAACATACCGAAGAAACTAACAATCAATACACTTCTACTACAGGTAAAGAGCTACAATGGGCTAAAACATTTATGTCAATTGGTCTCTTTTTTACGCTCACACTTCATTTTTTACCTGAAATAACAAATAAAACTCTCAATTTATTTATTATTTTAATTGATGTTGGGCTTTTATACTGGATTAGTATTTATGGGCTACAACAACAAACAATTAAAAACTTGACTCAACAAAAAGACTCTAAGATTGAAAAGAAGAACAATTTTAATAGCGAGAATAAAATAAGTAAAGTTGATACAGATTTATTTAACCATATTCAACAAACTATAATTTTACATAAAAAATATAAAGATCCAGATTTAACCATTGCTGATGTAGCTAATATTACAAATCAACACCCTAAAAGAATTTCTTTTGTTATTAATGAAATTTCAAATAAAAACTTTAAAACTTTTATAAATGGTTTTAGAGTTAATGAAGCTATAGAAATTTTAAAAAGTAATAATTCAAAAAACTATAGTATTGAAGGTATTAGTTTAGAGGTTGGTTTTAAAAGTAAAAGTGCTTTTTATAGTGCCTTCAAGAAAGAAACTGGTACTACTCCTACTAATTATAAAAATAGCTTTTTATAATATTTAACCTATAAAAACCTATTTCTTTCATTTAAAAAAGAGTTAATTAAAGTTCTATTTTCTGATTTTCGAACTCATTATATCTTTATCTTTCATATTTAAATGATTTAAAATATTGAGTTTTGCAAAAAATTAAAAATTAAAACTACATGAAAATTAAACATTTTTTAAAACCTCTATTTTTTTTATTTATCTCTATTATACTTACTAACTGCTCTAGTGAAGAAAACGAAATAGAAATAATACCAACTAGTTTCAATACTAGTAATGATTTTAATTATTTTATTAACCACAATAATACTCTTAAAATATATTTAAAAGGCACTTTTAAAGATGGTAATGATTTAGCTGATGTAACTGATAGAGGATTTGTATATGGAAAATCATCAAACCCTATTCCTAATGGCAACAATACTGTGGTTGCCGCAGGTCCTGCTGACAATATTACAGGTATAGTCGACAATTTACAAAACGAAACAACTTATTATATTAGAGGTTATTTTAAACTAAGTGATAACACATATTTCTATGGAAATGAAATTAAAATAAACACTAGTATAGACGCTAGTGAAAGTAGGTCAATTAACATGATAATCAAACCGAAACTATTCTTTAAAAATTCAGAAGGTATTACCCCAGAATTAGAAGTAATTTCTATAGAAAAAGAATCTCCTAAAGAAATTGGTTTTGAATATAGTTTAAATGAAGATTTTTCTAACAGCTCTATAGCCTTAGATACTGATGTATCTGGTAATATTTTTAAAAATATTTATACTGAATTTATTGAAGAATTAACACCTGAAACCACTTATTACTTTAGACCTTATGCTAAATACAATGATGGTAGTGTTACAAATGGAGGAACTAGTGTTGCTTCTTTTAAAACAAATAAAGCATTTTAATTAAAAAATATTTTCTGACTAGTGCTAAATAATTATTATAGTTATTTAGTACTGGTCGTTATTTTTTCATTTATGCCTAAAAAATAAACACCTATTCTAAAAACGATTTAATCTACAATTTTTCTAGTAACTTGCTGTAGAACAATTACACATACAAGTGAAAGAAATTAAAACTACTACTTTTTTAAAACTTCCTTTTCTGTTTGATACAGATAAACTATTACATGATTATTCTTTAGTTGTAAATCAACATTGGATTCCTCATTTCAACACATCTGGATATCAAGGTGAGTGGAAAGCAATCTCTTTGTACGCTGGCAATGGTGATGCTTCTAATATTTTTGCTTTTCAAAATGATAATAGTACTATTAAGGAAACTCCGATAATGAATGATTGCAATTATTTTAGAGAGGTTATCAACTCTTTTCAATGTCCTATTTCATCTGCTCGCTTATTACGTTTGAATGTTGGTGCAGAAATTAAACCTCATCGTGACTACAAACTAGGCTATGAAGATGGCAACTTTCGCTTACATATTCCAATTATTACGAATAATAAGGTTGAGTTTATTTTAAATAATGAACAATTGAAAATGTTACCTGGTGAATGTTGGTATACGAATGTAAACTATATACATTCAGTTACTAATAAAGGAAATGAAGACCGTATTCATTTAGTTATCGATGCTGAAAGGAACGAATGGTCTGATACTTTATTTTTCTCTCTTGCTCCAAAAGAAAGTTTTCAACCTAAACAAGAAGAAATTGATTCACCAGAAACAATACACCTTATCCTAAACGAGCTAAAACGTAGCAATGAACCTGCTTCGAAAAAACTTATTAATGAAATGGAACAGAAGTTATCAAAGCTTACATCAAAATAAACAACTCTTATAATAGCTTGTAATGAATTTAAAAAAAGAGTTACTACATATTACTTCTAAATTCTTTGATGAAACATCTAATTATTCTTCTTCTTTAAAAGATTATAAACAATTACTCTTTAGAATTTCAAATGAAGCTATAAATCATGAAGAGCATCAAAATAATGTTCAACTTGAAAATGGTGTAGCAATAGGTACTTTATGGGCAGCTAATTGCCTTGATGATTTAGAAAGAACTCTAAAATTTATCAAAGGAATTGATATTGCTATTCAAGAGAAGATCTATCAAAAAGACTCATTACATATACTTTATGCTGGTACTGGTCCTTTTGCTTCGCTTATACTTCCTTTTATATTAAAGTATGCTGATTTGAATATAACATACTCACTTTTAGAGATAAACCCTCTGAGTTTTGAAACTTTAAAAAGTACAATTAAAAAACTAGATTTAGAAAACCATAATATCAACTTTATAAATCAAGACGCTACAAAATATAAATTCCCTAAAAACTTTTCTCCAGATATTATTTTAAGTGAGACGATGCAACGTGCGTTGGATAGTGAGCAACAAGTTTCTGTTTTTTATAATTTAATGAAGCAGTCTAATTCAAATACTGTTTTTGTTCCTGAGAAAATTACATTAGCTATTGGTACTAGCTCATACAAAAACGATGAACCTAACATTCAACAAAAATATTATCGTGAACATCATAAGGTTTTTGAAGTTAGTAAAAAAGCACTGAATTCGAGTGAGTGGTTGTTTGAAAAAAATTCAAACAATTTAAATTTTATTGAAAAACGTACAGTTTTAAGAGAGAAAGAACTTTCTACAGCTAGTGAAATTGTGGTGATGACAGAAATTACAATTTATAAAAATGAGAAGCTTATGATAAATGAAAGTGGTTTAACTGTTCCTAAGTACATTCAGGATGTTTCCAACAACGAAAAAGGATTCTTAACTATCAAGTCTAGATATATAATTGGCTCTAATCCTAAACTTGAGTTAAAAATTATTTAAACAAACTTTAAGTTTACTCCTTTTTTCTCAGCATATTTTTTTGCTGCTTCTTCTAGCTCCAAGTTTTTTTCTTTAAACTCTTCAAAACTTCTTACTTTAAACTCTTTTATTAACTGATTAATTTCTTGTTGAGTTTTTCCTTCATCGTACATATATGCTATTTCTGCATAGTCTTTTTTATAAAAGTCTATACAAAACTCAAACAATTCAATTGAAGCATTTATTAAATCTTTTGAATCTTCGTTTACTTCTAACTTCTGAATGTCTCTTAAACTTCTTTCAAGGTTTGGTATTGTTACTTTGTGAAGATATTGAGAGTATGTTGCGGAATATTCTTCTCCATCATTATCATAATACTTTAAATATTCATTTTTTTGTAATTCTTTAAGTTGTTTAAAATATCCTATGCCATAGTTAACAGTTAATAAATTGGCTTTGAGTACTGTTTTTTCAACTACCTTTTGCGGAGTTTCTTTCTCACACCCTGTTAATAAGATACATACTACAATAATTCCTAGAATATTTTTTATATTTTTCATTTCAACTACCTTTTATTGTTCTAAAAAATAATTTCAGTTTTATACAAAAACATTGCAAACAAGGCTTTTTTTTGATTTTTTGATAGAAACCCCACACCCCTACCTTATTTAAGCCTTCGTTTACAATGTTATATTTTATGTTTTCTCTTTCTTTATTTTGTTAGTTTATATGAAAATGAATGAAGCTACAATCATCCATATTCCAACAACGATTCCTAATAATCCTAATTTTCCTTGTTTCGGTGCAATCTTCCCTCTCAATATTTCTGCTTTTTCTCTAGCTTCTGGATTTTTTGATAGTAATAATTTGTTTATCATTCCGTATCCTAACATAAAACCTAATCCTGCTTCTACAATGCTTCCTGCTAAAAAGGTTCCCCACCATATTGGTGCTGTAGTTAACCAACCTAAGTTTAAAATAGCTGAAATAATTCCCCAAATTCCCCAAATACAGAAAATAAGACCAATCCATCCTTGGTAAGGCTCTATTTTTTCTAATAATTCTTTAGCATTAGGCTTTTTTGATAAAATTAAAGATGGTACCGCTACAATACTTAAAAATACTAATGAGATTCCGTAAATCATGTTTGATTAAAATTTAAATGGTTTATATTGATTTTTATTATTTATGTATTAAAAGTGCTGAAGAAAATATAAACAGCATTAAAAAAGTTACGATGATAAGCCCCGAAAACATCCACCAAGGAGTTTTACTTGTTTGCTTATATTCTTTCGCCTTTCGTTGTAAGTCTGGTGGCATTTGGCTTTTGCTCATTTCCAGTTTACAATGACCACAAATACTATATGTTTTTTTGTATAAAGGAATAACAGGAATCCAAAATACATGTACATACAATCTATTTACTTGAATAAATAAACGTTCTGGTGTATTGCAATAACTACAACTATGATTGTTTACTGGCTGTATACTTATTTTGGCTTCTCGCCATCCAAAAATGACCATAACTTTATTACTTAATAATTATGGTACAAAGATGCGTTAGATGTGATTCTTAAAATAGACTGAAACTAGTGAAAGTTACTACCCTGTTTTCAGGGGGTGGTAAAATTACTACTCTACTAAGCCCAGTTTTATTGCGTATTTTGTTAATCCTGCAAGGTTTTTTACGTTAAGCTTAGATATTAAGTTTTTTCTATAACTCTCAATAGTATGCTTGCTTAAAAAGAGTTTATCTGCAATTTCTTGTGTAGTATATTCTTCTGCAATTAATTTAAGTACATCTTTCTCTCTAGCTGTTAACATTATTGACGTTTCCTTTTTTTTATTAAAAACATTTTCCATGTAAGCTTCTCGTACAGATTGTGAGAAGTATTTTTCACCACCAAGAATAGTTTGTACTGCTTTTAGTAGTTCAGATTGAGTTGCATTTTTAGATAAATATCCGTCTACATTATTTTTAATTAATGTATCTATCATTCCTGCATCTGTATGCATGCTAACGATTAACGTTTTGATGTCTGAACGTTCTTTTTTAATATAATCGTTCAAGGTAATACCGTCTATATCTGGCATAGAAATATCACTAATAACAATATCTATATGTTGATTCGGATTTGTTTTTATGTACTTTATTACATTTTCACCATTATTTGCTGTAAGCAAGATATTGTACACTTCTTCATTTTTAAAAATATTTACCAACCCATCTAAAAACATTTTATGGTCGTCAACTAAAATAATATTGTAAGTCATCATATATTAATTTAAAGGTACATTAATATCTATCACTGTTCCTCTACTTGGAAAAGAGTTAATTAAAATATTTCCCTTAACTGTTTTTAATCTGTCTTTTAAATTCTGAAATCCTAATCCATATTTTACTTTTTCTTGATCAAATCCAACACCATCATCTTCAAAAAGTAGTTGTATCGTGTTATTAAACAGAGAAAGCTGAATATCTATTTGTGTTGCCTTCGCATGTTTTAATGCATTGGTTAATAATTCTTGAATTATTTTATAAAGCTCTACTTTTAAATTCTCATTTATTTTATCTACCTCTTCCGTTGGATGGATTTGTAACGTTATTTGTTCTTTAGATAGCGCTTTTACATTATTTATATATTCTGTTATTATTGTTGTAAAAGCAGAATCTTTAAACTTTTTAGGCATTAAATTATGAGATAACTCTCTTACCTGATTATAGGTTTCATCTACTTGTTTAATTATGCTTTCTTCCTCTAATTTACTCTTGTTTGATAGTTGTAACTTTATGGTTGCTAAATTTCCTCCAATACTATCGTGTAGCTCTCTGGCAATACGTTTTCTTTCATTATTCTGCCCTTCTAATGATGCTTTTACTAACTTTAATTCTTGGTCTTTAAGCAACGTAGTTATTTTTTGTTGGTTTACTTCTTCTAAAGTCTTATTAAGTTTACTTTGTGTTTGAAGCTTTTGATAGTACACATATAATAAAGCAAGTACAGGTATTAATACAAGAAGAAAGGCTATTAGTATGTATGCTTTCATTGTTTTTTGTCGCTCAATCTCTTGCTTTTGCTCCAGTGTTTTATACTGTACTTCAAGCTCATTTACTTGCTGTTTATTTTGACTTACTAAAATTTCATTATTAACACGATTTAATTGCGTCATTAAAGCATGTGCATTTTTATAATCTCCTGTTGAAGCATAGGCGTTTTGAAGTCCTAAAATAGCTCTTCTTTCTATCTCTAAATTTGCCCATTGTATGGAGTTTATATATACTGTAGATAGTATTTTTTTAGCATTTTCATAGTCTTTTTCTTTTAAATAAAGAATACCTAATGTATTTCCTGTCTTGGCATACAATGTAAAAAAACCTTTAGATAACGACTCATTAAAAACATAATAACAAACATCTAGAGCTTCTGTTATTTTACCTTCTTCTTTCAATACTTTTCCTAGCCACAAATCAGTTTCTAAAGCTTCTTTAACAAACCCCTCGGCCACGTAGTGTAATCTAGCTTTATTATAATTTTCTTTTGCTTTCTCATACTCTCTTTGAGTATAATAAATAAACCCTAGTTCATAAAAAGCATCGTGTTTTAATTTTTCGTTTGGAGCATTTTCAATGCATTCTTCTATAATTGCCTTTCCTTCCTCTTCTTTTCCTCTAACATACTTTACAGCTCCTAATCCTATTCTATTTTTAACAAATAATTCATCGTCCGGTTTATTATTTGAGTGCTCTATTCCTTTAAAATACCATTTCAAAGCTTCATCAAAAAGTCCCTTTTCTAACTTTCCTTCAGCCACTATACTAGAAACCTTTGATAAATGATTTTCTTTATCTATCAATTTATTCTTAGTTGTTTCCGTATACAGTTTATTTCCATAGTATATAATGGAATCTAAATTTCCTTTTTCTCGATGAAACTCTATAAGATCAAATGTCGCATCATATTTAGCTTTGAAGTCTTTTGCCTTATTTATTTTTGAAAAAAGAGAATCATTAGGTATTGTGGGGTTTACACCAAAAGCCTTAAATCCTTGTACTCCCACCGACTGCGACATTCCTTCTAAAGCAAAAAACAAAAGAACTGTGATTATAACTTGTTTTGCAAATAACAACCTCATTTCTTTTTTTAAGTAACCTGTTCTCATCTCAATTATTAAATCTTTTCTATAAACAATAAGAACCGCTAAAATTACATAACATTTTTATTTCTTAATTAACTATTAACAACTTTATTATATACTCTTCATTTCCAAAACAGAAGCAGTTTTTATAAAAAAAACAAAAATTATTTTTTATAGTTAGGAAACCTAACTATATTTGTATCAAAATTTAAAATCAATATAATTATGAGTAAATCTATTTTTTATCACGCAGGTTGCCCTGTTTGTGTAAGCGCAGAACAAGACATTATTAACTTAATTGGTTCTGATAATGTTGAAGTAGTTCATTTTGGAGAAGACAAAAGTCGAATTTTAGAAGCAGAAAATGCTGGTGTAAAATCTGTCCCTGCTTTGGTAACTCCTACTGGTAATGTTCTCCATATTAATTTTGGAGCATCAATGGAAGAAGTAAAAGGATAATTTTTTTGCTCTATAAAGTTAGGATTCCTAATTTTGTAGAGCTTTTAATATTATAAATATATAATAAAATGAAAGCAGCTGTTTGGGATACCTACGTAACTAAAAAAGATAATACAATAATGCATTTTGATATTATTGTGCCTTCTAGCAATAAAGACACTAACATAATTTTCAACTATGGTAAGGAATATTTAAAAACTAAAGGATTAGAAAACCTTGAACTATCTTCAAAAGAATGTGTATTTTGCCATATTGAAATACTCAAACCCGAATGGGAAGATGCTATACATAAAAAAGGGTATTTTATATACGAAATGGAAAACTGTAATTAATGAAATCTCCTTTTGACTTAAACCAGCAAAACACTAAAATTGAAAGTAAAATAGTTGTAGCTTTAGAACGAATTTCTGAAGCTTTTAGAGTACTTCTTTGGAGCGAAAGCAAGGAGAATTCTTTAAGCCCTATCCAAATTCAAATCCTAATTTTTTTACTATTTCACTCTGAAGAAAAATGTAAAGTGAGTTATTTAGCTGAAGAGTTTAACATGACTAAAGCTACTGTTAGTGATAGTATTAGGGTTTTATTAAAAAAAGAATTAGTTCAAAAGTTTCATAACCCCAACGATACTAGAAGTTATATTATTGGTCTAACTGAACAAGGAAAACAAATAGCTGAGAAATCAGCTAACTTCACTTTCAATATTGAAAAACCTTTGAGTTCATTACCTGAAGATCAAAAAAAAGACATACTAACAGGACTCTTAAAAGTAATATACCAGCTAAATCAAGCAGGAGTTATAACTATTCAAAGAATGTGCTATACTTGCTCTTTTTACCAACATGAAAATAATGAGCATTTTTGTAAACTTTTACAATCTAAACTAGCCTCTAAAGAGTTAAGAATTGATTGTCCTGAACATGAATTTAAGAGTTAATACTTTAAAGCATCAACTCTATACTTCCTAAGGGTATGTTAAAAAGCTTATTTTATTGCATACAACATTTTATTTTTGACAAAAAAATACAAAATGGCTATACATAACTTGATTCTTCAATCGAAAGAAACAACTATAGAACTAGATAAAATTCATCTTAGCGATGAAAACAAAAATACGCTACATCAACTATTAAAAGAATTTAAACACGTTGCTGTTTTAGATAGATACAAACTGCCTGTTGATAATAAAGTCTTATTATTTGGTCATACTGGTTGTGGTAAAACTACCACCGCTAAGGCTATTGCCAAAAAGCTTGATAAAAAAATTATCATACTTAATTTGGGTAGCATTGTTTCTTCAAAACTAGGAGAAACAGCTAAAAACATTTCCGAAGTTTTTAAAAAAGCTACTAGAGAAAGCGCTGTTTTATTTTTAGATGAATTTGACTACATAGGTAAAGCTCGTGATTATGACAGCAAAGATTCTAGCGAGATGAAACGATTGGTAAATACTATTATTCAACTTGTAGATCAACTTCCAAATGACGTTTTATTAATTGCTGCCACAAATCACTCTAGTGTTATTGACACTGCTCTTTTAAGACGTTTTCAATTAAAACTAAAATTCGAAGCACCTAGTGAATCGGATTTAGATAACTATTATGAGACTTTGCTGCAACAATTCCCGGAAGAGTTTAGAGAAGTAAATCGTATATATGATATATCGTATGCAGAAGCTAAAGACATTACTCTTCGAGCTGTAAAGAATAAAATTATTGAAAAAGAAGAACTAAACAATCAATTAGTAAATGGATACTATTCAAAACAACCTTAGCATTATTCATCAAAGAATACAATTTGCTTGTAAGAAAGCTAATAGAAACCCAGAAGATGTTCGTTTATTGTTAGCTACTAAAACGGTAGATACAGATAAAATAAACTTTGCTTTAGAACAAGGAGAAAACCTAGTTGGTGAAAACAAAGTACAAGAGCTAAAACAAAAATGTAATGCAATAAAACACCTGCAACCTGAAGTTCATTTTATAGGTCATTTACAAAGTAACAAGATTAAAGAAGTTATAAAATGGGCTAGTTGTATTGAATCTATCGATCGCTTATCTGTCGCTCAAAAATTGCATCAACGCTTAACTTTTGAGGAAAAAGAAATTGATGTATACATACAAGTAAACACGTCTTTTGAAGAAAGTAAGTTTGGAGCTAAACCAGAGGAAACTATTGAATTAGTAAAAAAGATATCTGAATTCAAAAATATTCATATAAAAGGATTAATGACCATTGGTTTGCTGAGCTCGGAATCAGATGAAGTTCGAAAGTGTTTCCAACTTTTAAAGCAACTTCAAGAAGAAATCAAGGCACTACAAATTCCTAATGTAGAAATGAATGAACTCTCTATGGGAATGAGTGGCGATTTAGAAATTGCTATTGAAGAAGGCGCTACTATTGTACGTGTTGGAACAGCTATTTTTGGAGAACGAATACATCCTGACAGCTATTACTGGAACGAAACAAAAAGTAATACTTAGTTTTTCTGTACTCTTTTTAGGTTTAACAAATCAATCGGATTAATTCCTAAACCGGTAACATTTTTCTGTGTAAAGCGAATTACCTCATCGTAATATAACGGTACAATTGGTGCTTCTACAATAATAATGCTATCCATTTTTTGATATAGTTTATAGCGTTTTTTCACATCTACTTCTTTGATAGATTGTTCATACAAAGTATCAAAAAAATCATTTTTAAAATGCGTATAGTTAGGCCCATTAGGAGTAAAATTTTTGCTGTAAAATAGCGACACATAGTTTTCCGCATCGGGATAATCAGCAATCCAACTTGCTCTAAAAATAGGCAACTTTCCATTTGCTTTTCCTTGACGCAAGGTTGAAGGCGGAATCACATCTACTTTGGTAGCTACTCCTATTTTTTGTAATTCGCGTTGAATAAACTCGCACAAATCTAAATAATTGCTGTTCGTTGTAATGGCTATTTGTGGATTCTCATCTCCTGTCTCTTCTTTGTATTGTGCTACTAACCTATTCGCTTCTTCAGGTTTGTATGAATATCCTTGTTGGTTATTGAATGAAGGCAATCCTTTCGGGATGAATCCACTTGTAGCAGGACTCCCAATTCCGTTTCTTAAGAACTTAATCATCTTCTCCCTATCAAAACCATAATTGATGGCTTGTCGTATCAATTTTGATTTTGTTGGATGTTTCTCTTCTCCATCTAAGTAAATTCCTAAATATTCTGTGTTTAAATACGCTCCTGTTTGCATATTGATTGTAGAAGCATATTTCTCTTTTAAAGTTCCATCAGTGTTTAGAATATCATCTTTATACGAAGCGTCCAAACTCTTCATAAAGTCAATATTTCCTTGAATAAACTGTAAAAACTCACTTTGTTTGTCTGGTAAAAAAGTAACCGCTACTGCTTCTAAATATGGGAGGGACTTTCCGTTTTCATCCTTTTCAAAATAGAGTGGATTTTTTCTCAATACCAACTTAGTATTTTCAACCCAAAGTTTAAAATGAAAAGGTCCTGTTCCTATCGGATTTGCTCTAAATTCATTTCCAAAATAATCAACTGCTTCTTTTGGTACAACCGAACAATATTTCATAGCCAGCAGTCCTAAAAAAGGTGGAAAAGGTTGCTTTAAATTGATGGTAAAGACAGAATCGTTCTCTGCTTTGAATTTTTCTACATTTTGTAATACCCAACCTCCTGGAGACGCTACATTCTTATCTAATAATCGATTAAAAGAATATTCAAAGTCTTGAGCTATTACATTTCTCGTAGAATCTTTTCCAAATAATTCATGCTTATGAAATAACACGTCATTTCTTAACTCAAACTGATAGGTTTTTCCATCTTCAGAAACTGTCCAATTTTTTGCTATCGAAGGTTGTACTTGTAAACTATCATCTAATTCTACCAATCCGTTATATAGTTGGTTGACCCCCCAAATATTTCGCTGATCTTTTGCAAAAGCAGGATCTAATGAAGTAATATTTGAGTGCTCATTATAACGAAAAACCTGATTGTTTGTATATTTTGATTTCTTTTTAGTACAAGAAAAAAGAAACAATAAGGCTATTAAAACAACTAATTTATTTCTTTTTACGTTTATTTTTATAGTAGGTTTTATCTGCAATGTATATGGTTTTAGAAACTTCTGCAAAAACAACAGTTTTATCTTGGTTCGTTATTTTAATATCTTTTATTAAATTGATTTCCTGTTCATTTTTAACCTGCTTTTTTATTTGTTTTATTTCATCTTCAGAAAAAATAAAATCTACATAAGCGTCTTGCTTTACAGGTCTTTTAAATAATATTGTTGCAGCTTTATCCCAAACTACATAAGTATCTCCAAGAATATTTATTAACTGAATCATAAAAATAGGATCGGTTGCAGAAAATAAACTCCCTCCAAAAATAGATCCTACGTAATTCTTATTCTTATAAGTAATAGGAATTTTTACTTGCGCTTTTAACAAATCTTCAGAAACATAATTTATTTTCCCAGTAGATCTTCTATACATGGGAGAAATATTGAATCCATACTTAAAAATAGTACTTTGTTTAAAAAACCTTTTTAAAAAATTAGAAATTGTTGCGTACATACCTATCCTTTTTCAAAACCATACTCTCGTTCTACTTTACATATACGTAGTTGATATTTTTTATACCACCTTTCTCTTCCTTTATTTCTAGCTTCAGTATGCTCAACATTATTTTTCCATTTTACAATAGCATCTAAACTTTCCCAATAAGAAACCGTAATGCCTACATTGCTCCTTGTCGACTCAACACCTAAATACCCATCTTGTTCTTTAGCTAAATTGTCCATTTTTTCAGCCATCTCATAATATCCTTCTGTATCATCTGAAAGAGTTGTCGTGAAAATTACTGCGTAATATGGAGGTTTTAAATTATCTACTATCATAAAATTAGTTCATATTTTGTTTCTGGTAGACCAATATCGTCACTTATAAATTTCTCTATCGCAACAAAGTTGAATCGTTCTAATATTTTAGCGGAAGCAACATTTTTATCCACCACACACCCTATAAGTTTTTTCATTCCTATGGATTTACAGTACTGTATTAATCCTTCACAAAGTTCAGTTGCAAAACCATTTCCCCAGTATCGTTCTATAAACCGATATCCTATTTCATCATTTCCTTCTTCATCTTTTACCAAAGCAACCGTGCCTACAAAATTATTGTCTGACTTACGTTCTATGGCATATATCCAAAAATCATTTTCTTTATTAGTGTATCGTGCTATAAGCTGTTCTAAATCCTCTTTACTTTCTTCTAAATCTTTAGGTTCCCCAGTGGCGTATTGCAATACTTTCGGATTGCTTTCTAGCTCATAAAAAGGTTCTATATCAACAACTTGAAGCTTTCGAATAAGTAATCTTTTCGTTTCAAAAATCATGAATATTATCGTACTTTTGCAAACCCAAAACTGCTTTAAGCAGTCGTAGATTAAATAAACTATACGAACTTCTAAAAAATTAAAGACTTGTACAAGGCTTTTGTTTTTTTATTTAGGATAGAGAAAAGATGAATGTAGATAAGAAAGTAGCTTTTTACACCTTAGGTTGTAAATTAAATTTTTCTGAAACCTCAACCATTGCCAGAAACTTTGTTAATGAAGGGTTTGAGCGTGTTGAGTTTGAAGAGGAAGCAGATATATATGTGATTAATACTTGTTCGGTAACAGACAATGCTGATAAACGCTTTAAGAGTATTGTAAAATCTGCTTTAAAGAAAAATGAAGAAGCTTTTGTTATTGGTGTAGGATGTTATGCACAATTAAAGCCAGAAGAATTAGCTGCAGTTGATGGGGTAGATTTGGTACTGGGTGCTACGGAAAAGTTTAATGTAACTAGCTATATTAACGACTTAACCAAAAATGACATTGGTGAAGTACATTCTTGTGAAATTGAAGATGCCGATTTTTATGTAGGTTCGTATTCTATTGGAGATCGTACCCGTGCTTTCTTAAAAGTGCAAGATGGTTGTGACTACAAATGTACTTACTGTACGATACCGTTAGCACGTGGAATTTCTCGAAGTGATACGTTAGAAAACGTATTGAAAAATGCCAAAGAAATTTCTGAAAAAGGGATTAAAGAAATTGTTTTAACAGGAGTAAATATTGGTGACTACGGAAAAGGTGAATTCGGTAATAAAAAACACGAACATACCTTTTTAGAGTTGGTACAAGCTCTTGATAAAGTAGAAGGAATTAACCGTTTACGAATCTCTTCAATTGAACCTAACTTATTAAAAGATGAAACAATTGATTTTGTTTCCAACTCAAATACGTTTGTTCCTCATTTTCACATTCCTCTACAATCAGGAAGTGACACACTTTTAAAGAAAATGAAGCGTCGCTATTTACGTAAAGTATATACTGATAGAGTTGCAAAAATTAAGGAAGTAATGCCTAACGCTTGTATTGGTGTAGATGTTATTGTTGGGTTCCCTGGTGAAACAGATGAATTGTTTTTAGAAACCTATAACTATTTAGCTGATTTAGATATTTCTTACTTACACGTTTTCACGTATTCTGAAAGACCAAATACTGAAGCTAACGAAATGGATGGTGTGGTTCCAAAGAAAACACGTGCAAAACGAAGTAAAATGCTGCGTGGATTATCTGTTAAAAAACGTAGAGCTTTTTATGAAAGTCAGTTAGGTAACACCTTAACAGTTTTATTTGAAAGTGAGAACAAAGAAGGGTATATCCATGGATTTACCGAAAACTATGTAAAAGTTAAAGCTCCTTGGAATCCTGAATTAGTAAATACATTACACACAGTTACGTTAACAAAAATTGATGAAGATGGTTTAGTTCGTTTTGATTTTGTAGATACTGAAGTTATTGCTTAACTTGTCAACTAGTTCACTCAATCAAAAAAACTACCTATGAAGTATTTATTATACTCTTTTTTAGCCTTAGGAATCTCTTGTGGTATTCCTAAAAAAGGTTCTGAAACTAAACTAGCTGAGCCTACTGAAAAAGTAATAATTGCTAAAGAAGAAGCTACTAAACCTATGACTTCTCAAAATCAACTGATTGTTGTTCTTAAAAACGCTAAAAGTATTGATGATGTAAAATCACTTATAAAAAATAGCGGTTTAACTTGGAGTAAAATGGCTTATGAAACAGATGCTTCAAAAATAGGTATTGTTGAAGTTCCAGAAGGGAAACGTGATTTTTGGATTGATAAATTACAAGAAAGTGGTGAGTTCAGATTGATTGATGCCAACACGGAAGAAAAATTAACTAACATTATTTCCGAAGAAAAAAACAATCTATTAAGAATTACTAAAACTCAATGTTTTGGTGACTGCCCAGTATATACTGTTTCCATTGATAAAAAAGGAAACGTTGTTTACAACGGAGTAGAATATGTACTTGTAAAAGGTATTCAGAAATTTACGCTTTCTGAAAAACAATTACAAGAGTTAAACGAAAAACTTGCAAAAAAGGATTTTAAAAATTTTAAAGACGCTTATAACAATCCTAGAATACCCGATTTATCTAGCACTTACATAGTTCATGATGGAAAACAAATCTTAATTCGTTTATGGAAAGATATTCCTGATGAACTTATTGATATACATGAATATATAGATGGTATTTTATTAGACAAAAAGTTTATTGAATAATGCCTAAAACTCACTTATATTTTGTTCCTGGTTTAGCTGCCAATACCAAAATATTTGAGCGTATTTCTTTACCAGAAGAACATTTTGAATTACACTTTCTAGATTGGATGCTTCCAACATCTATCGATGAAAGTATTGAAGAATATGCCGAACGATTATGTGCTAAAATCCAACATAAAAACCCTGTATTAATTGGAGTTTCTTTTGGAGGTATTATCGTACAAGAGATGAGTAAAATTATTAATTGTAAAAAAGTAATTATAATTTCTAGCGTTAAAAACAGCAAAGAATTCCCCAAACGTTTTAAATTAGCACAAATAACAAAAGCCTATAAGCTTTTCCCTTCTAAAGTTATTTCAAATATTGAAAGTTATGAACGCTACTTTTTTAATGATTATTTAAAAAAACGAGCTGAGTTATATAAAATATATTTATCCATAAGAGATAAAAAGTATTTGCAATGGGCTATATACAACGTATTACATTGGGAGCAAGAAAAATCGATTCCTGGAATAATACATATTCATGGAAAAAAAGACGAGGTTTTTCCTATAAAGTATATCAAAAACGCAATTGAAGTTGAAAATGGTACACATGTGATGATACTGACAAAGGCAAAAACTATTTCTGAAATATTAAAAAAGGAATGTTTTTTGATGGATTAATACCATTACACAACTTGACAAAAACTAAAAGAACAAATGAACAAATCAATCCGCTTCTTATCTATCTTAACTATAGTATTTGTTGGAATTTTATTTACCAATACTATAAGTAAATCAAACGAACCTACCATTAAAAATGTGGCAGAAAGCTATAAGGTTAAAGCTTTAAAACTACCTAACGATTTAAATTTAGCTGGAGAAAGAGTACCTATTGAAAAACCTGACATTAGAGAACGAATGGATCGCGAGCTTTTAGTAAACACCTATTGGCAGTCTAATGGATTGTTATTAATAAAACGTGCTAATAAATACTTCCCTATTTTAGAACCTCTACTAGAAAAATATGGCTTACCTGACGATTTTAAATTTTTAGCCTTGGCTGAAAGTGGATTTATTGATGAAACTTCACATGTAGGAGCTGCTGGTATGTGGCACTTTATGAAACAAACAGGAAGAGAATATGGATTAGAAATTAATAGTAATGTTGATGAACGTTACCATATTGAAAAATCTACTAAAGTAGCTGCTGAATATTTAAAGAAATCAAAAGAACGTTTTGGTTCTTGGACACTTGCAGCAGCAGCTTACAATGCAGGAAACTACGGTATTTCAAAAAGATTAGATGCTCAAGGTGTAACCAGTTATTATGATGCTTTATTACCAGATGAAACTGAACGTTATGTTTTTAGAATTTTAGCCTTAAAAGAAATTATTTCTAACCCAAAAGAGTATGGTTTTGTTTTCGATCAAGAAGATTTATATACACTTCCTGAAACCTATACTGTTAAAGTAGATACAGCTATTAGCAACATTGCTTTATTTGCTAAAAAATTCGGAATTACCTACAAAGAGCTTAAGCTACATAACTCTTGGTTACGTGAAAACAAGTTAAACAACCGTAGTAGAAAACTATACGAAATTAAAATCCCTGTTAAATAGTGAAAAAAGTACTTCCTTTTATATATTTATTCATAGGTATATTTATTTTAATTAATACATTTTCTATCTTTTTTCAAAAAAGAGAAGTGTATCGACTTTTATTCAGCTTTACAACCGAAAACCAATATGTTTTCCTACTCTTTAGAGTATTATTTGCTTCTTGGTTTATAGTGGATGGCGTTAAAAAATTAAGAAAAAATCAGTAAGTATTTATGGATAATTTTTTAATTGGAATAGGAAAACGAATTAAAGAAATTAGAAAAAAGCAACATATTACAATTAATACTTTAGCAACCAATGCGCAAGTAAGTAATGGTCTAATTTCAAGAATAGAAAACGGAAGAACCATTCCATCTTTACCTGTTTTATTAGAAATTATAAGTGCTTTAGAAATAGATGCCAGTACTTTTTTTGAAGGTGTTGAGAAAAAAACTGGTTCAAAATATATTCATATTAAAAAAGAGGAACAGCAATTAATAGAAAAAGAAGTAGAAGCTGAAGGATTTACTTATTATCAAATTTTTGGTAAAAGTTTAAATGCCGTTGGTTTTGAAGCTGTTTTATTAACTGTATCTCCCAATTCTAAAAGAGAAAAGGTAATTACTGATGCCTGGGAGTTTAAATACATTATGAGTGGTGAATGCACCTATCTTATCGATAATGTTGAAGTTACAGTTAAAGAAGGTGACTCTTTGTATTTTGACGGAAGGCTTCCTCATGTACCTGTTAATCGTACTCAAACACCTTGTACCATGTTGGTCCTATATTTTTATTCAGAAAATAATTAAGTAGGGTGCTCATACACCCTACTTATTTTACCCTTTTAGTTTTTTAATCCAGGCCAAGTGCTATTGTTAACCTCTTTAGGATAACCTGACACTGCACTATCTGTTGATTTGTTATACTTAATGTATGTATTATCATCAAGGAAGAAATAACAATAAGTTACGCCCCAATCTACAGCTGCTGTAATCTTTGTTGCGTAATCTCCTAACCCTGGCCAGCTTCCATTGGTAATAGCTACAGGGTACCCAGAATCTACAGAGTCATTTGTTATACTATATCTTATATAAGTTCCATCATTTAAAAAGAAATAAGCTTTACTATTATTTCTTTTAAAAGCTGCCACAATTTTATCCTTATATGGTTCCAACCCAGGCCAATTTCCATTTGTTATGTTTGCTGGATATCCCGCATCTACAGAATCATTATTCATATCGTAACGTAAATACCTTCCATCTTTTAAGAAGAAATATCCTTTATGATTATGCCATTTAAAAGCTGCACTAATTAAATCTTTATACTCCCCTAACCCTGGCCAAGTACTGTTGTTTACCTCTTTTGGGTAACCATCATCAGACTTATCTAACAGTTTGTCATAACGTATATAACTATTGTCACTTCTAAAAAAATAAGCTCTATTGTCTGCAAAATCATTCCAATCTAATCCTGCTATTATTTGAGAATTATTATAAGCTACAGAACCTGTTTGCCCATCAAGTAACAGGGTGTAGTTAATACTTCCATCAGAATTGTTAGCATCGGTAAAATACCCTTGTGAAGCAGGTACCGTTGCTACGTATGCATTGTTTTTATAAACATCAACATTATTAGACGCATTAGAACTCCAATAAACTGTATTGGTATTTTGCATCATTACCTTCCTAGCACCTACATTCCCTACTAAAGAAGTACTATTTAATTGCCATTCTTTTTGAATCGGGATATTTAAGTGAGTTAAGATAGAGGGAACAATTGCTGTTTGTGCAATATGACCGTAAATTCCGCCAAAATCTTGATTTGGTACATTTGAAACATATGAGTTGAATTCAGCGTTTCCTTCTTTGTTCATTCCTACAAAAATTGTTTTTTCTTGCGTTGTTTGTCCTCCATGGTTAAATCCACCAAAACCTCTTCCGTGATCTGTTACTACTAATATTAACCAATCTTCGTTCGTTCTTTTTTCTACCTCAGCTACAATTCTACCGAACTGTTCGTCTGCTTTGGTAATAGCATTATTATAAGCACTACCAAAACCTAAAGAATGCCCTACACCATCTACATCATCAAGATGCACAAAAACCACGTCTGAATTTTCATTATTAATTGCATGAATGGCTCCTGTGACCGAATTTTCATCTCCTCCACTTTTTGAGTGGTAATCAATATAATTCAGTTGCTCTCTAAAGAAATCATGAATAGGTCCCCAAGTAACAACACTAGCAGTTTTTAGCCCTGAATTTGATTCTTTAATTAATTGAAAAACACTTTTCGCTTTCGAAATATGAGAAGTATTGTTGTCTGTAACTCCGTGTTTATTTACCCAAACACCTGTTAAAATAGTTGACCACCCCGGTCCACTACTTGTTTTTTGTTCAGAAGAAGTATTATCAATACCTCCTGCATAAGCTTTTACAATATTCAGCTTATCTAAATTTGGAGTGGAAGTTCCTGCAATTTTCTCAAATTGGATTCCATCAAAGCCTACAACAAGTACCTTTTTCTTTAAAGAAGATTTTGTTTGTCGTTCTAGTTTTCCTTTTTTTTTGGATACCTCATCCAAGTTGTTCTCTTGACAGCTCGACAATGCGAACAATAAAATTAAAGCGCTTAGCTTTACTAAATAATTGGTTTTCATTTTAAAAAAGTTTACTAATAGTTAATTTATTAATCAAAAATACACTATTAGTAAACTTTTAAAAGATAGTTTTCGAGTCTTAATACAAAGATAAATTAGCTAACATTAAATATATATTTAGCAAACATATCATTTACATTTTATTAAACTAACTCACTCAAAGACAATAAAATATAATCTGGATTTTGGACTTCTAACTGTTCTTTAGTTTGTGCTCCTGATAAAACACCGATGGTTACACCACAATTTGCATTTTTACCTTCCTCAATATCGATGGCTGAATCTCCTGCTTTTAAAACAAAACTAGCATTAGTTATATTAAAAACTTCCATTGCTTTTTGTATCATTTCTGGATGAGGACGTCCTTTTTCTACATCAGAAGCAGTTAATAACATATCGTAATGTATATTCTTATCCCATGCTAATTTTTCTAACAGCTTTTCTGCTACTTGTCTGTTATAACCCGTATTTAAAACTACTATTATTCCTTTTTGTCTTAAATTAAGCAATACATTCTCTACGCCTTTTATAGGCTTTACTTCTAAGTTTTCATAAGCTTCATCCAGCATTTTTTTGAACTCTTCAAATATTGCTTCAGAATGCCCCAGTTTAATTGGCATGAATTCAACTAAAACATCTTTAATAGCCTGATGTTTTTCTTTTCCTGCTCCAATTTTTAAAACGTTATTTAAATCAACTGCTACTCCGTGTGCATTTAATGCTCTGTGTAAGGTTTTATACACTACATTTTGCTCATCTACTGTTGTTCCTGCCATATCAAAAACAACCATTTTAATATTTTCTAACATCTATTTACTTAAAATAATTTATTAATACTTTCTTTTGAAAAGCCTGCGCTACCTGTCATTCCTTTTCCTCCAATTCCTGTTACAATGTGTATATTTTCTCCTACCGAATGTTCGAAAAGGTCTTTGGTTTTACATTGACTGTAAAAACCTGCCCAACGATGTTGAATTTCATATGTTGGTAAATCGATAATTTTTTTAGCTTCTTGAATCATGAAGTTATCTATGTCTTCATTCAAGTCAAATCCAAGGTCGTCTATATTTTTTGCTGTTGCATATTCGTGTGAATCACCCAAAATAACAGAACCATCTGTCGCTTGCTTAAATAAAATATGTACTCCATATTTTTTCTCAAACGAATTCGGATCTTCTTTAGCTTTTATCACATTCCATGAAGCACACTCTTCAAAAGCTTCATACCTTCTAATAGTCAATCCTGTTAAAATAGATCCGTCTAATTGGTAATTCTTCTGTGGTTTCGTCTGCATCATTTGTAGCTTAGATACAATTAAATCACTTTCATTATATATTGACGGATACAATGTCTTAAAATCACTTCCGTTGCAGACGATTACTTTTGACGCCAATAATTCTTCGGAATTTGATGTTAACACTGATACACCACTGGTAACATTATTTGTAGCAATCACGTTAGTATTATAGTGTATTGTTACATTCAATTCTTTTTTCATGAACTCATGTAAACGAAGAATCATAACTCTAGGCTCCACAGTTACTTCTTCAGGAAAAAACAACCCTGCTTTACAGTAATCACTTCGCAAGCCAGCATATTTATCTAAACATTGTTCTTTGGTTAACAACTGTGACGTATAGCTATTATTTTTATTAATTTGATGCAATTCTTCTATTAACTGAACTTCTTCTTCGTTTGATGCGATATATACAGTTCCGTTTTGACGTATAGAAACATCAAACTGTTGTTGAATTTCTTTATAAATAGCTAAACTTTCTCTTCCATAGTTTTGCCATTTTTGATTCATCCCTGAAGGTACTACTTGTCCGAAATTACGAACGGTAGCTCCTTGTGGTTTGTTATCTTTTTCTAAAATAGCTACTGACAACCCTTTCTTTGCAGCATGATAGGCATGAAAAGTTCCTAAAACTCCCCCTCCAACAACAATAAGGTCATATTTATGATTCATATACTAATTGATTTATTTTTTGTTCTTTGTTTTTTTTAGCTTTAAAAAAGTAAAAGCTATATAGTGTTATAAGTATTCCTATAAATGCTAAAATGTAAAGTGCGTATGTAAAAAAGCTTAGCCATGAAATATCTCCTTTTCCGAAGTTTTTATATAATAGAATTAATATACTTCCTAAGTAACCAAAAGCATCAGCTATATAGATTAAGAATCCTACATTTCCGTTTATTTTAAAAGTAGCTATCATGCGGTCGAAAAATATTCCGTTGAAAGGCACATAGCAACTATACAGTCCTAAACCAGAAATAATCATCCATGTTAATGCTGAAATTTCGTTGTATTGAAATAAATAAGTACTAATAATCACTGCTAAGCACGATACAAACAACACATAATGATAGTATACAAATGCTTTGTAGTTTTTACTAATGCTTCCTATTACCCCTAAAATAATGAGTACAATAATGGCTATAGGAATTTCTGAAATACTATAAATTGAAGCGTCTTTGTATCCTAAAGAATCCCAGATTTCTCGGGCAAAGTTGTCTCTAAAATCTCTTAATGCTGTGAGTAGCATAAAAAAGAAAACGATAAGTATTAAAGGACCTGAAAATTCTTTGAATAACTTTTTTCTTCCAGCTGAATCTAAGGGTTTACGTACTACTTTAAGTCGTGTATCTTCTGCTGTTGGTTTGGGTAACTTTTCTAGTAACCAAGCAAAAAATATCAACGGAATTATAAAAAACAGTCCCGTTATAAAAGGCATCCAATATTCGTTAAATCCAAAACTATCCAACACTATTTTTCCAACTGATTTTACAGCTCCTGAAGAAACTATAAAACTTGAGGACAAAATTACTCCTAATAGTTCTGTGGCTTTCCTTCCTTCTAAATAAGAAAACACAATTCCCCAAACCATACCTAAAGGTAATCCGTTTAAAAACAGGAATAAGATATTGTAGGGTGCGGGAGTTATAGCAAAACCTAACAAGCTTACTTCTGCAAATAGAATAAAGCCAACTAAAGCTAGCATCCTTTTACCTGATTTCATTTCGGAAATGACTTTTATCCCTATAAACTTTGATAATGTATATCCAATTACTTGGGCTATTATCAAGAGAATTTTATAATCAATTCCCCAAAAACTTTCATCGGCAAAAGTGGCTACTGTAAATGGCTTTCGAAAAGCATACATACAAAAGTACGTACCGAAAGCTGCTATAGAGGCTCTTGCTATAAATCTTATATTCATACTAACTTTTTTAATAATGCAAGCCCTCATAAAAATGAGAGCCCGCATTGCATTTATAAACAGAAAACAAGTTCATTACAGATTATACTTTACACCGATGCTTCCTTTTATCCCGTAGAACTCTACTTGCTTAGGACGCTCTTCAGTTTTTCCATAATGATAAATTAAGGGATTGTTTAATAGGTTATTTACATCTGTAAAAATGGTCCAGTTTTTACCTATTTGATATGAGGCTGAAAAATCTAGTGTATTGTATTTTCCATAGTAAATATCATCAATGTCTCTTTCTCCAAACCCAATTGCATAGCTTCCTTTGTGGTTGTAGGCTAATCGTGTATTGAATCCTCCTTTTTCAAAGAATAACTGTGCATTAAATAAAGTGTTAGCTTGGTATGCAATAGATACTTTTCTTCCACTTGGTTTTGTCATTTCAGAATCCATAAATGTTGCATTTAACTGAGTTCCGAAGTATTGTAAGAATCCTGGTAAGAAGTCAAATCGTTTGTTAATCCCTAATTCTATACCACCAATCCAAGCGTCTGCTCCATTTACCGGTGTACTAAACTCTACTCCTGTATTTCCGTTGTAAGTACCCTGGTACGTATCGTTGAATACAGGATCGGTAATTGACTTATAGAAAATACCTGCATTTATTACTCCTACATTTTTAAAGTAGTACTCTCCTAATAAATCAAAGTTCCATGAGAATGTAGGATTTAAGTTTGGATTCCCTCCTTTAAACTCGTTATCAAATGAGATAAAGGTACCTCCAGGAGCAATATCTCCAAAGTTTGGTCTTGAGAAACTTCTTGTTGCAGCAAAACGAATGTTTAAATCAGTTTTTGGTGAGTATTTTACATGTAACATTGGTAATACTGCCCAATAGTCTTTTACATTTCTTACAGCATTTAATTGGCTTTGATCTGCATCCCAAACATATCCATTTACCTCTGTTTCTGTTTTGGTAGCTCGTAAACCTCCCAATACCGTAAATTGATCTGATAATTTTAAGGTTCCCATTCCGTAGAATGATAAATGAGTTTCATCTACATTAAAGTTTCTTCCTAAACCTCCACCGTTTTGTAAAATTTCTGAATCTCCTTCTAAAACAGTTAGGTTGTTTTTATTGTTTTTCCAGAAGTTTACCATTCCTTGTTCTGATAATACTGGCCCAAAAGTAGACTGAATATTAGACCCCATTTCGTTTAAAAAATCAGCTCTCCCTGGTTGCTCTATGATATTTTGAGAGTAATCTGACAAATTAGGTGTTATTCCTGCGTTTACTTCATCCCAACCATAATACACGTCCTCAAACTTAGCTCTACGATCTTTATCTCTAAACTTAGTACCTACTTTTATTTTAAAGTTATCATTAAAAGTATGTTCATAGTTTAAAGACGCTACAATATTGTCACGCTCTTTAATTGATATTTTATACAACTCTAAATCTGCAAACGACATTTGAGACGCATCCATTTTAAATGAAGGATCGCTAAAGAAACCAAATAAAGCATCTGTATCGTTATAGTCTAACAATCCACCATCTGCTTTCCAATAAGCTCTATCGTCTCCAGCTCCACCATCTGCTTCCGGTCTATTTTGTAAATATTCAGGTTTCATTCCTACTCCATCTTGCTTAAACTTCACTACATAGTAGCTCTTGTCTTGCTCTGTTGGAATTCCGCCGTATCTAAACTCATTATTATAATTAGCAATACTCCAATCAAACTTACCATTACCTGTAATATGTCTCCCTCCAATTTCACCACCAATCATTTCAGTAATTAGTTCATTGTAAATATTTTGTAACTCAACTCTTGCTGTGTTTGTTCCCGAATCAAACTTATCAAAACGTACTCTATGCTTATAATGTGTTTCGGTATCTGACAATGTTCCGTACACTCCTCTAAAGTGCATTTTATGTTCTGGTGTAAAATTATACTCCATCGCTCCGTTTAACCCTTTGGTTATTCTTACACCGTTGTAATCTCTTAACTCCATTCTAAATACACCTTCATCTCCTTTTCTTCTTGCTTCAAAATTGTCCGTTCCCCAATTTCTATTCCAATATGAACCGTTAACAATAAATCCAAACTTTCCATCTTTACTTCTATCTCCATACGTTAATGAAGCATTGTAAATAGGCTCTCCAGATTTTTCATTATAACCACCACCAACATTTACGTTTAAAACTCTTTTTGCGGGTGCTGTTTGTGTAATAAAGTTTACTCCTCCACCAATACCATCAGCTTCCATATCTGGTGTGTATGCTTTTGCTGCTTGTACATATGAGATTAACTCTGATGGGAAAAAATCGAAAGCAGTAGCTCTTGAAGTTGTTTCTTCTTCTGCGGTAGGAATACGGTTTCCGTTAATTGTTGTAGAAGCCCAGAATGGCGGCAATCCACGAACTGATACAAAACGTCCTTCTCCTTGATCTCTTTCAATAGATAGTCCTTGAATACGTTGTACCGTTTCCGCTGCATTTCTGTCTGGTAATTTCCCTATTCCATCTGCTGCAATTACATTCATTATACTCATTGATTTCTTTTGAATACTCAATGCTCTTGCTTCACTGTTTCTTCTTCCTGAAGAGGTAATAATTACTTCTTCTAAATTTTGGTTAGATGGTACTAACATAATTACACCTACATTTTTCTTTACATTCGTGTTAATTGAAACTCTTTTTGTTTCAAAACCTATGTAAGATATCTCTAAGGTAACTTCCCCCTTTTTGACATTAGACAACACAAAATTTCCATCAAAATCTGTGTTAACGCCTTTTGTTGTTCCCGACAACATAACACTAGCACCAGGCAAAGGATAATTTCCATCATTTACTATTCCAACAATAGTAGCCCCCTGACCTAAAGCTGCACTACATGTAAAAAGAACAAATAGTGAACTTAGTAAAAGTTTAAAATTATTCATTGGTTTATTATTTACAATTATTAAAATTAATATTGCAAATCACTATATTATTTTACTATTTGTAAACTTTTAAACATTAAGAAAACTTTTACGAATTGCTATTATAGCGTAACAGAATTGTTAACACCAAAGGTTTTAGTTTTAACTAAACGTAAATAACACTGTATTTCAACTAGTTAAAAACTAATTTAGGTATAGATAAAAACAAAAAACTCTCAACTAAGGTTGAGAGTTCTCTTGTTATACTTTTTTACTAGAAGTAAAAAAAGCTCATTCTAAAGAATGAGCTTTGTAATTTATTTACAACTTATTTTCTATTGAAAATCAGTGTTTAATTTTATGTAATCTAAGAATTCACGCTTGGTTTCTTTGTTTTTAAATGCTCCACCAAACTCAGCAGTTACTGTACTGCTTTCAATATCTTTAATTCCTCGTGAGTTAACGCATAAATGTTTAGCATCTATAACACAAGCAACATCTTGCGTTCCTAATGCTTCTTGCATAGCTTGTACTACTTGCATTGTTAAACGCTCTTGTACTTGCGGACGCTTAGCGTAATACTCTACAATACGATTCATCTTAGATAAACCGATTACTTTACCATTTGAAATATACGCCACATGTGCTCTACCAATAATTGGTAATAAATGATGCTCACATGTTGAATATACAATAATGTTTTTTTCAACTAACATTTCACCATACTTGTATGTATTGTCAAATGTTGATGCCTTTGGTTTGTTTTTTGGGTTTAAACCCATAAACAACTCATTTACGAAAGCTTTTGCAACTCTTTTAGGAGTACCTTGCATGCTATCGTCTGTTAAGTCCATTCCTAGAGTTTCAAGAATTTCTTTAACACTTTCTTGAATTCTTTCTATTTTTTCGTCGTCAGAAATATCGAAAGCATCTGCACGTAAAGGTGTTTTAGCCGACGTAGCAATGTGGTTCTCTCCTATTTCGTCAATTCTATCGTCATTCATTTTGTTGTTGTTCACTTCAAACATTTCTATCTAAAATTAGTAGGGCGCAAATTTACAACATTGTTGGTAATTTACTGCACTTTATTTATCAATTCGTCTAAAGAACAAGTAGTTTGCTCTCCTGTAGACATATTTTTAACAACAAGCGTACCGTTTTCAACAGTTGTAACTACAAACTCTATTTCTCTATTTGTAGCATACTTCCATTGCTTTTTTTGCTGGTTGTTACTGCTTGCCACATCTGGATACATTTCTGACTTAATATTGTTCTGTCTTAATGCTTTTATGGCTTTTATTTTATCTAAACTCTCGTTTTCGTCAAAGTTTAAGAACAATACTTTAGGTTTTGGCAATTCTACTGCTTCAAACAGTCCTAATTCTTCCATCACCAAGTAAATTCTATCCAATCCGAAAGATATTCCTACTCCAGAAACATCTTTTAAACCGAAAATACCTGTCAAGTCGTCATAACGACCTCCACCACCAATAGAACCCATTTTTACACCTTCAGGTGCTGCTACTTCATAAATAGCACCTGTGTAATAGTTTAATCCTCTAGCTAAGGTTACATCTAATTCTAAGCTTGCTGAATCTAGCCCAATACTTTCTACATTATCAACCACAGTTCTTAAATCGGCCACTCCTTGCAATCCTTCTTCCGACCCTTGTAACATAGCCTCTAAAGAAGCTAACTTATCTTGATTACTTCCTGAAAAGTTAAATAACGGATCCACTTTTTCAATGGCTTCAGCAGAAATTCCTTTCTCCAACATCTCCTTAACCACACCGTCTTTTCCTATTTTATCTAACTTATCTAAAGCCACTGTAAAATCAATCAATTTGTCTGATGCTCCAATTACCTCAGCTATTCCAGACAAGATTTTTCGGTTATTGATTTTGATAGTCGTACCATTTAATCCTAACTTACTAAAAACGGTATCATATAATTGAACGAATTCAACTTCTTGCCATAGTGAAGTACTTCCTACTACATCAGCATCACATTGATAAAACTCACGGAAACGTCCTTTTTGAGGTCTATCAGCTCTCCAAACTGGTTGAATTTGGTAACGTTTAAATGGAAATGTAATTTCGTTTTGGTGTTGTACTACGTAACGTGCAAACGGTACTGTTAAGTCGTAGCGCAATGCTTTTTCAGAAATTTTCGACGTAACTTTTTGACTGTTTTTATCTGCCAATAAGTTTTCATCTACTTTCTTTAAATAATCACCAGAATTCAAGATTTTAAAAATCAATCGATCCCCTTCTTCTCCATATTTTCCCATTAATGTAGAAGAGTTTTCAAAACTTGGCGTTTCAATAGGTTGAAATCCGAAATTTTCAAACGAATGTTTAATCGTATTAAAAATATAGTTTCTCTTTGCTACTTCCGTTGATGAAAAATCTCTTGTTCCTTTTGGGATTCCTGGTTTCATATTCTTTTAATTATCATTTATCAATTACCAGTAATCAGTTTATGATTGTTGTTAATTGACAATTGTTTATTGTTCTATTTAGCCTGCAAATATCCGAAAAAATATGAAGAAAAATGTTATTTAACTCTCGCTTTATTTTTACGTTTTAAACGATAAATTGTAGC
The DNA here is from genome assembly GCF_042865525.1 of Tenacibaculum sp. ZH5_bin.1. Taxonomy (NCBI): domain Bacteria; kingdom Pseudomonadati; phylum Bacteroidota; class Flavobacteriia; order Flavobacteriales; family Flavobacteriaceae; genus Tenacibaculum; species Tenacibaculum sp. ZH5_bin.1. The sequence continues at coordinate 31,334 of NZ_JBEGIO010000007.1, read as the reverse complement.
ATTTAACTCAAAGCCTAGGAGAAGAATAATTGCGTTTAACCACACAAAAAGCATTAAAATTAACAGGGTACCAATTGAACCGTATAGTTGGTTGTATTGCGCAAACTTTACTACATAAATTCCAAATAAGTAAAAAGTAAACATAGATACTACGGTAGTTAAAATAGCACCTGGTGAAAAGAATTTTACTTCTTTCCCTTGTTTGGTTCCGTATCTAAAAAGTAGCGATACAATGGTAAAAATCATTACTAAAAACAAGAAACCTCTTCCGTAGTAAAACAAATCTAAATCTCCTGTATTTAGCCATCCTATTTTATGGATTCTTGTTAGCGCTATTTGATAAAAAATAATCAATGTTACCGTTACAATTAAGAAGAAAGACATGAGTAATGATACCGCTAAGGAAACAAAATAAGCTCTAAAAACGCTTCTCATTTCTGTTACATGGTAAGAATATTCGAATCCACCAAATATCGCGTTTACACCATTTGTCATTAAAAAAATAGAGGCTAAAAAACCGAATGATAACAATCCTCCGTACTGATTGTTAATAATATCTTTTATCACAAAATCTACCGCTTCAAAGGTTTTTGGTGGTAACGCTTCTTGCATTAAAGAGAGTAGTCCGTCTTGGAACCCATCAATTGGAATGTATGGGATGAGTGTTAAAATGAATAATAAGAATGGAAAGATTGCCATAAAGAAACTAAAAGCAATACCTCCTGCCCTTGTTGTTAATGCTCCTTTTACAATACCGATAACATACATTTCGAGTACATCATACAAAGACATTCCTTCTAACCCCGGAATTTTAATTTTCTTTCCAAAGGCTACGAGCCAGTTTATTACTGGAATTTTCTCAAGGCCTTCTTCTATCTGTTTAGTCATTTTCTTTTTAGTTGCAAAGTGTTTCTAGTTTCAGAGATTCTAAGATGCAAAGTGTTTTTAGCTGCAAAGTATCATTAGTTCCTGAGGTTTAAAGATGCTAGTTTTTTTAGTTTCAAAGTTGAATAGTGTTACTATATCAAAGTTGCATAGTTTTTATCGTTTTTCCTTTAGCTTTCTTATTAAACTTGATAACATTCTTTCTATCTCTCTTGATTCTTCATAAAGCCTGTCAAAAGATTCTTTTGAAATATACGCTAAGTTTGAAGAAATTTCAAGTTGCGTTTGTAATTAAAACAACGAAGCTATTCCAATATTTAAAAACCGAATAAAATCTCCTAAACTTTGTCTTCCAAACCCTTCAGAAATATTACTTGGTACTGAAACTGCGCTTCTTCTCATTTGTGAAGTTAGTCCAAAAACTTCTTCCTTAGGAAAATTATTAGACATTTTATAAACCTCTGTTACAAAACCCATCGATTTTTGCCAAACCAATAAATCTCTGAATGTTTTTATACGTGTTTTCTCTTTCATTTTATACTTTTCTTTTTCACTTTGCTTCTATAACTCTTAGAAACTTTGCCTCTTTCTAACTTTACTTCTCAGCATCTTTGCTACTTCAATAACCCCAACCACATTACTCCACCACAATATCATATTTATATAACAATCCTACAATATTCTCATTGGAAAATTTAGCTTTTTTAATACTATTATTTTCAGGATCGATTGCAAAATTAGTGGCAGTTGTAAGATCTGCTTTTTCTAAATTCGTCTGATCAAAAATTGCTCCTTTTAAATCACAATCTTTAAAGAGCCCCCTACTTAAGTCAGCTTCAACAAAATCTACTTCTTGCAAATTACAACTTATAAATTTTGTAGTAGGAATTTTTAATTGGTAAAAAGAAGATAAGTTTAGTTGGCAGTTATGAAAGCTCATTTCTAGCAAAAAGTTGTTGCATTCATTAAACTTTACCCCAACCATTTTACAATTTTCAAAAGTGCAATCTTTAAAAAAAGTGTGGTTTACCACTGTATTGCTAAAATTACAGTTGATAAACTCACACTCTAAAAATTCAATATTTGAAGCATGTACGTTCTCGAAATTGCAATTCTCGAACGTACAGCTGTCATATTCTCCTTTGTTGATTTTTGTTAGTGTAAAATCAACTTTTGTAAATGTTTCGTTGTCAAAGAAATCATTCATTTATTGTAATCCTCTCGCTTTTAACATTGGTTCAGCTTGTGGATCTCTTCCTGCAAAAACTTTATACATTTCTGCATAGTCCATCGTGTTTCCTTTCGACAAGATTTGTTCTCTAAACTTCTGACCATTTTCTCTGGTTAACAATCCGTTGTTTTTAAACCAATCGTAGGCATCATGACTTAACATTTCTGTCCATAAATACGAGTAGTATCCTGCAGCGTATCCTCCACTAAAAATATGTGCGAAATAGGTTGAACGGTATCTTGGTGGCACCTCATCAATCTTTAACTTCATTTTAGCTAATGCCTCTTCTTCAAATTTAGCTACATCTTCAATGTTTGTATCTGCTGATATGGTGTGCCATTGCATATCTAAATTAGAAGATGCTAAGTTTTCAATAATTGAATATCCTTGATTGAACGTTCCTGCATTCTTAATTTTTTGTAATAACGCATCTGGAATTACTTCTCCTGTTTTATAATGTAATGCGTAGTTATTTAATACCTCTGGATGAGTTGCCCAGTTTTCATTGAACTGCGATGGAAATTCTACAAAGTCTCTTGCAGTACTTGTTCCTGAAATTGATGCATATTTTTGATTTCCGAATAAACCGTGTAACGCATGTCCGAACTCATGGAAGGTAGTTTCTACATTATCAAAACTGATTAATGCTGGTTCTCCTTCTGCTGGTTTTGGGTAATTACAAACGTTGTAAATTACTGGTTTTTGACCTCTTAATTTCGATTGCTTTACAAAAGCTCCCATCCACGCGCCACCGCGCTTACTATCTCTTGCAAAGAAGTCTCCGTAGAACAATCCTAACTTGCTTCCGTCTTCTTCAAAGATTTCATACACTACTACATCTGGATGATAGGTAGGAATATCGGTACGCTTTTTAAAGGTGATTCCGTATAATTTTGTAGCCGCATAAAACACACCTTTTTCTAATACGTTGGTTAACTCAAAATATGGTTTTACCTCATCTTCGTTTAAGTTGTATTTAGACTTACGTACTTTTTCTGCAAAATGATTCCAGTCGTATGGAGCTAAAGTAAAGTCGTTTCCTTCTTTATTGATTTCTGCTTGAATTTCTTTCGTTTCGGCAGCTACTTTTGATAACGACCCTGGAATTAATCCGTTGAACATTTCAAAAACTTTATCTGGTGTAGATGCCATTGTTCCTTGTAAACTCCAGCTTGCAAAGTTGTCAAAACCTAAGATTTGTGCTTTTTTAGCACGTAACGATGCCATTTTCTTTACTAAATCGCTTGTGTTATACTCACCCGCATCAGTTCTGTGAATTGATTTTTCAAACAATTGTTTACGAACTTCTCTATTTTCTAAAGTTTGTAATAAAGGTTGTTGTGTAGTATTAATCAGTTGAATTTCGTATTTACCGTCTTTCTCTAAACCTTTAATTGTTTCTTCTGAAAGTCCTTTTAACTGTTCTTTATCAGTAACCGTTAACCCTCCTTTTTTACTAGCGTCTAGTAACTTTTTTCCGAAGTCGTTAGATAAACTTGCTAATTCTGCATTGATTTCTTTTAGCTCGTTTTTCTTTTCTTCAGATAAGTTAGCTCCTGCTTTTACAAACTTTTTATACTGTTCTTTAACCAAGTGTTTAGACTCAGCATCCAATTCTAGATTCTCTAAATTATCGTGTACCGCTTTTATTTTTTCAAACAACTTAGTGTTTAATAAAATTTCATCGTTGTGTTTAGAAAACTTAGGCGCTAATTCTTTTTGATTGTCTTTAATTGTATCGTTTGTATGTGCTCCTGCTAAAGCATAAAAAACAGCCTCAACATTATCTAACGTTTTACTACTTTCTTCAAAAGCGATAATTGTATTTTCAAATGTTGGCGCTTCTGTGTTTGCTATAATTTTAGCTATTTCTTCATTTTGAACTTCCATACCTTTTAAAATTGCAGGCATAAAGTGTTCGTTCTTTATTTTAGTAAAATCTGGTGCTCCAAAGTCTAAAGAACTTTTTACTAATAATGGATTTTCTACCATGTTTGAAGTGGTTTCTTTTTTAGTTTGCTCTGTTTTACACGACATAGCTACTACTAGCGTTGCTATGAGTAATAGTTGTTTTTTCATTGGTTTGTTTTTTTAGTATTTAAACAAAGTGAACGTAATTACCTGTTAAGATTACTTCGTTTCACTCGTAATGACGATTCTTAATTAATCAACAGCTTTTAAGCTTAAATCCATATTGTATACTGAATGTGTTAAGGCTCCTGATGAGATAAAATCAACTCCGCATTCTGCATACTTACGAATGGTTTCTTCGTTAATTCCTCCTGAAGACTCTGTTAAACATGTATCTCCAATCAACTCAACCGCTTTGCGAGTATCTTCATAGTTAAAGTTGTCTATCAAAATTCTGTACACACCTTCGTTTTGTAAAATCTCTTCAATTTCTTCTAGGCTACGTGCCTCCACAATAATTTTAATATCCAATCCTTTTTCTGCTAGGTACTTTTTGGTTTTGGTAATGGCTTGAGTAATTCCGCCAGCAAAATCGATGTGATTGTCTTTAATCATTACCATATCGTATAAAGCAAATCGGTGATTTTCTCCGCCTCCTATTTTTACCGCCCACTTTTCTAAAGCACGGATTCCTGGTGTAGTTTTACGAGTGTCTAACACCTTGGTTTTGGTTCCTTCTAACAAATTAGCAAAAAACTTAGTTTTGGTTGCAATAGCACTCATACGTTGCATTGCGTTTAGTACCAAACGTTCTGCCATTAAAATAGACTGTGATTTTCCTGATACATAAAAAACAATATCTCCGTATTTTATGGGTGAGCCATCATTAATCAACGTTTCTACTTTTAAATCGGCATCTACATAGTTAAACACCATTTTGGCAAATTCTACTCCAGCTATTATTCCTTCGTCTTTTACTAATAGTTTTGCTTTTCCTGTTGCCTCGGCAGGGATGCATGATAATGATGTATGGTCTCCATCTCCTATATCTTCTCTAATAGCATTTGCTATAATTAAATCTAACTCTTTATTAAATTGTTCTTGTGAAATCATAGTATTGAATTGTTGAGGTAAAAATACAATTATTTTTAGTTCTCTGTTTTGAGTTTACTGCTTATTGTTGTGTAATTTTTACCGTTTCTTTACTAACAAAATTCTAAACCTGTTACAGGTTGTTTTTCACTTTCTACTACTTTGTGTGTATGGTATGTGTTTAGTTTATTTTTAGCGTATTATCTTACACTTTTTACATCGTACATTTTGATGAAATTTTGTTAATTCGAGTGAATTTTACTATTGAAATGAGTAATATTTGTATCGAGAAAAAGAGTTATAACGCTTAAATTAGTTCTCGATACTACTTTTGTTTTTTTATAATTTTAAAACATACAGTAACGTCTGTAAATTGAGCCGCCCTTTCCAACAACACGCTAAAAAACTAACAATCAAGCATTAAAAACAAACACATAAGGAAAAACCTTACTTTTTTTACGGTTTTTTTTTAAAAAAAAATATTTTTATAAGATACCTTTGAAAAGATTTTTCCTTTACGGATTCCACTCTTTTAAAAAACACAATTGATTTTAAACTTTTAATTATAATATCATTTCGCGAAGGATAGACACAAAGGTGAGTGTCTTTAATAGTTCACCCAAAAAATAATTTATAAAATTTTATTATGCTAAACAAAATTGTTAATCTAAATGGAGTTACAATACTTAACAGGAAAGAACTTCACAGTATTGCTGGTTCAACTTGTAGAATTGCAGTAAGAAATGAAGATGGTTCTTTTAGACATTGGTCTGCAAAAGTTTATTCGGTAGAAGAAGCCCAATCTGCTTATCAACTTCAGCAAGAGTATAACGATGGTAGCTATGCTTCTGGGTATTGTTGTGCCTCTTGCTAAAAAGAACACAGTTTAAACTAATTTAAAGGAAAGGTTAAAAAAACCTTTCCTTTAATAATTAAAATTAAAAATGACGCTGATAAAACCTATTTCACTTGTGCTTTTTACTTTATTATTCTTCTCTTGTACCAGTAAAAAAAATAATGAAACTCCTAAACCTTTAAATGAATTAATTGTTTGCATAGAAAACTATTCTAATAATCAAATTGCATTAAGAAAAGAATCTAGTTATCAAAACATTGATAAAAGTCTCTATACATCAAAAAAGAAGATAGATACTATTAATATAAAATTAAATAAAGGTGAATTTATTTATTTAAGTCATAAAAAAATTGTTCCCGATACTCTCTTTTTAGGTAAAGGTGACAGCATAAAGATTAAAGCTTATGAAGACAGAATAGAATATATTGTTAACTCCTACAACCAAAATAACAAACGATTTAAAGAAGTTTCACAAAAATTAAAGCAAGATAGCATCTATCAAAGCTTCAAAAAACAAATAGATTCCTTAACTAATATCTTTTATTCTATAAACCACAATAAAAGGCCGATGATTGGTAATAATGATTATCAAAAATTTGTTAGCTATCCTGTAAAAGTAAACAGAGGTATATATCCTTCTAAACATGAAGAAGAAAAAATTCTTTTTAAACTATTGAACAAACTTTACTTGTATAAAATTGATTTTTTTAAAAAACAAGAGCTACCTAATGATTTAAAAGAGCATTTAAGATATAAGTCTTTAATAGAATATAACAATAAATTAAAATTATTCTATCGTTATTTCAAATCAAAAGCTGCTAAAGGCAAACTCAATTCAACCATTTTTATAAACGACAGCCTTCTTTTAAACCCCTATTCCAAAACATTAATGCTTTCTTTCTTAAGAAAGAATGTAATTAAATCTAAACCTACCTATACTCGCTCAAGACAATACATTAACTATGTAGAGGCTTTTGATAATGCTCCTTTATATTTTAATGACTCACTTACAAAATATGCTCGGTTTTTAAGTATTGAAGCTATGATTAATTTTGGAGAATCTTTTAATGTTACTAGATCAAAATTTAATGAATTTAAAAACAAATACCAAGATGACAGATTAAATACTATTCTGGAAGACAAGTATTTACTTGATATTGATATATTTGAAAATATTAAGAATGATGTAAAACTTATAAATCATAATCAAGAAATAAGTTCTTTGAATGATTTAATAAAAAACAACAACGGTAATTACATATTTATCGATTTTTGGGCTAGTTGGTGTTTCCCATGTAGGGAATCTATGCCGGACTATCAAAAGGTGATACATAAATTTTCAAAAGAAAAAATCACTTTCCTTTACCTTTCTATTGACAAAAATAAAGACAGCTGGTTGAGCGCTGTAAAAACTGAAAATATGGAAAGTTATCAGCATAGTTATATGGTGCTAAATCAAGAGAGTGCAAACTTTTTAAAATTAATTAAATTGGTTAATATTCCAAGATATATACTTCTTGATAAACAAGGAAAAATCGTTCATGAAAATGCTCCTGGTCCTAAAGGTGATGAATTAACTGTTTTTTTAAATAAATACCTAAGTAAGTAATATTAAACCTAAACATATAAAAGTAAAAACCGAACATTTTAGTTCGGTTTTTTTAATAACTAAATATCAAAACCTTGCATGCATTATTCTTAAGGAAAAGAGCTATAGCCTTTAAATTAGTTCTCAATAGTTCTACTGAGCGAAGTCGATGTATGATTTTCGTACCTCTAAATCACTCGAACTGACAGTTTTCTATATTCCTGTCTCTAAAGGCATCAACAGGTTTGACACTCTTGATTTATTTTCTTGCTTTTACGACTGTTTTTTACTTCTTCTTGTTTGTTTTTTATATTTTGCTTTCTAAAAACTAACCGAATTTTAAAACTTACGTGTTGTAAAGATTAAGAAATTTTCTTTCAACTTATAACTACTCTTATATCATGGCTATAAACTATCCTTTTGGTCTTCCGTTAAAACATAATTTTGCTGAATTTGTACACTACAACGGATTATTTCTTCCGCATGAAACGGATAGAATTTTGAATTTATGGATTGAGAATCAAAAAATTAAGGCTACGCTTAGCGGATCTGACACTTATGATGATGAGCTTAGAAAAAGCGATGTGATGTTTATTGAAAATACTCCTGAAACTGAATGGATTTACAACCGATTGGCAGGGTTGGCTATTCAGTGTAATAACGAACGGTATTGGTTTGATTTATTGGGTTTTCATAACAATTTGCAATTGGCTAGCTATACTAAGGGAGACTTTTTTGATTGGCATTTGGATTTTGGTGCGGGTGAAATTTCTGATAGAAAACTGAGTATTTCCATGCAGTTATCTGACCCTGATGAGTATGAGGGTGGTGATTTACAGTTTATGCTAAATCAAAAAATTGTAAGTGCTCCTAGAGAAAAAGGGACCATCATTGTTTTTCCTTCTTTTATGATGCATCGTGTTACTCCTATTACCAAAGGGGTTCGTAAGTCTATTGTGGGTTGGGTTGCGGGACCTCCGTACAGGTAGTGGTTACTCGCTAGTTGTTAGTTGTTAGTGCTTAGTTGTTAAGAGTTCGCGATTTATTTCTATATAAAGTTCTTATGATGTTACGGCAATTGCCTTTGATAAAAAGGTCTGTGCCGTAGTGTTAGCGGAGTATGTCGTGATATCAGCGACCCGTGCCGTGGTGTCTGCGGAGCATGCCGTGATATCAGCGACCCGTGCCGCGGTGTCAACGGAGCATGCCGCGATGTCTTCGGAGCATGCCGTGATATCAGCGACCCGTGCCGTGGTGTCTTCGGAGCACGCCGTGATATTAGCGACCCATGCCGTGGTGTCAACGGAGCACGCCGTGATATCAGCGACCCATGCCGTGGTGTCTTCGGAGCATGCCGCGATATCAGCGACCTTGACAACTACATCTGAAGTCGTTAATGACACGTAAAACTGCTTTTATTACTTAAATAACTAAGCTTATGGGATTCCATAAGAATGTATAGATATTTTGTATTAGGTTCGCAGGGATTGTAAATATAGAATAATAGCCTTGCCAAAATAGTTGTATAACGTGTATTATACTTCTATATAAATAAGTTGGCCACAATTTGAAAATGAACATAATAATAGACAGTACAGAATTTAAAAAAGATAGAGGCTTAAATAAAGCTGATATTTCCTTAATTAAGGATATGGGAACAGAAGAGTTGATAAAACTTCATATTCCCTACTTTGTTTATAAAGAATGTTCTTCAAGTTCAATAGCTGATTTAACAGTCGATTTAAAGCAATTACAATCGACCTTAAGTTCTTTTGAACGAAAAGGAATGGGGAAATCTGATTTTGAAACGGCAAAAAAAATTGAAAAAGAGATTCTTAAATTAGAGAAAAACGTTGTCACATCTAATAAAGAACTTTGGGATGATTTTGTGGACGAATCAAAAGCTGAACTTTATGAATACGATGAGAAAGATAGTATAGCCGTTTTTGATGCTTATTTTACTGGAGATAAACCTTTTAAAAGCCTAAAAAAAAGAGACGATATTCCTGATGCTTTTATTTATGAAACAATAAAAAAAGTATCATCGAAGGAGGAAGTCTATTTAGTTTCTGGCGACAATAATTTGAGAGAAAAATGTGAATCATTAAAAAATGTAAATATTTTTTCTTCATTTGAAGAACTATATTCAAATCCAGAGCTTAAAAAGCTTCAAAAGAAATATGATAAATTAAAATATAATCAACGTGTTGCAGATGCAAAAGATATTTTGTTAGACAGCAAAGATTCTTTCGAAGATGCAGTTTATGGATATTTAGCTAACAAGAGTTATTGGCAATTATATGATACAGGATTACCTTCTGACAACGGTGAGGTTAATGTATATGCAATAGATGATGTGAAAATTGAAATTGACGAATTAAACATAAAATTCATTGATGATAAATTTTTCGTTCCAATAATTGTAAATGGAGAAGCTTCTGTTGACTATGCAGTTTTTAAGGCTGATTATTGGGCTGATGATAGCCTTCCTGGTATTTCAGAAGATTTAAATAAACACTATTTTTTACTTGAAGATGTAGTTCCAATAAAATTGACGAAAACAATAAGTATTGAATTAGATGAATTGAATGAGGACGAAATACTTGAGGTAGAAATTGATGAATTTGATAAAATAGAAATTGAATAAAAAACTGTGGGCAACAATGGCTATAAGTAATTGCTTGTTCTCGCCTACTTCTGAAAATTACAAAAAACATGAAGAAAATATTTACATTGCTCACTTTAATTATTATTTCAAATCTTTCATTTGGACAAAATCTAGAAGATCTAGACAGTTACACAGTTGATGAATTTTATAAAAAAGTAGAATTAGATGATGAAACTTTAAATGAAGATGGTGATGAAATTGAATATATTTATGTCAAAACAAAAGTTGATAAGGGAGATTATAAAATTGAATTAACTGATGGTGATGGTGACCTTTATGAAATTAAAGGCACAAATTTATATGTGACATTTAATGGATACTTTGGTTATGCTGGATATTCGAAAAAATGCATTATGAAAGTTGATTATTATTCAGCCAAAGTTTACAAACTTGAATAAATATGAAAAGTTATATATTTCTAACCCTATTCTTCTTATTAACTCAGCTTACTTTTGGTCAAGATATTCCCGAAATATTAAAAAAATATGAAAAGGGAATCATTGTAACTCATTCGAAAGACACTATTTACGCCGAAGTATATAATGGGTCTAAACCGAATCGAATGAAGTATGTTTGGAATTATGAAACATCAGTTAAAACCAAAAATAAAGAGTTGGAAATAGTTGAATTTGGAGGTTATAATTACATTAATAATGAATGGGATTCAAATACAATTTTCGGTAGACCTTTTAATAAATCTGAATTTTCAAAATGGTATTCTTGTGAAAACGGGATTTTAAAGTTAGGCGAAACTTATTCTGACAAAAATAACTGGACAACCAGCGATTACATATACGGTGATACAAAAACAGGACTTTGGTATTTTATTGGAAAAGACTCTAATGGACAGAAATATATTGGTTATAAGAAATTTGTTTTAGTAGGGAGATTAAGAGACAAATAAGAGTAATTCGTTAATAAATTTACCTTAGATAAGGTGTTAGTTTTATATATTTGATAACGTAAAAAATTGCTAAGATTTATAATATCACTTGTTTTTGTTGGGGTAAAAGAATTGGAGTTTTGTGTAAAACAAGTTGCCATTAATTATGAAAAAACTAATTCCAATAGAAAAAAGAAAATCCGAATTAAAAAAGTTTGGAGCTAATAAATATTTTATTGAAAATATTGGAAAAATAGATGAACTAAAATATCGTGTTGAGAACGTGGAAGGAGCTTATTTCTACTTTCCAACAATTTCTAATTATAAAATATTGAATGAACTAAATATTATTCCAATTTATGACGAAGGAGAATCTTTCCGAGTATTTGGATACAATGATTCGATTCAAAAAATCTTTCATTTTGAATTAGAAAATGATGAAATATATAACGATTATGGAACTAATTGGAATTTACTTCTTTTAGATATTATGTTTCAATACTTTAATGACGACATTGAGAACGGGCTTGACACCATTAGATTTAAAAAGGTTGGAGATAAATTAGGGTTTGACAAATCAGAAACTTTATACAAACTATTAGATGTTCCTGTAGACGAATACAACGAGAAGTATAACGAACTTGACAAATGGAAAATCGAATTAGCCGAAAAGTTAAAAATACTACTGTAAATAACAATGTATATAAAAAATAGGCGAAGCAGTAATAATATAAAGGGGTTTGGCTCGTATCAAACCTTATTAACCAAAAACTCAGTACTTGGAAACCGCCTACTTTTCATATGCTAACCTTTGTAAAAAACATTTAAATGAAGACTTGGACAGTCAAAGATTTACTGTATAAAACTTTTGAATTTAGAGAAATGGTTCCTAATTCAAATGAATGGAATGAAAGTTCTCTGAAATATAATGAACCGAGATTGATTCGTTTCAGGAGACTGAATGCCTTACTAAAAGCATTTGGCCTTACTAGAACGAAAAAACAGAAAAATAGTTTATGGACGATGCTCAGCGGTAAGAAAAGAGCTAAAGAAGATGAATTGACCAAAAGCGAAATAACACCTTTTTTGCGTGGAGATTTCATTCTCAAAAGAGAATCAACAAAATATCCGAGAGTTCAAGAATTGATTGAAAAAGAAAAATCATCCGAGTCGGATCCTTTTAACGAACCAAGAGATGTTTATACATTCTACAATCATCTGATGAAATATAGAATTGAAATTGATAATGTTCTTAGACACAATAGTGTAGTTTTAGAAGCAAGTAGTTTAGGGTTTCGCTCTGCAATTACCCTAACAGCTGAATTGAACAATGATTTATATAAAAAAGCAGTAAAAATTGACGAGTTATTATTTGAAATTATAAATCCAAATGACCTCTCATTTGACGAAGAAACCTTGATTAAAGAATATGGCTTTCCTAAAGAAAATTTAAATGCTATTGATGTGGATAATTATTAAAAAACGTTTTACAACAATTTGTATAATTCATTGCTAGCTCTAGCTTACTTACGAAAATCCTCGCGGTCTTTCTATTTGTGATTTATTTGCTAACTTTAGTGCTTAAAACACGTAGCTAATCTTATACAAACACGTTATAAAACATATGAAAAGAACAGTATTATTGACATTAATATTTTTCCCCCTGATTTTAATTGGGCAAAATTCAGAGAGTTATTTTCCGATTGAAATTGGAAAAGAAAAAAAACTGACTTGGTATAAAGATAAATACGTGGAATCTTTTACAGACTCAACAGAACTAGGTGGAAAAAAATATTATTTGTATTCTCAAAAATTTAAAAATAACTTAATGGAGATGAAAATCCGAATTAGTAACGATACTGTATATCATTGGAATGATGTTAAGAAAAAACATCAAGTATTTTTCGGAGTAAACCCAAAAGTTGGACAAACAATTGGCAACGGAACAATTAAAAAAGTTGGAGCAAAACTAAAAACACCGAAAGGAAAACTTAAAGATTTATTAGTAATCGAAATGAATTATTCGAACGGAATGTCTGATATAAGATATTACCAAAAAGGACTTGGACTCGTCGCTGTGAAAAATAATAAAGGATTAATATCTTATCATATTCCTGATTAAAAAATACGTTTTACAACAAAAAACTGAGGTAAAAAAACAAGTAAATTTTATACTTTTTTAAACCAAAGTACTTTTATAGTTTGTACCTACCACACTATAAATCACTTTTCACAATAGCAAAAGCTTGTTTTAACAAGTTATTGCACACCGCTATTAAAGCAAGTTTTCACCTAAAAAATAATAGATAGAAATATCACTAATAACTTAGTATAATTTAGTTCACCCATCGTTCTTTAATTTGCTATACACCTCTAAGTCTGTAAAAACATTTCCTGTTAGTAGCTCTCCATCTCTTTCAACTCCTTCCAATTTAAAGCCTAACCGCTTAGGTATGTTTTTACTAGGCGTATTTCCTACAGCACATTTTATTTGAATTCTATTTATTTATAATTTCGTAAAGGCAAAATTGCATAACTCATTTACTGATTTTGTCATAATACCTTTACCTTGTTCCTTTTCAGAAAGCCAATAACCTATTTCTGTTTTTTTATTAAGAATGTCTGTATCTTTTAGACCAATCAGCCCTATAAACTCGTCTTGTTTTCTAATTGTAAAAGTATATTCTAACTTTTCTTCAGGAACATTAACGACCGAGTTTACAAAGCTTTCGGTATCCTTTAATTCTTTCGTGTAGGCTACAAATGGCAGCCATTTACCTAAGTAGGTTCTTTCTTTATTAATTATTCTGAAAATATCAGCGGCATCATGCAACTCAAGCTCTTTTAACTCTATACCAGAACCTACTTTTAAAATCCTTTTTTCTTTTTTATAAATCACAAAAAACTACTGATTCCCTAAAATAATTGGCATTCCACTTTTACCAGAACCAATAATAACAACTTTGCTGTTAGTAGAATTAGCTAACCTGTTTGTAGCTTCAATACCTTTATCTTGTAAAATTTTATCTGTTAACGATGCACTTAAAATTCTATTGGCGTCAGCTTTACCTTTTGCTTCAATAATTTGCTTTTCTGCTTCTTTTTGAGCTGTTACTAATCTAAACTCATATTCTAAAGACTCTTGCTCTTGTTTTAATTTTCGTTCAATTGCTTCTTTAATAGTTGATGGCAAGGTTACATCTCTAACTAAAATTTCATTTAACTGAACATACTGTTTTTCTAATATTTTTTTTGTCTCTATAAATATTTCATCTTGAATAGCATCTCTTTTACTAGAATATAACTGCTCTGGTGTATAACGCCCAACTACACTACGCGCTGCTGAACGAATTGCTGGCTGAATTACACGTTGTAAATAATTTTCACCTAGTGTTTGATGTAAGTTTCCTAAATCTTTATAAACTGGTTGGTACCAAGCGGATGCATCTATTTGAATTTCTAATCCATTAGACGATAATACTTTCATTTTTTCAAAAAGCTCTTGCTGTCTTACCTCATATACATGTACTTTATTCCAAGGAGCAACTACATGAAAACCTTCTCCTAATGGTGGCTCATCTGTTACAACTCCTCCTCCAAACGTTTTATACAATACTCCTGCCTCTCCTGAATTTATTGTTACCGTAGATTTTGCTATAAAAATTATCAAAACTATGGCTACAGGAATTAGCAATCCAAATTTCGGAAACTTTAACTCTACTTGATTTCTTGTCATTTTTTATATGTTTTATACTCAAATGTACAATTAAATTTATGAACCACAGTTTTCATAATCGCATTCTTGTGATGTAAATTCAAGTTCAAGAGTAATATGTTCTAAATGAAAATCATCATGCAAAACCTGTTTAATTTCTTGTTTTATTTCATGGCTTTTTTCCCAAGACATTTCTTTTTCTTCTAGTACTAAATGGGCTGTAAACACGTTGTATTCCCCATCCATAGTCCATAAATGACAATCATGAATGCTCTTTACACCTTTCATAGAAACTATTCTTTGTTGAATTTCTTCTACAGAAATATTTTCAGGAGTTCCTTGTAATATAACTCTAAGACTCTCTTTTATGTTTTTATACACATTATACAGTACAAAACCAGCAATAGCGATAGATAAAACAGGATCTAATACTGGTACATCCCAAAACTGCATTACAATACTTGCAATCAATACTACTCCCCAGCCTAACACATCTTCTAATAAATGTAATGAAACTACTCGTTCGTTAATTGAAGTTCCTTTTTTTAATTTTAATACAGCTGCTCCATTAACTATAATTCCTAAAACAGCTAACCACATCATGCCTTTGGCATCTGCGCTTTCTGGATTGATAATTCGAGGAATTGCTTCTTTAATAATAAACACTGAACCTATTACTAATACTATCGAATTGATAATAGCACCTAAAAGAGAAAATCGTTTATACCCGTAAGAATACTTCTTGTTTGCCTTTTTTGTCGATTTTTTTTGAAAATACCAAGATAGCCCTAAACTTAAGCTATCGCCTAAATCATGCAGTGCATCTGACATAATAGCCAAACTATTGGTATAGAAGCCTCCAATAAATTCAATAATTGTAAAAGCGAGGTTGAGAAAAAAAGCTACAGCTATATTCCCTGTAGAGTTTCCATGTGAATGATGGTGATGGTTGTGTCCCATGTTTTTATAAATTGACTTTAAATGTATAAAAAAGATGCATTACAACTAAACAAGCGATTATTTAATCCATAATCGCTTGTTGTTTTGTTAATGGGCATGACCTTCCATTCCGCCTGCCATTTGTAATAGTTTTCCTTTTAAATAGTGTGCTCCTTTAGTTACAATAGTTACATTGTAATTATCTTCTTGAATTGTTTTTATTGCTACAAATCCATTATCCGCCCCCCCTACAGTTAACTCAACAGGTACGAATTCATCTGCTGACTTTTTAATAAAAACAAAATACTCTCCTTCATTTTCTATGACTGCTTCTTCAGGAACTGCATACGCTTCCTCTCCTCCTAACAAAATCTGAGCATTGATAAACATTCCTGCTTTTAATCGATTTTGCTCATCTTCAAAATGCCCATGCACATTTACCGTCTTCGTTTGATCATTTACTTTCTGACTAATCAATTTTATATACCCTCTATAAACTACATCAATTCCAGATGGTTGAAACTCGAACTCATCTCCCTTCTTTATTTTAGTTATGTCTGTTCCAAAAACATTTAACTCCGCATGCATATGATCATTATCTATTATTTCCATCATCTCCGAGTTAGCTGCTAAAAACATTCCTTTGTTTAAATTATTCTCCACAACGTAACCAGAAATCGGAGCCTTTACATATACATATTGTTGAATCCCATTAGCTGCAACTGTAGTAGGTGATAATCCTGCCATTTTTAATTGTGCTACATAGCTATTTGCTAAACTTTTTGCAGATCGATAACTTCCTTCTGCTATTTGAAATGATTTTTTTGAGGTAATATCATTTTCTAACAACATTTTCTTTCTTTCATAATCTGCCTTAGTTACTTTTAATTTATTCACCGCTTCAAGGTAAGCATATTGTAACTCTATAAAGTTAGGATGCTGTAATACCGCTACTGTTTGTCCTTTTTTCACCTTATCACCAGGCAACAAATCTGTTTTATAAACAAACGCTTCTAAAGGCGCATATATCGTGGCTTTACTTTGTGGTGGCACCTCTATTGTTCCGGTTACTGCTACTTTCTCTCTAATCTTTCTCTTTTCGATTGCAGCTGTCTCTATTTTAGCTGTTACAATTTGTTGTTGAGTTAAATGAATTCCATTTTCATTATGATCTTCATCGTTCGTTACATTTTGTGTTGTTTTTTCTGCTGTTGCATGATCGTGATCTGAATGATCTTCTTTTGTTGAGTTACAACTAACAACAATAATGATAGTTACTAATATTATTACTAATTTTTTCATGTGTATATTTTTATTCTTTTATATAAAACTCGTAGGCTATTACTGTTTGGTTAAAATTATTAACCAGTGATAAATAGTTTTGCATTACCTGAAAATAAGCGGTAAAACTCTGATTATATTGGTAGGCGTCAATCTCTCCTACTGTATAAGCTAGTGCTAGCTTTTTTATAAACTTTTGCGCTTGTGTAACTGTTGAGTGAATACTTACTAACTCTTCATTTAAATACGTAAGCTGTTCTTGTAAGCTTTTATAATTATTCTGAATTACCATAGCTCTATTATTATTTTCATAAGCTATTTCTTCTTGTATAATTTTTTGCTCTTTTATTTTTGCATTATTAGACCAGAAAGAAAGCGGAATATTTATTCCTACATTAAAACCTGTATAGCTGTTCTCTTTTCCTGTTGTTCTATTAATTATACCAGCTGTTAATGCAGGAAAATAAGTTGATTTTGCTACAGACACACCTTTAGCAGCTACCTTATTTTGTTGCTCTAAACTTTTGATAAAGTCTTTTGACAACGAGTCTTTTTGAATTAAAAAGTCCTTTTTTTGAGGTAGTTTTTCAAACGGTTGTATCAAATAATCAATTTGTAATAACTGCTTTAGTTCATTCTCTACTTGAATAAAGTTTTTATATGTTTTGTTTTTTTGTGACTGTACTCCTAACGATTGTAAAGAGGTTAAATCGTTTTCTAACCCTCCTATTTCTCCAGAGGCATGCAACTTACTCGCTATTTCTTTTATTTGATTGCTACTAAGCTGTTGCTCTTCCATTAGCGATAACAATCCATATAAGTAATTCCATTGCTGATATAACCTTCTAGCCTTTCTTACTGTTTCTTTCTTTGCTATGTTATTATTAATCGTTGCTAAATTATTTTTCTCTTTAGCCAACTTCTTTTTTTGAATATGCGTTAAAATAGAACCGAAATTCTGATTCACAGACCATTCTTTTTCCGCTATACCATTGGCCACACCAACATCTTGATATTGAACTGTTGTCGGGTTCAATTCAATCGCTTTACTTATACCTGCTTTCGATTTTTCAATCGCTAAGGTTGACTTTTTCATCAACACCGATTTTTGCAACGCCAAATCAATAACTTGTTGTTCTGTTAACTTTTGAGGCACTTCTTGTGCTTGAACTCCAAAAACTCCAATTGCAAATACTACTACAATTACTATACTCTTTTTCGCTTTTAAGTTGACTTTCTTTTCAAAAAGCATATACAACACAGGTAAAATAAGTAAGGTTAGCAAAGTTGCAGACACCAATCCTCCTATTACCACAGTAGCCAAAGGCTTTTGTACCTCTGCTCCCGCTGAGGATGATAATGCCATAGGTAAAAACCCTAACGAAGCCACAGCTGCGGTCATAATTACAGGACGTAAACGCACTGACATTCCTTTTTTTACAATCTCTGTAAGGTCTGATATTCCAATGGTTTTTAAACGATTAAACTCAGCAATTAAAACGATTCCGTTTAACACCGCTACACCAAATAAGGCTATAAAACCTACTCCTGCTGAAATTGAAAAAGGCATTCCTCGTAACCACAACGCAAAAATTCCACCAATAGCAGACATCGGTATGGCAGTAAATATCAATACACTTTGTTTAATTGATTTAAACGTAAAATACAGTAACAAAAAGATGAGTAATAACGCTACTGGTACTGCAACGCCTAATCTGGCACGAGCTTCTTCTAAGTTTTTAAACGTTCCGCCATAGGTAATATAGTATCCTGGATCGAATGTTATTTCATCTGAGACCTTACCTTTTAGTTCTTTAACTATACTCGCTACATCGCGTTCTCTTACATTAAAACCAACCGTTATTCTACGTTTGGCATCATCTCTTTGAATTTGATTTGGACCCGTTTTAAAATCTACAGACGCTACTGCTGTTAACGGAATTTGTGCCCCGGTTGCAGTTGTAATGTATAGTTTACGAATATCTTCAATACTAGCTCTTCTATTTTTTGCTAAACGCACTACCAAATCGTAACGTTTTTCACCTTCATATACTGATCCTGCACTTTGACCTGCAAAGGCTGCATTAACAGTAGTGTTTACGTCTTCAATATTGAGTCCGTAATAGGCTAACTGACTTCTGTTATACTCAATTACAATTTGCTGTAATCCCGTCATTTTTTCAACATACACATCTTCGGCTCCTGCTACATCTGGAATAATTCTACTTAACTGATTGGCATATTTTACCAATTTGTCTAAATCTTCTCCATAAATCTTAAGTACAACATCTTGCCTAGCACCTGTCATCAACTCATTAAATCGCATTTGAATAGGTTGTTGAAAACCGAAAGAAACACCTAGCATATTTTCATCTAACAATTGCTGCATTTTTTCTGTGAGTTCATTCTTGGTGCTAGCTTTTGTCCATTCCTCTTTTTCTTTTAAAATAATGATGATGTCTGAAGCCTCTATGGGCATTGGGTCTGTAGGAATTTCAGAAGAACCTATTCTACTTACAATTTGCTCTATTTCGTCTGGAAACTCTTTCATTAATAATGCTGATGCTTGGTTGGAAACATCGATGGTATATGAAAGTGAACTTCCTGTTGATACAATAGCTTGCACAGCCAAATCTCCTTCATCTAAGGAAGGTATAAACTCTGATCCCATTTTAGAAAAAGTGACTAAACTGAGTATAAAAATGGCTACTGAACCTATGACTACTTTTATTTTATGAGTTAACACAAAGTTGAGTATTGGAGTATATACATTTTGTAATGCTGTGATGATTTTATCTGAAATATTCTTCTTGTTGTTGATTGTTTTCTTTAAAAACAACGAACTCATCATAGGTACATAGGTAAGTGATAATAAAAAGGCTCCTAAAATTGCAAAACTTACGGTTAAGGCCATAGGCTTAAACATTTTTCCTTCAATACCTACTAAGGCAAGAATTGGTAAGTACACTATAAGAATGATAATTTCTCCAAATGCTGCACTTGTTCTTATTTTTGAAGCCGACTCGTACACTTCATCATCCATTTGATCTTGGGTTAATTGGGTTCCTGATTTTTTTAACCCTAAATGATGTAGTGTTGCTTCTACTATAATTACCGAACCATCTACGATAATACCAAAATCGATAGCTCCTAAACTCATTAAGTTTCCAGAAACGCCAAACACGTTCATTAAACTAATGGCAAACAGCATTGCTAACGGGATAACCGACGCTACAATTAACCCCGCTCGTAAGTTTCCTAGCAACAACACCAAAATAAAGATGACAATTAAAGCCCCTTCAATAAGGTTGGTTGATACCGTTTTTATGGCTTTATCTACTAATTTAGTTCTATCTAAAAAGGGTTTTATGGCAACTCCTTCTGGCAAACTTTTTTCTATTTGTGCTATTCTTTCTTTTACATTCTCAATCACTTTTGAAGAATTGGCTCCTTTTAACATCATAACAATCGCACCTACCACTTCTCCGTCGGTATTTCTTGTCATTGCACCATATCGTACCGCATGTCCTAGTTGAACTTTCCCTATATCTTTCATCAGTATAGGAGTTCCATTTACATTATTTTTTATGACAATATTCTGAATGTCTTCTGGGGTTTTTATCAATCCCTCACTTCGAATAAAATACGCTTTGGGATTTTTATCTATATATGCTCCTCCTGTATTTTGATTGTTCTTAGACAGTGCCTCAAAAACTTCATTTATACTAACATTTAACGATTGCAAGCGTTCTGGCTCAATAGCTACTTCGTATTGCTTTAAAAAGCCTCCAAAGCTACTTACATCAGCCACCCCTTCAATTCCTAAGAGTTGACGACGAACTATCCAATCTTGAATAGAGCGTAACTCCATTGCATCGTATTGCTTTTCATATCCCTTTTTAGCGTACAATGTATATTGATAAATTTCTCCTAACCCTGTGGTTACAGGTGCCATTTCAGGTGTTCCTACTCCATCAGGAATCTGGTTCTTGGCCTCTATCAACCGTTCACTAATTTGTTGACGCGCCCAATAAATATCGGTACTTTCTTTAAAAACGATTGTAACGACACTTAATCCAAATCGAGAGAAAGAACGTATTTCTTCGATATCTGGAATGTTTGACATGGTAATTTCTATAGGAAACGTCACTAAACGTTCTATATCTTGAGCTGATTGTGAAGGTGCTGATGTTATTATTTGCACCTGATTATTGGTAATATCTGGTACAGCATCAATAGGTAATTGTTTTAGAGAATAGATTCCCCAGCCTATTAATGCCACAACCAATGCTCCAATAATCAATTTATTTTTAATTGAAAATTTGATAATGTTATCTAACATTTTGTATTGATTTAATTCTAGTGTAACATAATTTCTACCGGTTATTATTAAATAATCGGCACAACAGTTTGTAGTTCTTGTTTACACAAGAGCTACTGCTGTTAGTAATAGTAAAATAGAATTAAGACTTAGGTGGCTGGAAAATAGCCGATAAGTATGAATTATAATAGGTGTTTCTATAGAAGTTAATACGGTTTCTTACTTCTAAGAAAATAGGAATATTATAACTATAGTCAGTCGGAATAAAATCTGCTGTAATTGTAATTACGTTACAATGATGGTGGTGTTCTTTGTTTTTTTCTTCTTCTGTATCATTTTCATGATGTTCATCTTGATGCAAAGTATTAAAACTTTCAACATGAACCTCAGTTTCGCTTTCAAAAACAATAGCATCTACATGTGCTTCTAAAGGAGGCACAATTAACAGTAAAGTTAATAATATGATGATGCTTTTTTTCACTAATCTAGTTTAGAGTTACAAAATTATAAAATTTTATGAACCTTCTTTGTCCAATCTGTCTTTAACGTATTCAATTTTTGTTTTACCATGCGCAAAAGGGCTTCCTTCTTCATCTAAACTTACCATAACAATTTTATCAATTGCGATAATTGTTTTTCGAGTTATTTTGTTACGAACCTCACAGCTTAAGGTAATAGATGTTGTTCCAAACTTTACTACATCAATTCCTATTTCAACAATGTCTCCTTGCTTTGCTGAACTAACAAAATTTATTTCAGACATAAACTTGGTTACTGTTTTAGGAATTTCTAACTGAATAATAGCGTATAACGCTACTTCCTCATCAATCCATTGTAATAATCGTCCTCCAAAAAGTGTTCCGTTAGGATTTAAATCTTCTGGTTTTACCCATTTACGTGTGTGAAATCTCATCGTATTTATTGTTCTATATTTTTAGCTTCAAAAGCTATTAAATCGTTATTTACAAAGGTAAAAGTTATTTGTATAGGATTACAACATACCTCACAATCTTCTACATAGGTTTCAGATGTACTAGCATCCAACAACATAGAAATTTCTTCCCAACAATGCGGACATTGAAAAAAATGCTCATACATCATATTTTACCATAGTATTTTCTAACAAACCACTCTATTGACAATAAAACTATCATCAATAATAACAACCATTTCCAATCAACTAAACTTTGTTTTTTGGTAATAGACTTTTGAGTGGTATAAAAAGATGCATCTTCTTGTATCTTTTTTAATAATTCGTCAACTTTATCTGCATAAACAATTGCTCCATCTGTTTTTAATGCCAATTGTTCCAGTTTTTTAAAATTAGCATTGGTAAACTGTTCTTCTATCTGATAATCTTCAATTTTAAACCTACCTGAGCTACTTATATTTTGATTCTTTACAGTTACGGTATATGAATATTCTCCTGAAGCTAATCCTTCAACAGCAACTTGATATGAGTTATTAAATAGCGAAAATGGAATACTTTTTTTAGCCTTTGTTTCTAAATTAGTTACTGTTAGCTCTAAAGACGCTCTGCTATCAAATTGGTAGTTTTTATCAACATAAAATGCACTTATGGTTATCGGTTCATTGGCTGCATACAAACGTTGCGCTTTTACCTCTAAACGTTTCCTCTTTTTAGTGGATGCTAAATACTGAACCAAATTTCCTACAAACGTATCAAAACTTTCAAAATTTTTCTCTTTTAAATAACTGGCAGCTCTCCATTTCCAAATACCTTCACCAAATAGTACTGCATACTTTTTATCATTCTCTTCGAAGGTTGACAATAATGGTTGTGTGGTTTCTACTCCTGCATACTTCTGATACAACAAGCTTTGAGATTCTTTTTTAAGTTGTACTTCTCCAAACTTATCTTTTAGTGGTGGAAATTGACCAAAACCTATATCCTCTTGGTAAAAAGTTAGAAAATCTGCATTGTAAATAGCAGTGTATTCTTCTTTTTGATTAATGGCTCTTTTTTGAACTCCCAAACCTTGACTATTCAAAAAGTTCCAATCTGTTTTAGTTCCTGAAACCAGTAAGAAATTAGAGGTTATTTTTTCTAAAGTGGTTTTAAAATAACTGTTTGGTTGATACAAAACAAAAAACTGATATGCGTCTAAATCTATATTTCTATCTTGTATCAAAGCAATGTCTACTTTGCGTTGTTTATTGCTCTCAATCGCTTTTTTTAGTGCTCCTAAATCTGGATGTAAAAAAGAACTTAGTAATAAAACTTTGGTTTGCTCATCTAAAACTTCAACTGAAAAGCTTTTATAATTGTTCTTCGTGTTTTTTTCATTCGCTATACTACTTATCGACGCTGTGTAATAGTGTACTCCTTTGGTATTAGACACTAAATTGGCTGTAACAGTTTGCACAGGATTTTCTGGTGAAAAACGTACTCTTTTTGAAAAAACTCTGTTCCCATTTTTTACGATTGAAAAAGTAGTGCTTACCGTTTCTTTTCCTTCATAATACAACAATGCTTCTACAGGAAACTTGTTCTTTACATAGCTATACTTGTTCACATTTAACTGCGAAATTTGAATGTCTTGATACTTAATGGTATCACCAATAACTATAGGAAATACTTTATGCTTTGTTGATGAAAACTCATAATCGTTTCCTTGTGTTTGATTTCCATCGGTTATTAAAATGGTAGCTGCATTTTTATCTTTATTCAACTCATTAACAGCATCAATTGCTTTTGAAATATTGGTTTGTGTTTCAGCAAACGATAAACTATCCAGCACCTTAATATCATTCCCGAACGAAAAATACTGTACGTTAAATTTATCTTGAAGTTCTTCGTTGCTTTCTACTTTTGATACTAATTCTTGAACCTTTTTTTCTTCTTTAAAAAACTGAGTAGATAGTGAATTATCTACCAATACAGATAATACAGGTTTTATGTTCTCTGTTTCAAGAGTTGTTATCTTCGGATTAATGAGTAGTAACCCAATTAAAAAAAGACTTAGTGCCTTTAAGCTAAAAAGTAAGATGTGTACTTTCGGAGTTCTATTTACCTTGTAGAAATATTGAAAAAAAGCAATGGCTACGCTTATTAATACGGTTAATACAATGTAAATTATAATTATTGACTCCACTCAGCTTATTTTAATATGTGAAGATAAAAATATCTAACAAATAAAAACACGTTTTCTCCTTTTTCATTTATGACTTGAATCATAAAAAACTAATTATCAGTTATATAATTTTATCAAAACTATTATATTATGGTAACTACTGAAAACTTAACCACTGAAAAAACACTTCAAAAAACAAATAGCATGGGAATTACGGCTTACATCAATAAAAAAATTGCTGAAGGAGAGCGAAATAGCATTGGTGTATCTATTATATTAATTACTGTAGGCTCTATGATTGCCTCCATAACAGCTGCTTTAGCCGTAAACGGTGATGTTAATTTATTTGCCCTAATTTTTGCTTGTGTAACGGCTATGGGAGCTAATGCTGCCGCCATAAGTCAACGCCCTTTTAAGATAATTGCATGGGCATTTATTATTAATATACTCGGTAATATTTCGTTGATTTTTTACCTACTTATGTCGTAGTTGTAGGCTTCGGTTTAGCTTCAAACATTCTAAAAAAGAGCATAGAAGCTATGTTTCGTGCTCTTTCTTTAGCTTCATGCGCTTTTGTTCCGTCAAAAAGTTCATCAACCGTTTCAAACCACAATTGCAACCAGCGTCCGAAGTGCTCCTGATAGATAGAGTATTCGAACTCTCTATCCACATCTTTATGTGCTTTCATCGGGTTTCCTTTAAACTTTCTAACAAAAAACAAATTCGTTTCCCAAAAATCGGTTAGTTTTTGTAAATGAGGTTCCCAGGTTTCTTCTGGAATTGTTTTCAAAAATATAGGACCTATAAAATCATCCTTCCTTATTTTATCATTATAAAAGGTTGATACTAATTTATACACATCTTCCCTATTTTCTATGTCTCTTTTATCCATTTACAAATCGTTGTTGAAATACGCTACAAAAGTATATCTTTATGCAATTGCAATTTATGACTTAAATCATAATGATTCCAGAAGAACTCTTATTAAAATATACCGCTGAAACGAAACGTTTTCAAAAAGACGAAATTATTTTCTCTGAAAAGCAAACTGCGCACTACTACTACCAAATAGTAAGCGGAGTAGTTAAAATGAATAATTTTAATGATGATGGTAAAGAATTTATTCAAGGGGTATTTTATAAAAACCAAAGCTTTGGTGAACCGCCTTTATTTATCGATGTAAAATATCCTGCCAATGCGGTGGCTATTTCTGATAGTACGATTCTAGCTTTATCTAAAAGCAATCTGTTTAAATTACTGCAAGATAACCCTGAAATTCACTTAAAAATCACCCAAAGTTTAGCAAAACGCTTGTATTACAAAGCTATTATTGCTTCTGAAATATCGAGCCAAGAGCCTGCCCATAGAGTACTCCGCTTTATTGATTACTTAAAAGACGATGTATATAAAGTTGAAGGAAAGTACTCGTTTAAAGTAGCCTATACTCGACAACAAATAGCTGATATTTTAGGCTTACGCGTAGAAACGGTTATTCGCGTGATTAAATCCTTAGAAAAAAAGGGAGACGTAAAAATTAGTAAACGAAAAGTATATCGTTAAAGCTTTCCTACAGAAGCCATTCAATAAAGTGTATTACAAACCATAAAAATTAATTGATTTATGGAATTCCGTAAGATTTTTACACCCCTTGTAGTAAGTTCGCTGGAATTGTATAATTAATTAACACATACCAATAACTCGTTAATAACTTTATTTTAAGTAAAGTACTGGTTTTAATATATTTGATAGCATATAAAAATTGCTAAACTTTACGATATCCCATACTATTCTCCGGATAAAACAACTAAAGTTTAACATATAACGAGTTGTACAACATATAGAGAAAGAACCAAAAGTAATAATGAATAAAAAACTAAATGATAGGTCATATTTATTAGCTAGTCCTGAAACACTAGTCTCACCTCCTGCTGAAACTACAGTGAACGAACTACCCATAAGTAGTTTATCATGGAGTGACTTTGAAAGACTTTGTCTCAGGCTTGTCCAAGAAAATCATTCAATAGATAACTGTGAAATTTATGGTGTAGCGGGTAGTAAACAAGAAGGAATTGACATTTTCGCATTAAAATCTACCGATATATACGACTGTTTTCAGTGTAAAAGATATCAAAAAATATCACCAGGAAAACTCGATAAGATAATTCAGGAATTTAAAGATGGAAACTGGTATTCAAAAAGTGACAAATTCTATTTGTGTACTAGTCTTGCTTTAAACACTCCTTCACTACAAGATAAATTTAACACCCTAAAATCTGATCTAAAAAAAGTCGGAAAGGACTTGATTAAATGGGACAGTGTACAGCTTAATAGAATCCTTAAAAATCATTCATTGATTGTCAGTAATTTTTTTGGAAATGAATGGTGTAAGTTATTTTGTGGAGAGAGCTTTACCAGTGTTCAACAAATAGAAATTGATGCTATCACCAAAGAATTAGTCAACATCAAAGAAATTCTTACAAAAGATAAATCTATTGACAAGGGAAAACTGAATTCAGTTATTGAAAATTATTATGATAAAAACTACTATTGGATAGAGTCTGACAAAGTCTTAATGTTTAACAAAGCCCTTGAGGAATATAATAACACTATTGTTGACAAACGGGAAAAATTTATTTTCAGTCAAGAAATTATTCAATCAATTTTTGATTTATCGGAATTAAAAGAAATTGTTGATGATTGGACGAAAGATTCGTGGTCACCAGAAAATTTAGACCACCTTCGTTTTATTCAAAGTGGATTATTGGCGTATAGTTGTTTGAATAAAATCCCTAAAGATATTCTACAGGATTTAAAATTGTTGAATTGGTGTCCTATTCATCATTTATATTTCTCTGGACATTTTTCTGGTTTTATCAGAGAAATAAATACTTCAAAGAAGTTGAAATTAGACTTGGTAAAAACTTATAAATCTGATAGATATCTATTTGAAAATCTAACTAGGATCATCAATTCCTTAAAAAGATATTTGGAATTCAATGTAAATGAATTGTACGTTGAAAAACCTAGAGCTACGATAGTCAGAAACTTACCTAAAAATTTTGTAGTGGTGAGCACAAGCGATGAACTTACCATAAGAAATCCTCAAAATTTAGAACAGGTGTATGCAAAATTACCACTAGACAAACAATTAAGGGTATCTAAAATTGAGGTAGTAAGAACAATTGATGCAACGATCATTGTAGGAATTAATGCTCGTGATTGTTTTTATTGGAATCCTGAGCAAGATTTACTGGCTCACCATTTTTATAAGGCTTCAGAAAAAGAAAGGTTAAATAATATCTTCTGCAAATTAAATGAAGAAGGTAAAATTGAAACAACAGTACAAATTGGAGTAAAAATACTGGTTTTCAACAATTTCTCTCTTGATAAAAGTTACTGTATGGATTTCTACCTTAATCTGATTCCATATAAGGATAGTTTCATCGGAACAAAAACAAATTACTTAAACAGTAAAGGTTCTCTAGTATATATTACAGATAGCAATTTTCAGTTCACTTCTTTAATAACTATCGAATCAATACGAAAAAGTGTCAGAGAATCTAAGGAAATTAATGAATGGTTAAAATTATCCGAATCAACTGAAGAAACATCTTTTTTATTCGATATACAGAACATTTCTATTCAAATTATTAGTCATAACAACGAAGAGTTGATTCTACTTAGAGGGTCTATGATGGGAACTGGAGTTCTAGTTTTAATTCAATTAGATGAAAAAAATAAGTTCAATATTACAAATATCTATCACTTAAAGGAGTCTAGTTCTATCGCTATAGATTATGTTGACAATAAAAAAGACTTAAACCTTTTTTGTGCCTATCTTGATTTACAAAGAAAAGACTGTGTATTCGAAGATCTTAGAACAAAAAACTTTAAAATAATAGAATCAAAAACTATAACAAGAGATCGTCATGACAGTGAATGTCGTGACATAGTAGGAATTTCTGTAGGGAGAGATGGACTTATCTATCTTAATGAAATGTGCAATAAAATTCTAGTTTACTCAACTAAGAAACTTGAATTTACTGAATTTGAGTTCGGAGAAGAAGAAGTTCACTTCATTAAACATTTTGACAACAGATATTGAACTTGAAAACGTTGTACGACACTGTATATAGCAAATAGGGCGTTCAGTAGTTTATGAAAGTAGTGCTATTTACAAACACCGCCAAATCGTTGATTTGGCTTTTAAAATGAATAAGTTAAAAACAAAATACAACGCTTTGGCTCAGTGCAAACTTGAAAGTTTATCGCTTTCTAATTCCCTACTTGCCATATACTAACCGTTGGCAACAAGCTAAAAAAAGACACGAACTTTAAAAAACACAATTATGCCAACAAATTTTGATAGAACATTTGAAAAGAACAATATTAAATTTAAAAACAAATTTGGTGTTGATTGGAATAAAGAACCGCAATTATATCTAACATATATACAATCTATTTACCTTTCTGCTTTGCATGATGTAGCAAATAATGGTTTAGGACAAGTTTTATCTCAACAAAGAGATACTCATCAATTGCTTCTACATGTCAGCCAAAAGATTGATAAATAAAACATTAGTTTAGGAGAATTTGAATACAGAAAAAGCATTAGATATAATTCTTGACTTTAAAGGAGATTCTTTAAAAGCAAAACTGTCTGAATTAAAAATCAATATGATTGGTAAAACCAAATTGAATATTGATGTTAATAATGAATTATTTAATGCAGCTTTAATAGTTAAAAAAGCAAGTGCACAGATTAATGAAATTGTACACGCAGTTGGTATTATTAATTCATTACCAAGAATTCTAACCGAAAATGAAATTGTAACTAATTTATCACTTACTGCAGGAGCAGAAGGAGATGGATTTGATTTAGAAACAGACAAAAGAATTGCCGAATTTAAATTCTCAAAATGGCAAGTTGGAGGAGCTAAAAATGATATGAGAAAACGACACGTTTTTGCCGATTTTGTAAATCTTACAATATTGAATACTTACAAAAAGAAAGAACTTTATGTTGTAAGTGCAGAAAGTGTTTTTAAATATTTGAATGGACAAGCAAACTGGGAAAAGGTCTTATCTAAAAGCGGTGGAATACAATATAAACTGGCAGAATATCTTAAAGAAATAAACCGGACAGAAATAAAAACCTTAAAAGAAATTTTTGAAATTTCGAGTGTTGAAATAATCGATATTGAAAGCGTACTAAAAAAGCCTGTGCCTAACAAAGAACTGAGGTAAAAAACAAGTTTTATAGTTCATATCATGCGGTAAACCACTTTTTACTCCTATCCTTAACTACAATTCGTTTATAAAGTTCTCTACACACTTTATTGAATACTCCCCGCTAATATTGCGGCATGGGTCGCTGATACTAAGGTATGCTCCGTTAACACCACGGCACGGGTCGCTGATATCACGGCATGCTCCGTTAACATCACGGCATACTCCGTTAACACCACGGCATGGGTCGCTGATATTACGGCATGCTCCGTTAACTCCACGGCACGGGTCGCTGATACTACGGAACGCTCCGTTAACACCACGGCACGGGTCGCTGATATCACGGCATGCTCCGTTGACACCACGGCACGGGTCGCTGATATTACGGCGTGCTCCGTTAACATCACGGCATAGGTCGCTGATACTACGGCATGTTCCGTTAACATCACGGCATGGGTCGCTGATACTACGGCATGCTCCGTTAACACCACGGTATGGGTCGCTGATTGTTCCGTTGTGTTGAGAAAAGCTCAGCGAAGCTCGCTTATGGTTTCGTTGCGTTGAGGAAAACTCAGCGAAGCTCACTTATGGTGACTATCCAATAAGGTGTGTCATAAATAATAAAATTGATAGATTTATAAAACTCCGTAATATTTTATATACATATTGTAGTAAGTTTATTGGAGTTACATAATTAATTAACAAATACCGATTACTCATTAATAACTTTACTTTAAATAACGTATTAGTTTTAATACATTTGAAAACGTATAAAAAAAGGTGGATGCAAAAACTGAAAAGTTAAGTATTAAACCATGTTATTCATATCAGAGTTCGTTATGCTTCATATGAACAAAAAACAAAGAAATGGCAGTTCCAAAAAATAAAGAAGAATTGATTTTTGAAATTGAGAATAACTATTCCAAACTGAAAAAGGACTTAGAAAGTATTCCAACGGAACTGACCAAAGAAAAAGAACTCGAAGGACATGCAAAAAAAACTAAAATGAGTGTGTCAGATTTGGTTGCTTATCTTGTTGGTTGGTCTGAACTCGTCCTGAAATGGAATCACCGAAAAGATAAAGGACAAATTGTGGAATTTCCAGAAACAGGATTTAAGTGGAATGAATTAGGGAAACTTGCTCAAAAATTTTATTCTGATTACGAAAATTTTGATTACAAAACAATTCTAACCGAATTGGACAGAAATGTAGGAAAAATATTAGAGTTAATTAAAACGAATGACAACGCAGATTTGTATGAAAAACCTTGGTACGAAAAGTGGACTAAAGGAAAAATGATACAATTAAACACTTCATCACCATACAAAAACGCAAGAATCAGAGTTCGAAAATGGAAAAACAGAATGAAGAAAAAATACAAACTCATAATAATACATAACTGCAATTAAAAATTACTTCTTTTATAATTATAAAAATAACAAGAAAAGGATTAAAAACTACGCGGTAGGCATTTCTATAGTGACATCTTCTTTAGTGAAGATTCAATAAGGTGAGTTGATTCAGTATAACGTGCTTTTACTACAATAATACCCTCGAAAATAAAGATCAAAAAAAACCTCAATCTTTAAAAGATTGAGGTTTGATAAAGAAAGGCAACGACCTACTCTCCCACCTGTGG
>NZ_JBEGIO010000006.1:0-209162 GCF_042865525.1 Tenacibaculum sp. ZH5_bin.1 | reverse complement strand
TTCATTGTATAATCTTTAATATTATTAATGTTAAGTTCCAAAAGAATTTTATAATAGCTTAATCTCTTAAACTACTACCGGTAATTCTACTCTTTAATTACGCTGTCAATTTCAATATTTTCAATGAACTTGTGGCGAGTCACCAATGACAAGTTGTTACTTATCTTACGACTCATCCTCTTGTAGAAACACTAGACTCGAACTAGCAACTTATCGTCTTCCAAAATTTCTGTGATCATGTCGCTTTGTGAAAGCGGATGCAAAACTACAAACTCTTTTTAATCTGACAAAACTTTTTTTAAAGTTTTTTTCGTTTGATTTGCTACACTATTTTAATGAACTGTTTCCCTAAAATTCGGACTGCAAAGATACTCACTTTATTTCCTAATAAACAAGAATTTGTTAAACTATTTTTTAACGTTTTCTTTAAATATCTTACATCCCTATTTTAATGAACTTTTGCTAACTTTAAAACTTAGCGCTTCTCCGTTGGCGGGTGCAAATATAGACACCTTTTCCCACTTAACAAGCACTTTTTAAACCTTTTTTTTAAATATTTTTTAATACGTTATTATATAATTAGTTACACTCACGCCCTTTGTTTTTTCATGACCGAAAAGTAAAATATAGTTCCTTGCCCCTCTTCGTTATTCAACCATATACGCCCTCCTCTCCTCTTCAAGATCTTCTTAACCAAAGCCAACCCCAGCCCTATAGATTGAAAAGAAGATGTTTCTTCTAACTTTTGAAAAAGATTAAAAATTTTTTTATGATTTTTTTCTTCTATCCCCGGACCATTGTCTTTTACATAAAAAACATATTCTTTATCTTCTTCTTTGCTTCCTATTTCTATACATATATATTCTTTATCGTTGTGCTTAATCGCGTTCTCTATTAAGTTTTCAAACACTTGGATTATCTCAGTTTCATTATACTCTATTATTGGTAGTTTATTCTTTATTTTTATAATACAATTAGGAACGGGATTCAATTCTATTATTTGCTCTACAATATTATTTACTTTTATTTCTTTCTTTACCTCCATTTCATTTCCTTTTAAGGAATAATCAAGGATACCATTAATTAATAAATCTATCTGCTCTACTTGGTCTTTCATCATTCGAAGCATATTGATGTGTTCATTTTTTCCTGAATCATTTACATTACTCTCCAACATCCATTCTGACAAAGCATGTAAATTCCCTAAAGGGGTTTTTAAGTCATGTGATACTACATAGGCAAACTCTTCTAAATCTTCATTCTTTTCTGACAATTCTTTTGCTCTAATTTCTAAGTCTTTTGTTCTTTCTTTTACTCTATTTTCTAATGACAAATTTATTTCTTGTAATTGTTTTCGATATCTTACATGACCATTTAAAATAATTGTTGAAAAAATAAAAATAGTAGAAGTGGATATTAATATAGCAGATTCTAATACAATATTTATATTTGATGTGAAACCCCAATAAGTTAAATGCAATAACTGGAAAACACTAAAAATCATTATAAAACCTCTATTGTTTAAAATTAGTATAGCTCCAAACATCACAATAAAAGTTCCTAACAAATAATCTATTGAAAAATCATTTACCTTTGTTGTATATATAAGGTAATGTTGAAATAAAAATAGCACTAAAAAAACTACATAGCCATAGTATTTTTCAGCCCACTCCTTTTTCACAAGAGGTATTATTCCTGCTATAAAAAAAACAACAGCGAAGGTTTCTCTTAAACCAGGGAGTTCTATTGCTTTTTTATTAAAATAAAAAATTAAAACAGAATAAACATACAACCCAGGAGCCATTAAGAGTAAGACTGCACTACTATTTTTTATTTCAAATAGTTCAAGCTTACCTTTATTTTTAAAAAAATCAAAAAACATATCTAAAAAACAAACGCTAAAAAAACTAAAAGTAATTATTTCATTTTAAAAAACATTAGCTCTCTAAAATTATTGTGCTTATAAAATTAATATTATAATCTTTAATTATTATATATTGCTTACAAAATGCTTTTACAATATCTTTGCGATTCAAAATTTCCACTTGTAAGGAAATTATACATAACACATATATATATAATGATTAAAATTACATTACCTGACGGGAGCGTCAAGGAATTTGAAAAGAACAGCACTCCAATGGATGTTGCTAAAAGTATTAGTGAAGGTTTAGCTAGAAATGTTATTTCTGCAAGTTTTGAAGGAGACACCATTGAAACCACCACCCCACTTACCACAGACGGCTCGTTAGTTTTATATACCTTTAATGACGCAGCAGGAAAGAAAGCTTTTTGGCATTCCTCTGCTCACGTATTAGCACAAGCTATTCAAGATTTTTATCCAAATGCAAAATTAACTATTGGACCTGCTATTGAGAATGGTTTTTATTATGATGTTGATTTTGGAGAAGATACTATTTCTGAAAAAGACTTTGATAAAATAGAAAAGAAATTTTTAGAGCGTGCTCGGGAAAAAGCTGAGTTTAAAATGCGCTCTATTTCTAAAGCTGATGCTTTAGCCTACTATAAAGCACAAAACAACCAATATAAGGTAGAACTTATTGAAGGTTTAGAAGATGGTGATATTACTTTTTGTGATCACAGTGATTTTACTGACTTATGCCGTGGAGGACATATTCCGAACACAGGAATTATTAAAGCAGTAAAAATTATGAATGTTGCTGGTGCTTATTGGCGCGGTGACGAAAAGAACAACCAGTTAACTCGTGTCTATGGAATTTCTTTCCCTAAACAAAAAGAGTTAAAACAATATTTAGAACTACTTGAAGAAGCTAAAAAGCGTGACCATAGAAAACTTGGTAAAGAGCTAGAACTTTTTACTTTTTCTCAAAAAGTAGGACAAGGTTTACCGTTATGGTTACCTAAAGGCGCTGCTTTACGTGGTCGTTTAGAAGATTTCTTAAAAGCTGCTCAAAAGAAAGCAGGGTACGAAATGGTTATGACTCCTCACATTGGTCAGAAAGAACTATATGTTACCTCTGGGCACTATGCTAAATATGGTGAAGATAGTTTTCAACCTATTACTACTCCAAAAGAAGACGAGGAGTTTTTGCTAAAACCTATGAACTGTCCACATCACTGTGAGGTGTACAATCACAAACCTTATTCATATAAAGATTTACCTAAACGTTTTGCTGAATTTGGTACTGTATATAGATATGAACAGAGTGGTGAGTTACATGGTTTAACTCGTGTTCGTGGTTTTACTCAAGATGATGCACACATATTCTGTACACCTGAACAATTAGATGAAGAGTTTAAAAATGTAATTGATTTGGTACTATACGTATTCGGATCTTTAGGTTTTGAAGATTTTACTGCTCAGGTATCTATTAGAGACATGGAGAACCTTGATAAATATATTGGTTCAGTTGAAAACTGGGAAAAAGCTGAGCAAGCAATTATCAATGCAGCGAAAGATAAAGGTTTAGATTATGTTGTTGAAGAAGGTGAAGCTGCTTTTTATGGTCCCAAGTTAGACTTTATGGTAAAAGATGCTTTAGGTAGAAGTTGGCAATTAGGTACTATTCAAGTCGATTACAACCTACCTGAACGTTTTGATTTACATTACAAAGGTGCTGACAATCAATTACACCGCCCAGTAATGATTCACCGTGCACCATTTGGTTCTATGGAGCGTTTTATTGCTGTTTTATTGGAGCACACAGGTGGTAATTTCCCTCTTTGGCTAACCCCAGAGCAAGTTATTGTACTGCCAATCAGCGAGAAATATCAAAAATATACCGAAAAAGTTTTAACTTTGTTAGAAAATTCCGAAATTCGCGCCCTCGTTGATAACCGTAACGAGAAGACAGGAAGAAAGATACGTGATGCCGAAGTTAGTAAAATACCTTTTATGGTTATTGTTGGTGAACAAGAAGAAAAAGATGGCACAGTATCTGTAAGAAAACATGGTGAAGGTGATTTAGGAACATTTACTATAGAGGAGTTTATTTCTCTAATACAGAAAGAAGTTAGTAAGACATTAGTTCCTTTTGGTAGTTAAAAAAATAGATAGTAATTTAAAATTTATAAGTCATAGCAATTAGAAGAAAAGGCGGTAGAAGACCCGCGAGAGTAATTAAAGAAGATCAACATAGAATTAATGAAAAAATTAGACATGTTGATGAAGTTCGTCTTGTAGGCGATAACGTGGAAGTAGGTGTATATCCATTAGCTAAAGCTAAAGAGATTGCACGAGAGTTAGAATTAGATTTAGTTGAAATTTCACCTAAAGCTGTTCCTCCTGTTTGTAAAGTTATTGATTACAAAAAGTTCTTATATGAGCAAAAGAAACGTGAAAAAGCTTTAAAAGCTAAAGCAACTAAAGTTACCGTTAAGGAAATTCGTTTCGGACCTCAAACTGACGAACATGATTACGAATTCAAAAAGAAGCATGCGATTAAGTTCTTACAAGATGGAGCTAAATTAAAAGCTTTTGTATTCTTCAAAGGGCGTTCGATTGTATTTAAAGAACAAGGACAAATTTTACTATTAAAATTAGCTCAAGAATTAGAAGAATACGGTAAGGTAGAACAAATGCCGAAACTAGAAGGAAAACGTATGATTATGTTTATTGCTCCTAAAAAAGGTAAATAATACATACAATAATATAAGCAAGATAAAACTAAAAACAAAGATGCCTAAAATTAAAACAAAATCTAGTGCTAAAAAACGTTTCAAGTTAACTGGTACTGGAAAAATCAAAAGAAAGCACGCGTTTAAAAGCCACATTTTAACAAAAAAGTCTAAAAAACGTAAGCTTGCATTAACACATGCTACATTAGTACATAAATCTGATGAAGCAAACATTAAGCAACAATTAGTTTTAAAATAATTGTTAGCTCAGGGAATTTAATTATTAACCATGGAGTTGGGCTCATTAAAGAACTTTTAAGTAAGTCGCCTACTACAAAAACACATTTGAATTATGCCAAGATCAGTAAATTCAGTAGCTTCAAGAAATAGAAGAAAAAAAATCTTGAAGCAAGCAAAAGGTTACTTTGGACGTCGTAAAAACGTTTATACAGTAGCAAAGAATGCGGTTGAAAAAGGAATGCTTTATGCATACCGTGACCGTAAAAACAATAAGAGAAACTTCCGTTCTTTATGGATTCAACGTATCAACGCTGGAGCTCGTCAGTTCGGAATGTCTTACTCACAGTTTATGGGTAAAGTTAAAGCTAATAATATCGAATTAAACCGTAAGGTTTTAGCTGATTTAGCTATGAACAATCCAGAAGCTTTTAAGGCCATTGTAGAAAAAGTAAAATAAGTTTCATAACCTTGCTTATACTAAAAACCCAAACCTTAACGTTTGGGTTTTTTTAAACCATATGTATTCATCAATTGAACTAAAATATCAGTATCATGAAATTTTTAAAAATAGTATTCATCTTTATTTTATCTCAAAGTATTATAGCTCAAACCAGTTCTCCTGACCAACCTAATACGGTTGAAAACCAGTTTAAAGAACTTTATAAGAAATCAAACAACTACCAAATTTATAAGGTCGTAAAAAAAAATGAATACTTAAGACTACAAAATAGTATTTTAGACAGTATAAAGGTTATTAAAACAGATGCTGCTGCTAAACAGGTAAAAATAGATGAACAACAAAAAAGTATTGTTGAATTACAAACTAAGATAGATACACTAAACAAAGATTTAGTTACTTCTATTGATAAGGAAGATGCTATTTCTTTTGTTGGAATTCCTTTAAACAAATCCACCTACAACTCTATAGTATGGGGTATTATTTTTGTTTTACTTGCTGCCTTAGCTTTCTTCATATACAGGTTTAATAACAGTAATGTAGTTACTAAAGAAACAAAAAGTTTATTAACTGAAACTGAAGAGGAATTTGAACAATACAAAAAAAAGACCATTGAAAAAGAACAAAAATTACGTAGACAATTACAAGACGAAATTAACAAACAACGTGGTGTGAATTAACATAAAAATATTTTTATTATAAAATAAAACAATCCTTTGGTAAATTATCCAGTAACCAAAGGATTTCTTTTTTATATTTATTTTCCTTCATTCTTAATATATTTTTGTTTTATGGAACATCATTTAGAATTAACATCCCAATAGTTTACTTCATGAAAAAGAATTTCACGCTACTGTTTATATTTACTTTCCTAAAGATATTTGGTCAAACTCATTACGAGATCATAGGTTTTTCAGAAAGATATAAAGGACTCTTGGTTATTGAAAAAGGTTATGAAAATGAAATTTTCAAAAAAGGAAGTATTGCTGTTTACGAATCTAAAACAAATACAAAAATTATAGAAATACACTCTGATGAATTAACTTTTGAGTTAGAAACCTCTGGAGTTGTTAAAACAAGTATGTTAAACATTCCATATGGAAAACAAAGTATTTTAATTTATAAAGACTTTAATTTCGATGGTGTTAAAGACTTAGCTATCATGGATGGACAGTTTAGCTGCTATCATGGACCGTCTTTTAAAATTTATCTAGAAATTAACAACAAACTAACATTTAGCCCTGAGTTTACTCGATTAGCACAAGAATATTGTGGTATGTTTCAAACGGATGACAAAACAAAAACCATTCATACCATTACTAAAAGTGGTTGTTGCTGGCATCAATATTCAACTTTTAAAGTAGTAAACAATATACCTACTCCTATTTTAATTGTAGAAGAAAATGCTGCTTTTACTCCTTTTTATTCGACTACTATAACAGAATGGAACGGAAATAAAAAAAATACCAAAACCACTAAAACACTAGATTTAAAATATGATGGGCTTTCTAAAATATTATCATTTAATCTTATTAAAAACAAGAAACGGGCTGTTCTATTTAGCATGAATGGATTAGCTCTTAATTACGCTTTGATTAAACCTGATGGAACTGTAGAATTCTCATTCCCTATTGAATTGATGGGAGGAGATTACAATTTCAGACTCAATAAAACAAAAGACACCTTAGCTTTTAAAAACAAGGGTGTTACTTATCAAATTTACCAAACAATCAAAGAAGGTAAGATTAACAGCATTGGTATACTTGTTAATATAAAAGGTAAAAAATATAATTTAAAAGGGGATTTAAACTCTATAGAGGGGAGTTTACAGGCTCTAAAAAACATAAAATTAAATAATCTTATTGTCGAATAATCTTTTAATAAATTATAAATCCCGAGTGATAAACAAACTCGGGACTTATTTATTAATAACTATTATTACCTTTTAAAACTTGGCTCTCTTTTAACATAAAAACACATTTAAGTTATAAACGTAAAAAACACCTATGACAAACCAGAAATTAGCCCTTTGTTATCTATTGTCATATTTTCTGATGCTGGAGTTGCGGGTAACCCAGGCATACGCATCATTTTTCCTAAAATTGGAATTATAAATTGTGCTCCTGCTGCTATTTCTATTTCTCTAACATTTACTGTAAACCCCTTTGGTCTTCCAATTAACTTATCATTATCTGAAAATGACTTTTGAGTTTTTGCCATACAAACAGCAAAGTCATTAAAACCTAAACGATCAATTCTTCGCAAGTTTAACTCAGCTTTTTTATCATAGGTTACAGCATCTGCTCCATAAATTTCTTTGGCAATCTTTTCTATTTTTTCTTTTACAGGACTTTTCCAATCGTACAACGGTTTGTATTGGGTAGCTTTGTTTTCAACTACATCAACAACAGCCTCAGCTAATTTTTTAGTTCCTTCACCTCCTTTTGCCCATCCTTCTGAAACAACTGCTTGTACACCTAAACTAGCACAAGCATCAATCACATAATTAACTTCTTCCTCAGTGTCTGAAATAAAAGAATTGATAGCTACTACAGGTTCTATATTAAATTTTCTAATATTCTCTATATGCTTTTCTAGGTTTTTAAATCCGTTTTGTACACGCTCTAATCTTGGGCTATTGTATTCTTCTTTTGATGATCCTCCATGGTGGCGCAATGCTCTAATAGTAGCAACTAGAACCACACATTTAGGATTTAACCCTGCATATTGTGATTTTATATTTAGAAACTTTTCTGCTCCTAAATCAGCTCCAAAACCAGCTTCTGTTACTACATAATTTGATAACGACAACCCCATTTTAGTTGCAATAATTGTATTAGTACCTTGTGCTATATTTGCAAAAGGTCCACCATGAATAATTGCCGGATTTTCTTCTAAGGTTTGTACTAAATTTGGTTTTACTGCATCTTTTAATAAAATAGCCATTGCATCTTGTGCTTTTAAATCACGTGCAAAAACTGGCTTTTTATCAAAAGTGAACCCAATAAAAATACTCCCTAAGCGTTCTTTTAAATCATCAAAAGAAGTTGCCATACAAAGAATAGCCATTACTTCTGATGCTGGTGTAATGTTGAATCCATCTTCGCGTGGTATTCCATTTGCCGTTCCTCCTAAACCAATTGTAATTTGACGTAACGAACGATCGTTCATATCAATCACGCGTTTCCATAAAATCGTACGAGGATCGATATTTAAATTATCAGTGCTGTTCTGTAAATTGTTATCTATTAAAGCTGACAGTAAATTATTTGCTTTCTCTATAGCGTTGAAATCTCCAGTAAAATGTAAGTTTATATCCTCCATTGGTACAACTTGCGAATGTCCACCTCCAGCTGCCCCTCCTTTAATTCCAAAAACAGGTCCTAATGATGGTTCTCTCAATACTACAGTTGCCTGTTTTTCTATTTTATTTAATCCTTCTGTTAAACTTATAGAAACAGTTGTTTTTCCTTCACCTGCTGGCGTAGGTGTTAGTGCTGTTACCAACACTAAGTTATTTTCTTTTACTTTCTCTTCGTTTATTAAACTTAAAGGTAATTTAGCTTTGTATTTCCCATACATTTCTAAATCATCTTCTTTAATTTTTAATTTACTTGCTATATGTTTAATATGTTGTAATTCTTTTGCTTGAGCAATTTCGATATCTGTTAAATGCGCCATGGCGAATTATTTAAAATTTTTAAGTTATTTATTTTGCTAAAAAATAGGTAAATATACGTAATATAATCCCCCTAAAAACTGACATTTGTTAGCAAATATTCCCTATTTATTATCTAATCACATAAATATGATAAAAGAATTGGCTTTTCTTTTAACGAAACGCTATATTTGCACGTTTTTAAAATAAAGTCGATTTAAATTATTTACAATGCAAAACAAAGGATTAATTAAATTATTTGCTATACTTTTTGGTCTAGTGAGTATTTATCAGTTATCGTTTACATTCTTTGCCAATAAGGTAGAAGATAGTGCGAAACAATATGCTAAAGCTAATGTTAGTGATAACAACGGTAGAGCTCTAGCAAGATATGAACGAAAATACTTAGATAGCGTAGCTAACAAAGAGATAGTAAATTTAGGATTTGCAAAGTACTCTTACAATGATATCAGAAACAAGGAGATGAACCTTGGTCTTGATTTAAAAGGGGGTATTAACGCAATTTTACAGGTATCAGTAAAAGATATCTTAATCGGATTGTCTGACGATTCTCAAAACACAACTTTTAAGCAAGCATTAACGAATGCTGATGAAGCTCAAAAAGATAGCCAAGAGAATTACTTAGATTTATTCTACAACGAGTTCGAAAAATTAAGTAATGGTAGTATTAAATTAAGTGACCCTAGCATTTTTGGAACAAAGGCTTTACGTGATAAAATAGACTTCAACAAAACAAACGAGCAGGTTAAATCGACTTTACAAGAAGAAATAAACACTTCTATCAACACTGCTTTTGAAGTATTACGTAGCCGTATTGATAAATTTGGAGTTGTACAACCGAACATTCAACGTATTGGAAACTCTGGTAGAATTCAAGTAGAATTACCAGGTGCTAAAGATATTGATCGTGTAGAAAAACTATTACAAAGTACTGCTGAATTACAGTTTTGGGAAGTACACACGAATGCAGATGTTCAAAACT
Organism: Tenacibaculum sp. ZH5_bin.1; assembly: GCF_042865525.1. Classification (NCBI taxonomy): domain Bacteria; kingdom Pseudomonadati; phylum Bacteroidota; class Flavobacteriia; order Flavobacteriales; family Flavobacteriaceae; genus Tenacibaculum; species Tenacibaculum sp. ZH5_bin.1. The sequence goes on along the minus strand of NZ_JBEGIO010000006.1, from coordinate 199,205 downwards.
TTTTCTTTACAGCAAACGCTAAAGTTGCTGAAATGTTAAAAGATGATTCTGCAACTGAACAAGTGAAAGATACTGCTAAGGCAGACAATGATATTGATGATTTATTGGGTGAATCTGCTGATTCTACAAAAGTTGAAACTCAAAAGAACTTATTTACTTACTTATACCCTAATGTAGCTAAGAGTCCACAACAAGTAAGCTCGTTAGTTGCACAAGCTAGAGTTCAAGATACTGCGAAAGTAAATAGTTTCTTACAGAACAAGGAGGTAAGAGCTTTATTACCTAACAACTTAAAATATACAAAGTTTTTATGGGATTACAAAACTCAAGCTGGAGCTGATGGAACAGAGATTATTGGTTTGTATGCAATAAAATCTAACCGAAAAGATAAAGCTCCTATTGGTGGTGATGTAATTGCAGATGCTAAACAAGAATACGATCAATTGAGTAAACCTGTAGTATCCATGTTAATGAATGGTTCCGGTACTAAGCAATGGGCAAAAATGACTAGCGAAAATATTGGTAAGTTCGTTGCTGTGGTATTAGACAACTACGTATATACTGCTCCTGTTGTAAATGCAGCTATTACTGGTGGTAGTACTCAAATTTCAGGAGGAACCATGACAGTAACTGAGGCACAAGATATTGCAACAGTTTTAAAAGCTGGTAAACTACCTGCTCCTGCTCGTATTATTCAAGCTGAAGTAGTTGGACCATCATTAGGTAAAGAGTCTATTGATGCAAGTATGTGGTCATTCGGGTTAGCGATTATTTTAGTGTTGGTTTGGATGTTCTTATACTACGGTAGAGCTGGTATTTATGCTAACATTGCTTTAGTAGTTAACATCTTATTTATTTTTGGAATTTTAGCTTCATTTAATTCAGTATTAACCTTACCTGGTATTGCTGGTATTATCTTAACCATAGGTATGTCAGTAGATGCAAACGTAATTATTTTTGAAAGAATTAAAGAAGCCTTAAGCGGTGGAAAAAACTTAGGTGAATCAGTAGATGAAGGATTTAGTATTAAAGGAGCGTTATCTGCAATTATTGATGCTAACATTACTACTTTATTAACTGGTATTATTTTATACACTTTCGGTACAGGACCAATTAAAGGTTTTGCTTTAACACTGATGATAGGTATTGCTACTTCTTTATTTACAGCTGTATTCATTACTCGTTTATTTATTGACGGTGCTGTTGAAAAAGGAACTAAGTTACCTTTTAATACTGGTTTCTCTAAAAACTGGTTTAAAAATATTAATATTGAATTCTTACAAAAGCGTAAGATAGCTTATATAATTTCAGGATTCTTTATCGTAGTAGGCTTAGCTTCTATTTTTACTGTAGGTTTAAAGCAAGGGGTAGACTTTAAAGGAGGACGTTCTTATGTGGTACGTTTTGACGAAGCCATGAAAGGTAATGAGGTATCAGAGCAGTTGAAAGAAGTATTTGGTACAGCTCCAGAAGTAAAAACTTTTGGTTCTGATCACCAATTAAAAATTACTACTGCCTTCAAAATTGATGAAGAAGGTACTAATGTAGATGAACAAGTTCAAAACGCTTTATATCAAGGATTAAAACCATACTTAGGAGACACTTCTTACGATAACTTTAAACCTGGTTTTGAAAAAGCAGGAAACGGAATTATGAGCTACATTAAGGTAGAACCTACTATTGCAGATGATATTAAGCAATCAGCTTTATGGGCAGTTTTAGGATCGTTAATCGTAGTTTTCTTATACATCTTATTACGTTTTAGAAAAATGGCATACTCTATTGGTGCGGTAGTAGCTGTTTTTCATGATGTGTTAGTAGTATTAGGTGTATTCTCTTTACTATACAAATTCATGCCATTTGATATGGAAATTGGTCAATCATTCATCGCAGCAATTTTAACAGTAGTAGGATACTCATTAAATGATACTGTGGTAATTTTTGATAGAATTAGAGAGTTTACAGAAGGCAAAAACTCTGTTACTGCTAGTTTAGTAAACAAAGCATTAAACAGTACATTAGGAAGGACTATCAACACCTCTTTAACAACATTACTTGTAATGTTAGCTATCTTCTTCTTTGGAGGGGACAGTATTAAAGGATTTATGTTCGCATTAATCGTAGGTGTGGTAGTAGGTACTTATTCTTCTTTATTTGTTGCAACGCCAATTATGTTTGACGTTTCTAAAAAAGAAGAAAACAAGTAACTTAAATAAAAACATACATAAAACCGTTTTGAATAAACTTCAAAACGGTTTTTTCATTTAATATCAAGCAACTATCTTTGCAGTCTGATGAAAATTACAAAACTCCACGATTTATATTTTAAAGAATTCATTTCAGCTGATGAAATTTCTAATATTGTTAGTTCTTTAGCTGAGCAAGTAAGAAAAGATTTACCTTCTGATGAAGTTCCTATTTTCATAGGAATTTTAAACGGGTGCTTTGTTTTTACTGCCGATTTTTTACGTGAATATAAAGGAAACTGTGAAATTAGTTTTGTTAAATTGTCTTCTTACCAAGGCACTTCTTCAACAGAAAATGTAAAGAGCTTAATTGGTCTTAATGAAGATTTATCTGGTCGTACCGTTATTATTTTAGAAGATATTATTGATACTGGTACAACCCTTCAAGAGATTTATGAAATCTTTAAAACAAAAAAATTAAAAGAACTAAAAATAGTAACACTTTTTTACAAGCCTGATGTCTATCGTAAAGAGCTACATATAAATTATATTGGAAAAAGTATTGAAGATAAATTTATTGTAGGTTACGGATTAGATTACAAAGGTTATGGTAGAAACTTGCCTGCTATTTATCAATTAACAACACCACCAAAAATGAAAAACATCGTATTATTCGGTCCTCCAGGTGCAGGAAAAGGTACTCAAGCAGAAGTTTTAAAAGAAAAATACAATTTAGTACACATTTCAACAGGAGATGTATTCCGATTTAATATTAAAAATAAGACTGAATTAGGATTATTAGCAAAAACATATATTGATGCTGGAGATTTAGTTCCTGATGAAGTTACCATTAATATGTTGAAAGAAGAGGTTAACAAAAATGCAGATTCTGCAGGATTTATTTTTGATGGATTTCCTCGTACAGAATCTCAAGCAAAAGCTTTAGATACTTTTTTAGCTGAAAAAGGTGAACGTATTAACGGAATGGTTGCTTTAGAAGTGCCAGAAGACTTATTAGTTGAACGTATCTTAGAAAGAGGAAAAACTAGTGGTCGTTCTGATGATATGGATGAAAGTAAAATCCGTAATCGTTTTAATGAATACAATACTAAAACAGCTGTTTTAAAAGACTATTACCAAACACAAAACAACTACTACGGAGTAAACGGAGTTGGCTCTATTGAAGAAATTACACAACGTTTATCAGACGTATTTGATACACTATAACAAACACTTGTTTAATTGTTAAAGTAATAACAATTATCGCTTTTTAACAATTCAACAAATAAACAACGAACAATGACTGAAGGAAATTTTGTCGACTATATTAAAATCTACGCATCATCAGGTAAAGGTGGTCGTGGATCTGCACACTTACATCGCGAAAAATACATTGCGAAAGGTGGACCTGATGGTGGTGACGGTGGTCGAGGTGGTCACATTATATTACGTGGCGATAAAAATATGTGGACACTTTTCCATTTAAAATTTAAACGTCATTTTAGAGCTGAACACGGTGGTGATGGTAGTAGCAGTAGAAGTACTGGACATGATGGTGCTGATGTTATCATTCCTGTTCCATTAGGAACTATTATCCGTGATGCTGATACTGACGAAATTTTACATGAAGTTATTGAAGACGAACAAGAAATCATCTTATTAGAAGGTGGTAAAGGTGGTCGTGGTAACTGGCATTTTAAGTCATCAACCAATCAAACTCCTCGTTATGCACAGCCAGGTATTGACGGACAAGAAGGTTGGTATCGTATTGAATTAAAAATTTTAGCTGATGTTGGTTTAGTTGGTTTCCCTAATGCAGGAAAATCAACTTTATTATCTGTTATTACCGCCGCCAAACCTAAAATTGCTGATTATGCATTTACAACCCTAAAACCTAATTTAGGTATTGTGGAATATCGTAATCATCAAAGTTTTGTAATGGCAGATATTCCTGGGATTATTGAAGGAGCTGCTGAAGGAAAAGGTTTAGGGCATCACTTTTTACGTCATATAGAACGTAACTCTACCCTACTCTTTTTAATTCCTGCTGATAGCGAGGATATAAAAAAGGAGTATGAAATTTTATTGAATGAGCTTCGCAAACACAATCCTGAATTATTGGATAAAGACCGTTTATTAGCTATATCAAAATCAGATATGCTAGACGACGAATTGAAAGAAGAAATTAAACAAGAATTACCAGAAGGCATTGAAGCGTTATTTATTTCATCTGTAGCTCAACAAGGCTTAATGGAGCTCAAGGATAAATTGTGGCAAATGTTGAATTAAGGAATTGAGTTAATAAGAAAGTAACAAAAGCGCCCTATGGGGCGCTTTTGTTTTAATCCATATTCCATACCTTTTCAAAAATTTCTTTAAAAGCTACTTTAGGATCTTCTTTAGAGCTTTTTTCAATATACAAATTCATTAGCTCTACTCTATCTACAGCACTTGGATGTGTAAATATTTCTGGCCCTAATAAAGATTGAACTACTTCTAAATTCTGTTTTAATTCTTCTCCTAAAGTTTTCTCTTTGGTTAGCATTAAATGTATCGCAATTAAATCTGCTAAATACTCTGCTTTTTTATAATCATTTGTTTCAATCCCAGAAGGTATTTGTAAACCAAATTTAAACTTTTTTGCTTGATTAAGTGTTACGATGTGACCTATCTCGTGAGATAGTACATAAACTTTTATATAATCTTTATCATAATCTACTAATCCTTGACTTACTTCAATATAATTATCTGCTGCTCCAGCATTAATAGAGTTGTCGTTCTTATCTATCCTAAATTCATTAGGTATTTTTATATCAATATATGAACTAAACAGAGGTTTTATTTTTTCTTGATATAATTTATTTAGCTGTTCTTCTTTAGTTAATTCTAGAACTATGTCTTCATTTTTTATAGCACTTGTTTTACAAGTTACTAATAAAATAGCTATTAATAATATGGTTACTTTATTCATTATAAATTTGCATAAAAAAACACCCTTAAAATAAATTCTAAGAGTGCTTAACTAGGGGAATTAATCAATTAATCAAAATAAGTGTACGTAATGTCAGTGTTAATGAATCCAAATACTACATATGACGCTGTTACAGGATAGTTATCTGTGTTATATGTGTACGTTACAGGTGTATCACTTGAAAAACTACCTTGTGTTGGGTTGTTTACGTTTACTGCATCTAACCCTATTCCTATATTTATCTTTGAAAAAGCTGATGGGTAAACACCTTTAAAAGGATTATTTTTATCATCATAAGTGTTTTCCAATGTTTCAGTTCCAATAGTTTGAGACTTTACATTTCCTTCTTTGTTGTATACATAACTTGTATTAGTTATTTTATCATTTTCTTTGTTTACCCTTACCTTCTTTTCTAATCTATTATCAGAATCATAAGTGTAGGTATAAGTATAAACCTCTTTACCATCTTTTTTTTCAATAGCGCTTGCAATTAAACCTGCATCATTGTAAGTGTAAATTGTACTTTTCGTATCAGTTTTAACTTCTATTACTTGGTTTTTATCATCATATACCAATGTGTACGTTGTAGTTGCTCCACCTTCTTCAATTTCATATGACTTAATAAAGTTAGATACATCATCATATGTATAAGTAGTTAAACTCTCGCTATAATCGTCTTTAAAAAGGAAAGTCTTTATTTTAGAACCACTACCTACTTCTCCACGAATATTAATAGTAACATTGTATACTTTCTCATCACCATTTTCTGCAGTAACAGTAAAAGGCATTGCTTCACCGTCAACAAAATTTACCGCTTCTCCTGAGGCTGGTGAAATAGTAGCTTTATCTGATATGGTAATATTAGGAACTAAACCTGTAATATCTGTTTTAAAAGGAACACTTATTGTAATGTTATTTCCTAAATCGTATATAACATCATCTTCACTTAAGCCTTCAAAGTTTATTTTAAAACTTGTAATACTGTTTAAAGATGATTGTACTACTTTATCGTTATCATCACTAGAGCAGCTTACTATTACAAGTGCAATAATTAAAGACAAAAAAGGGAAAACTTTTTTCATAATGTAAATATTTAAATAATTAGTAATTAAGTATCAATTTATTTTTATCCGTTTGATACTTGCCGGATATTTTTATCTTAAAAATTTGGGTTATTTATCTTAGCATCGTTTGGAAACTGAACGACATACCTACTGTCATTTTTATTTAGGCTATAATTTTTTCCTTCGTACCACTTTGTTATTTCAGGTTGTGTAGTTCTTTTTAAGTCATTCCAACGTTGCCCCTCAATTGCAAATTCACGTGCACGCTCGTCTAATATTTCTTCATATAACTGTTGCTTTGTTAATGAATTAATATAAGTGGTATAAGTTATAACTTTAGCTGGTGTATACCTGTTCTTTACTAATACTAACAGTTGCTCTTTTGCAAATGTTAATTCGTTTAATTGTGTATATGCTTCTGCTAAGGTTAAGTATAGTTCAGCTACTCTGAAGGTTGATTTATACTTAAGGTCTGCTGTTTTAGCAGCTCTGTAAACTGTTCCGTCTTTCTTAAAGTAAATATTAAATCTTAAATCGTTTATTCTATCATATTTATTTAAAAATTGATCAGAAACCGCAGCATTACTTGCTATGTCAAAAGACGACACTTGATCTAATGCTAAAATAGATTCTACAGAACTAAATTCTGAAGGCATTATTGAACTATCTGAATTTAAGTCTTGTATTGTATTTTTTATAGCTAAGGCTTCTTTACTTACGTCAATAGCTTTTTGCCACTCTTTTTTATACAAATACACTCTAGCTTTTAAGCTTTTTAAGGCAATTTTTGAAAATCTATAGTTAAAACCAGAAGCTTGCTGTTCTATATTTAAACGTGCTTCGGCATTAGAAAGATCACTTAGTATTTGCGTATATACTTCTTCTACTGATTGAATGTCATACTTTTGGTCTAAGTTATATTTAGTAACTATAGGAACTCCATTGTCATTACTTGCTGTTGTTGTATCGTATGCCTTTGCATACAAATTAATTAACTGAAAATATTGTAGTGCTCGTAAAGCGTAAGCTTCCCCAACTAATTGGGTAATTGCTGTTGCATCTCCAGTAATTTCTGTTTCTTTTTCTATAACATGGTTTGCATGAAAAATTATTTTATAGAAACTAGCATACGAAAAAGGTGTTGTTAATGGTGATGCACTCGCATCATTCCATAAATAAATATCTTCATACTGCTCTGAACCTACAGAGCTTTTGCTTAACTGTAGTTCATCTGCTCTATAAGTAGTTAATATATGGTTGTTTTTTTCTGTTGCATAAGCTGTTGTTAAAAAGCTTCGGTAATCTTCAACCGATTTTGGTATTACTTGTCCTACCGGTTCTATATCTAAGTAATCATCACAAGAAACGATGCTTACTATGCTAATTAATAATATGTATATATGTTTTTTCATTACTGTATTTTTTAAAAAGAAAGATTAAATCCAAAAGAAATAATTTTTGGTATTGGTTGAGAATATGGACTACCAAAGGTTTCTGGATCAAAATATCCGTCATAATCTGTTCCGAAAACAAATAAATTTCTTCCTTCTAGGTTAAAGCTTAATCTTGAAACATTCATACTTTCTAAATATCTGCTTGGTACATTGTATCCAAACTTTATACTATTAATTCTTATGTACGAAATTTTATCTACCCAAATATCTAAATCTCTGTATGTATTACCTGTATCGTAAGTATGATACCAACTATACACTAAATCTGTTTCAAAACCTGGTGTTGTACTTCCTATAAAAGCTGGGTAACTTCCTGTCCCTGCTTTTAAGACTTCTTTATTATAGTTATATGTTGGGCTTATTTGCGTTGGGTGATACGAAGGTGTTCGTTTTATAGTTTGGTTTATGTTAAAATTGGTTGCAACACTTAAACTAAAATCTTTGTATTGAAATTTATTTATGAAACCTCCACTAAATTCAGGATCTCCGTTACCTACATACGTATATAGATTTCTATGCTCTTCTTCTGTTAACTGGCTTCCATCAACCCCTTCTGATAGATTATAAAAATCTACTGCGGTTACTTTTTTTCCATCTTTCCAAAAAAGAGGCAAACCATTACTATCTAAACCTGCTGTTTTTATTGCAAAAACTGCATTTACTCCGTATCCTAATAAAGAAGGTTTTAATTCATTATCTCTAATTTGAATCTTTTCTACTTTATTTTTATTATGTGATATGTTAAAACTTGTACTCCATTTAAAATCATCTTTTATAATATTTCTAGAGTTTATTGCTAATTCAATACCTTTATTACTTAATGTTGCCCAATTGGTATTAATAAAATTAAAGCCAGATTCTAGTGGTATAGATTGTAATCCTATTAAATCTGAACTTTTACGATAATAATAATCTGCTGAAACGTATAATCTATTATTAAATAAGCCTAAGTCAAACCCTACATTTGATGAGATTGTTTTTTCCCAACGTAAATCTTTGTTAGGAGCAGATATTACATTAATTCCTTGTTCAGAATTCCCTGGTAAAATAGTTTCATCTTTATAATTCCCTACTACAAAAGGAGATGTTGATTTGTCTATATTTCCTTGTACCCCGTATGAACCTCTTATTTTAAACTCATTAACAGCATCTATATCAAAAAAGCTTTCTCTAGCTACATTCCAAGAACCCGCAACAGACCATAATGGTAAGTACCTAAACTCTGGATTTACTCCAAATAAGTTTGATCCATCATATCGTAAACTTCCAAATACTGTATACTTTCTATCATAAGTGTAAGAAGCTGTTCCGAAGAAAGAAGCGTAAGCATTTTCATTAATTGTTTTCTTATATGGGTTAAACAATTCATTTCCTAAAGCTCTTTCGTCTGTTATAGGTATAGTTCTTAAAGTATTTGTATTAAAACCAAATCCTTTTGTATGAATTTCAGTTCGTTTATCCTCTCTAAACTCGGTACCTAACATTACATCAACTTCATGAATATTATTTATAGAAGTGTTATAATTTAATGTTGTTTTCCAATTATATTGAAAAGCATCACTATTCCAGTTTTGATTAATACCTCCTTCTGGCATAAAAAAGGCATCGTTACCGTCTTCATCTTGGTATCTAGAGCCAAATCTATATTTTCTAGTGTAGTAACTGTTTTTATCTCCAAATTTTTCAGTTTGATCAAAGTCAAACTGCATACCTAATTGAGTATATAATGTTAAAGCATTATCAAACTTATATGTAAGATCAATTATTGGTTTAATAGAATAAGATGTTAACTCTTGATTTGTATTTTGTCTTTCTTCTAATGGATTGTATTTTAAATTTAAATCTGATCTTTCAATCAAGTCTGGGTCATAATTATAACCTCCATCTGCGTTGTATGGAGTGAAATAAGGGTTTACTCTTCTTGAGTAATTTGCTGGGTTAGTGTATGCATCTGCACCAGTAATATATGATGTGCTTTTATTTCTACTTGCAAAAACAGACACTCCTACATTTAATTTATCATTTACATCATAGTCATTTTTAAACGTAAGATTATACCTGTTTAAACCAGTACCTTTTGTTGTTCCTTCTTCATCAAAATATCCTAAAGAGAAGTAATATCTTGATTTTTCACTTCCACCTGAAAGTGTTAATCCGTATTGTTGATTTATTGCTGCTTGATACAACTCATTCCCCCAATTAGTATCTTTGTTTCTTAAGCTATTAATTGCATTCTGAGCTAACGGATTTATACTTGAAAAACCATTATTTTGAAAATTATTATATTCTCCATAGGCCTGTAAAATACGAGAAACTTCTCCTCTTTCACTTTGATAAGTTAAGTCTGATCTACGAGCTAAACCTAATTCAAAATCTACTTTCTCAGAAGCATTCATCAAGTTTAACCTATCAAAATCAGGACGTAAAGTTAAGAATGTGCTCGCATTAAAGTTTATCCTCATATTCCCCTCTTTACCTTTTTTAGTCGTAATTACAATTACTCCGTTTGCAGCTCTTGCTCCATAAATAGAGGTTGCAGAGGCGTCTTTTAAAACTGTTATTTCTTCAATATCTTCAGGATTGATTCCTGCAATTGGAAAAGATTTTAAGTTATCAATATTATCTTTATCTCTAAAATCTTTAGGAATATCATTTCCTTGTAAAGGAATTCCATCTAAAACCCACAAAGGATCAGAAGAACCGTTTAAAGTTGAAGTACCTCTAATTTGAATTTTAGCGGGTGCACCAGGAGCGCCACTTGTTGGTTGAACAAGTACTCCTGAAATTTCTCCAGAAAGCATCTGATCAATATTAGCTGTTCCTGCTCTTTTAACATCATCTGTTTTAATTTTTGCAAACGACGACGTAATTTTACGTTTCTCTATTTTTTGATAACCTGTTACGATAACTTCCCCTAAAAGCTCTTCCTTTTCTTTTAGTGTTATTATCATATCTGTACTTCTATTTTCTACATTTATTTTCTCTGTTTCAAAACCTATATATGATATTATAATATATTTTGTTTCCTTTGGTGCTTTAAAAGAGAAATTTCCGTCGAAATCAGTAGTTGTTCCAATCATTGAAGCTTGAATAACTCCTTCTATATTCGTTTTGTTACCAATTACTTTGGTTGAAGCGTAGATACTAACCCCCGGTAAAGTTTCATTTCTAGCTTCGTCTATTACCGTTCCACTAATCGTTTTTGTGTTTTGTGCAAAAACCGAAAATGGTATAAGAAGCAGTAAGTAAATTATTTTTTTGTTCATCATCTTAATTATTCAAATTATATTCAATTCTAGCTATTAAATCATTGTAGTGATTTTGAGTAGCCTTGTCCCCTTTCTTTCTTTTTCTTTTTAATAATTTTAAGATTCTTTCTAATTCAGCTCTCTTGTTTGAACCTACGTCTGATACCCTTGGTATATAAGAGAAATGTACATTTTTGAAGTTCTTACTTTTTAAGTTTGTTTCTTTAGTTTTCTTTAATAATATATTTCTATCTACTGTTAATACATCCACGTAATTTTTCTGGGTCATACGATCAAACATATCTATAGGTTTGTTATTAATCGTTTTCTTAAAAATAGCCTCGAAAAGTTCATTGAATAAGTACTCTTCTGTAAACACATCATTTTTGTCTGAAGCCAGTACTTTGTTCTCAATAATTCGCATTAATCTATCTGTTTCGATTAAACGATAAATCATATTTGTTTGATAAGCACGGTGCATGGAAATTGGAGAGTAAAAACGTTCACCATCAGGAGCGTCTCTTACTGGATATACTTTGTGTATAAGATCTGGAGCAAACAACCATTTTTGTGGTAAAATTGTTTCTTTTATGATATAATCGAGTGCTTCTTTTTGTATTTTGGTTGGTACTGGAACGAAAGTGTTTTTACCATCTCCATGTATTGTGTTATTTATATATATACCCCCTATGTTTGCCATTACATGTCCGCTGTATAGTTGCCATTGATCAATCACCGCTTTATAAAGCTTTGCTGCCTTATAATAATCTTCTCCTTCTTCATACGTCCATTTAATAATGTTTGGAACTATTCTTCTTAAGTTCTCTAACCCATACTTACTTGCTTTCACAGCATCATCTCCTAAATCTTCACTTTGAGATCTTGGATCTATAATATTTCTTTGTTGTGGACCATAAAAATACATTGGATCGTTTTCATGCTTTCGTATCCATTGATTTAATATGGGCAACTCTTCATGAGGTGTTTTTATATCTAACCAACGATATCCCCAGTTGATTGCATACTTATCATACACTCCTATTTTTGGACTAATTTCGGTTACATTATCACCTGGTTGGGCTACATAATTATAACGAGCATAATCCATAATAGATGGTGCTGTACCTCCCATTTTCTTGGTAAAACTAGCTGATCTTAACGAGTCTACTGGATAACTAAAAGAAGCCCCCATATTATGTTTTAATCCAAAAGTATGCCCCACTTCATGAGAAGATACAAATCTAATAGATTCTCCCATTATTTTATCAGAAAAAACATTAGCTCTTGCTTCTGGATTTATAGGTCCTGTTTGAACACGAATCCATTGGTGTAATCCTTTCATTAAATTATGCCACCAAATAATATCTGATTCTAAAATTTCTCCACTTCTTGGATCAACTATAGAAGGTCCCATAGCATTTTGTCTTTCTGATGCCACGTAGGTAATTACCGAATAGCGAACATCATCAATATCAAAATCTTTATCTTCTTTAGTAACCTCTTTTACAACTACTGCGTTTTTAAACCCAGCCTGCTCAAAAGCTTTATTCCAATCATATACTCCATTTTTTATGTATGGCACCCATTTTTTTGGTGTTGCTGGGTCTATATAATAAACAATTTGCTTTTTTGGTGTTACTAATTCTCCTTTTTTATATTTCTCTACATCTTTCTTTTTGGGCTCAAGCCTCCAACGTGTAATTAATTCACGATGTTCTACTTCATGCTGACTATCAGAATAATAATCCATAGGTTTACTAAAATATCCTATTCTTTTATCTCCAAAACGTGGTTTCATTATATTTGTTGGTAACAAAACTATATTGGTTGTAACTCCAATTGATTGCTGTAAAACTGGTCTGTTACCTTCTTTTACAGAAGTAGTAAAAAGCGATTTTACTACAATATTTTTAGAAAAAGTTTTTAACTCATCTATTTTAGATAGTTTTGTTTTTACACTTAGTAATAAACCTAGATTAGAAAATAAATCATTAAAGCTCTTATCTTCGCCATTAAAAATTCTATTTACCTTTATAAACGCAGATGTTTTTTTCTCATTTTCCGACTCTATTTTAAAACCTTCTATAATAGACTCTCCAAAATTATTACGTACTGAACGAGTTATTGCATTATTTTTTGGAGAAGTTACTCTTGGATTAATTGTTTTTACCCACACTTTATTTAATAAGGTATCTTTATAAAACCTAATTAATTTAGTTTCATAGGCCATACCCTTGTTCAATCCGTACCCATTAAATTCATAAGGAACTTGAGATATTTTATTTACTATTAAAAAATCTTTTGAAAGCAATGAATCTGGGATTTCAAAGTAGATGTCTTCTTTTAATCTGTAAATATTAAACAGTCCCTCTTTTTTGTTTCCCTCTTTTTGTAATTTCTTGTACGAAACTTTACTAGTACTTTTAATAGTATCTGTTTTTTCTTCTTCTTTCTTTTGTGCTGCTACCATTGTGGTAAAAAACACCAAGAATAAACTAAGTACTTTTAAATTAATGTTCTTCATTTGAGAATGCCCCTTCATAAATTATGTTGTTATTAAGAAGAAACCAAATGTAGAAATGAAGATGTTTGATTAAAACTAAATGAGAGTGAAGTTACTTTATAAAGGAGTGAATTTTATTATTTTGACAACAAAGGCATATAACATTTAAAATCTTCATTAAAAACCTCTGTCTTAAATGATTTTACGTTATAAAATGCGTAGAAATTACTTAAATACCCTAAGCCTACGCTATAACTTGCTTCTTTCTTATTTTTTCTTGGATTATAATTGTTACTTACTATTATCTGGTCTTCTTCAATTAAAACTTTAATAAAAAGAGGATTTTTTTTTGTTATTTCATTATGTTTAATAGCATTCTCAACCAATGTTTCTAATGCTAAAAAAGGAATTTTTTTTGATAAAGCTTTTCCTCCACTATTATCTACAACAGATAGATTTATACTATTACTAAATCTAATTTTTTGCAAAAAGAAGTATTGCTCTAAAAAATGTAATTCATCTTTTACTGTAGCCAAATTTGCTTCTCTTTCTTTTAACAAATACCTATATACCTCTGAAAGTTTTAATACAAATTGCTGAGACATTTTTTTATCTACTCCTATTAAAACATGTAAAGAATTTAGGGTGTTGAATAGAAAATGAGGATTCAGCTTTTTTCGTAATTGACTTAATTGTAATCGTGCGTTTTTTTGTTGATATTGCTCGTTACTAATAGCCAATCGTTTTCTTTCTTGTTCGTACTGAAGCGTTTTTAAATATTGACTCCTTAGTTGACCTCGAGAAAAAGCTAATATTAACATAAAGGTTAGTAATGCCAACAAACTCATCCATAATAAATATTGTTTAATATCGTTAACAGATTCTCTGATTGAAATATTTAAAGGGAAACTTGTTATTAAAATTAACTCAGAGTTACCTACTTGTAACACATCATAATATCTTACCACTTCTAGGTTTAAATACTCTGATTTTACTGTTACTTTTATTGGCCCATTATTTTTCAATTCATTACTCTTCGTTTTTTTTATTATATTTTGGGGTGAAATAGTATTAAAAAATGTCTTTTCATATTTTCCAATGTAATTAGTATCTGGATGCAACATACAAACACCTGTTTTGTCTGTTACAATAACATACCCTCCATAAACACTATATTTTTGTGAAAAATAATTCCAATATTTTAATAAATTAATACTGTAGCCGTATATTATTGTAGTATTGTCTGATTGTTTTCTTACAATAATTTTCTGGTAGTACGTAGTATCTTTTTGTGTTGATACTGCTTCAAAAACCTGATTTTCCTTTTTTAATTTTCTAATCCCATGTAGGATTTCTTTTTCAAGTTTTTTTTCTCCTAAAAAAGAAGTATATACGGCCTCATTTTCTTTAAAAAAATAAATAAAACTAGCATCAATAATTTCCTCAGAAAAAGCTAGCTCGCTATTAAAAACCAATCGATTTTTAAGTTGCTCTCTCTTTAATACAGTACTGTTATCTATAATCTTTTCTGCTCCTGAAATAAACTTATCAAACTCGTTAAAATCAAATTGTAATATTCCTTTCTTCTCTCTTACGTTTTGAGTTGTTGCTTCTTCTACTAACCTCTCTGCTTCTGACGTAATTTTATTTGTTATTAATTCGTATCCAATAAAAAATAATATTATTAACGATACACTTACCAGCAGGTAGTATTGATGTTTTCTTTTTTTTAATGGAAACTTCATAAGAACTAATTATCCAACCATTTTTTAAACTCTTTAATTCTTTGAGCACTTACTAAAAGCATCTCTTCTACATTTAAGTTTGGTTGTAATTCTATTTTTATACGATTATTACTATATTTTGATATATTATTAATCGCTGAATGTTGAATAATATATTTTCTATTAATCTTGAAAAAGTATTTTTCAGATAGTTCTTCTTCTAAACTAGAAATTGTTCCATCATAAAGGTAACTTTCGTTATCAAAAGTAAACAAGAACAAGTACTTTCCTTGCGCCATAAAATAAGCGACTTCCTCTCTTTTAATAGAAATAGATAAACTTCCTTTTGACACCAAAAAGCGTTCTTTTTCTTTTTGATGCTGTATTTTATTGTTCATTTGTAACAATAATTGCTCAAGCTTATCAGTGTATCCTTTATTCTCATTAAGGTTTACATATTTTTCTATGGCTTTATTAAGTAGCTCTTCACTGTAGGGTTTTAATAAATAATCTATGGCAAAAAACTGAAATGATTTGATGGCATACTCATCAAAAGCTGTTGTAAAAATAATAGGAATTGAAATTTTCAATCTTTCAAAAATTTCAAAGCTATAACCATCTCCAAGGTGAATATCGCTTAAAATTAAATCGCAAGTGTTTTCTTTAAGCCAAAGAATTGAATCTTCTACACTTTCCAACCGCTTTTTTACAGAAATTGGATAAGGACTTTTCTGCAATAAGTTTTCTAAAGAAGTTGCTGCTAAATCTTCATCTTCAATTATTACTACATCTAATATTTTCATTTACTTTATAGAGATTTAAGAGGGTTCTCCAAAAGTATTAAATTATTTTTATCTTTAACTAAAGGTTATGTTTATGCTAAAAACTATATTTGATTTCTTAACATTTTACAACACCCGTTTTGCTTTAATAAAAGCTCGTTTCCAATAATTCTCATGTAGCGAGGTTACTATTACTCCTCGTGATGTAGTTGAATGTATAAAACGAATATCTCCATTATCTACAGAAGTTACCAACCCTACATGATTTACTTTTCCTCTTTTTCTTGAGGTTTTAAAAAACAGTAAATCTCCTCTTTGAACTTCTCGTAAAGAAATATTTTCTCCTTGTAAATACATTTGATGAGACGTTCTAGCGATAGGCATGTTTCGTTGTTTAAACGAAGTAAAAATCAATCCTGAACAATCCATTCCTCTTTTCGTCATGCCTCCAAAACGATATGGCACACCTTTATAAGTAACCGCTGTCCATACTATTTTATCTGCAACTGTAACTTTGCTTGATGATTTAGTTGTTGCTAATTGTGTGTTTTTCTTAACTTTTGTTACTTTTTTTGTTCTTGTTCGGTATGTAGTACTTACATTTTTTGATGATCCACAAGAAATCATTAAAAATGATACTATACATATAAATAAGATTTTTTTTATCATGCTTTTTTATTTTTTCACTCCTGCAACAATCAACTTCGCTGTTTTTTCAGAAGCTCCTTTTCCTCCTAATTTTTGTTCTAAATCAAAATATGACAAAAATAATTTCTGGCGATGTTCTAACTCTAAAATACGTGTTAGTTCGTACTGTAAATTTTCTTTGGTAAAATCATTTTGTATCAACTCTTTTACCACTTCTCTATCCATTATTAAATTTACTAACGATATATATTTTAATGTTATTATTCGCTTAGCTATTTGATAAGAAATATTACTTCCTTTATAACACACTACCTGAGGCACTTTAAACAAAGCTGTCTCTAGTGTTGCTGTACCTGATGCAACCAAAGCAGCATGTGAAATACTTAACAAGTCATACGTTTTATTATTAATGAATTTCACATTGGCATCTCCAATAATTTCTTTGTAGAAATCATACGATTGACTTGGTGCTCCTGCCACTACAAACTGATATTGTGGAAAATCTTTTACCAATGAAAGCATTACTGATAACATTTTTGTTATTTCCTGCTTTCTACTTCCTGGTAACAGTGCTATAACCTCCTTATGCCCAAGGTCGTGTTCTTTTCTAAACTTTTCGATAGAAACTTGCTCTCTTCCTGCAATTCCATCGATTAAAGGATGACCCACAAAGCGAACATTATAATCATACTTTTTGTAAAACTCTTTTTCAAATGGAAGAATTACAAACATTTGGTCGATATCTCGTTTAATATCTTTTACTCTACCTGCTCTACTTGCCCAAACTTGAGGTGAAATATAATAGTTAGTTCTAAAACCTTGCCTTTTTGCCCACTTAGCTATACGAAGGTTAAAACCTGAGTTATCAATAAAAATTATTACATCAGGATTAAATTGAGCAATATCTTTTTTACAAAAAGAAATCATTCCTAAAATCTTTCGTAAATTCATCAACACCTCAACAAAGCCCATAAAAGCACGCTCTTTATAATGCTTAACAAGTGTACCGCCAACTTCTTGCATTAGGTCACCTCCCCAAAAACGAATGTCAGCTTTCGGATCTTCCTTTAACAAGGCCTTCATCAAATTAGCTCCGTGCAAATCACCTGAAGCCTCACCTACAAGAATGTAATATTTCATGTATTAAAATTAGAAAAACTTTAAATATGCTGTTAATAAAGCTACAGCAATTGTAGTTATTAACACTCCTCTTGCTCTGTAATCTTGTTTTTTCTTTAAAAACACCCAAAAAACAAATAAGTTAGGTATTGCTGCCAGAGCTATTACAGAACCTAATACCCCTCCTTCTCTTATTTTAGAAATCGTTTCTGAAATACTAAGTTCTGAAATGTACTCTAAATAAACAAAGAAGCCACAAGTTGTTGCCAACAATGAGACTATGATTCCTATTAGTATTTCTTTTTTTATATGTCCCATGTATGTAACTTTTGAATTGCGTGATGTGCTGTCATATCAAATTGAACAGGCACTACCGATATAAAACCATTTTCTAACGCCCAAATATCAGTATCTTGTCCTTTATCTCTATTAATAAACTCTCCTGAAAGCCAATAGTACTCTTTACCAAACGGACTTTTACGTTTATCAAACGTTTCTTTCCAATAACCGTTCGCTTGTCTACATATACGAACTCCTTTAATTTCGTCTTCTTTCAACTTCGGAATGTTTACATTTAAAATTACCCCGTCAGGTAATCCGTTTAATAAAACATTTAACGCTATTTTTTCTATAAACTTACGTGCAGCTCTAAAATCAGCATGCCAATCAAAATCTAATAAAGAAAAACCTATTGCTGGAATCCCTTCAATACCTGCTTCAACAGCAGCACTCATGGTTCCTGAATAAATTACATTGATGGATGAATTGGATCCGTGATTAATTCCTGAAACACATAAATCTGGTGTACGATTTAAGATTTCATTTTTTGCCATTTTAACACAATCTGCAGGCGTACCAGAACAACTGTACTCTATTTGTGGACCTTCATCAATGGTAATAGGATTACAATGTAACACATTATTCACCGTAATAGCATGCCCCATTCCACTTTGTGGGCTATCAGGAGCCACCACCACTACATCCCCTATTTTATTCATAATTTCAATCAACATACGAATACCAGGAGCCGTAATTCCGTCATCATTCGTAACTAAAATCAAAGGTCTATCTTGCATAGTAAGTAAGTTTTACAACAAATGTAATATAAAAAATGGATTCTTTTTTTAACATTTTGTAAAGACAAATTGGTTCATTTTATGTGTAAAATTGTGGTAATCAAACCCAAGCATTATGGTACGGATTATTGTTTATGTAACTATTTTTATAATTTCTTCTTTTTTTTCAATTATTTCAGCACAAAACGCCCCCACAATACCATGTAACGAAATAGGTTATACCCAATTTGATTTTTGGGTCGGAAATTGGAATGTTTATAACACTGAAGGAAAATTAATTGGTCACAATAATGTTATAAAAACGCCTAATGCCTGTGCTATTCAAGAAAATTGGGATTCAAAAACATCTAAGAATAAAGGGACTAGCTACAATTATTACAATAAGAAAGATAATACTTGGAATCAGGTTTGGATTGATAACACTGGTTTTTCATTAGTTTTAAAAGGTAGTTTTAAAGATAATTCTATGATTTTAAAAAGTGATCTTATAAAAAAAGATAAAGGCAATTATTACAATCAAATTACTTGGACAAAAAACAAAGATGGTTCTGTAACTCAAGTTTGGAATCTTCTAAATGAAGACCATAAAAAGACTCAAGAAGTTTTTAGAGGCATTTATAAAAAGTAATAATGCTAAAAAATTGGCATTATTTTAGTAGCTTAGCAACACAACGACTCAACACAAATTAAAAAGACAGAAGATTTTATGAAGACGAAGTTTATTATACCATTTTTAGCAATCACACTTTTATTTTCTAATTCTGTTAGTTCTAATACAGTTCCTAACAACGATCCAGAAAAAGATCGTGTAATTGTTTACGTTTTAAAAAATATTTTAAGTCGATATCATTACGTTCAAAAAAAATTAAATGACGACTTTTCCGAACATGTATATAACACATTTATCGATGGACTTGATCCTAATAAACGTTATTTTACTCAAGAAGATTTAAAAGAATTCTCTCAATATAAATATCAAATAGACAATCAATTAAGAGACTCAAATATTGATTTTTACAAATTGGTGTATCAACGCTTTTTAGAAAAGATGGAGTCTGGTAAAAAGACCTATCGTTCCTTATTAAAACAACCTTTCAATTATAAAAAGAAAGAGGTTATTGATGTTGATTATGATAAGGTTCCGTATGCTAAAAACGAAACTGAATTAATGAATTACTGGAGAAAGCAATTAAAATTATCTATTTTAAGTAACATTGAAGACGCCGAAAACCAGCAAAACGAAAAAGCTAAAAAGGATAAAAGTTTTAAAAAGAAAAGCTTTAAAGAACTAGAGGCTGAAGCAAGAAAGAAAGTCCTAAAAAATATGGACGATTTATATATGCGTATCGGTGAACTTGAGAACTCTGATTGGTATTCTACTTTTTTAAACAGTGTAGTAAGCGGTTTTGATCCACATACAACCTATATGTCTCCTCGAATTAAAACACGTTTTGATCAAGAGATGTCTGGTAAATTAGAAGGTATTGGAGCTCGTTTGCAAAAAAAAGGAATTTACACCCATATTGTTGAATTAATTTCTGGAGGTCCTGCATGGAAACAAGGTGAATTAGAAGCTGACGATATTATTTTAAAAGTTGCACAAGGTGATGAAGAGCCTTTAGATATTGTTGGAATGCGTTTAGATGATGCCATAAAATTTATCAAAGGAAAAAAAGGAACTGAGGTACGTTTAACTGTAAAGAAAAAGATTGATGGTTCTATTAAAGTAATTCCAATTATTAGAGATGTAGTTGAGCTTGAAGAAACTTTTGTAAAATCAAGTATTGTTGAAAAGAATGGCAAAAAGTATGGGATTATTAATCTTCCTAGGTTTTATATAGATTTTAATGACTTAAGCCGTAGAGATGCTGCTAAAGACATGGAAAAAGAAATTGAGCGTTTAAAAGAAGAAGATGTTCAAGGTTTAATTGTTGATTTGCGTGACAACGGTGGTGGGTCTTTAAAAACAGCTATTGAAATTGGTGGTTTATTCATTAACAAAGGACCAATTGTTCAAGTAAAATATCGTGGTGAAGATCCTTTAGTAAAAGTTGATACTGATCCAAAAATTCAATGGGAAGGGCCTTTAGTAGTAATGGTAAATGAATTTTCTGCTTCAGCTTCTGAAATTTTTGCTGCTGCAATGCAAGACTATAAACGTGGGGTTATTATTGGTGGTAAACAAACTTATGGTAAGGGAACTGTACAAAATGTATTGCCTATTAACCGTTTTTATGAACAATATCCTAACGATTTAGGTGCTTTAAAAATGACCATTCAAAAGTTTTATAGAATTAATGGTGGTTCTACTCAAATTGAAGGAGTTTATTCTGATATTTCTTTACCTACCCGATATAGTTATATGGACTTTGGAGAACGTGATTTAGACGGTGCTTTGCCTTGGGATAAGGTACAACAAGCAAAATATACTGCTACGAATTCATACAGTAACTTTGCTGATGTAGTATACAACAGTAAACAACGTGTAATGAATAACGAAAAGTTTAATAAAATAAATGACTATGCTAAATGGTTAAAGAAAAATCAAGACGAAAGAGTCTATTCTTTAAACTATGATGCTTTTAAAAAGGAAAGCGAAGCTAAAACAAAAGAAGGAGAACAGTTTAAAGATATTTTTAAATTTGATTCTCATCTAACTTTTGTCTCTCCTAAATATGAGTTAAATTTATTTAAAAAGGATACTGTTTTAGAAGAAAAAAGAGTTGCATGGCATAAAAACCTTCAGAAAGATATTTATGTAAATGAAGCGCTAAACGTTCTTAGCGAGTTGAAAATGAACGATAATCATGTAGCTGTAAAACATTAAAAAAAGGGTTCGAATGAACCCTTTTTTTTCTACTCATTTTATGTTAAAGAACACTTTTTTAAACTTGTTGGCTACTTACTCAAACGATAATAGCTTCAATATTTTATTGTGGCAAGAAATAGAAGAGCATTATACCAGTAAAAAAAGACATTATCACACATTAGAACATCTTGAAAATTTACTTTTTCAATTAACTCCTATAAGAACCAAAATAAGTAGTTGGAACACAATTCTATTCACACTGTTTTATCACGATGTTATCTATAATTCTTTAAAAAACAACAATGAAGAAAAAAGTGCTGAGTTAGCTGCAAAAAGAATGAATCAACTTTCAATTCCCAATAAAGTTATAGAAAATTGTTTTTCACAGATTTTAGCTACTAAATCTCATAAAACATCTGAAAATTCAGACACTAACTACTTTACAGATGCTGATTTATCTATCTTAGGTCAAAGCTGGGAAGTATATACTCAATATTATAAAAATGTTCGAAAAGAATACGCTATTTATCCTAATATAATCTATAATTCAGGTCGTAAAAAAGCTTTACTGCATTTTTTAACAATGAAAAATATATTCAAAACAGAATACTTTTACCAAAAGTTTGAGGAAACAGCACGAAAAAATATTCAGAAAGAAATTGAACTATTATAATAGCCCAATTTTAACCACCAATCCTTCATTAGAACGAACATTAAACACTGTTTCATCCTCAAAAATTAAGTACTGTCCTTTAATTCCCACCAATTTACCTGTATACGTTCCTTCTTTCTCTAAATTCAAACTTTTAGGCTTTTTAGGGAACTTTTCAACAGGAAAATTAATATTCGTTTCAGTATTATTCGCTATGTAGTATTCTTTCGCTTCATCAGGAATAAACTCTTGTAATCGCTCACGCCACTCAACCAAGTTTTCATCCTTAATATCATTCTTTAGCATGGTTCTCCAATTCGTTTTATCTGCTACATGCTCTTTTAAAGCTACCTCGGTAATTCCTGCTAAATAACGATTAGGAACTTCTACAATTTCAATAGCTTCATGCGCTCCTTGGTCTATCCAACGAGTGGGTACTTGTTGCTTTCTTGTCACTCCAACCTTTACATTACTTGAGTTTGCTAAATACACAATATGTGGCTGTAGCTGTACCCTTTTTTCATACTCTAAATCCCTATCTTCTTCCCCTAAATGTGCTTTACTCAATTCAGGACGCATAATCCAATCTCCTGCAGTTGGAATTTCAAAAAAACATTTTTTACAAAAACCTTGACGGTATATTTTCTTTTCTAAATGACAGTTTAAACACTCGTAAGTAACAAAACTTAAGGTTAATTCTTTATTCAATAACTGATTCATATTCAAAAAATCCACTCCCATATCTAAATAGTATTGAACAGTGTTTAAATTCTCGGTAGGCATTTTTTTTAAAACTCCTTGGTACTGCATGTCTTAAATTTTGTTACATTTAGCTTCACAAAATTACAGTAAAAAAATTGAATTAATAGTTAATCTATGACGTTTCCATTTATAAATTCAATCATCTCTTGGTTCTTAAAAAAGCGTAAACATCAAGTAGAGTTGTTTTTAAAGTATCCTATTGATGTTCAAAACGAGCTACTACTAAAGCTTGTAACTGCTGCTAAAAACACTGAATTTGGGAAACAACAAAACTTTTCTTCAATTAAAAGTTATACTGACTTTGCCAACAACGTTCCCATTCAACGTTATGAAAGTATTGAACCACTTATTGAGCGTTGTAGAAAAGGAGAGCAAAATTTATTTTGGCCTACACCTATACGTTGGTTTGCCAAATCAAGTGGTACTACCAATGCAAAAAGTAAATTTATTCCTGTAAGTGATGAAGCTATTGAATATTGTCACTTTAAAGCAGGAAAAGATATGTTATGCTTATATATCAATAACAATGAAAACGCAAAGCTTTTCACTGGTAAAGGACTCCGTTTAGGTGGTAGTTCTGCTGTATACGAAGACAACAACAGTTATTTTGGTGATTTATCGGCTATAATTATTGAAAACATGCCTTTTTGGGCAGATTTTAGCTCAGCTCCAAAGCAAGAAACTGCTTTAATGAGTGAGTGGGAAACAAAAATGGAAGCTATTATTAACGAAACCATTCATGAAAATATTACAAGCTTAGTTGGTGTTCCTTCTTGGATGTTAGTTTTATTAAATAGAGTATTAGAAAAAACAGGAAAGGATAATATTTTAGAAGTTTGGCCTAATCTGGAGGTTTATTTTCATGGAGGAATAAACTTTAACCCGTATAGAGAGCAGTATAAGAAACTCATTCCAAGAGACGATTTTAAATATTATGAAACCTATAATGCATCAGAAGGTTTTTTTGCTATTCAAGACCGAAATGATTCTGACGAAATGTTGTTAATGTTAGACTACGGAATTTTTTACGAGTTTATTCCAATGAGCGAATACAACGGAGAAAATTCAAAAGCAATTCCTCTTTCTGAAGTAAAAAAAGGCATTAATTATGCTATTATTATTACCACAAATGGTGGTTTATGGCGTTACTTAATAGGAGATACTGTTAAGTTTACCTCAACCAATCCTTATCGTATAAAAATTACTGGACGTACTAAGCATCATATCAATGTTTTTGGAGAAGAGTTAATTATTGAAAACGCTGAGGATGCTTTAAAAGTAGCGAGCGATAAAACCAACTGTGAAATTAAAGAATATACCGTTGGTCCTATTTTTATGAACGGTAAAGAAAATGGAGCCCATGAATGGGTTATTGAATTTAAAAAAGCTCCTGAAAACCTTACCTTTTTTACTGAAGAATTAGACGAAGCTTTAAAAAGCTGCAACTCTGACTATGAAGCTAAGCGTTATAATAATATGACTTTAGCAATGCCTAAGATACATCAAGCTCGTGAAGGCCTGTTTTATGACTGGATGAAGAAAAAAGGAAAATTAGGTGGACAACATAAAATTCCTCGTTTATCTAATAGTCGTGATTTTGTTGAAGAACTTTTAAAGCTATAGTTTACTATTCTGTTTTAATTTTAATAGGTAATTGGTACTTTGTTACTACTGGAATTTCTCTTTTGGTAGCGGGAGCAATTCTTGGTAATTTTTCTATTGCCAACTTTATTATACTATCTAATTCTGGTAATTGAGTCATAACAACACTAGAAGCAGTAACCTCAATTAAAACAAATTTCCCTTCTTTATTAATTAGAATATCAATTAAAACTTCTTCATCTAAACTATTTTTAGTAACAAAATTATGTTGCTGTAAACTCGTCGTTATTCTTTTATGAATTTCTTTTCTAAAACAATTCGCTTTTGCTTTATCAAGTAGATCTTTACATTTATTAAAAGCAGGGTACTCATCTACTTTTGTAAAGTCAACTACTGTATCTACAACTTGTGAGTTATCTTTTTTTAAATATGAAAAGAAGTCGCAAGAAGAATATAGTAAAGCGCAAAATAAAAAAGCTACACAACGAGAATTCATCTTATTGATTTTAAGATGAATATACAAAATTAAATACTATTGTAAAATCTCTCCTTGTAAGAAATAGTACTTTTTAATTTCTTTTATTCTTTCTTTTGCATATTTGGTTAAAACTGAATCTTTTCTTTCAAAACGATTTACGTAATTTTTGTAATATTTATAAGCTATTCGTTTATCCTTATAATAATCTTCACTAGTTTTAGCTAGTTGGTACAAGGCTTTATAATTTTTTCTATTCTCTTCAAAAGCTCTTTTATAAGACTTTACCTCTTCTTTTGGATTTCCTAATTTTTCGTACACTCTTGCTAATTGATAGTACTCAACATCTCGAGGCTCTTTACCCGCAAAAGTTGCCACCATATAATCTAGCTGAGCTTTATAAAACTTTTTCTTTTCAAAATTGATGTCTCCTAAGTAGGTATAGGCCTTAAAATCTGACCTATCAATTCTTATAGCTTTATTAAAGTACTTTTTTGCTTCGTCATATTTCTTTAGATTAAAATAACAGCGCCCTAGCATTTTTTGTGTGTAATGTTCGTTGGGCGCTATAGTATCTATTCTTTGTAAATACTGAATAGCTTCAGTAAACTTCTCTTCTCTATATAAATTATTAATTTTCAACTTATTTAAGTTGATATGATTCGGGTTCACTACCAAACCTCTATTTACAAAAATATTTACTGAATCTTTATCTCTTAACAAGGTATAAGCTAATGCTAAGTGGTGAATAGACTTAATGTGAGTTGTATCATTTTTATAAGCTTCTAAAAAACTATTTATTTTTAGATTTCTTTTTTTTAACATTCCATAAGCAACTCCCAATCGGTAATAATAATTTGCACTTGTACTATCTTGTTTAATGATATTTTTAAAAGTATCGATTGCTTTTGCAGGTTGCTTGGTTTGTGTATACAATTTTCCTAATTGATACTTAATGAGTAAATTTTCAGCATCATCATTTATAATACCTTCATAAACATCAATAGCTTTTTGTAGTTTATTCTCTTTTTTATAAGCTTTTGCTAACTTTATTTTTACTGAATAATCATCTTTTAACTCCAATGCTTTTTCGTAATATATAGAAGCTTTTTTATAATCATCAATTGAAGCGTAAATAGATGCTACTTTTGAGGTTGATTGAAAAGTAGTATCTAACTCATGTAACTTTGTTAATGCTGTTTGGTAACGTCCTATATTCACTAAACTATCAATAGTTTTAAAAGTCGAAACTTGTGCCTCGACTTTTAAAATTCCTATTACAAAAACAATAAGTAAAATTTTATTTCTCACGTTTCTATTTTTGGTATTGTTCATAAGTTATCTAAGCTGGCAATATAGTTAATTATACATTAAAATGTGATAGGCAATACAAACCCAGTTCTTACAATTTTACCATTCTTTTCTCCTGGTTTCATTTGAGGTAATTTTTTTAGCATATCAATTGTGTGTGTTTTTAACTCTGGATGCGGTGCACGAACTTTAAAACCAAATACTCTCCCATCTATTCCAATTTTAAACAAAGCATAGATTCTTTTTTTTCCAGAAATCTCCTTTATTGAGTCTGCTAACTTTACATTAAAATTCTTTTTCACAAACTTCATCATACTTAAATTAAAACATTTTCTATCACCTTCTTCACAACCAGGAAATGTTGGAGCTTTATCCAAACTAGAAAATGGTACATCTTCCACTTCACTCATGTTTTCTTTTATAATATTCTTACTTCTCTTCTCACTAAGTTTTACACTTGAGCACGCAGTATATAAAATCATACTTCCTAGTAATGGAATTAGCAGCAAATACTTTAGTTGTTTTACTTTTTTTGATTGTGTTTTCGTCATCATAATAATTCGTTTTTTGATTAATGAATGTTTGTAAAATTGATTAATGAATGAAATATGCTCGACCTGAAAAATATCAGCGAGTAAATGGTTGATATAATTTTCTTTTTTATCTGATTTGCTGGCTACAGCATCTGAAATATATTCATGAACTAACGATATACGATTCTGATACACATACACCATTGGATTAAACCACATAATTATTTTCAAAAACTCAAAAAACAACAAATCTAATGTGTGTTTCTGTTCGCTATGTACTAATTCGTGCTGAATAATTTTTTCTTGTTTTGACGATGGAATATCCTTTCCTAAAAAAATATAATTGAAGAATGAAAACGCCTTTGTTTCTTTTGGCAATAAAACCAACTTATAATTTTCTTTTCTAGCAACGCCATATTGTAAAACTAATCGAATAATCCGTTCTAACTTCACTAAAAACACTACAAAAAACAATAAACACCCAATCCAAAATAGTACATCTAAATAATTGAAAGATTGATACCATGCCGCTTTTTCAATCACTTTTTGAGGTGACAACACTACCTCTGGCAACAAAGTGTAATATTCTTGCGGTACTGCTTTTTGAACTGTTGAAATTTTAAACAAAGGCAACACAAAAGAAAGCAGTGCAGTACTTAACAAGTACCATCTATTTTTGTTAAAGAAAGTTTCTTTACTTAAAAAGAAATCATACACCGCCACAAAAAGCACCTGGAATAATACAACTTGAATGATATAATTTATCATGACTTTTTATTTTTATTCACCTCTTTTAAAATACTCTCTAGTTCTTGAATATCCATTTTGTTTTCTTTCATAAAAAACGACACCATGCTCTTGAACGAACCTCCAAAATAGCCGTTCATTAACTTATGTAAACTCTCATTACTATACTCAGACTTTTCTACCAATGGATAGTAAATATATCCCCTACCTTTTGACTCGTGCCCCACAAACTCTTTGGTCTCCAAAATCCTTATAATAGTTGAAACAGTATTATATGCTGGTTTTGGCTCAGGTAATTCAGTAATTACTTCTTTTACTGAAGCTTTTTTTAACTTCCATAATACCTGCATTATTTGCTCTTCTGCCTTCGTTAATTGTTTACTCATGATATCTTTTTATAAATATTTCCGAAACAAATATAACTAAAAAATTAGTTTAAACTATTTTTTTAGTTGATAAATATGTAACAAAGCTTTTATATCTTCGTCTTATCAATAAAAAAGTTAATGGATATATTTTTAGTAATACTCGGTTTTGTATTTGCTTGTTTAGGAATTATTGGTTCATTTTTACCAGTATTACCAGGCCCTATTACTAGCTGGGTAGGTTTGTTATTATTACATTTAACAAAAGCTGTTCCTCAAAATTGGACATTTTTAGGAATCACTTTAGCTATTGCTGTCATTATCTTTTTTCTTGACTACTTTATCCCTGCCTTGGGAACAAAGCGTTTTGGTGGCACCAAATATGGAGTATATGGCACTACTATCGGATTAATTATTGGACTACTCTCTCCTATTCCTTTCGGAATTTTAATTGGCGCTTTTGTAGGTGCTTTGGTTGGTGAATTGATTTATGATAGCAAAGACACTAACAGAGCAATCAAGGCATCATTTGGTGCTTTTTTAGGTTTTTTAGCTTCTGCAACCATTAAATTTTCAATTTCAATGGTATTCTTAGTGCTGTTTTTTGTTAAGTTCTGGGAATATAAAGCTGCTTTCTTTTAGAAATAAGCTTGTTATATTTAAGCTTTTTACTTCCAATCATGAGATTCCTCCTCGTACCTCGTTTGGAATGACAGGTATTCATGATTTAAGAAGTCAGCAATTACACTTAGTCCCCAGATTGAAGCATTTGTTTGAGCTTCTCGAAGAGAGCGAGTGCGGAAACCGGGAAATAGCTTCAGAATAAACGTAAATAAAATGCAAAAAAAAAGCAACCCATCTAAGGGAAGCTTTCCATTGGTTAACAAAACCATGATACTATTTAAAGTATCTAACAACACAACTAAATGCTGTCCTTTTAAAATTAGACAGCCTGCAAATATACATTCTTTTTAGAAACTCACAAATAAAAAATAACTTTTTTATAAAATCTATGTGATACTACCGTTGTCTAATTTTGTAATTGATTGTATCTTTGCACCTTTAAATTAAAATTACTTAAAAATTAAGTCAATGCAATTATCAGAACAAGAAGTTGTACGTAGAGAAAAACTATCAAAATTACGTGAACTGGGTATCAATCCATATCCAGCAGATTTATTTCCATTCAATTCAAATTCCAAACAGATTAAACAGGAGTTTAAGGAAGGTAAGAAGGTAGTTATTGCTGGTAGGTTAATGTCTCGTCGTATTCAAGGAAAAGCTTCTTTTGCTGAATTGCAAGATAGTGAAGGACGTATTCAAGTATACTTTAACAGAGATGAAATTTGTACTGGTGAGGACAAAACTTTGTACAACGAAGTATACAAAAAGTTATTAGATATTGGTGATTTTGTAGGTATTGAAGGAGAGTTGTTTAAAACTCAAGTTGGAGAAATCACCGTGATGGTAAAAGATTTTAAATTATTAAGTAAGTCTTTAAAGCCATTACCATTACCTAAAGTAGACGCTGAAGGAAATACCTTTGACGGTTTTACTGATCCTGAGATGCGTTACCGTCAACGTTATGCTGATTTAGTTGTGAATCCACAAGTAAAAGAGGTTTTTGTAAAGCGTACAAAATTATTCAATGCGATGCGTCAGTTTTTTAACGATGCAGGATATTTTGAAGTAGAAACGCCAATTTTACAACCTATTCCAGGTGGTGCTGCTGCAAGACCATTTATTACGCACCATAATGCATTAGACATTCCGTTATACATGCGTATTGCAAATGAGTTATACTTAAAGCGTTTAATTGTTGGTGGTTTTGACGGTGTATATGAGTTTTCTAAAAACTTCCGTAATGAAGGAATGGACAGAACACACAATCCAGAATTTACCGCTATGGAAATTTATGTAGCATATAAAGACTACAACTGGATGATGGAATTCACCGAAAAATTATTAGAGTACTGTGCTTTAGCTGTAAACGGAACTACGGAAGCTACTTTTGGAGAGCATAAGGTAGATTTTAAAGCTCCGTATGCACGTGTTACGATGGCAGATTCTATCAAACACTTTACTGGTTTTGACATCAACGGAAAATCGGAAGATGAAATCCGTAAAGCTGCTCAAGACATGGGTATCGAAGTAGATGACACCATGGGTAAAGGAAAATTAATTGATGAGATTTTTGGTGAAAAATGTGAAGGAAACTACATTCAACCAACATTTATTACCGATTATCCAAAAGAAATGTCTCCATTGTGTAAAGAACACCGTGACAATCCTGAATTAACCGAGCGTTTTGAGTTAATGGTATGTGGTAAAGAAATTGCCAATGCATACTCTGAATTAAACGACCCTATCGATCAACGTGAACGTTTTGAAGCACAATTAAAATTAGCTGAACGTGGTGATGATGAAGCAGGAGAATTTATCGATCAAGACTTCTTACGTGCGTTAGAGTATGGTATGCCTCCTACTTCTGGATTAGGAATTGGAATGGACCGTTTAATTATGTATTTAACGAACAATCCTTCAATTCAAGAAGTGTTATTCTTCCCACAGATGAAACCTGAAAAGAAAGCTCCTACAGTTGAATTAAACGACGATGAAAAAGCTGTATTAACTTTATTAGAAAAAGCTGAAAGAATAGGTTTAAATGAGTTAAAAACTCAAAGTGGTTTATCTAATAAAAAGTGGGACAAAACTATTAAAGGACTAACTAAAAACAGTCTTGCTAAAGTTGAAAAAACAGCGGAAGGTTTATTTGTAGAAATTGTATAAGTTATTTCTGAAACTTAATATAATTAAAAAGCAATCTTACTTCGGCTACGCTCAGTAACCAGTAAGGTTGTTTTTTTTGTTTGATATTTCTACCATTTTAAATAACTTAGCTACTAACGGATATGAGTTATCAAATTGAACTCATATTATCAATAGCATTACTGTGTACAATATAAAAATGAAAAATCCCTATAAGAAACATCTTGATATTTTTTTTGAAACAATAACAGATTTCAAACATACAGCAAATAGAATGAATAAAGTTCTATTACAAGATGTTGAGAAGTACACAACTGAACAGGCTAAGTTTATTTCAGGAACATCTCTTATAATAGGTGATTGGACTGGACCAACTGATAATGGGTGGAAAATAAATTTTCATACTGGAATTACAAAATCAACATTTAAAGAAAACTACGCTTTAGAGGTTGAAAAAGTACTATCTAGAGAATTTGGACTAGCATTCTCACAATGTTATGAAGCTTTTGAAACTCTTTTAAAAGATTTTATTTATTTGAAAATACAAACTGATAAAAATTTCAGAGAAAAATTAAAATCCGATAAAGATTACTCAAGGGAAAAGTTAAAAGGAGGTGAAGACATTTTTAAGCTAATAAAAAAAGCTTGTGGAAAAAGATTTGTTAAATATTCTAAGGAAAATAATAACAACTTCAAGCTCAGCGAACTTTTCAAAATAATTTCAGAACTTAGGCATTCTATTACTCATTCAAAAGGAAAACTAAAAACCTCTAAAATCCCAAATGACAAATATTACAAATCTCTTTTTGAGCATTTGTTACCATTAAACAAGCTCGAAAATGAATCAATACAATTAAATTTTGATTACAAAACTTTTGACAGACTCATAATATACTTATCTGAGTTTGGGTTTCAAATCTATAAAATGTTGAGCTTAGAGGATAATTATGAATGGAGAATATAAAACTATATAACTCCCCAATTATAATAAATTAAATCTAGTTCAAATCTACTCTAAATCCTTA
Organism: Tenacibaculum sp. ZH5_bin.1; assembly: GCF_042865525.1. Taxonomy (NCBI): domain Bacteria; kingdom Pseudomonadati; phylum Bacteroidota; class Flavobacteriia; order Flavobacteriales; family Flavobacteriaceae; genus Tenacibaculum; species Tenacibaculum sp. ZH5_bin.1. The sequence continues at coordinate 167,380 of NZ_JBEGIO010000006.1, read as the reverse complement.
TCTAAAATTATTAACTTATACTTATTAACCGTCTGTTATATGAGACCAGCTATTAAACTCTTTTAAACTCAAAGTTTTTTCATATCTTTAAAGAGCTATGAAAAAATTGTTAGAGTATCCTCCTTTTCACTTTTTGTTGTGCCTTATTATTGGTATAACACTTCAGTTTTACACACAGGTTTGGCTGTATAACTTTATATACTTGTTCTATTCTTTAATAGGGTTTCTTGTCATTCTTTATTTCTTAAAAAGAACTCAAGCGCGAAAAGCTTTTAGTATAGTCACATTATTGTTCTTTGTTTTTATCGGGGTTAGCACCACCTATATTCACAATCCAAAGAATTATGTAAGCCATTATAAACATCAATTAATTAAGAATTCTACTTATATACTTGATGTACAAAAAGTATTAAAACCAGGGAACTACTATACAAAATATGTAGTTAAAGTTTCACAAGTAGATTCTACTAAAACCACTGGATATATTCTTCTAAATATTCAAAAGGACAGTTTATCACCTATATTAAAGGTGGGTAATCGAATATTTATCAAAACTCCTTTTAAAGAATTAATTCCGCCTTTAAATCCACATCAATTTGATTACAAACAATATTTAGCAAAACAGTATGTTTATCATCAAGTATTTATAGATAATCATCAATTCAAAAAACTTGAAAACTCAAAGCTTTCTTTAATCAGTTTATCTGCTCATATTAGAGGTAAAATACAAGCTTCCTTAAAAAAGTATCATTTTACAAACGATGAATTTGCTGTGATTAATGCTCTATTGCTTGGTCAACGTCAAGAAATTTCAAAAGAGTTATTAGAAAGCTACACCAACGCAGGCGCTATTCATATTCTTGCCATTTCAGGACTCCACGTAGGAATTTTATTATTACTACTCTCCTATCTACTTAAACCTTTAGAAAACCTTCCGCATGGAACAATCATTAAAGTCGTTTGTGTTATCTTCTTACTTTGGTCATTTGCTTTTATAGCTGGTTTATCTGCCTCAGTAGTTAGAGCAGTAACTATGTTTACTTTTGTAGCTATCGGGTTATCCTTTAAACGAAAAAAGGTTATTGAGTTTTCTTTAATAAGCTCCATGCTATTTTTACTTTTAATAAAACCGATGTTTTTATTTGATGTTGGGTTTCAATTAAGTTATTTAGCAGTTTTTGGTATTGTTTGGGTACAACCTTTACTTTACAGTATTTGGACACCTAAATTACGATTTCTCAACAAAGGCTGGCAATTATTTACAGTTTCTATAGCTGCACAAGCAGGAATTTTACCAATTAGCTTGTATTACTTTCATCAGTTTCCAGGGTTGTTTATCCTATCTAACTTAATTATCATTCCTTTTTTAGGTACAATTTTGTTTGGTGGAATTGTAATTATTATACTAGCAACGTTTAATATATTGCCTCAATTCTTGGCGAATATATATGGATCAATTATTTCTTTGATGAATTATTTTGTTAGTTGGGTTTCGAAACAAGAAGTGTTTTTACTGAAAGAACTTTCTATGTCTTTTGAAGCAATGATAGCTTGGTACATATTCATTATTTTCTTATTTCAACTTTGGTTTCGTAAAACCTATAATAATATTGTACTCTTTCTAACTTCAACTATTATTTTACAAGGGGTTTATTTATATGAAAAAAGCCAGCGAGTAAACAAAAGTGAATTTATTGTATTTCATAAAAGTAGGTATTCAATTTTAGGAGAAAGAAACAGGAACGAGCTTAACGTTTTTAGTTCACTAAATGACTCTATTCTTCTGCAAGAAAAAATTTTACAATCTTACAGAGTTGCTCAAGGCATTATTTCTAAAAATATTGATTCGATATCATACATTGCTTCTTTCAATAACAAACAAATTTTAATTGTAGATAGTTTAGGGATGTATCAAATAAAAAAACTTAAAAACCCAATAGTGGTTTTAAAAAATAACCCAAAAATAAATTTAAGCAGACTTATTTTTTGGCTAAAACCAAAGCAAATCATTGCTGATGGAAGTAATTACAAATCGTACATTAACGGGTGGAAAGAAACTTGTTATAAACAAAAAACACCATTTTGGTATACTGGTCAAAATGGTGCTTATATTATAAAAGAATAAGTTTTTACATGGCACTTTTAAAGTTCTTTTCAAACTCTGTCCAAGGTGTATTTTTATAATTATCTTTGTTAAAATACGCCAGTATTTTCTCAAATCTTTTTTCTTCTAAGTAGCCAGGTACGTTTTGTAATAATTGCTTATCAGTATTAAAAAAAGCTGTTGAAGGATAACTTAATTGTCCTTTCATAATAGCAGCCGCTAACTCGTGATAACCTCTTCTTCCCTGAGACTGGTATTTAAAGGTTTTTCCTTGAAATGTAATATCATGTTTAGCTTCTCCGTTTAACTTTACTGGGTAATAGTGTGTATTGATATACTCAACAATTACTTTGTTTTTGTAAGTGGTTTTATCCATCTTTTTACACCAACCACACCAATCGGTGTAAATATCTACTAAAATTGGTTTAGGGTCTTTCTCACTCATTTCCATCGCTTCTTCAAAGCTTAACCAATTTACCTTGTCTTGTGCCTTTACTCCATATGAAATAAAGGTTAAAACTACTATTAATATTATTTTTTTCATACTCTTTAAGTCTCAATAAGTGTTCCAAAATTACAAAAAAACCTGCCAATATTTAAAATTGACAGGTTCTAAAAATATTGTTTTAACTTTTATTTAGAGTTATTTAACTCCATGCATTAGTTTTTTAATTAACGGATTTAAAGCTATTACTAACAATCCTGCTAATGTTGGAACTATTGTGAAAATTAAAAAGAATGTTGATAGGCTATATTCTTTTGTTATGTTTTCTATTTGACCTCCTAAAACAGCTGCTGCTTTATTTCCTATTGCTATTGCTAAATACCACATACCAAACATAAATGCAATCATTCTTGCAGGTACTAATTTAGATACATATGATAAACCTACTGGAGAAAGACATAACTCCCCTAAGGTATGAAACAAATATGCTAATATTAACCATACCATACTCACTTTAACTCCATCGGTTATTCCATAAGATCCAAATGCTAACAACCCAAAACCTACTGCCATTATGATTAGTCCTAATCCATATTTTACAGCTGCAGACGGGTTGTATTTTGAATCCCACCATTTAGAAAAGAAATTAGCAAAGGCTATAATAAAAAATGAGTTTAATATTGAAAACCATGATACCGTTATTTCAGAAGCTTCTGCTGAAAACTCACGATATAACATCCAACCTACCAATGCCCAAACTCCCAGAAAACATATTGCTAATACAAAGTTGGATACAGGAATTCTTTTTCCTGTTTCTTTTCCTAATAAAATTAGTACCCAAGTAATAATAGCTAAAGGAATTACAGTTAATAGTGTATTTACAATATTAAAAATTGTTTGTGCATTACCTGTTAAAACTCTATCAACATTATCACGAGCAAAAAGCACTAAAGAAGAAGCTCCTTGTTCGAAACTCATCCAGAAGAAAACAGTAAAAAAAGCAAATATAATTACAGCAATCATTCTATCTCGTACAACCTTAGCATAACGAGATATACGAGAAATAGTTAAAACTAAAAATACTATTAACCCAAACAGTACAGCTACATATTGTCCTTCAAAATTTCCTATTTTAAGAGCTCCAAAAACATCTATACCTCCAATTTTTGATAAAGGATCGTTAATAGCGTATCCTAAACCTATAACAGAGGAAATTACAATTAATATTTTATCTAAACCTGTGAAAGGATTTCTTTTATCCTCTTCTTTTGAGTTTAAACCAGAAGTTTCAACAACATTATTTTCTTCTTTTGAAGGAACATCTCCTATAGTTCCAAATAATGGTTTTGCTAACCAAAACTGTAAAGTACCTAATAACATGAAAATTCCTGCTAAACCGAACCCCCAAGACCAACCTATCTTTTCAGCTAAATATCCACACAACATCATTCCAAAGAAAGCTCCTGCATTAACTCCCATATAAAATATAGTATATGCTCCATCTTTTTTTTCTGGTAAGTCTTTATACATCTCAGAAATAATAGATGTCATATTAGGTTTAAAGAAACCTGTACCAATTACTAATAAAGCTAAACCTACATACAACCAAAACTCAGTTTCAATAGCCATAGCAGCGTGTCCTAGTGTCATAATAATAGAGCCTATAACAACTGCCCAACGATATCCTGTTAATTTGTCTGCTAAAATTCCTCCTAAAATTGGGGTTAAATACAATAACATTGCATAAGTACCAAATAAAGCACCTGCATTTTCTGCTGACCATTCCCAACCAGGGTTAGTTCCAATAGCTGCTGCTGTTAAGAAGTTAACTAATAAAACACGCATTCCGTAAAAAGAAAAGCGCTCCCACATTTCTGTAAAAAATAGCACAAACAACCCTGATGGATGGCCTAGTACTTTTGATTTGAAAAAATCGTTTGATGTAACTGAACTCATATTTATTTATCGTTTATATATAACAAACCTCATGATAAAGATTATCATGAGGTTAAATGCTCCTTATTATTTTACTCCGTGCATTAACTTTTTAAGTGGGAAACTTAAAAGAAATAATACTATACCTCCTCCTATTGGAATCCAAACTAAGATATTAAAGAAATCAGACATAGAAGATTCTTGAGCTATCTTTTCCATGTAACTTGAAAAAGTTCCTGCAATCATATTACCCATGGCAGATGCAAAAAACCAAATACCAAACATAATACCTAATAATCTTTTTGGTGACAATTTATTTACATAAGAAAGACCAACTGGTGATAAACTTAACTCTCCCATAGTATGTAATAGGTAAGCTAAAACTAAAAAGATCATACTAGCCTTTTGTATGGAATCTCCTCCAACATTTGCTGCTCCAAGTACCATTGGTATAAAACCTAATCCAAGTAATATTAATCCAATAGCAAACTTTTGAGGTCCGTTAGGGTTATATTTTGTTTTTGCTAATTTTTGCCAAACCCAAGAAAATAATGGCGCTAAAGTGAAGATAAATAACGCATTTAAACTTTGAAACCATGTTGCTGGTACCTCCGGGTTTTCATCAAAAAACTGATTATAAATCATATATCCAATAATTCCCCACAAAATAACAACACTTAGTGCCATAAACATCATTGCTGTAGCATACGTTTTACCAATTGCTTTAAACATTCCTACAAATAACCATGTTAAAATTATTACTGGTAAAGCTGATAGTAAAGCTCCAAAAATTTTAAATACAATTACTCCTGTCCCTTCTAAACTTCTATCAGTATATTCACTTGCAAAAATATTCATACTCGAACCTGCTTGCTCGAAAGCTGCCCAGAAAAAGATAGAGAAAAATGCTAAAACACCAACAACTATTAACCTCTGAGTTTCAACTTTTGTTAATGGCTTTTTTTCTATTTCTGTAGTTTCTTTAGAAACTTCTTTCTTTGGCGCTAATCCAATTTCTCCAAACATTTTTTGTGCTAAATGGAACTGAATCAATCCTATAAACATAAATATACCTGCTAATCCAAACCCATAATGCCAACCTAAAGTTTCTCCTAAATAACCACATAAAATTGACCCCAAGAAAGCTCCTACGTTAATTCCTTGGTAAAAAATAGTATACCCTGAATCTTTTTTATCACTTCCTTCTGGGTATAATTGCCCTACAATTGAAGATATATTTGGCTTAAAAAAACCATTTCCTATAATTAATAAACCAAGTCCTAAGTAAAACGCTGGCATCGGTTCAAAAGCTAACGATATGTGCCCTAATGTCATTAACACAGCTCCTATAATAATGGCTTTTCTAAATCCTAAAATTTTATCAGCAATAATCCCGCCAATGATTGGAGTAATGTAAACAAGCATTGTGTACCAACCGTATAAGCTACTAGCATCACTTTTAGTCCACCCTAAACCCGGATTATCACTTGCTACTTCGCTAATTAAATATAAAACCAGTAGAGCTCTCATACCGTAGTATGAAAAACGTTCCCACATTTCTGTAAAGAACAACATAAATAATCCTACTGGATGTCCAAATATTTCCCGTTCGGTTGCTACATTTTTAGCCATAATATATTGTTTTAGTTTATAAGTTGTTTTTAATAAAGTTGGTCATTTTGGTATACAGGTGTAAACGAGTATTTCCTCCATAAATACCATGATTCTTGTCCGGATACATTCCCCACTCAAATTGCTTATTTGCTTGAATTAAAGCCTCTGCCATTCTATAAGCATTTTGAACATGTACATTATCATCACCTGTTCCGTGAATTAGTAAATATTTTCCTTTTAATAATTCTGGATAATTCAATGGCGAGTTATCATCATACCCTGCCGGGTTTTCCTCTGGAGTACGCATGTAACGTTCTGTATAAATTGTGTCGTAAAAACGCCATGTAGTAACTGGTGCCACAGCGATAGCTGCTGCAAATACATCATTTCCTTTTAATAAACAGTTCGTACTCATATGACCACCGAATGACCATCCCCAAATACCAATTCTATTCGCGTCAACATACGGTAATTTTGCTAACTCTTTAGCCACCGAAATTTGGTCTTCAGTTTCATACTTCACCAAGTTCATATAAGTAACTTTCTTAAAATCACGACCTTTAAAACCTGTTCCTCTACCATCAACACAAACAACAATATATCCGTTTTGTGCTAACATTTGGTGCCAATAATCATTTGAACCATTCCAACTATTTTTTACATTTTGAGAACCTGGCCCTGAATATTGATACATTAAAACTGGATACTTTTTATTTACATCAAAGTTTGCAGGCTTAATAGTGTACATATTTAAGTCGTTACCGTTAACATTAATAGTAGAAAACTCTTTTTTACTTAAATTATACCCTGCAATAGTTTCTTTTAAAGCTACGTTATCTTTTATAGTTTTTAATACCTTACCTTCATCATTTCTTAGCGTGTACACTGGTGGTGTATTTGCATCAGAAAAAGTATTGATGAAATAGTGCATGTTTTTACTAAAAGCAGCGTTGTTTGTTCCTGTAGAGTTACTCAATAGCTTTTTGTTGTTACCGTCTAAAGAAATGCTATACACTCCTCTATTAATAGAACCGTTTTCTACTGATTGGTAATAAATAGTTTTCTTATCAGCATTATATCCATAGTAAGAAGTAACTTCCCAATTTCCTTTCGTTACTTGATTCAATAACTTACCATCTTTATCATAGTGGTAAATATGGTTGTATCCATCTTTTTCACTTGTCCAAATAAAGCTATTATCGTCTAAAAAAGTTAGGTCGTCTGTAATATCTACATATGCTTTATCTGTTTCGTTTAAAACGATAGAACTATTAAAAGTAGTTGCATCAACAAAATACATTTTTAAATCATTTTGATGACGGTTCAATGTTCTAACAGCTAATATGTTTGGATTGTTTGTCCAGTTAATTCTAGGAATATATTCATAATCTCCTACTCTAATTTCTGCAGTTTTATTCGTTTCTAATGAAAATATACGTAAAGCTACTTTAGCATTTTCTTCACCTGCCTTTGGGTATTTGAATACATGTTGTGTTGGGTATTTTTCTTTTCCATACACATCCATTGAAAAAGTTTTAACCTTACTTTCATCAAAACGTAAATAAGCTAAGTTTTTGCTATCTTTACTCCATTCAAAAGCTTTTACAAAACCAAACTCTTCTTCATAAACCCAATCAGTAATACCGTTAATGATTTCGTTCTTTTTACCACTATTGGTAATTTGAATTACCACATTGGCATCTGAATAATCTTTAATAAATAAATTGTTGTCTTTAGCGTATGCTATTTTTTTACTATCAGGAGAAAAAGTTGGTTCTTGAATATCTGTACCAATTAAGTCTAATGATTTTTTAGCAATATCATACACATAATAAGTACCTAAATATGAATGACGAAAAATTTGCTTAAAGTTCGTTCCTAAAATTAATTTGGTCTCATCATTATTAAAACTATATGATTGAAAATATTTCAATCCTGCTAAATCTTTACTATCAACAATCGTTGCAACTTTTTCTAAAGTTTCATAACTGTATTTATCTACAGTAGAACTTCCATTCTCATAATTTAATAACGAATAAAAATCTCCATTCATAGAATTTAAAGAGTTCATATAATCAGCTCTAAATGTGCCTTTTCGCCATATATCCTCTAAAGAAATATCTTTTTTTTGAGCTTGTACTAGCGAAGATATCCCTATAAACAATAATAATAATTTCTTCATGTTAAGTTGTTGTTTATCTAAAAAGTTTGCCAAGTTTACGGAAAAATAGCCAAAAACCCGCTCAAAAAAATCATAAAAACCAAATAACACAAGCATTTTAACATGATTCACGTATCTTTGAGCCATCAAAAATGAATTGAGAATGTCTAAAACGATCTCTGGTTTTTCTAAACTTACCAAAGAAGAAAAAATAGACTGGTTGGCTAAAACTTACTTTAACAATCAACCAGAAATTATACAAACTATTATGCAATATTGGAATGTAGACGAGAAGTTACAACAATTGCATGATGATTTTATTGAAAATACCATTTCTAATTTTTATATGCCTTACGGCATTGCTCCTAACTTTATTATTAACGGACGCAGTTATGTAATACCAATGGTGGTTGAAGAAAGCTCTGTTGTTGCTGCTGCTTCTTTAGTTGCCAAGTTTTGGAGTACTCGTGGAGGATTTAAAACAGAAGTAATTTCTACTACAAAAATTGGTCAGGTACATTTTATGTATGCTGGTAACAAAAAAGAGTTAGAAACCTATTTTAATCAACAAAAAACAGAATTATACGCAGCTACCGCATCTATTACCAAAAACATGGAAAAACGTGGTGGCGGAATATTAGATATTCAACTAGTTGATAAAACAGATAAGCTTGCAAACTACTATCAATTACATGTTACGTTTGAAACAAAAGATAGTATGGGGGCTAACTTTATTAATTCTTGTTTAGAAGCTATTGCTAAAGCTTTTAGAAAAGACGATATTGAAATAGTTATGAGCATTCTTTCTAACTACGTTCCTGAATGTTTAGTTAGAGCGGAAGTAAGTTGTAAAGTAGCCGAATTGGGCGGGAAGAATCCTGAGAAGTTTGCTCAAAAGTTTGAACAAGCTGTTAAAATTGCAGAGGTAGAACCGTACCGTGCAGTTACGCACAACAAAGGTATTATGAACGGAATAGATGCTGTTGTATTAGCTACTGGAAACGATTTTAGAGCTATTGAAGCGGGTGCACATGCGTATGCTTCAAAAGACGGACAATACAAAAGCTTAACTCACTGTGAAGTAAAAGACGGTATTTTTAAATTTTGGATTGAAATTCCTTTAGCATTAGGAACTGTGGGGGGATTAACTGCCTTACACCCAATGGCAAAATTATCGTTAGATATGATGCAAAAACCTAGTGCTCGCACTTTAATGCAAATTATTGCTGCCGCTGGTTTAGCTCAAAATTTTGCTGCTTTGCGTGCTTTAACAACCAAAGGAATTCAACATGGGCATATGAAAATGCACTTGATGAACATTTTAAATCAACACAAAGCTACCAATGAAGAAAAAGAAATTGTAGCCTCCTATTTTGAAGACAGAACAGCCTCTCATAGTGCCGTGGTTGAAAAACTAAATGAGCTTCGTAAGCCAAAAGTACAATGGGTAGACTTTTTAAATGAAGAAGAAGTACGTGATACTCTTTTAAGTTTAAAAGCCGATGCAAAACCTTTGTTTGGTAAAATGAGTGGACAACACATGGTAGAACATTTAAGCTTGGTTACTCAAATAGCAAATGGAAACTGGAAAGTTGACACCTATGTTTCTGATGAGAAATCAGCTAGAAGAAAACCATTTTTAAATTCTGATAATGAGTTACAAACTGGATTTAAAGCTCCATTTTTATCAGAAGCTCCAACTCCGTTAAAGTTTAGTTCTATAAACGAAGCTGTTATTGATTTGATTGAGCAAGTGCAGCACTTCGAAACTGTTTTTAATGAAAATCCAAACCGAACAGTTGTACATCCATTTTTTGGAGAGTTAGATTATGAATATTGGAAAAAATTCCAAGTAAAACATTTTACACATCACTTTAAACAATTCGGACTGGTATAATGCGACACTATTCTAACGGAAAATTATTACTCACTGGAGAATATGTTGTTTTAGATGGTGCAACATCGTTAGCTGTTCCTACTAAGTTTGGACAAGACTTAATTGTTGAACCAATTAAAGAATCACAACTTATCTGGGGAAGTTTTACGCATACTGGAGAATGTTGGTTCGAGGCTTCTTTTGATTTACCCAAACTACGCTTAACCTCAGCTACGTTTAATTCTGATAAAGAAGGAAGTGCTGAGTTTATTGCTGAAACACTACGTGATATTTTACAAGAAGCGAAACGTTTAAATCCTGAATTTCTAACTACTGAAAACGGTTTCGTTGTAAAGACAAATCTAACATTTCCTCAAAACTGGGGATTAGGAAGTTCCTCAACCTTAATTAATAATATAGCTACTTGGGCAAATGTAAATCCGTTTACCTTACTTTGGAACGCTTTTTCTGGAAGTGGTTACGATATCGCTTGTGCAAAACATAACACTCCGATTCTATATAAGCTAGAAGAAAAACAACCTCATATTCAAGAAGTAAATTTCAATCCACATTTTTCTGAAGAATTATTTTTTGTGCATTTAAACCAAAAACAAAATAGCAGAGAAGGAATTGCTCACTATAAAAAACACAAAGAAGAAGCTAAGATCTTAATCCCTGAAATTGACAATTTAACTCAAGAGTTTTTAAAAGCCAACACTTCTAAAGATTTAGAAAAAATCATTATTGAGCATGAGCAAATCATTAGTTCAATTATAAAACAAGACACTGTAAAACAAAGGTTATTTTCTGACTATTTTGGTGAAGTAAAAAGTTTAGGTGCTTGGGGTGGTGATTTTATTTTAGTTGCAGGAAATGAAGACACTACAAGCTATTTTCAACAAAAAGGATTCAATACTATCCTCACCTATAAAGAAATGATTTTATAAAATTAAGCCTGTTACATCGAGTGAATTTATTGAAGAATGAAATAAATTTGTATCGAGATAATTTAAAAAAGTTCTCGATACAATTTTCTACCGAAAATTACTCGAACTGACATAAAAAAGATGAAAAAAGTTATTATTATTGGTGGTGGAGCTGCAGGTTATTTTACTGCGATTAATGCAAAAGAAATTAATCCTGAATTGGACATTACTATTCTTGAGAAAGGAAAAGAGGTTTTACAAAAAGTAAAAATTTCTGGTGGAGGTCGTTGCAATGTTACACATGCTTGTTTTGAACCTAAAGAACTAACAAAATTCTACCCGAGAGGTAAAAAGGAGTTATTAGGTCCTTTTCATAAATTCATGACGGGTGATACTTTTGAATGGTTTGAAAATCGCGGAGTTCCTTTAAAAATAGAAGAAGACAATCGAGTATTTCCAGAAGCAAATACATCACAAGCGATTATAGATTGTTTTCAAAACGCTGTTGATAACCTTGGAATTAGCGTGTTAAAAAACCATGGTGTAAACTCCATTTATCAACAAAATGAGAAATGGATTATCAACACAAAAAATCAAGATTTTGAAGCTGATTTCGTAGCGGTTGCCGCAGGAAGTAGTAAAAAAGTATGGGATTTATGTAAAACGTTAAATCACACAATTATTGAACCTGTTCCTTCTTTATTTACTTTCAATATAAAAGACAAGCGAATTATTGATTTAGGCGGAATATCAGTTCCAAATGCAGAAGTTACACTTGTTGGAACAAATTTAGAAAATTCTGGTCCATTACTAATTACCCATTGGGGCTTGAGTGGTCCTGCTATTTTAAAATTATCCGCTTTTGGTGCTCGTATTTTAGCTGATAAAAACTATCAATATAACGTATTGGTAAATTGGTTAGGACAAGATACCGATTCAGTTTTTTCAACATTACAAGAGTTAAAAAAATCACAAACTAAAAAACAAGTTAGTTTAAAATCTCCATTTAGTGATATTCCTCGCCGATTATGGGAACGTTTGGTAATGGCTTCAGAAATAAAAAACAACCAAAACTGGGCTGATTTGAGCAATAAGCAACTTCAAAACTTAGCAGATCAGTTAACCAAAGGATTATTCAATGCAAATGGACGTACTACTTTTAAAGAGGAGTTTGTTACTGCTGGTGGTATAGATTTAAAAGAAATTAACTTTAAACGTTTTGAAAGTAAAAAACACAAAAACTTGTTTTTTGTAGGTGAAGTATTAAATATTGATGCCGTTACTGGTGGCTTCAACTTTCAAAATGCTTGGACAAGTGGTTTTATTTGTGCTAATGCAATTGCTGAATAAATAAAATATCATTTCGAACGAAAATAATTGAGGTTTCTCACTCCGTTCGAAATGACATGCTTTTTTTAATCTTCGTCTTCTCCTTCTTCTTCGTAGCAATTAAAAATAATAGAGTATCCATACTCTACAGCTTCTTCATACAATTCTTTTTGCTCATTATCTTCTACATCATCTACAGAATCTAACGTAAAATATTCGTCCTCTATTTCTACTACTTTCCAATCTTCATTTTTGATATAAAATTTCGCTAATCGCATAGCTCCTTCAATATCTTTATAATCAATATACAAGCTTACGTAAGCTCCTATAACTTGATCATAATGTTCAGAAGATTTTTTTGGTTTTGCTAAGGCATTAATTAAAAACATAGATCTATTTTTTTTGTGTTATATTATGCTAATTCTCCTCTATGAGGTTTCAATGCATCTCTAAAGGTTTTCATATATTCCTCATCAACCACAATAAAAGCGATGGTATGCATTTCGTTTAAAGATACAAAATTTACTTCATGATATGGCAAACCATCTATCTGCGTAAATTCTTTTAAATGTATACAGTGATGTTTTGCTGTTTCCAATCCATCAGGACCTTTAAAGTCCCAAATCAGTTTAATTTTTCTCATACAACAAAAATACCCATTTCTATGTTAGAAATAGGTATTAAAAAGATTAACTAATAAAAAATCTAGATTAGCTATCTCTTTTCCACAACAAGATAATATCGAATAGCCCTCAACAATCCAAATGCTGGCGCTAAAACTTGAGACGAAATACTATAGTTACTAGAGAAACCATTAGTAATTTTGAAGCCATATTACCAAGTGATTGTTTTATAAGAGTACATCGTTCTTACATTGTTTCAGTTTCTAAAATTTCCTCATATACTAACGAATATATTGAAGTTACTAAAAAAGCAATCTCAATAAGCAGAAGCTATAAAGAAAGCGTTTTACAAAAATTAGCACAAGTGTAAGCGAAGTTCTATCTTTACAGCAAATTTTTTACACGTTGAATACATCAGATTTCTTATTTCTTTCTCAAGATAAAAAAGTAGATAACTTAACCGTTACATGGCAGACACCTAGTAATATTGCTTTGGTAAAATACTGGGGAAAAAGCGAACCTCAAATTCCTAAAAATGCCTCAATAAGCTTTACATTGAATAATTGCCATACAACTACAAAAATTGAATTCACAAAGACATTACCAAAAAACCAAGTAGAATTTGAATTGTACTTTGAAGGAAAAAAGAAAGATGATTTTAAACCTAAAATAGCCAAATTCTTTGAAAGAATACAAAAATACTGTACCTATATTTTAGAGTATAACATGGTTATTTCTTCTGAAAATTCATTTCCACACAGTAGTGGTATTGCTTCTTCTGCAAGTGGAATGAGTGCTATTGCTATGTGTTTAATGAATTTGGAAAAAGAATTAAATCCAAATTTAACTGATGAATATATTAATAAAAAAGCTTCTTTTTTAGCTCGTTTAGGATCAGGAAGTGCTAGTAGAAGTATTGAAGGACCATTAGTCGTTTGGGGAAATCATCCTGAGATTAAAGGAAGTTCAGATTTATTCGGTACAAAATTCCCTTATAAAGTTCATCCTATTTTTGAAGACTACCAAGATACTATTTTATTAGTTGATAAAGGTGAAAAGCAAGTTTCAAGTACTGTTGGTCACAATTTAATGCATAATCATCCGTATGCTGAAAATCGTTTTAATCAGGCCAATGAAAACTTAGAAAAACTTTCAAAAATCCTTCAAAATGGAGATATTAAAGCATTTATTGACCTTGTTGAAAGCGAAGCTTTAACATTACATGCAATGATGTTAACAAGTAGTCCATATTTCATTTTAATGAAACCGAACACGTTAGAAATCATCAATAAAATATGGGAATACAGACAAGAAAATGATAGCAATGTTTGCTTTACCTTAGATGCAGGCGCGAATGTACATGTATTATACCCTAATTCGGAAAAGACTGAGATTGAAGTATTTATTAAGAATAATTTAGCTGCATACTGCCAAAAAAATCATTATATTTGTGATAGTGTGGGTTTTGGCGCGAGACCTATTTTAACCTAAATTCCCTACTATTATGAAAACTTCAACATTAATAATTGCCCTTTTTATTGGTTTTATAACCAATTCAGTCAATGCGCAAGATACTATTTGGTTTGATAAAAACTGGCAAGAAACAACTAAAGGAGAGCATGAGTTTTATAGACCTGCTCCTAAAAGAATGAATGACGGCTTTTGGATTGTAGATTACTACAAAAATGGTCAAGTACAAATGGAGGGTTTTAGTACTGTAAAAACTCCTAACCAAGAAGAATTTGATGGTTTGGTACTATATTACCATACCAATGGCAAACCTTTTCATAGAGCCAATTACAAAAACGGAAAACTTCACGGAATTCGAAAGGTATACTATGAATCTGGTGAGTTAAAAGAGGAAGGAAAGTATGAAGAAGGTGAAAGAGAAGGTATATGGAAAACTTTTTATAAGAATGGTAAAATAGAAACAAAAGGTAAATACCGCGATAACGAAAAAGTGGGCGTTTGGAAAACTTTTTACAAAAACGTGTACTAGTTTGTAAACTAGTAGTTTTACTTGTATGTTTGCACCGTAATTAAAACACCTATGAAAGGACCCTTATTTTACGCAAAAATATTACTCTTTGGAGAGTATGGAATTATCAAAGACTCTAAAGGATTAGCAATACCTTTTAGTTCTTATAAAGGAGCGTTAAAATCTGCAAAAAACTTAACTGGAGAAGCTGAGAAGTCAAATCAAAGCTTAGCGAAGTTTTATAGTTATTTGACTAACTTAAATTCTGAATTAGTATCTTTTGATTTAGATTCTTTGAAAAGTGATATTGATAACGGAATGTATTTCGATTCTTCAATACCTCAAGGGTACGGAGTTGGAAGTTCTGGCGCTTTAGTAGCTTCTATTTACGATAAGTACGCTAATGATAAAATTACAATTTTAGAAAACCTAACGAGAGACAAGCTTTTAACTTTAAAACAAATTTTTTCATTGATGGAGTCTTTTTTCCATGGAAAAAGCTCTGGGTTAGATCCTTTAAACTCTTATTTAAGTTTACCTATCTTAATCAATTCAAAAGAACATATTGAACCAGCAGGAATCCCTTCTCAAAAAGAAGGAAAAGGAGCTGTTTTCTTATTAGATTCTGAGCAAATTGGGGAGACTGAACCAATGGTAAACATCTTTATGAACAAGATGAAAAACGAAGGTTTCAGAAAAATGATTAGCGAAGAGTTCGCAACACATACAGATGCTTGTATTGAAGACTTTTTACAAGGAAACGTAAAATCGTTATTTGGTAACGTGAAAAAACTATCAAAAGTAGTATTAGCTAACTTTAAACCTATGATTCCTACTGCTTTTCATAAAGTATGGGAAAAAGGTATACAAACCAACGATTACTATTTAAAGCTTTGTGGTTCTGGTGGTGGAGGTTACATCTTAGGATTTACTGAAGATTACGAAAAAGCAAAAAACAGTTTAAAAGATTATAAATTAGAATTAGTGTATCGCTTTTAAAATGCTACTATGAGTACATTTAAAAACAATACATTTTTCTTAAAAATATTTAGCCTTTTATCTGTCATAAGAGGTTATAACATTCTAGTATTAATAGCAGCCCAATATTTGGCTGCTATTTTTATTTTCTCTGATGCAAAATCAGTTAAACCTGTAGTTTTTGATTGGCATTTACTTTATTTAGTTATTGCTACCGTTTGTGTAGTTGCTTCCGGATATATCATCAATAATTTTTACGATAAAAAAGCTGATATTATTAACAGACCTATAAAAACAGGCTTAGATTCTTATGTAAAGCAAGAAACAAAACTAACGTTATATTTTACACTAAATTTTATTGGTTTTTTCTTCGGATGGTTAGTTTCATGGCGAGCAGCATTCTTTTTCTCTGTATATATATTTGGCATTTGGTTTTACTCTCATAAACTAAAAAAACATCCACTAATAGGATTAATAACAGCCACAGTATTAACCATACTTCCTTTTTTTGTAATTTTTGTACACTACAAAAATTTTTCAAAAGTAATTTTCATACACGCAATCTTTCTTTTTCTAGTCATCATGATTCGAGAACTTATGAAGGATTTAGAAAATATTAAAGGAGCGATTGCTAATAATTACAACACCTTCCCTGTAAAATATGGAGAACGAAATACTAAAAAGCTAATTATTTTATTAATGGTATTAACTTTAGTACCTATTGGAGTTTTATTTAACTACCCTGCTATAGAATACATGAAATATTATTTTTATTTAGCTGCCATTACCTTAATATTTGTTGGTTTTTACACATGGGAATCAACAAAAAACAATCAATATAGATTAGCTCACAACATTTTAAAGGTCTTGTTATTAATAGGAGTCTTTAGCTTGTTATTTATCGATAAATCTTTAATTGTAGATAAAGTAGTTGAGGTTTTAGATTAAAAACCAAATAATTACCGTAAATTTGCAAACTTTTAAAATTTAATTATGAATTCAAAAAACTCGTCGAGAGGACGACAAGCTGGACGCAACAGCAATCCTCAAGGAAAAAATCAATTCAAAAAAGATTTCAGAAAACCAAAAAGCAATAAACCTACTCAGAAAAAAACTGAAGATACAGGAATTCGCTTGAACAAATTTATCTCTAATTCAGGAATTTGTTCTCGTAGAGAAGCAGATACGTATATTGAACACGGAAGTGTTTCTGTAAACGGGAAATTAGTTACGGAAATGGGTTACAAAGTGCAGCCTACTGATGAAGTTCGTTTTGATGGAACTTTAATTTCTATGGAGCAGAAACGTTACGTTTTATTAAACAAACCTAAAAATTACATTACTACTATGGAAGATGACCGTGGTCGTAAAACTGTAATGGAATTAGTAGGAAACGCCACTAGAGAACGAATTTACCCTGTTGGAAGATTAGATAGAAATACTACTGGTTTATTATTATTTACTAACGACGGTGAATTAGCAAAAAAATTAACGCACCCTAAGCATAACGTTCGTAAATTATACCATGCTTCTTTAGATAAAAAATTAACCATTGCTGATTTAGAAAAATTACGTGGTGATGTAATTATTGAGGGAAGAAAAGTTTTTATTGATGCCGTTTCTTACGTAGAGGGTGAAAAGAAAACTGAGGTAGGTATTGAAATTCACTCTGGTAGAAACCGTATTGTTCGTAAAATTTTTGAACATTATGGATATCATGTAAAAAAATTAGATCGTGTTATTTTTGCTGGTTTAACTAAAAAGAATTTACCTCGTGGTAGATGGCGTGAATTGACACAACAAGAAATTAACACTTTACAAATGTTATAACATAAAAATCCCGAGTTAATACTCGGGATTTTTTTATTACTTCTTTGGTTTTTTATGATCTTCTTGCACTTCTTTATCACGATATTTACAACATTCATGTAAATTATCATAAGCTTCTTTTGTTGCTTTAAACTCTTTTGTGTCATGACCTACACCAGCAATAGTTTTTTTAACTGTTTCTGTACTTGTTTTGCGTTCATCAATAATTAAACTTAACTCGTGAGTATTCACATCCCATTTTGCAAATTTCACTCCTTTAGTTTTTAACGCTGCTTTTTCTATACGCTGCTTACACATCATACAAACACCGTCTACTTCAAAAGATACTTTTGCATTCTTCTTCTGAGCAAATGTTGATGTGCTTAATAATAAAACAACTGCTAATAAAAATATATTTTTCATGTGTTCTTGATTTTTAATTTATTGAATTAATCTATTTTAAATCGTAACCCTGCATAGAAGTTACTTCCAAAAACTGGTGCATATACAATAGTAGTATCAAAATTTGCACCAAATGGATTATCACTTCCCAGTATAGGATTTTTTTGTTTGTAATTTGTAATATTTTCAGCCCCAGCATACATTTCAAACTTTTTTGAAAACACTTTTGTTATTTGCGTGTTTAATAAGTTATAGCTATCTGAATATGTTGGTAACTGGTTATTTGTATTAGGTAGTCGTTGCTCTCCTATCCAGTTATAGGTTACATCAAACTTCCAACTGGCATCGCTTTTTTCTGTTTTAGTTTCGTAAGATACATTGGCAAAAAAACGATGTTTAGCTTGTAAAGCTTTCGCTAAGTTTCCTGATTTATAATCTGTAGAAACATCATAAAACTTATAAGAGAATCGAGTATTAAAATAAGGGATTATATTTTGATTCATTTCTATCTGGAAACTATTTGCGATACTCTTTCCTTCTAAATTATAAAAAGAAATTTCTTGTGGATTTTCCCAATCGACTACTACCTGATTTGAAAAATTTGTTTGATAAAAATCGAATGTTACATCTCCTTTTCTACCAAATAGTTTATATCCTTGTAAAAACGATACTCCGTAATTCCAAGCCTCTTCTGGGTCTAAGCCATAAATATTTCCACCTGAACTTTCAATAGTAATTGCTCGTGATGAAGCAAAAAATTGTTGATTCTCTGCAAAAATATTCGCGCTTCGTTTTCCTCTTCCTACAGAAGCCCTTAACACTCCTCTTTCCCAAGGAACATAACGCATGTGCAATCTTGGTGTTACAAAAGTTCCTAACAAGTTATGATGGTCTAATCGAACGCCTGCTGTAACACTAAGATTATCTGCATTGTCATAAGCATATTCAAAAAAAGCTCCTACAGAATTCTCTTTTCTATTAAAATTAGGAGACAGCAGCTCACTAACAAACTCTTCGTAATTGTCATACGTAAGGCTAGCACCAGTTTTAAACTTATTACGAGTATCTCCAATAATAGAGCTAAACACAAAACTGCTATAAAAGCTTTGATGCTGAATGTTGTAATCTCTCAATCCAAAATACGAATCTTGTTTGTGGTTACTATATGCTGCTTGAAAGCCCATATTTTGAAATGGCATATCAGGAAACACATAACCTACTTTTACAGAAGTATCAAAACGTTTAGTTTTAATTTCGCTTCCCCAAACAGTATTTGATCCTTTATCTACTTCTGGGTCAAAACCAACTTCTCCTACTTGTTTTGAATCGTCTAAATATCTAAAATTGATAAAACTTACCCAACCTTTTTCGGCATCGGTATATTGCCAACGATTCATCACATTAATTTGTTCTGCTAATGGGTTGTCTAAAAAGTTATCCTTGTTTTTATCAAATTTTTCTCCTCTATAGTTTCCATGTACATACAACCCTGTTTGCCACTTTTCGCTCACTTTTTGATTGAAATGGGTATTGAACTCTAATCTACCTCCCAAAGCTCCATAAGCATTCAGGTAAAACTTATGATTGGTAGATGGTTTTACTAGCTCTGTATTTATTTGACCTGAAATACTTTCGAAACCATTTACAACACTTCCTGCTCCTTTTGTTATTTGAATACTTTCAACCCAAGTTCCAGGTGTAAATGTTAATCCGAATGCTTGTGCAGCTCCTCTAATTGACGGAATATTTTCTTGGGTAATTAACAAATATGGACTTGTTAATCCTAACATTTGAATTTGTTTTGTACCTGTTAACGCATCAGAAAAATTAACATCTATTGACGGGTTGGTTTCAAAACTTTCTGACAGATTACAACAAGCGGCTTTTAACAACTCATCACTATTAATAGTTACCAAGTTTTGTGTTTGTAAATACGACCTTTGTGTTGAACTTTTTTTTGCAGAAACTGCAACCTCATTTAACGTATTACTTTCTGTTAAATAGTGATTGATTGGTTTTGTACTGCTAACATTTATTGTATCTGTCTTATAACCAACAAAACTTATTATTAATTTTTTATACTCCTTTTTATACGGAATACTAAAAGTTCCTGTTTCATTGGTGGTCGTTCCTGTATTTGTATTTAACCAATATACATTCGCCCCAAATATTTCTAAATTATTATTATCTTTTATCACTCCTTTTAACTCTTTTTGAGCAAAAAGTGATAGAGAAATCAGTAAAAAAATACTGATTATGAAGTTTTTTTTCATTATTTATTTCATCATACTATATTATACAATTCTTATTTTTTTAGTAAGAATTGTAAATCATATGATAAAGACTTCGTGAAGTACCTGTATATCAAAAAATAACTTAGGTGGTACATACTGTTTATGTGGAATAATTTGTTTTTCTAAGTCTTGAAATAACAGACTGTTAAAAACATATGAAGTAACCGCTGTAGCAACCTTTATAAAGGTTATTTTTTCTACAGACGATTTCTGAATTTGAGTTTGCCCTTTTATAAGCTCTACATCGTCTTTACAACACGATGGCTCTTTTATTTTACTCTCACAGCTATCCTCTTCTACATCATCACAGCTAGCTACACTTCCTACATAAGAAACAGCTACTAAAAAATCACCACAAAAATGTTTTTCTACATTAAAAGAGAATGTAGATAGCAACACTGTTAGTGCTAAGGTTATAGCTGTTATTTTAGAAAAATGTTTCTTCATGCCTTGCAAAGGTACAAATTTTTAAAACTTTACATTTCATAACCTTAGGCTTTTACTCTTTTAAAAATTATTTGTAAAACAATAACTCATAACATAGCTTACTTAATTTTATCTCTTTACCATCCACCTATACGTTTACGTTCTGCTTGTTGTTCTTTAGTAGCCTCTGGCGTTGATATTTTGCTTGGGTACAAAGGCTTCGGAAATCCCTCAGCTTTTCTTCGTTCAAAGTCTTGCTGACGATATGGATCAAAAGCATCTCCTGGAGGTAATGGGCGGTTTTTATCCATATACCAAACAGTAAATGACCAATAGTTATTTATGTTATACTCTGCTAATAAACCTCCAACTCTATCTTTACTCTTACTAGACACAAAAGCTAACATACCACTAATAACTCCTGGACTAGAATTTATATGTTTAACCCTTGAAAAACCTGTACTAAAAGGAATAGTTACTGTACTTCTAAAATTTCTAGGCATGACTATAACTCCATTCATCCTATCAAAAATTAAGTATTTAATAGGAGCTACAAAACCATAAATAACTGTTAAAACTCCTGGAATCCCAAAAGTTATTAATATGATAGTTCTTGTCCAGAAATCTTCAGAAATCAACCCAAAAAAAGACATCAAAATAAAAAAAACACCTATAATCCAAGACATCCAACCTCTCGCTGTTCTTTTCTCTTTGTAAAAAAGTCATTAGCTTCCTCTATAAAATATTTATTGCTCTCTACACTTTTTTGTGTTGTTTCTTGTGGTTTCTCTTTAACTATCTTTGATAAGTACTCCATTAAAGCTGTTATTTATCTAAGTATAGTTTACCATCCACCAATACGTTTACGTTCTGCTTGTTGTTCTTTTGTAGCTTCGGGCGTGGAAATTTTGCTTGGATATAGGGGTTTTGGGAACCCTTCTGCTTTTCTACGTTCAAAATCTTGTTGACGATATGGATCAAAAGCATCTCCAGGAGGTAGTGGACGGTTTTTATCCATATACCATGTTATAAAAGACATGTCCTCATAACAATCTCCTCCAAATATTGTATAAATATCAAATGTTTTCCACTTATTTGGGCGAATAGTTTGTAACATAAATCCACCTACACCATCTTCACCACCAGTGCTATAGGCAAACTCTACTTTTTCAAATAGCATCGTGATATTTTTTTGCCAAAAAAAGCCTGTCATCGTGATTAAACCATCTTTACGATTTAAAATATGTTCCTTTTTAGGCATTGTAAAACCATAGATTACAAAAAAGATAGTTAAAAAAGCTGATAATATCATAAAAAATAAAATTTCATTATTCAATCCATCTCTGATAAGATACCATAATGTTCCTAATAATAATAACAAAGACACACCCCCACCTATTTGAGGAGTAGCTATACTTCCAGATTTACTAGCTACAAAATTATCATCTACTAATCTATATTGTGATTTCTTGTAATTTCTTTTCTTAAAATTTCTTGGTTTTGTATGTATTTTTTTTACAACTCGATGGTAATATTTTTTAAGTTTTTCTACGTTTTTATATTCTTCATGGGTTATTTTTCGGGTAAAATCTACCATCCTCCAATACGTTTACGTTCTGCTTGTTGTTCTTGCGTAGCTTCGGGTGTTGGTATACTACTTGGGTATAAAGGCATAGGAAAACCTGCTGCTTTTCTTCGTTCAAAATCCGCTTGTCTGTACTCATCAAAAGCACTTCCTGGTGGTAACGGTCTATTTTTATCCATGTACCAAACTATAAAACTCCAATCTTCTATTACTTCATGTCCCATAACATCTGTACTTGTAAACCCATTTGGGTGAAGAAGAGACAAACTTGGACCTGTAGGGTTGATACCAGAATTTTTTACTGACCATGCTGCTAAAGCGTCTTTAAAAGGCATTGTATATGGTTTAAAATATAATGTGTTTGGTATAGTTATAAGCCCTTCTAAACGATTTAATACTAGCTCTTTTTTGGGGCGAGTATAATGATATACTATAAAAAAAGTACCTAACAAAAATAATAAAAACAAGAAAATAAAACTAAGACTCTTATTGAAAAATAGCCTTACTACAACAGTAAATAACACAAAGAAATACCCTGCCAATCCTGTATATATATATATATTACCAATAAGACCATTATTCATTATAAAAAACTGATTATCTACTCTTACATAATAATCAGGATCGTTTACTTTCTCTTTTTCTACCTTTCGTTTCGGTTTTTCATAAATAAGCTTCTCTAAATATCCACCCCATTTACCGTACCTTTTTTTAATTTTTGCCATAAATTATATATTCAATATCAGATCTTTTGCCCACACTAATAAATTATTAAGCGTATCCACCTTTACATTTTTATAATAAAACCCTTTATATTCTGTTGGTTGCGGTTTAAATAACAAACCATCCATATTTTTAGTGCCTGTAACTTTGCTTTCAAACAGTTTTATTTTTATTCCCATAAAACGTTCCTCCCCCACATACGTATGAGGGTAATACTTATTTGTTTCTTCATCTATTGTTAACTTACAAATAAACAACAACTGAAAAATAGTAGTTTGATTGTTATGTCTTTTTCTGTGAACTCTGTTAGGGATATTAATAGTGGTGTTTGTGGCTATTATTTTACCTTTGTTATCTTCTTCTAAATTAACTTCTCCTCTTAATTCTTCTTCAGCTATTTCTTCATAACTTCCTGTTCTAGTATTAACCAAAAAAACTTTATACTGCAATTGGTCTTTAAACCACAAAAATTGGCGAAAACTTGTTTGTATGGTTACCTTACTTACATCGCTTGTAGCAAAAGAAGCACCAGCTCTACCATCTTCTCCACCTATACTAATTGCCCTTTCTGAACTTAATTTAATTTCTTTTACAAACATTGCACTGCACACCATTAAATCTAACAGTTGTTGATGACAAACACGTAAATCTTTCCAATCTTTATATTCTTCTCTATCCTTTATTAATGTGCTGCGATTTTCATACACCCTGTTGATATATTGCCAAGGAGCTTCATTATTATTTCTTGATAAAGCAACCCTATCACTTAACCAATAATGCTTAAAATATCGCTCAAGTGGTGTATCTTTAAAATAGTTTGCTAAGTACACCAAACCTATGGCTACCCCACCAATGACCCAACCGGCGGGTCCTAACACAAAGATACTCGTTGTAAACAACGCTCCTGCGCCTACCCACATAAAAGCCGCATCGTTATCGTTGTCACTAAAAGCATCAATGGCCTCCCAAAAACATACAGCTGCTGTAAATCCTGCTCCTACCTTATTAAAAAATTTTGCTCTATTACCAAGGCTACTAACCACCTTGCTTTCTCTATTTAATGCTACTGCGTTTATTTTTTTCACATTTAAAAAGGCTCCTGTCAACTCAGATCCAATACCCACCAAATTTGCTATACTTTTATAAGACCCTTTGTTTTCATACACCTGATAAGTTGCAGAAGATATATTTAAAATTTGCAAGTAATATAAGCCTTTAGCAAAATGAATATTGTTTAATACCCGTTGGGCTCCTTGCACTTGAGCTTTTGTTTTTTTTGCAGGTATTTTTGCTGGTACATTTAAGGTGTTTTTTCCTTTGGGGTTATACTCATTTACCAAATATATTTCTTCTACGTCTAATATTTTAGCTATTCGATGTCCTTTTTTAAAGTCTACCAACTTTACACTTTCATCTAAAGTGGCTCCATTTTGTTTTAATAAAGCCTCAAGAGTTCTTGTTCGTGTTTGAAAAACTGGTTTGCCTTTATGCGTAAGCACCTTGAGTCTATCAAAAGTAAGGTTTAAGTTTATTTTTTTTGCATTACTAAGCCCTACATAAGCTTCTAAACCATTACTAACATGTCCTGCTACTTTGTTAGCTAAATCAGTTAACAAACTGTTATTTAAAACATTTTCATTTTCATCAAAAAAATCGAGATTTAACTCTTTTTCTAAAACTTCGTGTACTTTTTTATTACTCCCTTTTACGTATTTTATGTAGAATTCTTTAGCTTCTTTGTTTTTATTTTTCAGTTCTCCTTTGTAGTTATCACGATGTTTTTTTAAGTCTAGATAATGATCTATACCCCCTGGAGCAATACTTAATAAACGCATATGAGATGTAGTAATATGCTTTCCTTCTAACAGTCCTATAAAACCATTTTCATTAAAATCTTCAAAATATTGCGTATAATAATCACTACCTAAAATAATTGTAAAATCGTGTCGATAACTCACAATTGATTCACGTATTTTTTTACGTTCTTTTACAGCTAGTATGTCTATTAATTTTTGTTGCAAGATACCATTGCCATCCCAATATATCATTGGAGTTGCCCCAATGTTTATGCCTGTAAATTTTGGTCCACTACCACTTTCTCCTCCATCATAATCGGTAATCATTTCTTTATCATTATACACTAATTGATAGGTTGTTAATGCTGTTGCTAATAATGTAGATATTTGTTCCTCTCTTGAACCTTTCTTTATTTCTTGTTTTGGTTTTCCTTCAAGAATATCTTTTTTTATTTCAACAGGGTCTTTACCAGTACCTAACGACTCTACTAAAGCTTCTAAATCTGCTATTTTATCAGCTAACTCTACTCCTACATCATTTGCACAACCTACAGGGTCGTGCAACGTAACAAACATATCTTCAAAAACCTCATTATCTCCTTTTTCATCTTGCTTCTTTTCATCTGATAATATTGAATCTAGCATTTTTTCAAGTGCACCTGCCCTTGGATGATTACCAGGAAACGTTGCTCTTACGTTTGTAAATGGTATAACATTTTCATGTTTTTCTTCTTCTCCTTTTTTTATACCACTACAGTCTATCAACTTCATACGTTCTTTACGCTTATTAGCATCCGTATTCAGCTCATTATGATAATCTCTACTCCATTGTACAGGAGAGTATGCTACCCAATATTTTTTTCCTGGTTCTATTATTAACTTATATTCACTCTTGTCTCCAGATGGTTTTCGAATATCTTTATAGTTTCCTTTTTCATCTTTGTTGTATGCCCATATAATATGCTGTAGCTGTCCACTTTCATCAACATATAGTTCGTGGTAATCGTCTTGATCTTCATCGTTAATTAGATAAATATATCCTTTATTTAGAGCAGTTCGGGCTACATAAAAATTATTAATTTGAGGCAATTCTTTTAGTGACAACACCTCTACTTCTTCTAACTCAAGCGTACTGTTTTCTGCTGCATTTGTATTCTGGGTATTAGAATTACAAGTAGCTACATTTTTACATACTGCTTTATCATCTTGTATTAAAACACCTTTGGTTATTCTCGGATCGTTATATTTAGGTGCATTTACATCTTCTTCTGTTTGGTTTTCTGAATTCCTATCAAATAAACCATAACGTAAAAAATGTAAACGAATACCCGGTTTTAAAGCTTCTTTTTCTGGACTCTTTACAGGTTCCGTAACACCACCTCCTGTACATTCAAAAAAATACCTAGCAACTACCTCATTATATTCTGTTAGTTGGTTTTTTTCTAAAATATCGTTAGCCATTTTTTAATTTTTGTTTTTAAAAAGTACTTTAAGATGTTTTCCTCTTTCAAAATATTTTATTCTGAAAATAAATTTGTTTTTGCATAAAACATCGTAATTGTAAATATTCGAAGTAAAGTGAGATTTGTTCTTTTTTGCCAACTCTAAGCTTTTAGAAAATGAATTATAATTTAATAATGTATCTTCTAAATATATGTTAGATAAAGTATCATTTACTGATTCAATTTTATACTCCTCTTTTTTTATCTCCGTATTCGTAAATTTTGATATAATACTTTCTATATCTCCTTTTTCCTTATCTATTATAAACTTAAATATTAAGTTCTCTCTATCATTGGGGTTTGCATTTTCAACAGGCCTTAAAAGCTCATAATCAAAAAAGCTTGATTCTATTTCTTCTTTAGTTACTGAAGCTTTATTAACTACATTTTTAGCTGACTTATCCGCCATTGCACTTCCCGATATAATCTTCTCTTGGACTTTCTTTTTTTGTTTTAGTTTTCTATTTTTTATGTCATCATAAACATAATTAAATATGCTTTCTATTTGATCAGAGTTGCCTTTAAAGTTAAATACATAATCTGCATAATAATCATTTATTGTAACATGTTTTATTTCAAAAGTTGAGTTTTTATTTTTTACTTCCCTCTCACTTAAAAGATATACCCAAAAAGCAGTTGAAAGTAACAAAAGAGACAGTACGATTTTTATTGACTTCTTTTTTTTAATAAAAAAAAGAATGAAAATTACAACAATAACAACTAGAGAAAGAAAAATTAAATTCATGATTCCGAAGGTTTAATATCTACAAACACTGTAAAAGGTCTATACTTTTCAGGATTATTTACATTTTTAAAATGTTGTAAACAGAACATTGCCACCAAACCTGGCACCCATTGCTTAGCCATACCATTAGCTCCTCCATCTTCCCATCCTGCTCCAAAAGTATCAAGAAATATCACCCTATCTATTTCAACTTTTACTTCATTGGTCTTTTCATTTTTTAACACTCTATATTTTGCCAAACAACCTTGAATACCTCCAATAAATGTTGCTGCTTCATTCATATTTGGGTTTAATGATGATGATACTCCATAGTAAGGAAGTGAAGTTTTTATTTTATAAGATGTATTCTTTGTAGAATCATTATCTATAACACCATCTTTATTATATTTCTCTTTAAGTTCCTTTTTTAAAGATGACAAAAAAGACTTAAACCTTTTTGAATCACGTATTTCTTTTGAAGGGTTTGAATTTTGATTAAATTCAAAATCTTTTCCTCCTCCAGAAAAAAAGTGATTAGCTAATTGTATTCCATTTTCTCCAAAACCATCTTCCAGATCAGAAAACAACCAAAGAGTAACTTTCATTTCTGCTTTTAAATATGCTTCTGGGTAAGATTTTGTTAACTTCACATTAAAAATATCATGATCTGACATCCCATTTTTCTTCATTTTAGCTTCACTGGGAGCATCTGCATACTCCCAATCATATGCTCTATTTCCATTCCTATTAACAATAATTGTGTTTCCTTCTTCTATAATCCAACTACCTTTTTTAACCTCTCCTTTTTCTACTTCAACAAAACGGTCTTTTTTTTCTTCTTCAGAAGCTGGTACTATTAGATTACTAGGTGATGGTGTTGAATTACACGCTTCTTTTGTATTAGAATTTGAATTACTACCTTCATTATTGGTACTTTCCTTTTCTTCCGAAGCATCTTCAACTTCCCAAGTAACTTCTACTTTTTTATCTTGTACCGTACCTGTTAGTTCAACCACTTCTTCTTCATTTGTGGTTGTACTACCATTTTCATCGGTAGTTTCAACAGGTTTCTTTACTTTAAACGTAATACTTTCTCCATCTGGTATATTATACACATAAGCTCGAAGTGTTACTTCTTTTAACACTTTTGACCTCCGTATTATATTTTTTTCTTTTAGCCATTGTAAATTATAAATTCGCGGTTCTCCTTGCTCTTCTTCTTTTAGCTTTTCTTGATTTTCTTCCGCTTCTTTTATTTTACTATTGTGAGCCAATCTATCTACAATACTAATTTTAGGAAATGGTATTTTATTTACTGGCATATTAACCGATGGAACTGGCGCAGCACTACCCACTATAATATTAGCTTCTCCTGCTGTTATTGTTCCTCCGTGAGCTGTTAGGTCTCCCAAACATGCTACGGGTTTTCCGTTAATTAAAATATTAGGAAATCCTTGTGCTATGGTATCTGGTGGTCCTACACAGGTACACATGCTACCTATGGTGGCTACGGGTTTACCATTGGCTAATACATTTGCTTCTCCTTGTGCTATTGGTCCTCCAACATGAGGGGTTGTTCCACTACACATAGGACATGCATGCATACTACCTACTGTTGCTACTGGTCCTGGCATATATTTTAGTTTTTAAAAAGATTACATTATATCAAACTTACCGCTTGCTCCTTGTACAACAGTCATTTGCCCTTGTACTTTTGTTTGTTGTCCTTTTAACTCGGCTGCCGCTTGACCTTCAATAGTTGTGTTTTGCCCTTTAATGGTAGCTTTACTACTTGCTTCAATGGCTACATTTGCACTACTTGTAATACTAGCGTCTTTATCTGCCTGAGCTTTAATTGCTCCTTGAGATAAGATTGAAGTGTCTTTTTCTGATGCTGTTTTTATTTCTCCTTTTGCTTGTAGTTCGATATTTTCTTCAGCAATTATTTTTACATTTTTTGCAGAAAACTCCATAGTTTCAGCAGACTGAACAAACAATGATTTTTCTTTAGTATCAAAGGTTATGATACTTCCGTCTTTGTCTTTTATGGTTATTTTCTCTTTATCTTTTGTGTCATCTAACTCAATAGTGTGTCCACCTCGCGTAATAATACTCTTTCTTACATTTTCTTCATCTCCTCCTGCTCCATTTTTACCTGTAAACATACTTCCCATTACAAAGGGACGGTTAGGATCATTATGCTCAAAACCTACCATTACTTGGTCTCCTACTTCTGGAATAAAAACAAAACCTCTATTAGTTTTAGTAAGATCACTGCTCCCTGCATCTGGGGTCATTACACGAATAAAATCTGTTTTTGCTCCAATAGCTTCTTGCCAGTAAAACTGAACTTGTACACGTCCTTTACTTTCTGGGTCTTTATTACTTACTACTTTTGCTACTTGATTATTAGCTACAGCTGGTGCTATATTTTCGTTTAATGGTAAGCTTTTTGTGTTTGCTGGAATTGCCTCAAAAGTATTAGAATATGCTCCTCCTACATCTGCAAAGTGGCTTATTTGTGTTATAATATATTCTCCATACTGTTTTACAGTATATTTTCCTTCGTCATACTTTGCTGCACTTACTTTAATTACGCTCCCTAAACTTAGTCCTTTCGCTCCTCCACTTGCTTTAAGCACATTACCTCCTGCACTTAACCCTTGTAATCGTTTTTGTAAATACTCATCTAATGATGATTTGTCTTGTAAAAACACATCACTTACACCAAAGTCTTTTACTTCTTTATAAACTTGTTCTGATGCTTTAAGTGCTGTATTTGCTAAATCGTTTAATCCTTCGTTAGTTACTTTTAAATCTCCTTCAAAAAACTGATCATTTAATGAATCGTAACTATAAGTTGCTAAAGTAGGATTATACGTTTTCGTTTTTATTTGTAGCTCTTTTAAGTCTTTACTATATTCTAGCTCTATTGGTTTTTGACCTTGTGATTCTGGCTTTCCAAAAATAACGTCTACTCCATCAAAATAAAACCATTCATTATACTGATATGCTAATCTTTGTAGGTACTTATAATCGCTCTCTGCGTATTGGCATTGGTAAGGAATTACTGAAGTGTATGCTGGATTAATCTTGTTTTTTATAGCGGTAGTATCCATGATCTCTGAAATAATACTTGCCAAATCTTTTTCTAGCCAAGATTTCTGTTGTTTTCCATTTTCTAGTAAAACTGTTTGAGATAACCCTTTAAGTATTAATTCACCGTGTAAACCTATTTCATTATGGCGCATTGACACATCTAACACAACACCTATAAATGCTTTACCAGAAACATTAGTTGTTAATTGTTTTCCTAACCATTCTTTTGATTTTTCCAAGGTGTAACTTCCTGCTTCTTCTACAGTTTCTATGTCTACCACGACTTCAAAAGTATGGTGTTGGTATAAGAATTGGTTTATTGTAATTGTTTTATAGCTCTTTACAAAATTACCATCTATAGTAATTTGTTTATCTAATGCTTCTTCTTTTATCTTATGCATGGGGGTATTTTTTCTTTGTTAGAATAATTTTCAATGCTATTTTTTAAACAAAAAAAGACCTTCCTTTGTAATAAAGAGAAGGTCTTTAATAAATAAATTATATAAAACTAAATGTTATTTAGTCCTTCTCATTAAGCTACTGGCCAACGGTTATCTAAGTTAGCGTTACCAATTAATAATTCTTCAGCTGAGAAAGTAACTGTTAATTTCATTGGAATTTCGTTGTTTACATCTAATTCTTCTTTGAAGTAAACGATGTAAG
Source organism: Tenacibaculum sp. ZH5_bin.1 (assembly GCF_042865525.1). Taxonomy (NCBI): domain Bacteria; kingdom Pseudomonadati; phylum Bacteroidota; class Flavobacteriia; order Flavobacteriales; family Flavobacteriaceae; genus Tenacibaculum; species Tenacibaculum sp. ZH5_bin.1. Next base: position 136,388 of record NZ_JBEGIO010000006.1, on the reverse strand, counting down.
CGTTTTTAAATTCTACTTCTTTCATTTTTGAATCTTCATCTGTTTTCTTGAAAACAATTTTTCCATCTACAGACTTAAACTGGCTATTTACCATTGCCTCGATAACAGAAGTATCTGATGTAGATTCAATAGTTAAAGTAACTCTTCCTCCGTTTACACTTGAAGATGGCTTACCTTTTGTGTCTGTGTTTCTGTTTAAGCTGTACTCAGCTTCTAATACGTCGAATTCTTTTCCTGCGAATTCGAAACTTGCTCTAAATGATCCCATAGTTTCTTTTTTTTGGGTTTAATAATTAATTTTAAAATACTTTTTAGAGCTTTCTCAATAAAAAAAGAGAAAGCTTTAAACAATATAAAACCTTCTCTTTTTTTATTTTTGGCGCCATTCTAAAAGAAGAAAGAAGATAACAAATATTGCCTTGTGTGGTGTAAATTTATACTATAGTTTTCTTACTACCAAATTTTTATGTAAATAAATTGTTACTTTTCTTAAAGTATTTTCTCAAGGAACCTTAACAATCTTAGCTAAACAAAGACTACTACTGATTAAATTGACTTTACGCTCTTTAAAGTTATTGGGCTTTTGAAAAGTGTTTTATTTTAAACCCCATATTTTCATATAAAGTAATGAGTTTATCTTTATCATTATAATCTTTAATATCTTTTACTTTCCAACTAACTTTTTCTTTTGTGGCTTTATCAATCAAGTTAAATAAATGCATCATTGCAACTTCTTCGAAGCCCTTGTTTTTTCCATTTCTATCTTGTAAAAAAACTTCTTTACTTCTCATTTTGTCCCACATCTTCACCCATAACCCAGATTCTTTAACTGGAGGCGTGTTCATAGTATCAATATCAAAAACTTCTATTTCGTTTTCTTTAGAGTTTATTGCTACTAACACTTCTACACCTTTATTAGTTGTTTCTATTACACATTTTACTTCTTTACCTACTCGTTCATCTAATAAATACTTAACTTTTTTTAAACGGTTTCTTTCTAGCTCTATTCCTTGTTCTTTCTTTTTTAATTCTTTTAATTTTTTTCTAAATATCAGTTTAAAAATCATACATGTAAATTTAATTGAAAAACTGCTACTAACACGTTTATAATTATAATGAAGAAAGAGTTGTATTAAATTTTAATTTGGTTACTACCATATTGTAATTTTATAGTAGCTCTTTTTCTTCTTCAAAATATAAGAATGTTAGATTTATTCTTCTTTTTAGCAGTTACACAAAAATAGTAAGTTTTTTATATTGACTGACAGCAATTACTAATAATATACTTGTGTAAAATTAAAAAATGTTCGAGTTTAGTTGTCTACCCTTTAGTTAAGTGAGTAATAAAATAATACACCTATTTTGTACCTAAATAAGTATTTTAGAATTTTTATAAAAAGTTACCCTAACTTACTTTAAAGCAAAGGTCATACTATGCAATAGTACAATTAACCAGCTGCCCCCATACCTTCCAATAAAATCTCTCCCTCTTTTGTTTTAATAAAATAAAAAATCAATGTGCTTTCACTAGAGTATTCTTCTCCATCATCTATAATCTTAACCATATAATTATAATAAACAGGCAATAGGTTACAGTCAACATCATCTTCTTTTATTTCAAAGATTGGCTTAGCATCATTTTTTAAAGCCTGTTCAAAAAGTTCATTGGGAAACTTTTCAAATGTTTCTATATAATTTTCAGATAAGTATTCAGACATATCCTTTTTTAAATATTCTTTACTAATTTTTTGTAAAAGAGAAGATATTTTTACACTGTCCTTACTTTGAAAACAATCTGAATTATTCTTATTTGCTTTTTTTTCAATAGAACTTTCTATTTCAACTTGTTTTGAAGTTTTAACTTCTATACTCTCTTTTCCTTTCTTTCCACAAGAAAAAAATGTAAAAATCAAAATTAACAATAGGAGTTTCATAATATATTTATCTTGTTGTTTTAAATGAACCATCTGCATTTACAGTCATTTCTTTAAGCTTTTTTTCTTCATCTGTGACTTTATAATTTTTGGGTTTTGATATCGATTTTTCTTTACCAATAGTCACAGTACCATACCTAATCTGTTGTTCTCCTGAACTCTTACCTCCTTGATTCCCTCCTAAATAAACATACTTATTCTTTTTTGTGTTTTTACCAACTATAAAAGCTGTATGGGAATACTTTAATGTTATTACTGCTCCATAAAAAGCTTCGCATTATTCTCCATTCTCCCAATTTTTTGGTGTCCAATCAAAGGCTAATGAATTATAACTTCCTCCTTTACTTTCATTAGTTCCTTTATAGTTTTTAGTTTGTTCAAAGCACCAATTTACAAAAGAAGCACACCATGATACTACATCTGTCCACTCTGTTTTCTTTCCGTAATGCGACTTCCCTAATGTTGTACTTTTATGATAATAATCTTTGATTAGTTCTTTTAATGGTGATTTATTTTCATTTATACCTTTAAAGGTTTCATATTCTTGTTCTGCAAACTCCATCCAGGGAGCTCTTTGTTGTTTCCCCAACTCAAACCATTTACCATCTATATCAAGCCAATACTTAGGAGTAGTTCTTTTATCTGGTTCTCCGTTTTTATCAGGATTTCTTCCATTATACACTACCTTTATATCATTAGGAGTGTGGGCATCAACTAATAAGTGCATAAATGCCTTTTTATCCTTAAGCTTATCTAACTCTTCTTTTTCTCTTCTGGTATCTTTATCCCCTAAGATTATTTTAAAAATTGCCCAATCTTTAAAATCAGTTTTGTTGGTTATTTTATTATCTTTTGCATAAGCTCCAACTACTGCTTCAGCTTCTGTAGTTGTACCTTTATCATGCTGTAACATTAAACCTTTTTCTTTAGTTTCTAGTTTTGTCTTCTCCCCTTTTCCTTGCTTTACATTTAGCCTAACTTTTTTATTTGCTAAGTTTAATGTTTTTACAACTACATAAACTTCATCACCTAAATTTGCTGACTTTAACTTTTTAAAAGTCACTTTATTTCCTGTTTTTTCTTTTTTAGGTTGTGAGCCAATATTTAGAGTTTTTCCCACATAAATTGTATTGCTGATTAAGTCATTGTCTGCTTTTATTTTTGCTATTTTACTTAATGAATCCTGAACTACTAATTTTATAAGTCTCTTTTTCTTTTTTTACTTTTGGAGTATCTCTTTCACCTATTATTTCTCCTTCTTCATCTAAGAACAGCCAATTTTCTTCTATTTTATCTATTATTATCTCAGATAATTTATCATTAAATATAAAATCGTACTTTAAAACCAATTCAAAACTAAAACGATTATAAACAATTAAATAATCTATTTGTTCTCCATCGTGGTTAAATATGTTTAACTGAAAACTAACTCCTGGAATATCATTTTCTCCATAATATTGGACAAAACTTCCTATGGTAATGTAATCATCTTTTACCTGTTTAAAGAAAGGATAGTACTTTTTCTCTGTTATATTATAAAAAAAGTTACCGTTATCATGTTCTGTTTTATTACTATTAAAAAAAGAATGAACACATTTATCATAAATATTTAAGCTATCTTTTTTTAAAAAGTACCCTGAATCATCCTCTCTTGTATAATTTCTTATACTTTTTTCTAGTTTAATTTTACTATAGTTAGGTATACTCCCAATACATTTTTGAAAATCATTCTTCTTTTTATCTATATTTATTATAGAGTCATTTTCAATAGTAGCATTTATATTATCAGGTGATTTTAAATTTGTTTGTCCTTCTCCTAATTTACAATTAATAAAAAAATGCAGTATTATTATATAAAATGATATGTATTTATATTTAAACAACAATTTTATACTCTATATTTCTATAAACTTTCCTGAAGAGTTAATTTCATACATTTTTTTTATTTCAGATTTAAGATCTCTTCCCTTAAACTTCTTTTTACAAACTGATATTTTAAAGTCTTCAGTAACTTTAAAATCAGTAATAATTCTCTTAGACTCCTCTTCCATTTCTTCATAATACTGGTAAACCGATATGTAGTCTACTAATTCAGTATTTTTAAACGACAATAGTAAATAATGATTATTATCTCCGCACTCATCTGATAAGATAGCAAGAGTGAATTTTTCATTTTTAGGTAGAAAATACAATGACTTACTATCTGTATTACATAGTTTTTTTATTAGAACTTCATCAAAATCACAATTATATTCAACTGACTCAATATCGTTTTCAATTAATAAGGTCATTAGCTCATCACCCCCCTTAATAGGAAGTGGTAAGAACCTATTTGTAATTTCAAAACAATTACTTTCATACTTTTTTTCGTTTTTTATTAAGTCATTCTCTTCTATTTTTGGCTTAACTATTTGTTTTGAGGTAGACGTATTATTTTTACAAGATAATACTAATAATATTGAGAGGATTAAAAATGTAATTCGTTTCATTGTTACTTTTTTAAGTAGTTTTTAACTTATCTCTCCTCTTCAAAACTTCCTTCTTCAATTAGTTTATTAGTTGTAATTTCAAAGTCTCTGTAAACTACTTTTACCTTATCGCCTTCTTCTGAAAAAACTCTTTGTGACTTAATATTAGAATTAAAAAAATAAAACCACCATGTATTCTTAGGCAAACCACTACTACTTACACCTTTTCCCTTCGCTATTATTTTTTTTCCATCATCAAAAATCTCAATACTATCATTATACTCTATAATATTATCATTCTCATAATAAAATATTTCAGGAATGGTATCTTCATAAGACACATACCAACTCCCTTCTTTTATTCCTTTCTTATAATTTCCTACTTTATATAATCCAATATCTGCATCTCCATAATAAAACCAAGTACCTTCATAACTAGAACTTAAAGGTGTAGCCCCTTCAATATTTCGAAGTCTCCCTTTTGATAAAAGCTTATTACTTTTTATGATAAAATGTTTAGCCTCAAATAGAGTATCATTTATTCTTGAAGAAACTCTACAAATATTTGCTCTTTCTCTATCAGAAAACAACCATTCATCCCCATAAATATTGTCTGTTTTAAAGAAAAGGGTATCATTTTTTATATTTTCTCTAGTTGAGAAACTTTTATTATTTTGTTTACATGAGATAAAAACTATCAAAAGTAGTATTATTAAACTACTTTTTCTCTTTAATGAACTTTTTGTCATAGTCTTGAATCATAATGTCTTTTTATATTTATCACAGCAATTAATTTCATCATGAGCGGAAGATTAAAGCCATCAATCAAAGATTCTCGTTATTCTAATGATTACATTAATAGATATATTTCAATTAGAAGTTTTTCATTTTCTCTCCATTTTATCCACCCTCTATCTTTGTCTTCGTTTTCTACTTCAATCCAGTCTCCCTGAGTTTCATTTATAACAAAATCATTTTCTGATTTAACTGGTAATTTAATTGAGCTAGAATTAGGTTTTTCTCTTAAAGGGTTTTTACCCCAATCCATATTTTCTATCCCTACTGTTTCTATTAAAAAGTTTTCCCAAGAAATAAATTCAAAATCTCTTTCTTGAACAAAAAAATATTTCGAATTCGCTGATAAAATCTTATACGTTTTATTAATTTTTTCGACACATACCGTATAAAAAATATTATAATCTGGTTTAAAAAAGATTGGAATAATCGATTTAGGCTTATAAATACTTTCTTTTTGAAAAGAACTATTAATACTATTTTTAAAAAACAAAGTATCTTTCTTAGTCTTAACTAATCCTATACCTAGTTTTGAAGTTCTATTATAATATTCTGGTAATTTATAATTTCCATTTTCAGAAGTTAAAACTTGTTTCTCATCTACAACTTCTTTAGTTTTAAGATTTTCTCTTGATATTTTTTCCTTTACATTTCTTTTACAAGAAAATATAATGATTAAGATTAATATTATTTTTATGTATTTCATAATTTATCGTTTAAATCCTATATGATAATGATCTTGATGCACGGAAATTGCTTTCCCTTTTGTATGTTTTATATCTTTCTTGTATGCATAATTATACTTTTTCATAAAGCCCCAGTCAATGGAAATGGATAATATTTCTTCCAAGGCTTCTACAAATTTTTCTTCAGTTTTATAATATTTTTTAGAAACTGCCCATAATTTTCCGCCTGGAGAATTATCTGCTCCTGGATATCTTATATCAATATCATGTCCAGTTCTATGAGTCTTATGCCCTATATTTCTTTTATCATTTGCAGAAATATCATTATAATAAACTTTCTCTTTAATCCCTTTATTCTTAAGTGTATATAAAAACCCAAAAAAACCAGCTGCAGCTTCTTCATTTATCCAATTATCACCTCCTTTATCTCTAGATCCATACCTTCCCCAATTATCTCCTTCTTTTGGAAAATCTAATAAGTTGTGCTCATTGGCCTCTAGCTCATGTGTTTTCAATAATTTACCTGAATTATATATTTTATAAATAAATTTTTTGTTTTCTGGTAAACTTTTAATTTTTTCATATTTGTTCTTACCTAAGTGAATTTCATAAATATTTGCATTCTCTGAAACTTGTAACTCAAACCAATTTTTTTCTCCATAATACCATTGGTTTGGTGTTAAGTCAAATACCTCATCATAAAAAACTTCTTTCCAAGAAGCTCCTACTGGTTCTGCATCAACAACCATAAACAACTTTGTTTTTTTATCAGTTGTTTTATTTAAAGCTTCTCTATATTTTTTCTGATCTTTCTCTTCTTTAGGTGATAGTGTAACTGCGTCTATTGCGAAGTTTCTATAATCTTCGGCATTTGATATGTTCTTTTTATTTTGCTCTGCAAATCTGCTTACATACGTTTCTACAACACTAGTTTTTTTACCATCCTGTTGTAAAACAATAGAACTATCTTTTTCTACTAAACAATCTTTTTCAGCTTGTTTTAAACTTAACTTTATGCGTTTATTAGCCATATTTTCGGTTTCAACTACCATATACACCTCATCTCCTAAATTAGCATTAGCTAGTTTTGTAAATTCTATTTTTGGCAGAATTAAAGGAATATCAATACAATCTCCTTTTGTATATGAGTCTTTTTTAAGTACCTCTACTATGTGAGCAACTGTTGTCTGCTGTTGCTTTTTTTGTAAACCTCCCTTAATGTTTTTATAAATAATTGTTGCTATCTTTTCCTTACGAGCTTTTGTACTTGTATTATTGCTCCCTTTGAAAGTATAACTTTCAGTTTCTCCTGTTTTTTCAGTACCTTTAATCTCTTTTTTTGCCAAATAAGCTTTTTTTACTCGTTGGGTTTTAATTTTCAGAGTATTACTTGGTTTTACGGTTAATGTTGCCATAGCTAATTAATTTTGTATTGCTTCTCTTTCTCCTTCTTGTTGAACAACTACACGTAACTTCAATTTATGTTCACTACTAGTTACCTTAAAATCTTTTATAATATCGTTTTCTATAACCTTATCGTTGTATACAAAATCTTTGGTGTGGTTACTTAAATCAATATCTATTGTTTGTCCTATAGCATTTTCTGTTTTCAATACTAAGTACACTTCTTCTCCTGTATGTGGTTCTGCTTGTTTATTACCTTCAAGGTCGGTATAATAACAGGTAAAGCGCGGTGTTGTATCTTCTTTAGCTTTGTATGGTGCAGCTTCTTTTATTGGTATAAAACTTTCTTGCCAGTGCTTTATATAACGTGTGGTACTTTTCTTACTCCAGCTAGAGTTGTTAAAAAATCGGTAGTCTTGCATGGCTGGAGATATGGTTAGAGTTACCTGCATACCTGACTGATTACAAAACTTTTCATGGTAATTGATGAGTGTACCATCTTGAAAGTTGTATTCAAAAATTTCTAATCCGTCATAATCATCTTGATAAAAAACAATTTTACCGTCTCTTAACTGATATAAGTCAAAAGGATATGGTATTTTTTTGTTTTCGGTTCTGTCTGCGATTATCCACTCTAAAAAACTATCATCATACATTTGCGATTCAAATGTAACCGAGATGGTTCCTCCCATTAAGGCAGAGGTAGGTTTTCCGTTCCAATCAATAAGCCGATTGTAATTTAAATTTGTATTGAAAAGTTCTCGTTCTTCTCCACATACAAATAGCTTTGCTTTAACATTCATTTTTAGGCAATTTTCGGGGTTCTTCCTAACTATTAACTAGGGCAACAGTTCTAAAGGTATAAAGTACACTTCACTTCTATAACCTTCTTCTACTTTTTGCAACTTATTTTTTAAAAATAATTCCTCTAATTTATCTATTTTTTCATATTGTTGAAAATAAAACTTTTCAAAACCATTTTTTCCTACTCTTTTTCTTGGCAATTTATATATTCCTAAACAGTAATATCCTTCATGATTTAAAGGAATTCCTGATTTAAAGTAAAATAAATCTGCTATTGTTGCTTTTCTACTTAAAACATATCTATAGGCAGCTTTGTTTAATATTTTTATTTGTTTTTGGTACAATCGTTTTATTACTCTTCGCTTTTTTCTTGTAATGGGTTTTGCCATTTGAGGAAATGTGCTGCGATAATTTTCTATTAATTCTATAATTTCATCTTTATCTAAGACATAGCCTTTTTTTATTATACTATCGTTAAGTAATGATACTTTTTGGTACAATACTTCATGTAAATTGTTTCTGCTTAATTGAAAAAGACGTAAGCTGTCTGTATTTAACTCTTTATATCTTGTTTTTATCGTTGTGCTTGGTTCACTTCTTAAAACTCCTAGTTTTTTATTAAAATAATTTAACGAGGATATAAGCTTATTATTTGTTAATGTAGATCTTTTTAAAACAGTATCTATCGCTTTTTCTAAAGATAGAGGAGTTAATGAACTTTCTATTCTTGGAAAAATAACGCCTCCATTAAAAAGGCTATTATCTGGAGCATCGTACACATAAATATTATCTTCATCAGCAGGTATCTTTTTTAGGATATTGTTTTCTACTATAATTTCATTATCCACAATAAAATTCTTGATAAATTCATTATAATATTTTCCTGTTTTATACAAAAACTCTTTGCTTCCTAATATATAATTCTGAGATCTTACACTTTGATTATTGTCTAATTGTGCAAAAATAATTTTAGGTGATTTTTTAGCTATTTTTTCAAAAAAAGTATCTTTTTGCCTTTTAATATCATTCGTGTTTTCTTTGCTTGAAGCAATGATGAAGAAATTGTTTTCAAAACGCTTATTTTCATCTGAAAAATTATCTATTACATAATTTACTGCTTTGGGAATAGACATTGTTTTTTCAACGTATTCTACAGCTAAATTGTTTTGATTACTTTCTATAAAAGATTCAACAAAGCTAATCCACTCTGAAAAAGAGCTTGTTTTTTCTAATATTGCTGTTCCTTTTCTATCGACTAAAATTGCAGAAAAACTGTATTGAGCTTCAGTAGGTTCTTGAAATAAGGTTATGTATAAACTTTGTAATGAGTTCAATATTTTTTTTAGATGTTCGCTTTCCTCATTTTTAGAAATAAAATGGAAGTTTACTACCTTCGACTCCTCTTTCATAAATTTTATTTCTTTTGTATAAAAGCTATTTCCTTTTACATTAATAAGTTTATTTTTATCATGATTCCAAACATGTACTGGAGCTATCAAGTCTTTAGTAACATCTGTTTTTAAGTTTTTATATCCTGTATATAAGTATTTAGACAATACATCTTCACCTGTAAGTTGAATTGTATCTTTATTACTAACTGCCAATAAACTATCAGTGTCATTTATAACATATACTTGACTTTGTCCAATACGTGTAATTAAGTTTGATGGTATCCAACCTACTGTTTGAGAAATAGAGTCTTTTAAAACGGGTTTATCTGACACAAATACTGCTTTCCCTTTTTCATCATACTTATAAGGATATACTATTTGATTGGATACTAATTTTTTGTTTGACTTTGTTCTAAAAAAGGGATCTTTAAACACATTTACAGAGTCTACTTCCATATATGGTTTCAAATCAAAAAGTCGTAACGTTTTATCTGTTCCTACCTTATATTTTATAGGTTTATTATTACATGTTTCTAAAAACGAATGATTATACTCTATTACATTACTTGCAGGAATCCATCCTAAATATTCTACTTGCTCTGAATCTTTAAAGTTAAACTTATCTCCATAGAACATAGAAAACAATCCTTTGGGCTTTCCTATTTGATCTGGGTTGGCTACTACTACTTCATACGAGTTTTCTTTTTCATTAATTACATACAACGGAGTAAGTAATCCTTTTTTCTTAAACTTTTCTTGCACATATGGTCCTTTATAAAAAGAGTTTTCCTCTCTATCTGAAAAGACCATTTTTAACGAAGCATCGTGCTTCGTTTTTGCTTTTTTTAGATAGTTAAACCTATCAGTTTTTACTTCTTTTACTTTCTCATATTTCCCTATAGTTTGTGATACAATAGGGAAGGAATATAGCAACAGCAAAAAAATAAAAAGTGTTATTTTTTTTTGCATTATTATCTTAGTAAACTTTGTGTTACATTTAATCTTTTGAAACATTTAATTGTATCTATTTCAACTTTATTTATAATTATTTTGCTTCTTTTCTTATTTTCTAAATAGTGTAAACCTTGGCAGTAACTAAAAAAGTCATTATACCTTCCTCCATTAACAATTACAAGTATGTCTTCTGCTTGATTACATGTATAGTTATTTTTTATATAATTTAAGTTTTTATAAAAAGTTCCTCTATCTGTAACCTTGCTATCTGCTATTGCTTGAAGTCTTTTTCTAATATCATTTTGCACAACCCCTAAAGAGTCTACTTTTTCTAATTCCTCAACTTTTTCAAATCTTGGTAAAATCTTTATATTATGAAATATTGGGTATTTTAATGTATTTGTTTGAAGTTTTACCCTGTAGTCTCCTGGTTTACTATATCTGTAAATTACTTGTTCTTCATAAGCATCAACTGTACCTGTTTCTCCAAACTCCCAATACCAGGTATTTATTCCTTTTCCCTCGGTAAAAAACACTAATTCTTCTCCTACATAACCTTCATCTACGCCATGCAATGTTACCAAAGAGTCTCTAGGTGATAGTTTTGGTAAAGAAACTATACCTATTTGTTTTGAAACAGTAAACTTATCGTTTATTTTTATTGATACTAAATACTTACCTTCTTTACGGTATTTATAATCGATATTTCCTGGTTTTACTATAGAATCTCCATTTCCCATATGCCACACCACTTTTCTTCCTTCAACTAAACTCGTATCATTTAAAAGGAAAAACAGTTTTTCACCAACTTCAAACTGGTAGTTACTATTAGATTCAGACACGTAAAAATCTAAATTACTGAGTCTTGATTTATAAGGTGCAAATATGGCCAGTATTAATACTAATAAAGCTATAAAAATTAAAGCTGATAATTTAAATTTATTAGACATATTCTTTTATTTAAATATTAGCTTTACATTCTTCTAGATTTTCTTTCAGAACTTTATTATTCCTTTTTAAAGCATTGTATTCTTCACTCAAATCGAAAAACATTTTAAGCGTTTTTGATGATTGAACTCCGAATATATATCTATTATTCATATCGTTATCTCTATAAATTTTTTTGTATTGTTGAATTTCCTTATCTAACTCGTCTAATACCTGAATTTGAATAACATCAAAAGGTATTTCTTGAATTTTTTTATGTGTATTTTTTATTTTTTTTGTGTATTCTTCCTGAATATCAAAAATTTCTTCTGAAGCGTCAATACTATTTAGCAGCTCTTTACTTTCTACTACAGGCACTTTAAATATAAATTTAGTTAGTATTATAAACACTACTGTAGAAATTATTATAAACAAAAGAGAAAACCTTATTTTTTCCCAAAAAATCTCATGTTTATCCATAGCTTACTCTTTATTTAAATTTTTATTTAAATCTTTATATTTCTCTCTGCACTTTTCTAATTGTTCTTTATTGGCTTCTCTTGTATTAACTTCTTTGTTATAATTTTCAAGAAGTGATTGTATATTCCTTATTTCAGACAAAAACTCACCGTAAATTTTGTAATAGTTGTTTTCTTTTTTTGTACTATCTATACTTTGTCTTATTTCTACTCTGGTGTTAGTTATAATCTTCTGCATTTGCCTATACTCTCCAATATTCCTTCTTTTATTTTTTAAACTATATAGGTTTTTAAAAAGCTCTTCCATTTTAAAATTTAACATAGCTTGTTTTTTAAAAACTTCATTGTAATGAGATTGTTTACTCTCAATTAAAACAACTCCTTTTTCTGCTATAATTAAAGTGACATATAAACAAAAGAATACGACTACTGCTGTTAAAGAGAATGATGCAAAAAACTTAAGTATTTGTTTTCTCCTTTCTTTGTGATTTAAAGCTTTCATAAGAAATTTATATTAATCAATTATACTCCAAGTACTATTTTTACCTCTATTTCTATTGAATTGCGCTCCAGACTCTTCATTAATTACGATATTATCTTTTCTTTGTCCTATATACTCTAGTTCACTCATCTTTTTAAATACGCGCTCCAACATAACTACAAACCTATTTAGCACATCAAACGTTTCTGCTATCTCAATATGGTTGTACTTAACGTTTACAGCATCAACTATTGCATCAAGGAAAACAGAAGGCTTAATGTCTGTCCATTGATAATAATATTGTAGTAATTGCTCTTTCTCTTTATCATCCATAATACTCAAGCAAATAGAAAGCTTATTTGCTAACACCACTAATCTATCAACCAAATACATAGGTGATCTACTAGTAGAAATATTTTCTAAATTAAAAATATTATCACTGTAGTACTCTTGCAGTTTACTGCAAATTGAAAAGGTATTGGCTACTAATTTATTACTGCTTTTTTGCCCATTATTTTTTTTGAAAATTTTAATCGAATAGTTTTTAGACTTAATAAGCATTTGTAATAACCCTTTTCCAAATCCTTCTAACCTTTCATTAGATGTTAAATTAACAACAGGAGGCACATAACTTTCATCAATAGAAAACAATCCATTTGTCCATAACACCTTTCCTATGACCAAAAAGTGCTCTTTTAAAAAGCTAGTATTAATTTTTGAAACTGGAAGTGTATGTAGTTCTAATTTAGGTAATACATTAGGATGATGTAAAGGTATAACTTCAGGGTCTGGAATACCTACTGGTAAATACTCAAATGGAGATAGCGAAAGCATTATATAAAATTCTTCGCTTTCTGTTTTATCAAAATCAGATGTTTTTAATGTTACTGATGGTGAATTTGCCCCATACAAATCTCGGTGATACATAATCCTGTATCCTTTTTCTGTGATGGCGTTACAAGATTTCAGTTTTATTACTAAAGAGTTATCTCCATCGTTTAAAACATCTAATTGTAGGTTTTCAAAATTAGTTCCTCCATCAACTAATCCATATTCATAATTTTTAAGAGAAACCGAATTGTAGTCTTTTATGGTTTCAATTGTGTTGTTATAATTTTTAAAAAAATGTTCTGCAGATATTTTTACTCCGTCAGTCCAATTTATTGGTAAGTAATTCATTTTATTATTTTTCTTATTCATCTTCAATGGTGTTTAATGCAGTTCTTCTTATATATATAGTTTGTTTATTCCTTATTTTATTAAACTTCCCGTCTTTTTCAGCGTCTAAGACTTTTGTAAAAAGAGGAAAATTAAACCATTTGTTTGTGTAAAAAATCCAACCAATTGGCTCTCCCTCCAAATAAGTATCAATCATTCTATCAGGAAATCTAAAGTTTTGATCTTCTATAAATCGATTAAACCACATACCTACTGATACCTCCATGGGTAACTTTACTGAAAAAGAACTGTAGTTTTTATCTTCTGGATTTCTTTTAATTTTTACTGTTACTTGTATTAATTTAAAAACGTCTACATTATCCCAATACATATCACTAACTCCATTATCTGAAACATTCCAGGCTTTATAAAATGGTTTTGATATGTTTAAAAAGTATTCTAAAGACATTGTGTATAGTAATGGTAACACAAACCAAATTATTGATAACATTGCCCAAAGTGCGTAAGGTAAATTACTTATTTTTTCAAAAATTAGATAATACAGCCACCCTGAAAGAAGCATTACTATAAAAGCAAAAAATAGTGTATGGAATTTATTATCTAGGCCTATAGATTTGTAAAACTTTGTATTTTGAAAAAGCATGAAAAACACACCTATAAAAAGATAACACAAAACTGTGAGTATCAACCCTACCCAAACAAATTCATATTTTAATAAACTAATTAAAACTGGGGCTACTAGAACTATAGTTAGCAATAAAACCAAGACTATTGCCTTTTTTATATTAAACGATTTTTTTGCCTTTACTATGTTATTTAATACCATTAAAGAAACAATAGCTATTAATGGTGCTAAAAGAAATTTTAAAAAATATACTATTATTATGTTCATAACTTTTTCTTTTCTTATTTAGTTAAATATGAATCATACCCTAAAAATCTTTCTGATAAAACAAAAGATTGATCAGAGTTTGTTTTATAAGTAATATGAATTTTTCTTGAGGAAATTAAAAAGAAGTTTAACACTTCCTTTATTTGTAAAACACTTTTTTCTAAAACTTTAAAGTTTTCTACTTCTTTTTCTAATACCACAACTACTTTAACATCATCTATCTCACTATAAACCTCACCACTTAAACCCAGATCAACTCCTAAAACAGCATCTCCTAAACTTAAAAAAGGAGATTCTTTTATAGCACAAGGTATATAACTAAGCTCTACTTTTAAGCCTAAAACAATTTGTATTAGTTTTTCTAACTCGACTAAATTCTCTTTAAAAAACTCAGACTTACATAAATTAAGAAATAGTTTATACAATGACTCATCTGATATTTCTATATCAAAACCTATAATTTGTTTAAAAATATTTAATAGGTTTTGTTTTGATTTTTTGTCTGAAAAAAAGTTTAAGCTTCTATTATTAATCCTAACTCTTTCTTTAAATATTTCTGTATCAAATAGTGTAAAAAAATTAATATCTCCTTTTTCTTTTTCCCTATTTCTACGAATTGTATCAACTACTTCCTTCTTATTATCTGAATTAACCCCTAAGGAAAGAGGGTAAAATAATATTTCTGGTAACTGATGATATATACTATTTCTACTTAAATTTACTACTAAGTTCTCTTCAAACCCTGTGTCTTTAGCAATAAAATTTGAATTAATAGACAAAACATCTTTAGATTGAGCTCTAGTATTCATACCGTGATTTTTCACAATTAATACTTCTGAGACATCTTTTTTTAATAAAAACTCTAATTCTTCAATAAAAACCTCACCTATAAAGTTAGATGTCATATTACGAACAAGCTCGTCTATAACGGTATCATTTTCATTTACACTAGCTCCCATACAAGATTATTGTTTTTATAATCTAATAGTACATGATCTCCTTTATTTACCTGTTCAGAAACTATCATTTTAGATATTATCTTTTTCACGTATGTTCTTACAACTCCTGCAATGGGTCTAGCTCCATACTTTTGAGAAAATCCTTTTTTTGACAAGAACTCTAAAGCTTCATCAGAAATATCTAACACTATTTGTTTTTGTTGTTCTAATTGCTTTCTTAGTTTATTAAAGTGTATTACTAAAATATCTTGTGCTACTTTTTGATTTATTGGCGCAAATGGAACTACTTCTGTTAACCTCCCTAAAAATTCTGGTCTAAAGTGTTGTGCCATTACCTCTATTAACTCATTTGAGGTCGGAATTTTTCCTCCTGTTATTTGCTCAGCAATCCATTGACTACCTATGTTAGATGTAAAAATGACAATCGCATTAGAGAAATCTCCTTCTCTTCCTAATTTATCATGAATTACTCCTTCATCCATTAATTGTAGAAAAACATCATACACAGAACTGTGAGCTTTTTCAATTTCATCAAATAAAACTACTGAATATGGACGCTGTCTAATTTTTGTTACTAACATCCCTCCTTCTTCATATCCTACATAACCTGGAGGTGCCCCATAAAGTAGCGCTGCTGAATGTTCCTCTTTAAATTCAGACATATCAAAACGAATCATTGCTGTTTCATCATCAAATAGTAACTCTGCTAATGATTTAGTTAATTCAGTTTTTCCTGTTCCAGTAGGTCCTAAAAAGAAGAAAGAACCAATTGGTTGTTTAGGGTTACTAAGTCCACTTCGCGATTCAATAATAGCATCAGAGAGTGTTTGAATAGCGTTTGACTGCCCTTTAACTCTTTCTTGTAACTTTTTATCAATATTTAAAAGACGTTCTTTTTCTTCTGTTTGAATTTTTCCTAAAGGAATACCTGTAATTTCTGATACAACAGCTTCAATATTCATTTCACTTACAATATCAATAGGCGTCTTAGCTAGCTCTTTTAACATTGATAAGAATTCATCAACCTTCGATATTTCTTGTTGTAAATCTGGATTATCAGATACTAAATTAAATGACTTGGTAACTTTTGAGGTTTGAATAACACTAACTTTTCTGTAAATAGTATTGTATATTAATTGTAAATCTGAAAATTCAAACTTTTCCGAGTCCTTAACTTCATTAAACTCTTTTTCTATTTTTCTAACCTCTGTTAATACCGTAGCGTTGCTCATCTTTACAGCTGCTACAGTTTTATCTATTAAATCTATTGCACCATAAGGTAACTTCTTTTCCTTAAAATACCTTTTTGAAAGATGTATAGATTCCTCAATTGCTCTATCTGAAATTTTAATATCAAAATGTAGTTCCAACCTTTTTTTATGTCTATGTAAACACTTTAACATCTCTAGGCTACCTAATTCCTCTAGCTTCAATATTTCTAATTTACCATCTATAGGGTGTCTTTCAAGATTTTTCCTGTATGAATCTGAATTAATTGTAAAAATCATATTAATTCGCCCTTCACTTAATTGAGCGTTTAAGATATTAACAATAGCATTGGTTTTTCCTGATGCATTTTCAAGCAATACATGAAGATCATCAATAACTAATATGGAAGGAGCATCAATAGACTCTAATTTCTCAAATAGTTCTGATATTTTCTTATTTACATCATTTTCAGAGCTTGCTACTGCTAATAATTTTGGGACATTGAGTTTGAATACTAAGTGACTTTTCAAATACTCATCTGTACTATTACTCAATTCTCTTACAAAGTAGTTTACTGTTGCTGTTTTTCCTATACCTGAATCTCCTACTAAAATAACTCCCTTGCTTTCTGATCTTTCAAAATTTTCTAAAATCAATCGAACTTCTTTTTCTCTACCTAAGATTAAGTTTCCTTTTTGTATTACCTCTTCTGTTTGAAGGTCTTCGATATAGGAACTTATTGCAGAAATATTTTCCTTAACGTTTGATTCTAAAAAAGTGGGAGTATTAGCATTGTAATGATTTAAAATATCTTGTTCTGTTATACCTAATGTTTCTATTTGTTGTCCAGAATACACAACTCCCTCTCTTACAACTGCTGTAAAAATACATAAGGCATCAATATTTTCCGTTCCTAATTTAATTTTTGAACGTTCAGATTCTTCGAAAACCTTAGCAACTTCATGGTCTGGATTTACATCTCCAGAAGCTTTTAGTGGAGTTGACTTATACATTTCTTTCATTACCTCAAACCACTCAAGAATATAGTTAGCATCTTTACCCATGCTATCAATAATCTCTTCTAAACCAGTTGGTTCATTAATTAGCGATGTTATTAAATGACTAACACCATAGGTACTTTGATTTTCTCTGTAAGCAATACTTTTAGCTCTTTTTATGCTTGATAAAGCACTTGAACTGTAATCTTTTTCTATCATTTTTTTATAAAAAATACTTTATATGTTATATTTGATATTGATCTTTTTTCTAATTCTTTTTCAAGATAATAACTGAAAAGGTTTTGTTTTTCTTCAGAAATTAACTTTCTCTTAGTTTTTATGTATATATCTGTAGTTCTAATTAATCCTTTTTTCTTTTCTTTTGATATTGCAACACCATCTTTTATAGAAAGGCTCTCAACAAAATGCCCTATTTTATTGTTTATAAAACTTTTAACATCTTCTCTAGTTACAATTCTTTCTCTAGTAAGTAACCCATAGCGCAGTCCATTTATTTTGTCGTGCTCCTCTTTTCTTATATGCCCACCTATTGTATCTGTTTTGAGTTTTATTTTACTATCAATAAACTTACCTGTTCTATACTGATTAAAAGTATAACTAGTATTAATATCATTTGCGTGGTTTGCATTAGTTAGCCAATACTGAAATTCATAATTAAAGGCATCTTTATGTGGATAGGTTAACAAAAATGTTTTGTTATTATTTGCATTAACCTCACCAAATTCTAAATGAATTTTCTTATCAATCTCATCTAGTTTTTCATGCAAATCATCTAAATATGCTTGAATAATATCATACCCTATAGCAGAAAAAGCACTACCCTCTTCTCTTACAGTTTGAGAAGTTTTACTTAACATCATCTTAGCACTTCTTGTATCAAACCTTCCTATGTCTCCAAAGTAGAGAGAATAACCTCCTTCAAGACTTTCTGTAGAGTTTTCTATAACGTTACTATAACTATTTCCTTTATCATCACTTAAACTTTCTATATTTAAAAAGTAGTTTTCACCTTCACTCAGTACCGATAAGATCCTTCCATTTTTTCTAAAGTTATGTTGTTTATACTCTAACTTTCTATTAACTACTGGAAAAGTATTTAAACTTACCTCTATTCCTTGTAGTTTCTCTCTAGAAAAAACTTCTGGTAACTTTACTTTAAACCATAAAAGCTTTTTATCTAAATCTTCAGGCTCAATAAAAAAATCAGTTTGCTCTCCAAATAATTCATTTATTGTTTTTTGTTGTCTACAAGACTCATTTAAATTTAAAGTATAAAAACAGTCTTCATAAAAAGAAATTACATCTTCAAAGTAGTGAACTTCTTTGTTGTTATTTATTAAAACTTCCTTATCTAGAAACATTTCATTCTCATCAACATCATACACCTTCATTGTTTTTAAAAAAGGTAAAAGCGAAGTATCTTTTAGTATAAAACAAAGAGATAGATTATTAGTTTCTTCCAATAAATCATCTAAAATTTCAACACCAAACCAAAGTTCGTAATCTTTAATTTTCTTTTCTTCAGATAAATAAAGAGCATCCTCCATGTTACCAAATCGGTTTTCACAAACCAACAACTTATCATCGTACCCTAAATATTTAACAGATGCATTTATTAGCTTTTTTGTAATAATTGGAGTAAAAAAAACATCTAACTTATCTTCTCCAAATCTTCTCTTTGAGCAATAAAAATGATCTGAAACATTTAATTGTGTTGTATCGTCTTCCGGCTGAGCTTTTAATAAAGCATGTGAAGGTGATGGTAAGGACCACTTGTTACTTACCAAAATTCTAGATAACCTATCTAATAATTCTTTATCTGAAACATCTATTTGTTGGTGTAATTTTGATATTTCATAAGCAAAAGTATGTAAAAGCAAGTCTAAAATAGGATCTACACTCCTTTTATCTTTAATGCCCCATAATTCCATCGAACGCAATAGCATTCGATTTTTAATTTTCATAAAATATTCGTCTCTCATTGCTATTTTTATTTTTTTTATTGTGATAAAGGACTAATGTAAAAAAGTGTAGCAAAATTAAATGGCGCATCGGTTTCTATAATTGTACCAAATACTTTAATTTCTGCTTTTCTTCTTACATGAACATCCGTAGTCTCAGCATCATCATCTATTTCAGATAACCTTACACTAACTCTAATATCCTTGAGTCTTGGCTCATACTCAACAAAGGCATAATATAAAGAATCTTTAACTTTTTCTTCCCATTTATTAATTTTAACCAATTGGTTAAATTCTAAATCCCAAATATCGGAACCATAATTCGGTCTTCCAAAAACCTCACCTTGTTTTGAAGTAGCAATTATCATGAGGTGTTGAGCTATGGATTCTTCAAGTGTACACCCCAATCTATTATTTTCTTTATTTCTTTTTGTTATACTGGAAAAGTCTAGGGGGATCTTCAAATAATTCATTTTTCCTTAATTTTTTTCTGTAAAAATAATTTTTTTTATCAAATATTTAATAGATTCGTAGCAGAATAAAAAAAATTATTATGGCAATGTACAATTACGGAATTGGAGGCAATGAAGTTAAAGTTGATGCTAATGAATCAATCGCAAACATTTCTTCCAACAAAACTTTATTAATCCAAAAACTTACCGACGAAGCTCCTGCAACCCCCGAAGCTATCTATGGTTTAGACACAATCGAAGCTGTATTCGAGAAGTTTTCACCTTCAGTGAATCTTGAACACACCGATGAAAATGGCGCCGACGTTAAAGAATCTTTAAATTTCAACAATTTAGGTGATTTTAATGTTGAGAACATTAAGGCAAATAGCTCTTTTTTAAATAAGCTAGATATAGAAAAAGACCAGTATCTAAGAATTTCAAGACAACTATCTTCTAACAGAGCGCTAATGAAAGCACTTAGTAACCCTGAAACAAAAGATACCTTTATCAAAATTTTAGAAGAGTCAATTAAAGAAATCGAGCAAGCCGAACAATAAAACCAAAAAAAACATAATTAGCTATGTCTACAAAAGTAAAAACGCAGCAATCGGAAGTAGTTAAACAACAATCCCCTAGTCAAGAAGTAGCTAACGCTATTGATGGCATAAAAGAGTACGGTGGTTTCTCTTTTATCGAAAACATCGTTGATGGTTACTCTAACTTGAACCCAAAAAGAAAAGCTAGAAAAAGTCTATTTTTAAACGACGAGCAGTGGAAAGGAGAAAGAAAAAACTTAAAAAACAGACTTTCTGTTTGGTTAGAAATTCTTAAAAGTAGTGACAGTATCGAATCAATGTGTGATACTGCAAAAGAAAAATCTACCAACATAGAAAGTGTTTTAAATTACAATCTTAAGAAAACCTTAGAAAAAACAAAAGAACTAGAAACCTCTTATAGATCAGTAGCTTTATTCTACAAAAACACCGAAAAAGACAAAGTAAAAAACATCACCATCTTAAATGCCGATTTAAGTCAATTAAAAGATTTAGAAAATCCTCTTTTTATAGACTATGTATCAAATGAGTTTAAACAAAACTTTGATAGATTAGATTTAAAAGACAACTACTCTATATTAGTAGTTCCTGGTTATTTAGGATCTAACGTAGTCTTAGACAAATGGTCTAAAATAGCACATGACAACAAAGCTGTTTTATTAACAGACTTCCAAGATCTTGAAACACCTGACGACATTGTTGACATGTTCTCAAATGCAAATCACTCTGGTGGCGAAATTCACAAATCAAACACTTTAATGACTTGTAACTGGCTACTAGGAAGAAAAAAAGAAGATGCCGTGGGTGAAGAAGACAACCTATACGTTCCGCCATCTTCTGCTTTGGCTGGTAAAATATATCACACATTAATGTCTCAAGTAGTAGCAGGTAAAAAATTTGGAGGTATTAATGAGGTAGAAAGTGTACGATTCGATCTTAAAAAGAGTGAAATTTCAGAAATTGAAAAAATGGGACTTGTTCCTATGGTTAACGAATATAGTAAAGTAATGGCTTTTTCAGCCAAGACTTTATTTAACGGAGACAACTTAGGTTTACAAACCTACTCTGTTGTAAGAGTATTCGATCACATAACAAAGGTTTTATTTGACTTTTTAAATAGAAGAGCTTTTGAAAACTGGAGCTCTAGAACTGAGGCTGATTTACGTCGCCAAATAGTTAAATTCTTAGACGATATTCAAGGACCTACTAAGCTAATTGAGCGTTTTAAGGTTATAAAAATAGAACAAGATCAAAATCAAAAAGACCGTGTTTTATTAGATATTCATATCACTCCTTATTTTCCTGCTAAAAGCTTTGTTATCCAACTAGATGGACACAAAGGAGATGGTCCTGAAGATGCTGTTTGGCATAGTGAATACGTTCAACAGTAATTTTATACTACAGAGAAAAATAAAAAAGCAAAGGTTTTTAACTTTTGCTTTTTTTATTGAAAATATTTTAGCTATCACATAACTTTAAACTCATTCTTTTTGAAATTGTATCGTCTTTCACAAAAAAAACACTTAAAACCTCTTGTCTAAGCTATAAAAAATAAAATTCAGTTTTTTATCACAATCCTTACAACTATTTTTGTAAGCTTTAAGCACTCTTTACGAATAAGATAAAAAATATTTTCATGAACATACAAGAACTAAAAAACAATATAGACTTAATAGTTAGTAATAATTCTTCTAAAGAAGAAAAACTACAACAAATCTGCGATTATTTAGCTTCAGAAATCTCTTACTATGACTGGGTTGGTTTTTACTTTAAAAATGGTGATAAAAACGAGTTAAAACTAGCTCAATTTAACGGTGAACCTACAGAACACACAATCATCCCTTTTGGAAAAGGTATTTGTGGACAAGTAGCAGTTAGCAATAAAAACTTTGTTGTACAAGATGTTAGTGAACAAGACAATTATATTTCATGTGGTTGGAAAGTAAAATCTGAAATTGTAATTCCCATCTTTGTAAACGGCGAAAACATCGGTCAAATAGATATTGACTCTCATACTGTTAACCCTTTTACTAAAAACGACGAAGATTTATTGGAATATATTTGCAAAAAAATAGCTAATTTTGTATAATTATTTTATAATCACTTGATTATTAAGTTTTTTTTTACTTTATTTGATGTGATTTTAAACAACCCCATTAATCCCCTTAAATATGAGCAATAGAGAACATCCTTCTTATGCAGCATTAGGCAGTGCTAATGCTCGTTCAAAATCTCAACAATCTTTAATAGAAAAATTCACAATCTGGTTTCGAAACTTCTTAGAAACAGCAGAGTAATTTATATTTATAGTTTTGTTGTATTAAAACACCACCAAAGAATATTTTTGGTGGTGTTTTCAATCTTAAAAGCTAAAAAAATATTGTGTGTCGACTACTCTTTTACTAGCTTTGCAAGCTTAACAACACAACAATAATGAACAATATAAAAACTATTAAATCAGCGTTAATTTCTGTTTTTCACAAAGACGGATTAGAGCCTATTGTTAAAAAACTTAATAATCTAGGTGTTACTATATACTCTACGGGAGGTACTGAAAAATTCATCAAAGACTTAGGTGTTAATGTAGTACCTGTAGAAGATGTTACTTCATATCCTTCTATCTTAGGAGGAAGAGTAAAAACGTTACACCCTAAAGTTTTTGGCGGCATCTTAAACAGACAAGATCACGAAGGCGATATTACTGAGATGGAAGAATATAACATTCCTCAGTTAGATTTAGTAATTGTAGATTTATACCCTTTTGAAAAAACAGTTGCTTCTGGAGCTTCAGAGCAAGATATTATTGAAAAAATTGATATCGGTGGGATTTCGTTAATCCGTGCAGCTGCAAAAAACTTTAAAGACACTGTTATTATTTCTTCAATGGAACAATATGAACATTTCTTAACTATTATTTCAGAAAGCAACGGAGAAACTTCGTTAAACGATAGAAAAAAGTTTGCTGCTAAGGCTTTTAATATCTCCTCTCATTATGACACTGCCATTTTCAATTATTTCAATGAAGATGAAGTTGTATATAAAGCTAGTGAAACTACATCTAAAGTATTACGTTATGGAGAAAACCCTCATCAAAAAGGTTTTTTCTTTGGCGATTTAGATGCTATGTTTGATAAGCTACATGGAAAAGAATTAAGCTATAATAACTTATTAGATGTTGATGCTGCTGTTAATTTAATAGAAGAGTTTAAAGGTGAAGATCCAACATTTGCTATTTTAAAACATAACAATGCATGTGGTTTTGCTCAACGTAAAACAATTCATCAAGCTTATATAGACGCTTTAGCTGGTGACCCTGTTTCTGCGTTTGGAGGGATTTTAATTTCTAACACGAAAATTGATAAAGCCACTGCCGAAGAAATTCACAAATTATTCTGTGAAGTAGTTATTGCTCCTGCTTATGATGCTGATGCTTTAGAAATTTTAAAAGGTAAAAAGAATCGAGTAATATTGATTCAAAAAGAAATTGAATTACCTAAACAAACAGTTAGAACTGCTTTAAACGGAGTATTAGTTCAAGATAAAGATTATATTACAGACAAATTAGATGATTTAACTTACCCTACTAACAATAAACCATCAGAAAATGAGTTAGAGGATTTGTTATTTGCATCTAAACTATGTAAAAACACTAAGTCTAATACTATTATTTTAGTAAAGGACAAGCAATTATTAGCTGGGGGAACAGGTCAAACAAGTAGAGTTGATGCTTTGAGACAAGCTATTGAAAAAGCTAATAGTTTTAACTTTGACTTAAACGGAGCTGTTATGGCTAGTGATGCTTTTTTCCCTTTTCCTGACTGTGTAGAAATAGCAGATAAAGCAGGTATAAAAAGTGTAATTCAACCAGGGGGATCTATTAAAGACCAATTAAGTATTGATTATTGTAATGATAATAATGTAGCAATGGTTTTTACTGGAACTAGACATTTTAAACATTAATTATATTGAGTGTAAAATACCCACAGATTTTTATTAGATTTGTGAGAATACATTAAAATTAAATATAAATAACGAAATCTTTATGGGTTTTTTCGATTTCATGACAGAAGATATTGCAGTAGATTTAGGTACTGCAAATACACTTATAATCCACAATGGTAAGGTAGTTATTGACAACCCCTCTATTGTTGCTAGAAATAGGCTCACTGGTAAAATTATCGCTACAGGTCACGAAGCCAGTAGAATGCAAGGAAAAACCCATGAAAACATCAAAACTATACGCCCCTTAAAAGACGGTGTAATTGCTGATTTTCAAGCTTCTGAAGAAATGATCAAGGAATTTGTAAAACAAATTCCTGCTATAAAAAAGAGATTATTTCCACCATCATTACGAATGGTAATCTGTATTCCTTCTGGAATTACTGAAGTTGAAAAACGAGCAGTTATTGATTCTGGTCGTCACATGAATGCTAAGGAAATCTATTTGATTTACGAACCAATGGCAGCAGCTATTGGTGTTGGTGTTGATATAATGGAGCCTAAAGGAAACATGATTATTGATATAGGTGGTGGTACAACTGAAATTGCTGTTATAGCACTAGCTGGTATTGTCTGTGATCAATCAGTAAAAGTTGCTGGAGATTTATTTACCAGCGATATTATGTATTACATGCGTACGCAACACAATTTATATGTTG
The DNA here is from genome assembly GCF_042865525.1 of Tenacibaculum sp. ZH5_bin.1. Lineage (NCBI taxonomy): Bacteria > Pseudomonadati > Bacteroidota > Flavobacteriia > Flavobacteriales > Flavobacteriaceae > Tenacibaculum > Tenacibaculum sp. ZH5_bin.1. Next base: position 111,182 of record NZ_JBEGIO010000006.1, on the reverse strand, counting down.
GGGAAACTACTGCCGAAAAAATAAAACTACAAATAGGTTCAGCTACAGAAGATTTAGACACACCTCCTGAAGACATGATGGTTCAAGGACGTGATTTATTAAGTGGAAAGCCTAAACAAATACAAGTTTCTTATCGTGAAATTGCAAAAGCTCTAGATAAATCAATTTTACGTATTGAAGATGCCGTAATGGAAACACTATCTAAAACACCTCCTGAATTAGCTGCTGATATTTACAATACAGGTATTTATTTAGCTGGGGGTGGATCAATGCTTAGAGGTTTAGATAAGCGTTTATCTAGAAAAACAGATTTACCAGTATATGTTGCTGAAGACCCGTTACGTGCTGTAGTTCGAGGAACAGGTATTGCACTTAAAAATTTAGAAAAATACAAAACTGTATTAATCAAATAAATTTGAATGATTATTTATGCAACAGCTTATTTATTTCTTACAGAAGTATAAGTATTTCTTATTTTTTCTATTCCTAGAAGTTATAGCTGTTGCATTAATCATTAACAACCATTCTTTTCATAAAAGTAAATTTATTAGCTCTACTAATTTCATTACAGGTGGGCTATATCAAAAATCATCTAACATATCGGAGTATCTTAACTTAAAAGAAACAAACTCTGTACTTGTTGAAGAAAACTTAGCGTTAAAAAATAAATTAGAAAAAATTAACACTTATCTTGATAGTGTTTCTGCTAATCAGATAATAGATACAATAAATCTCTATCAAAATTTCAACTACATTTCTGGAAAAATAATTAAGAACTCTTTTCACAAAGCTGACAACTTTTTAACAATTAACAGAGGTAAAAATTATAATGTTTTTCAAGAAATGGGAGTAATAAATAGCAAAGGGGTTATTGGTATTACTGACAATGTTTCTAATAAATTTGCTAGAGTACAATCTATTTTAAATTCAAAAAGCAATATCAACGCTAAGTTTAAAAATAACAATCATTACGGTACATTAACATGGGACGGTAAGGATTACAATATTGTACAACTAACCGACATTCCACGTCAGGCAGCTTTTAAAAAAGGTGATACTGTAGTTACTGGAGGAAGATCTACCATTTTTCCAAACGGGATACCTATTGGAACAGTCGTAAAAGTACCTGAAGAATTATCTGCGGTTAATAGTATAAACATTAAACTCTTTAACGATATGTCTAACTTAAGTCATGTTTATATAATAACCAACCTAAATAAAAAAGAAATAAAAACTGTAGAAAATAACAATGAATAAAACAGTATACTTAATATTTTTATTCGTTTTCCTCTTGTTACTACAAGTGTTGATTCTAAATAATATTTTATTTTTAGGCTATGTAAACCCTTACATTTATATTGTTTTTATTTTTTTATTCCCTATTAAAGAAAACAGGTTTTCTCTTTTATTAGTAGCTTTTTTATTAGGTTTATGTGTAGATGCTTTTTCTAACTCTGGCGGAATTCATGCTTTTTCTACTGTATTTATGGCTTATATCCGTCTATTTGTTTTTAAGGCTGTTTTCAAAAAAACATCATCAGATTATCTGCTCTTTAACCTAAGACATGAATCTTTTGATAAAGTATTTAATTATACAGCAATTTTAACATTAGTTCACCACTTCATTTTATTTAGTTTAACTAACTTTAGCTTTTATAACATTTCAAATGTGCTTATCAATACACTTTTTTCTAGTGTTTTTACGTTACTGTTGTATTTTTTAGGAAGTTTTATATTTAGGAAAAAACTCACATGAAAAGAAGTTTCTTACTTATATTTTTAATTACTCTTATTGGAATTGTTTATATCTGTCGACTATTTCAATTACAAGTAGTACACGGAGGTGAACAAAGCCTAACCAATAGTGCTACCATAAAAATTGAATACGATTATCCTGAACGTGGTTATATTTATGATCGTAATGGAAAATTGTTAGTCGCTAATCAATTATCTTACGATGTAATGATTACTCCCAAAGAAGTAGAACCTTTAGACACTTTAGAATTCTGCTCTCTTTTAAAAATCGACAAGGAAGATTTTATAAAACGTTTTAAAAAAGCTGAAAACTATGCGCGATGGCTTCCTTCGGTATTTCTAAAACAACTAGCCAAAGAAGACTATGCTTTTTTACAAGAGAAACTACCTAAGTATAAAGGATTCTATATACAAAAACGTATTATCCGAAACTATCCTATAAAATCTGCAGCCAATGTACTCGGATTTATTAGCGAGGTAAACGAATATGTAGCTAAGAATAGTGATTACTACGAACAAGGAGAATTAATTGGTAAGCTTGGTGTTGAAAAACAATATGAGAAAGAATTAAGAGGTATTAAAGGGAGAAAATACTTTAAAAGAAATAACCTAAATAAAATTACTGGTTCTTATAAAGATGGAAAATATGACACACTTGCTGTAGCTGGTAAAGATTTGACATTAACTATTGATAGTGAGTTACAACAATATGGAGAATTATTAATGTCTGGAAAAAGAGGAGGTATTGTTGCAATAGAACCTCAAACAGGCGAGATTTTAGCATTAGTAACCGCTCCTTCATATGACCCGAATTTATTGGTTGGAAGGCAACGCTCTCCTAACTCTGTAAAACTTTTTAACGACAGTATAAACATGCCAACTTTTGATAGAGGGCTGCAAGCAATGTATGCTCCTGGTTCGCCTTTCAAAATCCTAACCGGTTTAATTGGCTTACAAGAAGGTGTGATTGATGAAAACTCAGGCTTTTATTGTAATCACGGATATCGCTACGGTAAACGACCAAATGCTTTTATGGGATGCCACTGTAGAATTGTTGGACGACCTGTACGTCTAAAAACAGCTATTGCTAAATCTTGTAATACTTATTTTGCTAACACCTATAGGAAAATTATAGATAACTATGAAAACCCAACAATAGGAACTAATGCTTGGAGTGAACATGCAAAAAGCTTTGGGTTAGGTAACTATTTAGGTTACGATCTTCCTTCTGGTCAAAAAGGAAGAATACCAAATGGAAGATTTTACGACAGAAGTTATGATTTTAGATGGGGAGCTACTACAACAATTTCAAATGCCATTGGACAAGGTGAGGTAGAAACCACACCTATTCAGTTAGCAAACATGACTGCAGCTATTGCTAACAAGGGCTATTTTTACACCCCTCATATTGTTAAGAAAATTGAAGATAAACCTAATCTTGATTCAATATATACAACTCCTAGAAAAACAACAGTTTCCCCTGAACATTTCCCTATTGCTATTGAGGCAATGTATGAAACATTTACCAGAGGTACAGCTAGATATAGTCAAGTTAAGGGAATAGATATTTGTGGGAAAACAGGAACGGTTGAAAACTTTATTAGAGTAAATAAGAAAAAAGTTCAGTTAACAGATCACTCTATTTTTATAGCCTTTGCTCCAAAAGAAAACCCCAAAATAGCCATAGCTATTTTTGTAGAAAACGGAGGATATGGATCTACAATTGCGGCCCCTATTACCAGCTTACTAATTGAAAAATACTTAAACAAATCTATATCAAGAAAACATCTTGAAAACCGTATGATTAACCTAAGTCTTCAAGAAAGATATGACAATCAATTATTAATTCAAAAAAGCGATACTATTGCGACAGGAACGAAATAATATTTTTGCTGGAGTCGACTGGCTACTTGTTTTTCTCTATATACTATTAGTTGGTTTTGGATGGGTTAATATCTATGCTGCATCTTCTACAGAAGAATCGAGAGAAATTTTTGACTTTTCTACAAAATATGGCAAACAATTAATTTTTATAGGACTTAGTTTGCCAGTTATCATCTTCATCCTTTTTTTTAATTCAAAGTTTTACGAACAATTTTCCAGTGTTATGTACATTTTTTCTCTGGTTTTATTAGCTGGAGTACTTGTATTTGGTAAAAAAATTAATGGGGCTACTTCTTGGTATAATTTTGGAGGTATAGGATTGCAACCTTCTGAATTTGCAAAAGCTTTTACCGCACTAGCATTGGCTAAGCTAATGAGTGATCGTCAATACAATCTTAAACTAATAAAAAATCAGGCCAAAGCTTTTATAATTATCTTTTTACCAGCTTTTTTCATCGCATTACAACCCGACATGGGATCCGTACTAATATATTTCGCTTTCTTTTTTGTTTTAAACAGAGAAGGGCTTACGTTAGCATATATATTATTCGGAACAATTTCTATAATTCTATTCTTACTAACTATATATTTTGGAGCAAAGTGGGTTCTTATTTCATGTTTACTTGTAATAACACTTGTTGTTTTTTATGGAATCTATAGAAATAAGCGATTTTTTCGCTTCAATGTTATAAAAATAATTGGTTCTTACCTTTTTTCTATTTTTTTTATTTTGGGAATTAGTTATACTTATAATAATATATTAGGTCAACATCAAAAAGACAGGTTTGATATTTTATTAGGAAAGATACAAGACAACAAAGGTATTGGCTATAACTCTTATCAATCTGAAAAAACAATTAGTTCTGGTGGTTTTTCTGGAAAAGGCTTTTTGCAGGGAGATAGAACTCAAGGCAACTTTGTTCCTGAACAACACACAGATTATATATATAGTACCGTTGGTGAAGAATGGGGCTTTTTAGGGAGTTCTCTTGTCATAGTTTTATTTATGTTTTTGCTCTATAGGATAATCTACTTATCAGAAACACAAACTAATAAATTTGCAAGAATATATGGCTATAGTGTAGCTTCTATTTTCTTTTTTCATATTATTGTTAATATTGGTATGGTAATAGGGCTACTACCTACTGTAGGAATACCACTACCCTTTTTTAGTTATGGAGGATCATCTTTATGGGGATTCACCTTACTGCTATTCATTTTCATTCGTTTAGATGCTCATAAAAAATATGATTGGTAAATAAATTAAAACCATCTTTTTAAACATTAAAAAGAGAAATTGTAGTCTTTTTACTTACTTAAAGAATAAAAGTCAAATAATGGATCTCAAAAGTTGTTGTGGACTTGGATTTATAACATTATTTTTATTTCAAACGGTTCCAATAAAGAAGTCATAATTCAAACTTTCACTTTTCGTGTAAGCGTGTTTATTTACATATTAGGGACTAACGATAGATAGAAGAGATCATCTTAATAAATCGTGCATCGGAATTAGGATTTTGTAGTATAGGGAACTCATAGAAAAATAGAATTAGTTACTTTTTTAAAAGCACTTGTTTACCACATCAAGGATTACTACTCCATAGCAAATACGATAATTATTAATTATAATTTTATAAATAGGATTACCTAATGCTAGGACTAAATCTTTTAACACTAAAATAAAAGCGTTAAAAACATAATGTAGAGAGGTAAAAAAACAAAATTCTTCCTTTATAAATTAATAACAATCTTTGTATAAACACAATAATTGTGAGTGCTACTAAATGGCTCTTTGTATTTAATATAAAATAAAAACGCTTCGATAAAAATATCGAAGCGTTTAACTATTAACTAACCTTAAAACTCTTATAAAGCGGCAACATGCTTAGCCAGTTTAGACTTTAAATTTGCTGCTTTATTCTTATGAATAATGTTGTTCTTTGCTAACTTATCTAACATAGACACAACAGTCGAAAACATTCCTTCTGCTTCCTTCTTATCTTCAGTAGCTCTTAATTTTCTAACAGCATTACGAGTTGTTTTATGCTGATACTTATTTCTTAAGCGCTTTGCTTCGTTACTTCTAATTCTCTTTAATGCTGACTTATGATTTGCCATTCTATTAATACGTTAATTGTTTATAAAAAACTTGTAGTCCGTACGGGAATCGAACCCGTGTTACCAGGATGAAAACCTGGCGTCCTAACCCCTAGACGAACGGACCAAAACAATCGTTCTGATTGCGGGTGCAAATATACAATTATTTTTGTTATCTGCAACTAAATTTATTTTTATTTTATTTATTTCAAAAAAAACAAATAAAAAGAACTTGTAGTCCGTACGGGAATCGAACCCGTGTTACCAGGATGAAAACCTGGCGTCCTAACCCCTAGACGAACGGACCAAAACAATCTTTTTGCGATTGCGGGTGCAAATATAAAAACTGTTTTTTATTACACAAAGCTTTTTTTTATTTTTTTAATATGCTTTTGCAAAAAATACTCTTTTTGTTGATGGTTTTCCTGTTAACACACATACTCCATTCTCTTCTTTTACATCATTAGGAATACATCTTATTGTAGCTTTTGTTAACTCCTTTATCTTATCTTCTGTTTCAATTGTACCATCCCAATGTGCTGATACAAACCCTCCTTTATTTTCTATCACATCTTTAAACTCTTCAAAAGAGTTTACTTCCGTAATATGATCGTTTCTGTAAATTAATGCTCTATTATATAAGTTCTTTTGAATTTCTTCTAATAAATTAGCTACAATATCTACCACCTCATCTCTAGAGACTGTTTGTTTCTCAAAAGTATCACGACGCGCTACTTCTACTGTTCCATTTTCTAAATCTCTTTTTCCCATTGCAACTCGTACGGGAACACCTTTTAATTCATACTCAGCAAACTTAGCACCTGGTCTAAAAGTGTCTCTATCGTCAAATTTTACTGATATTCCTTTAGCTCGTAATTCTTTTACAATTACATCTACTTTTTCAGAAATAGCATTTAATTGTTCCTCTCCTTTATATATAGGTACAATTACAACTTGAATTGGCGCTAGCTTTGGAGGTAGTACTAAACCAGCATCATCAGAGTGTGTCATTATCAATCCACCTATTAAACGTGTTGATACCCCCCAAGAAGTAGCCCATACATATTCTTGCTTTCCTTCTTTCGAGGTATACTTTACGTCAAATGCCTTAGCAAAATTTTGTCCTAAAAAGTGTGAAGTTCCAGCTTGTAATGCTTTACCATCTTGCATTAAAGCTTCTATTGTTAAGGTATCATCTGCCCCAGCAAAACGTTCACTCTCACTTTTAGCTCCTTTAACAACAGGCATTGCCATAAAGTTCTCAGCAAAAGTTGCATACACCTCTTGCATTTGCTTTGCTTCAGCTATTGCTTCTGCCTTTGTTGCATGTGCTGTGTGACCTTCTTGCCATAAAAACTCAGCAGTACGTAAGAATAAACGTGTACGCATTTCCCATCTTACAACATTTGCCCATTGATTTACTAGCAATGGTAAATCTCTGTGTGATTGAATCCATCCTTTATAAGTATTCCAAATAATTGCTTCAGATGTCGGTCGAACGACTAACTCTTCTTCCAATTTAGCCTCAGGATCTACACGTAGCTTTCCTTCATTATCTGGGTCATTTTGTAATCGGTAATGTGTAACTACCGCACATTCTTTTGCAAATCCTTCAGCATTCTTTTCTTCTGCTTCAAACAAACTTTTGGGCACAAAAAGAGGAAAATAAGCATTTTGATGTCCTGTTTCTTTAAACATTCTATCTAATTCTTTTTGCATGTTCTCCCAAATTGCAAATCCGTAGGGCTTAATTACCATGCAACCTCTTACTGCTGAATTCTCAGCTAAATCAGCTTTTACAATCAATTCGTTATACCATTTAGAGTAATCTTCGGCTCTTTTTGTTAAATGTTTGCTCATAATCAAAAGTTTGGCATAAATATTGTTATTTTTTATGCGTAAATTGTATCTGCAAAACTACATTAAAAAGGTAACAAGCCCAACAAAGAACTAATTTTTTGCAGCTCATAAAAAAACAATTTACTTTAACATAAAATAAAAAGTCATGAAGCTACATTACACCAAAACCAAACTCTCTTTTTATACCTTATCATTTTTGATAGCAGCTACCTTTATATCTTGTGGTTCTGCGCAAACGGTTACTGGTAGTGATGACGGTATTTATGCTGATGAAATAGAACAACCACAAAGTAAAGTAGTTGTTACTGATGATCGTGCATATGATAAATATCAAGAAAATTATTTTACCAAAGAAGTGGAACGTTTAGACGCTTTAAATGGTACTGATATTTTTACTGATATAGAAAATTATAAGTCTGAAAACGATGATTCTTATAATGATGAAGATATTATTTATGAAGAAGAACCTGAAACAAGAATTACATACAATGGTAATGAACCATGGGGTTATTCTGACAATAATGATGTAGTTATAAATATTAATACTTATCCAAGATGGGGTTATTACAACGATTGGTATTGGAATTATGGCTATGATTATTACAGACCTTGGTGGAGGCCTCGTTACTATGGTGGTTGGGCATATAACTCTCACTGGCACCCTTACCACTGGAACTCTGGGTTTTATGTAGGTTTAGGAGGAGGTTTCTATAACTCTTACTGGAACTCTCCGTATTACAGGTACAACCATTACAGACCATATAGATACTATAATAATCGCTATTATAGACGTCCTTACAGAGGTGCCAACTACTATAGAAGTCACAGAACTGCAACAACTTCTAGAAGAGGTTATACTACAGGTCGTAGAGGAACTACCACTTCTAGACGCTCTTCTGATGTTTACAGAAGAAGTGATAGTAGAACTTATCGTAACAACAGAAATACTCGTTCTACAAGAAATACGAGAAGCTATAATACTAGAAGAGGAAGCAACTCTAACAATAGAAGTATAAAACGATCAACTAGAACAAGAAGTTATAATTCTAACGGTAGTAGATCTACCCGTAGTTATAGAAGTACGCCTCGCTCAACAAGGAGTTCAAGAGGATATTCTACTAGAAATCATAGAGCTTCTAATAATGACGGTGTTCGTAAATCTTCATCAGTTAGAAATTCTAGAAGCTATACCAAGAGAAACCAATATTCTAATAGATCTGTTAGAAAGTCGTATTCTCCAAGAAACTCTAAAAGTTATTCAAAACCTTCTAGAAATTCTCGTAGTTACTCTGCTCCATCAAGAAGTACAAGAAGTTCTTCTACCAGAAGCTCAAGAGGAAGTAACAGAAGCTCATCAAGAAGCTCTAGAAGATAATCTTGCATCAAAATTTCAAGATAAGTTTTAACGAATTAATGAAAAAATGAAAAGAATTTTAACTTTCGCGATAATTATCGCTAGTACGTATACTGCCTACTCGCAATCTTTGGGCTACAATGATTTAGGAATCTTATTTTCAAGAGACAATAATTATGGAACTGCTCGTTTTGAAGCAATGAGTGGAGCCTTTGGAGCATTAGGTGGAGACATATCTTCTTTTGGTATTAACCCAGCTGGTAGTGCCGTTGCCATTAAAAGTACTTTTGGGGTAACTTTAGGTAATAGAAACACTACATATACAGCTAAGTATTACGGAAACACAACAGAAACAGAAGATGATTTTTTTAACATTACCCAAGCTGGTGGTATTTTATCTTTTGACTCTGCTCATAACTCTGACTGGAACCGTTTTGCATTAACCTTTAACTATAGATTAAAAAGTGATTTTGAAGGTTTGTTTTCTTCACAAGGTAATAGTGGTCAGGCATTATTCAATGAACATCCTGATGATATTACCAATCAGTACGACAATGGACAAGAACAACGTTTTTTTAATTCTACCTACGGAGAGAGTAGCATTTTTGAGATGGGATTCTCTGCTGTACATCTAAACAAATTATATGCAGGAGCTAGTATAAAGTTTCATAACTTAAGCTTTGGTCAAGTTACAGAACTTAGAGAAGTTAATGAAGATAATAATGGTAACACATTAAACGCTTTTAATGTTCAAGATAGTTACTTTGAAGGTAGCGGAGTATCTTTTAGTGCTGGTTTTATTTATAAAGTAAATCAAAGCTTCCGTTTCGGGTTAGCTTATGAGACTCCAACATGGTATAATGAAGTTTTTGAAGACAGCAACTTAAACGTCTTCGACCCGAATGACTCTAGATATGATGATTGGATAGGTTACACTGAAATTTCAGCAACAAACCAAAATACCGATGTTAACAGTGGCGAAGAATTTAACTCAAACATTTTCAGACTAAGAACACCAAGTAAACTTACAGCCAGTGCAGCATTTGTTTTTGGTAAACAGGGTTTAATAAGTGCTGACTATACTTATAAAGATTACAGTGGCACAAAATATAGAGAGAACGCCCCTTATTTTATAGAAACTAATCAAAACTTTGATAATGATTTCAAAGGTACTCATTCCTTAAACATTGGTACTGAGTGGCGTTTTGACAAAATGAGTGTTCGTGGTGGTTATCATTATGAAGAAAGCCCTTATAAAAATGCTCTAGACGGTGATAATATTTCTGGTTTTTCATTAGGACTTGGTTATAATTTCGGAAACGTTAAGTTTGATTTATCATATACTAACTCAGAAAACAACAGTCCGTACCATATTTATAACTCAACTGCTGTAAATGTAGATCCTATTGAATTAACAACCGATACTTCTAGAATCTCTGGAACAATCACTTTCAGTTTATAATATATAAAAAAACATACAAGAAGAGTCCTGCTATATGCAGGACTTTTTATATATACATATCTCAGTTTTTTACCTTAATTTTGCTTCTTATTTACAACTTATGAGTTCAATAAAAATAAACATACAAGAAACTAATAACGAAACCATTCTAAAATTTGTTAGTAACAAAATATTAGTAAACGGTGGTAGTTATGAATACAATAATATAGACGAGGCTAAAAACTCTCCGTTAGCACAACAGCTATTTTATCTTCCTTTTGTAAAGAAGGTATTAGTTACAGCTAACTTCATTGCTATTCAACGATATGATATTGTTGAATGGAGCGATGTTGAAGAAGAGGTTCGCGAGCAAATAGAAGCTTACATCCAAGATGGTAATTCTGTAGTAAAAGAAGAAACTACCAAAAAAGATGCTGTTGAAGTATATGCTGAAGTTACACCAAATCCAGCTGTAATGAAATTCGGAACCAACAAAGCTTTAACACAAACTGATGTTGAGTATACTAATATTGAAGAAGCTAGCAAATCTTCTCCTCTAGCTCAAGCCTTATTTAGTTTTCCTTTTGTAAAAGAAATTTTTATTTCTGAAAACTACATTTCAATCACCAAATACGATATGATTGATTGGAATGAAGTATACCAAGAAGTACGTACTTTTATTCGTAGTTATATACAGGAAGGCAAAAAAATTATATCTGAATTACCAAAACAGCAAACTAAGCAAAACGTTGAAGTTCCTAAAGAGAATTTAACCGATACTGAAGCTAAAATTGTTGATATTTTGGATGAATATATAAAGCCTGCCGTAGCCTCTGATGGCGGTAATATTGCTTTTCAAGCATATGATGCTGATAGCAAAAGAGTAAGCGTTATTTTACAAGGAGCTTGTAGTGGCTGTCCATCATCAACAGTAACATTAAAAAACGGTATTGAAACTATGCTTAAAGAAATGTTACCTAATCAAATTAATGAAGTAGTTGCCATTAATGGGTAATTTACCGTAAACCTAACAAAAACATATGTCTGAAAAGATTAAACCATATAAAGATTCTGAATTAGGAAAGAAAGAGCAAGTAGCTCAAATGTTTGACAATATTTCTGAAGATTACGACGGCTTAAACCGTGTAATTTCTTTAGGAATTGATGTTAGCTGGCGTAAAAAAGTGGTAAAATTAGTAGGAGAAAATAAACCCCAACAAATTTTAGATATTGCTACTGGTACAGGTGATTTAGCCTTAATGATGTCTAAATTAAACCCTGAAAGAATTGTAGGGTTAGATATTTCTGAAGGAATGCTACAAGTAGGAAGACATAAAATAGCCAAGGCTGATTTATCTAATAAAATTAAAATGATTGTTGGAGATAGTGAAAACATTCCTTTTCCTGATAATACCTTTGATGCAATTACTGTTTCTTTTGGTGTTAGAAACTTTGAAAACTTAGATAAAGGCTTAACCGAAATATTACGTGTATTAAAACCTGGAGGTAAGTTTGTTGTATTAGAAACCTCAAATCCAACCAAGTTTCCTTTCAAGCAAGGATATAAATTGTATACTAATTATATTTTACCTATTATTGGTAAACTCTTTTCAAAAGATAAGGTTGCTTACTCTTATTTATCAAAAACAGCAAATTCCTTCCCTTTTGGAAAGGCTTTCAACAATATTTTACAAAAAAACGGGTTTAAGAATGCAAAGAATATACCTGTAACGTTTGGTGTTGCATCAATTTATACCGCTTTAAAATAATATGTTAAAAAAGCTTTTACTTTTCGGAATTTTAGTAACGTCGTTTTCCACACAAGCGCAAAAAGAAAAAATATTGAAACTTCCTAGTTTTGACAAACCTCTTTTTCACTATGGTTTTTACTTAGGAGCTAATAATAATGGTTATAAAATTTCTTATGCTCCAAGTGATTTTGATAATGCTGAAATCGAAGTAGAGTCCTCTATTGGTTTTAATGTAGGTTTAATTGCTGACTTAAGGTTACATAATAATATTAACCTACGTTTTGAACCTGGTTTAATGTCTAACACCAAAACATTACGTTTTAAACATATACCTGGAGCAGAAAACGAAAAAACACGTGAGGTTGGAGCCACATACTTACACTTACCACTGCTGTTAAAATTTAGCACAAACAGGCTTAATAATATGAGACCTTATGTTATTGGAGGAGTTTCATACGATCATAACTTTTCAAGTAATGAAAAAAACAGTGATGATAATTTTGCTGGAGAATTTAGAACATCAACCACTAATTTCATGTACGAAGTAGGTATTGGTGTTGATTTTTACTTAAGTTATTTTAAATTCTCACCTTCTATAAGAGGGGTTTTTGCCATAAATAATGAGGCTATATACGATAACAAATCTCCTAGTCAATGGACAGACCCAATTAATTTCTTAGGAACTAGAGGAGTGTTTTTGCACTTAGCTTTTGAATAAGATTCCTTAAACATATATTCACAATAAAAAAAGGCTTTCTAAATTAGAAAGCCTTTTTAAGTTTAAAAATAATATGAAGTCCCCCGAAATCCTATTACTCTTTATTATTTAGACACAAAAAATTTTATTTGGTCACTTATTTTATAAATTATTTAATAATTTATTCAAAAACACAATAGATGTAAATGATTTATTTAAATTTTAAAATAAAAAAAGCCGCAAAAAGCGGCTTTTCATAAAGATTTCTCTTTATCAATCGGATAGAAGTCCCCCGAAATCTATCGTACTGTTAAAAACATTGTTTTTAGCGTTTTCAAAGATATAAAAAAATGTTAATTTTTATTATTTTTTATAACTATTTTATTGTCAACTACATTTTTAATTGGTAATATAACCTTTCCTGTATCTGTATTAATCGTAATACAAATATTATCTATTGCCACAACAACACCTTCTACTTCATCTATTATAACTTTTTCTCCTATTGATATATTCTTTCTTGAATAATAGCCAAAAAGTAATCTAGCAACAGCATCTCTAGCTCCAAAACCAAAAGCTAAAGTAAACGCTAGTAGTACAGAACCTATTAGTAATGTTAAATTACTTTTTATTACTGATGTGTCTACACCTGCTTGATCAAGAGCTGTTATAGATAAAAATATTACAATTAAATAAAAAGCAATATTTCCTACTAAATTTCCACCTGAAATTTCAAGAGACTTAAACATGGTTTGAATGGCTTTTTTTACCATTGTTCCTAAATATGCACCTGCCACAAAAATACCTACTGCTGTTAGTAGTTTTGGCAAATAAGCAAAAAAGCTTTTTATCCCATCAGAAACGACATTCATACCAAATACCTCTGCCCCAACCATTACAAAAATGAAAATTAAAAACCACTTTAAAACAGCTAAAATCACATTAGTTAAAACAATATTAATGGTACTGTTCCCAAAAATCTCTGTTTTGTTGAGTTTTTTAGACCATTCATCTATTTTAGTTTTTGATAAAGCCTTTCTAACGATATATAGAAATACTTTTATTGCCAGCCAAGAAACAATTACAAAAAGAATAAACATCGCTACAGTTGGTAATGTTTTAGCTATGTCTTGAAAAAGATTTAAAAAGGGGGCTAAAATATCTATTTGTAGAGTAATCATAATTTTTTGTAGTTAGAGTAGTTAAAATTTAGTTTTTAATCTTTTTTAGATTCGTTTTTGTTATGCGAACTGCTACTAAGCAAATCTACAATAGTACTCGGATATTTCACAACAAATAAATCTGCTATATCAATTGATAGCTTTATCATTGCTACATCATTAAGCACTTTATCTTTTAGCACTTCCGGTAACTCCTCGTTATGTAATATTTGTTTAAATGGATTATCCATAATTTATTACAGTTCGTTATACGCTTTCACTACTTTATCTTTAGCCCTTTTCAATCGCATCTTAACTGCACTTTCTCCTAAATCTAAACCTATAGAAATATCTTTAATACTCATATCATCCTGATACTTCATTAACAAGATCATTTTCTCTGAAGGAGAAATTATTTCAAGTGCTTTAGCTAGTTTATCTGATTTTAATTCAAATAGTGTAGCGTCTTCAATATCATCAATATTGCTTTCTTCTCTTATTTCATCAGTTACTAAGGTAACTTTTTCTTTTTTTTTCTCTTTGTTTCTTTGCACGTAATTAACACAAAAATTATACGTAAAAGAATACAACCAAGTAGAGAATTTAGATTTTCCTTTAAAAGTTCTCAATTTAACAAATAATCGTATAAAAACATCGTGTGTTAAATCTTGTGCCTCTTCTTTACTTTTAGAAAAACTATAACACTTATTATACACCACACCTGCGTAACGGTCGTATAAAATAGCAAACAAATGAGTATCATTTTTTTCTACTATTTTACGAACCAAATCTTCGTCGTTTATTTTCTTTACATCAATACTCTCCAAGGGGCAGTATAGTTAGTTTTTCCTTCTTAGTTACGAATAAATTTAGACACTACTTTAATAGTATGGTCACTTTAAAAAACATTAATACAATTCGTTTTAACATTTATTTAACAAATAGACGATTTTTTTTAAGAAACACAAAAATTTTGTAACATTATTGCAACCTCTTACGTATAAGTTAATGCAGAGTGATTGATAAATTAAAAATATATTTGAAGTAGATGAGACAACTTAAAATTACAAAACAGGTTACCAACAGAGAAACAGCCTCTTTAGACAAATACTTACAAGAAATTGGAAAAGTAGATTTAATTACTGCTGATGAAGAAGTAGAATTAGCGCAAAGAATTAAAGCTGGTGACCAAAGAGCTCTTGAAAAACTAACCAAGGCTAACTTACGTTTTGTGGTATCGGTTGCAAAACAATACCAAAATCAAGGATTAACACTTCCTGATTTAATTAATGAAGGAAATTTAGGTTTAATTAAAGCCGCTAAACGTTTTGATGAAACTCGTGGTTTTAAATTCATCTCTTATGCAGTATGGTGGATTCGTCAATCTATTTTACAAGCATTAGCTGAACAATCTCGTATTGTTCGCCTACCTTTAAACAAAATTGGTTCTATTAATAAAATTAATAAAATGTATGCTTTCTTAGAGCAAGAAAATGAGCGCCCACCAAGTGCTGAGGAAATTGCTAAGAAACTAGACATGACTGTTAATGATGTTAAAGAGTCTATGAAAAACTCTGGACGTCATGTATCAATGGATGCTCCTTTGATTGAAGGTGAAGATTCTAATTTATATGATGTATTAAACTCAGGTGAATCACCAAACCCTGACAAAACATTATTACATGAATCTTTACGTATTGAAATTAACCGCGCACTAGAAACATTAACTCCACGTGAGGCTGATGTTGTAAAATTATACTTTGGTTTAGGAGAGCATCAACCAATGACTTTAGAAGAAATAGGTGAAACATTTGATTTAACACGTGAACGTGTACGTCAAATCAAAGAAAAAGCCATCAGAAGATTAAAACACACATCTCGTAGTAAGATTTTAATGACTTACTTAGGTTAATAACATAAACAACAACAAATAGTTATCGTAACTATTCGTTTTTTGATTAATGAATGAAAGCTCTCTAATTAGAGAGCTTTCTTTTTCATTTTAATGCCCTTAGTTTTAACTATATTTGCACATAATAACAACACAACAACTTATATATTAATGGAAAAACTTGTAGCCCCATCAATTTTAGCGGCTGATTTTGGAAATCTTCAACGTGATGTTGAAATGGTAAATGATAGTAAAGCAGATTGGTTTCATATTGACATTATGGACGGTGTTTTTGTACCAAATATTTCTTTTGGAATGCCTGTTTTAAAATCAATTACAAAACACGCTAATAAAACTATTGATGTGCACTTAATGATTGTAGACCCTGATCGTTACATTCAAACTTTTGCTGATTTAGGCGCCGACATTTTAACAGTACATTACGAAGCTTGTACACATTTACACAGAACAGTTCAAGCAATAAAAGCAGCTGGTATGAAAGCAGGAGTAGCTTTAAATCCGCATACACCAATTGCAGTTTTAGAAGATATTATAAAGGACTTAGATGTGGTTTGTATTATGAGTGTTAACCCTGGGTTTGGAGGGCAATCATTCATTGAAAATACGTACAAAAAAATTCAACAGTTAAAGAACTTGATTGAATTTAGTGAAGCTTCTACCCTAATTGAAATTGATGGTGGTGTAACTGATCAAAACGCTAATAAACTTGTAGAGGTAGGTGCTAATGTATTAGTTGCTGGCAGTTTTGTTTTCAAAAGTGACAACCCAACTGAAACAATTGAAAATTTAAAAACTATTATAAATTAAAAGTCAAAGCGTATTTAGAAACGAATCTAAGTACGCTTTTGATTTAACAGCCCTTTAATCCCTTAAAAGGTACTATAAATATAATATAGTCAATATTAATGTAATCTTTTTTGAGGTTAACTTATTCTCCCCCACAAATAACATCATTCATACAAACATAGCCTCGAGGAAGTGGTTCACAGCTATGACACAAAACGTAAATCCATCCTCCATTAATTGATTTTTGTTCTGCTTTATTTAAAGCAATACCTAGGTTTGAAATGTTTTTAAACATAATAAAGTGTTTTAAGTTTCTCAAAAATAAATTCTAGAAAACAATTTAACTCACAAAAAACCATAATAAAAGTATGGTTTTATCGTAAAATTAAACTTTTCACACGGCTTATATTGAAGAAAAAGCTAAAACTGTTCTAATAAGTAATAAATTAAATCCGTGGTAGTTACAATCCCGACTAATTCATTATCATCAACAACTGGCAAAGCATGAAACTCTTTTTTAGCTAGAATTTCTGCTACCTCTTTAATTGTAGTACTAGAATTTACAGTTTCTAAGTTTTTTGCCATTACTTGATCTATTGTAAACATATTGTACACCACAGTATCAACGTCAGTTTCATTTTCATCAATTGCATCTGCAAAACTTATTCGTAAAAGGTCTGTATAACTTAACATTCCTTTTATTTCATTTCCGCTAACTACCGGAATATGTCTTATATGTTCTTTTTTAAATATTTTTTCTGCTGTCATTAAATCATCAGTACTACTTAATGTAATTACATCTTTAGTCATTATAACTGAAACTGGTGTTCTTTTTTTCATTTTAGTAAAGTTTTGTGTTATTATCTACTTCAAATTTCAGTAATAAAAACAAGTATAAACCTGATTAAAATCATAGATTATCATCTATTTTATTTCTATCTAAAATGTAATTATTTAACTATTTTTACAAAAACATTTTATCTTGATAGAAGATTTACAGAAATACTATGGTTATTTATTTGAAGAAGCATTATTAAAAGAAATAACTGATGTTGCAATAGCTAAAGAATTTAAAGCCAATGAAGTTATTATTGATATTGGAAGCTACATTACTTCTATTCCTTTGTTATTAAGTGGTGCTATAAAAATTTTGCGTGAAGATAAAGAGGGAGACGACTTAGTCTTATATTATATTGAAAAAGGTGATACTTGCGCTATGACACTTTCGTGTTGTATGGGACAGACTAAAAGTAAAATTAAAGCCGTGGCTGAAACTGATGTAAAGCTATTAATGATTCCTAAACAAAAAATGAGTGAATGGCTTAGTAAATATAAAAGCTGGCAAGAATTCATCTTACATAGTTATCACAGCAGATTACAAGAGTTTATTGATGCTATTGATACTATTGCTTTTCTAAACATGGATGAACGTTTATTAAAATACCTAAAAGACAAAGCCTTAGTAAATCAAAATGAAACAATTAGCGTAACACACCAACAAATAGCTAATGACTTACATACTTCAAGAGTAGTTATTTCAAGACTTTTAAAAGCTTTAGAAAAAAAAGATAAAATAGAACTAAATAGAAATCAAGTTAAAGTGTTAGAACTTTAACCCTGTAACTTAAGTTACATTTATTACAAGAGAATCGTTTTACCTTTATAGAAAAAAACGATGGGTAAATTTTCTGAAATAATTAAAGGTAAAAAACCTGTTTTGATTGATTTCTTTGCCGAATGGTGCGGTCCATGTAAAACGATGACTCCTATTTTAAAAGAAGTAAAAAAAGATTTAGGAGAAAATGTTATTATTTTAAAAATAGACGTTGATAAAAATCAACAAATAGCCAATACCTACCAAATTAAGGGAGTTCCTACCTTTATGCTTTTTAAAGAAAGGAAGCTATTATGGAGACGATCTGGGACGTTACACAAGGATGATTTGATTCAAATTATTAATAGTCATGTGAAATAATATCACTATTTTTATTCCACCTTATTGCTACTAAAAAAACGTTCTTATTTAATAACCTCATAAACAATCTTCGGTATGGAAGACATGCTCTTTTATGATAGAATGCAGTTTGCTTTCACTATTACTTTTCACTACTTATTTCCACAATTAACAATGGGACTATCGTTAATGATAGTTTTTTTCAAATGGAAATTTTTAAGAACTAAACTTGAAAAATACAACGACGCTGCTAAGTTTTGGATGAAAATCTTTGCTTTAAACTTTGCCATGGGAGTTGTTACTGGAATCCCTATGGAATTTCAATTTGGAACTAACTGGGCTAAGTTCTCCGAGCTTACTGGTGGTATTATAGGTCAAACATTAGCTATGGAAGGAATGTTTTCTTTCTTCCTAGAATCTTCCTTTTTAGGGCTGTTTTTATTTGGAGAGAAAAAACTAGGACATAAGCTTCATTTTTTAACTGGATTCCTTGTCTTTTTAGGCTCTTGGGCGAGTGGTTTTCTAATTATAGCTACACATTCTTGGATGCAAAATCCTGTAGGATATGAAATACTAGCCAATGGTAAATTTGTACTAAATAACTTTTCAGCCTTGTTCTCAAACCCATGGTTATGGCCTTCTTATTTGCACAATCAGGCTGCTTCCTTGGTAACGAGTTCTTTCGTAGTAGCTGGCATTGGAGCTCTTTATCTTTTAAATAAAAAACACGTAGAATTTGGAAAATTATTTTTAAAAACGGGAGTTATTTTTGGAGTTATAGCATCTATTCTGGTTGCTTTTCCTACAGGCGATTTAGCCGCTAAAAATGTTGTCAAATATCAACCTATAACCTTTGCCGCTATGGAAGGGATATTTGAAACAGAAAAAGGAGGCTCTGAAATAGTGCTGATTGGACAACCAAATATGCTGGAGAAAAAATTAGATAATAAAATAGCTGTCCCTAACATCTTAAGTTTTTTAACCTACCAAGAATGGAATGCTGAGATTAAAGGACTCAATGAATTTGATGAAAAAAACTACCCAACAAATATACCTGGACTATATTATGCATATCATATAATGGTAGGTTTAGGAACTATTTTTATTGCATTAATGTTAGCTAGCATTGTACAATTATTCAGAAAAAAATTATATCAAACAAAATGGATTTTATGGTCTTTACTCTTCATGATTCCATTTCCATATATTGCCAATACTACCGGCTGGTATACCGCTGAATTAGGACGCCAACCTTGGTTAGTTTATAACTTATTACGAACATCCGCTGGAGCATCTCCTACAGTATCTTCAGGAAACACTTTATTTACTCTTTTAGGGTTTATAGGTTTATACTTACTATTAGGAATGTTATTTCTAATTTTAGTAGGAAAAATCATTAACAAAGGACCTCAAACAACACATTAAATTATGGAACTTTTTTGGTATATAGTATTAGTTACGATGTTAACCATTTATGTTATTTTAGATGGTTATGATTTTGGAGCAGGAATTATTCACTTATTCTTTGCTAAAAAAGAAGAAGATAAAAAGAAAATCGTAAAAGCAATAGGTCCTTTTTGGGATGCGAACGAAGTATGGTTAATCGCTGCGGGTGGTGTCTTATTTTTTGCTTTCCCCACTTTATATGCTTCTTCATTTAGTGGTTTTTATCTTCCTTTAATGATGGTTTTATGGTTACTAATTTTTAGAGCTATTGGATTAGAACTTCGCGGACAAATACATAATAGGATATGGGAAAGTATTTGGGACAAAGCTTTTGGGATTGCAAGTTTGCTTCTCGCCTTATTTTTTGGAGTTGCATTAGGAAATGTGGTACGTGGTGTTAATCTAGGAAATGTAGTAGATGGTGTTTCTACTCATGAAGCACATTACTTTTTCCTCCCTTTATGGAATTCGGAATTCTCTCCTCACTCTGAAACACTTGGAGTTATTGACTGGTTTACTTTACTTCTGGGAATTATTGCAGTGGTATCACTAACTATCCATGGTGCCAATTGGGTTATTTTCAAAACTAATGCTAGTATTAACAACCAACTAAAAAAGGTTGTTTTTACTCTTTCTTTTGTTTTATTAGGTTTAGTAATTATTTCATTAATCGCTTGGCATGTTATAGAGCCTAAACCATTTCATAATTTCATAGAGCATCCTTTTTTATGGATTTTCCCTCTGCTAACTTTTGTAGGGTTATTTGGTTTATTCAACGTAAAAAAGCACAAAAAACACATCACTGGGTTTTTATATTCTTCTTTGTTTTTATTAGGAGGTTTGGCAACTACAGTCGCTTCAATTTTCCCTAAAGTTTTACCTTCAACCAATAACATAAATCCTGATTTAACAATTTATAATGTAGCTGCTAATGAGTATGGTTTGTCCGTAGGTTTAAATTGGTTTTTTATAGCTGCAATCCTAGTAGTTGTTTATTTTATTATTCAGTATAAAGTTTTTAAAGGAAAAATGGATGATGTAGACTATGGTGAACATTAGTATATTCTCTTTTGTATATTCTACATATCCTCTTTACTAAAAAACATACCCTGTGTAACTAAAGTTACTGACTACCGTATATGTTGCCACTAAATTTGCTGTTATAAAACAGTAAAAATGAAAACATCATATATTCGTTTATTTACGCTAGCACTTTTTATAACTGCTACTACCCTAGCTCAAACTAAAATTTCAATTTCCAAAAGTGAGGTTTTAAAAAGAGTTCAGGAAAATAATACCTCATTAAAAATATCTGAACAAAACTATTTACAAGCACGTGCCGATTACAAGCAGACCAACGCTGTGTTCTTGCCAAATATTACTGCTTCTCATACAGGAATTGTAACTACCAATCCGTTAATGGCATTTGGCAGTAAATTGAATCAAGAAATTTTAACACAGGCAGATTTCAATCCTGAATTATTAAACAATCCGAAACGAACACAAAACTTTGCTACTAAAATTGAAGTACAACAACCTTTAGTGAACTTAGACGGTATTTACCAACGTAAAGCCGCTAAAACTAAAATGGAAGCAACCAACTTGCAGACGCAACGTACTCAAGAATATTTATTGTTAGAAGTTGAAAAAGCCTACATGCAATTGCAATTAGCTCACAAGGGAGTTTCGGTATTAGAAAAAGCCTTAAAAGCTGCGGAAGCTAATCAACAAATGGCAGAAAATAGCTTTAAACAAGGGTATTTACAACGTGCTGATGTATTAGCCGTTAAAGTTCGAGTTACCGAAGTAAAAAATCAATTACAAACAGCAAAAAGCAATGTACTAAATGTTTCTAACTACTTGTCTTTTTTAATGAATGAAAAACAAAACAACATTTATGAATCCTCAGATAGTTTACAAGTACACTTAACGAATCAAGTTGCTGACATTACTATTTCTGAAAATCGTTCAGATATTAAAGCAATGGAATTAGCTTCTGAAGCCTATCAAAAAATGCACAAAGCGGATAAAATGGATTTTCTTCCACGCTTAAATGCTTTTGGTAGTTACGAATTGTACGATGATAAAATTTTCAATGTTGATGCAAATGGTTACGTAGTAGGAGCACAATTAACTTGGGATATTTTCAAAGGTTCTAAACGCTACGGAAAAGCACAAAAAAGCAAAGCTCAGTATGAAAAATCAAGATTAGAATACGAGCAGTACAAATCTAAAAGTCAATTAGAGTTAAACAACACTAAACGATTATTAAACGATGCAGAGGAACAATTAAAGTTAACCGAATTAGCCTTACAACAATCGGAAGAAGCCTTAAGAATCAGAAAAAACAGATTTAAAGAAGGACTAGAAAAAACATCCGATTTATTAACCGCTGAAACACAATACGCTCAAAAACAATTAGAATATTACCAAACCGTATATCAATACAACTATACCAAAGCTTACTTAGATTTTTTAACTAAAGAATAGTCAACAAATGAAAACTATATATACAATCGCTCTTGCCGCATCACTTTTAGCTTTAAGCTGCGGTAAAAAAGAAACAACAAACAATAACAACAAACCAACAGTTGCTGTAAAAGTTACTAAAGTAACCGCTATTGATAACAATCCGTTTATAACAGCAAGCGGAAAAGTAGCAGCCACCAACAGTGCTGAATTAAGTACTCGTATGATGGGCTATGTAACCAACATACACGTAAAAGTTGGTGATAAAGTAAACAAAGATCAATTATTAGTATCTATCAATAATAGCGATTTACAAGCTAAAAAAGCACAAGTAGAAGCTAATATAATTAAAGCACAAGCAGGATTTTCAAGCGCTGAAAAAGATTACAATCGCTTTAAAAACTTATTTAAACAAAATAGCGCTTCTCAAAAAGAGTTTGACGATATCACTGTTCATTACAATGTTGCCAAAGCGAATTTAGAAGCTGCTAAACAGCTAAGAAATGAAATCAATTCTCAGTTTGCTTACACGAATATCAGAGCCCCATTTTCAGGAGTGGTAACTAACAAATTTATCGATAAAGGTGCAATGGCGAATCCTGGAATGCCTTTAATTTCTGTAGAAGGAAAAGACGGATTTGAAGTTACTGCGTTAGTACCAGAAAGTGATATTTCTCAAATTAAAAAAGATACTAAAGTTGATGTAACGATCAAATCAATCAATAAAATGGTCACAGGTAACGTATCAGAAGTAAGTACCTCAGCAAAAAATACGGGTGGACAATACTTAGTTAAAATTGACCTAGATAAAACAGATAAAAAGTTGTTATCAGGAATGTTTGCAACAGTTCAGTTTCCTGTTGAAAAAACACAAAAAAGTACTGACATGGTTTTAATTCCGTCAGAAGCTTTAGTACACAAAGGACAATTATCAGGAATTTATACGGTAAGTCAAAGTAATACTGCTGTGTTGCGTTGGTTACGCTTAGGAAGAACTTTTGGAAATCAAGTAGAAGTATTATCAGGTTTATCAGCCGATGAAAGTTATATCATTTCTTCTGAAGGTAAACTTTACAACGGAGCGAATATTACAATTCAATAAAATCAATTTGAAAATGAACCAATCACCCCATTTTCAAATCAACAAATTTTCAAATTATATAAAATGAAAGAAGGTTTAGCAGGAAAAATAGCCAAAGGGTTTATAGGCTCTAAACTTACCATATTATTAATGGTAGTGTTTATGGTAATTGGTGTGTACAGCTCTTTTTTAATTCCGAGAGAAGAAGAACCACAAATTGACGTACCAATGGCTGATATTTTTGTGGGATATCCAGGAGCGAGCCCTACAGAAGTAGAATCAAGAGTTATCAAACCCTTAGAAAAAATAATTTCGAACATCAAAGGAATAGAGTACGTATACTCTACTTCAATGAAAGAACAAGGAATGGTGATTGTTCAGTTTTATGTTGGAGAAGACATCGAGCGTTCGTTCGTAAAACTATACAATGAGATTAACAAACATATGGATCAAATGCCGAAAGGTGTTACGATGCCTTTGGTAAAAACACGCGCGATTGACGATGTACCTATGTTAGGGTTGACATTATGGAGTGAAAACTACGACGATTATCAGTTAAAGCAACTCGCACAAGAGCTTACTAACGAAATTGAAAAAGTAAACGATGTTGCGATTACTCAAAAAATTGGAGGTAGAAATCGTGAGGTTCGTGTGGTAGTAGACAAAGATAAATTAGCTGCAAGTGGATTAGACTTTCTATCGGTTACTGAAATGTTAAAAGCCAGCAATCAGCAACTAAGTGCAGGAAGTTATGATAAAAATGATACCGAGTTTTTAGTCACTACAGGGAAATTTTTACAATCTGCTGAAGATGTTAAAAACTTAGTGGTTGGCGTACAACAAAATCAACCGATTTATTTAAAACAAGTTGCGAACGTACTAGACGGACCAGAAATTCCTAAAAACTATGTAAGTTTTGGTTATGGACAAGCAAGTAGTAATGCTTCAACGTATCAATCAGAATACCCAGCAGTAACCATTTCGGTAGCAAAACGAAAAGGAGCGGATGCTATGCAAATTGCCGATGTAATTTTAGCGAAGGTTGATCATTTACGTACCAACTTAATTCCTAATGATGTACATGTTGAAATTACCCGTAACTATGGTGAAACAGCATCACAAAAAGTATCAGAATTATTATTACACTTAATCGGTGCAATTATCGCTGTAACCTTAGTGGTAATGTTAGCCATGGGTTGGCGTGGTGGTTTAGTGGTATTCTTATCGGTTCCCATCACCTTTGCACTTACCTTACTAAGTTACTACATGTTAGATTATACCTTAAACCGAATTACCTTGTTCGCCTTGGTATTTGTGACGGGTATTGTGGTAGATGACTCCATTATTATTGCTGAAAATATGCACAGGCATTTTAAAATGAAGCGACTACCGTTTAAGCAAGCTGCCTTGTACGCTATTAATGAAGTAGGAAACCCAACCATATTGGCAACCTTTACGGTAATTGCTTCAGTGTTACCTATGGCATTTGTTTCTGGACTGATGGGACCTTATATGAGTCCGATGCCAATTGGAGCTTCTATCGCTATGATTTTATCACTATTTGTTGCCCTAACGATTACTCCATATTTAGGATATATTTTCTTACGTGAAAAAGATAAACATAATGCTGAAGAAAAGTTTGAAGCAGATGAAACCAAAGCAATGCAAAGCACGCTAATCTATAAATTATATGAGAAGTTCGAGCGTCCGCTTATTGAAAATAAAACCAAACGTTGGGCATTCTTAGGAATCACTATTGCTCTACTGCTAGGTTCTATGTCGTTATTCTTTACCAAATCAGTCGCTGTAAAAATGTTGCCTTTTGATAACAAAAACGAATTTCAAGTAGTCATTGACATGCCTGAAGGTACTACTTTAGAACGTACCGATGCGGTAACTAAAGAAATTGCACAATACTTAGCTACAAGACTAGAAGTAGTAAACTACCAAAGCTATGTGGGTACTTCTGCACCTATTACGTTTAACGGATTGGTTCGTCATTACGACTTACGCGGGGGTAGCAATATGGCGGATATTCAAGTTAACTTAACTGATAAACATGATAGAAGTGAACAAAGTCATGATATTGCAAAATTGTTCAGACCAGAAATTCAAGCTATTGCAGCTAAATTTAATGCCAATGTAAAATTAGTAGAAGTTCCACCTGGACCTCCTGTATTATCAACTATTGTTGCAGAAGTGTACGGTCCAGATTATGAAAAGCAAATTGAAATTGCCAACGAAGTTCAAAATATCTTACACAATACAACCGATGTAGTAGATATCGATTGGATGGTAGAAGACAATCAAACTGAATATGAGTTTGTAATTGACAAAGAAAAAGCAATGTTATATGGCGTAGCTCCTCAACAAATTGCTTACACTTTAAACATGGCACTATCTAACAGAGCGGTTTCAACTTTATATGATGAAGATGCTTCTAATCAAGTAGGAATTGTATTTGCTCTGGATGAAAAAGAAAAATCTTCTGTGCAAGACATTGCTCAATTGCAAATTAAATCGAAACACGGCAACCTAGTTTCTATAAGTGATTTAGTTTCTGTGGAAGAAAAAAACAGTGCAAAAAGTATTTACAGAAAGAATCAAAAACGTGTAGTATATGTTATGGCTGATATGGCTGGTGAGCTAGAAAGTCCTGCCTATGCTATTTTAGGAATGGAAGAAAAGTTGAAAGATATTCCACTTCCGAAGGGATATGAATTAAACGAATTATACATTAAACAACCCGATTTTGAAGATGATTATACCGTAAAATGGGATGGTGAATGGCAAATTACCTTAGAAGTGTTTAGAGATTTAGGTATTGCCTTTTTAGGAGTTATCATCATTATTTATATGTTAATTGTAGGATGGTTTCAAAACTTTAAAGCTCCAATTGTAATGATGGTTGCCATTCCCTTATCAATGGTAGGAATTATTTTAGGACACTGGATGATGGGTGCTTACTTTACTGCAACTTCATTTATTGGAATGATTGCCCTCGCAGGAATTATGGTACGAAACTCCGTCTTACTTATTGACTTTGTCAACTTACGTTTGGCAGAAGGAGTTCCGCTAAAGCAAGCTGTGATTGAAGCTGGTGCAGTACGTACCACTCCTATCCTATTAACAGCAGGTACGGTAGTTATTGGCGCATTTGTAATCTTATTCGACCCTATTTTTCAAGGGTTAGCTATCTCTTTAATGGGAGGAACCATTACAGCTACAGTACTTACCTTGTTGGTAGTGCCTTTGGTATATTATTTAATTGAACGTAAAAATTATAAATAACATGAAAAATAGAATTGTACGTGGTATTGCTGGAACTTTTATACTTAGTAGTTTAATCCTAGCAATTAAAGTAAATAGTAATTGGTTATGGTTCACTGCGTTTGTAGGAGCCAACTTATTACAATCATCATTAACCAAATGGTGTTTACTAGATGATATTTTAACCAAGGTTTTTAAAGTAAAAGATTAATTTATTCTATAGAATAATTCAACATAAGTTGATTTTCTTATACAATTTTGGGAATTGTTGCTGTAAATCTGCTGGAGCTTCAAAAAAATGCTCCATAATTACAGCAACACATTTCTATTTATAGTTTAGTAACAAACCTTCTTCCTACTATTTAATTCTTTCTCATAAACCCATTTTTTCTTTCGTAAAATACTGATAATTATATAACGTACTATCCCTATATTTGTTTTTATGGATGAAATTAGAGCAATCCTTATTGATGATGAACAAAGTGCTAGAAATGTTTTATCTAACTTACTAGAGAGAGCATCTATCAATATTACTGTTCTCGATTCTTGTAATAACTTAGAGTCTGGTGTTCAAAAAATAAAAGAACTACAACCCAATGTGGTGTTTTTAGATGTACAGATGCCTAATTATGCGGGCTATGAAATCGCAAGGTTTTTTGATGTTATATCATTTGAAATTATCTTTGTTACTGCATATGATCACTATGCTATTAAAGCTTTTGAGTTAAATGCTATTGATTATTTAGTAAAACCTATTGACAGAAATAAACTAGATATAGCTCTTAAAAAACTAGAGCATAAACTACATCAAGAAGCTTCGCTAGTTGACTATCAAGCACTTCTTGAAACTATAAAAGATAAAAACTATAAAAAAATTGTTATCCCTGAATTAGGGAATAGACATATTCTTAATTTAACAGACATTGTTGCTATTGAAGCTGACGGAGCTTATAGTAAAATACACGTTGTGAATAAAACAACTATTATCGCTAGTAAAAATTTAAAATTTTTCGAAAACACACTGTCTGAAGAGCCTTCTTTCTTCCGTTCTCATAGAGCGTGGATTGTTAATTTAACTTACATTGAGTTTTTAAACAAAACAACTTTAAACCTCACTCTAGATAATGGAGCTATTACTGCTAAAATTTCTAGATCAAGAATAAGTAGCTTTGAAAGTAGTATTTAGTCATAAACCATCATTTCTTTTAATAAAGTATTTTCTTTTATTACTTATTCTTTGTACTTCAATAGCAACAAAAGCACAAGATCCTGTATTTATACAATTATCTGAAAAAAATAAACTTCCCGATAATGAATTCTATAACATTCATGAAGATCGTAAAGGTTTTATATGGCTATGTGCAAACAAAGGATTGTATAGATACGATGGTAAAACCTTTAAAAACTATAGTAATCCTTTACAACGTGGAGCTTCTGTATTTAATACTCAAGAAGATAACTTAGGACGAATTTGGTGCAATAATATTTCTGGTCAGTTTTTCTATATCCAAAACGATGAGCTACATTTATTTAAAGACTTAAGTGATTATTTAAATGGTGAACTGGGTGATTTTGTAATACAAAATGATTTTTTATGGGTTTTTACTGTAAAAACGATCTACAAAATAGATTTAAAAACTAAACAAATAATACAACAACACACTACTAAAAAAGGTTTTGGAACTCCGTTTTCTTTTAACAATACGATTTATTCAGGAGCCATCGATTCTATTATTTCAATAAACAAAGACAACAGTATAACTTCACTAATAGAAACCAATCTTCCTTATAAAGGAAAAAAAGGTAACGCTATAAGTTTGGGAAAGTCTATTATCTTTAAAACGAGCTCAACTTACATATACTCCCAAATAAGAAACAAAAAAAACAGCTTTTATAAATTAAACTTCTCTCAAAAAAAATTAGAATCTGTAAAAGGGCTAAAATCTCTTGAAAAAATAAAGCTCTATACTATTTTTGAGCATAACGATGAAATTTGGATAGCAACAAATCAAGGAGTATGGGTTTTTGCTTTCAAAAACGCTGCTTTTCAACTAAAAAAAAGATTTTTAACAGACAAACACATTACCAAAATCATTAGAGATAAAGACAATAACTATTGGCTTACTAGTTTAAATAATGGTGTTTATATTATTCCAAATATTCATATAGAAACCTGTAATATTCCTCTAAAAGAAGAAAATATAAAAACATTAGACAAAATAAACGATAGTACCTTGGTTATGGGGAGTAACCGTGGAAATGTTATTTTTTATAATACCAACTCCCATACTTCTAAAACTATTAATTTACCTGTTAACGAAGGAAAATTATCTAAACTAAAATACAACCCTAATCAGCAAAAAATTTACCTTAGTAAGGGGTTTAGAAGTTATATTTTAGATTATAAAAATTTAACCCTTGAAAAAACTAGATTTTTTGATGCTGCAAAAAGTTTTTCATTCTTAGCTCACAACGATTTACTATATACCAACCATAACAAAGTTGTTTTATTAAAAAATGCTAATTACAACGGTAAAGAAAAATTTATTTCAACAAATAAAAGAACTTACGATTCTTTTTATGACGAAATAAAACACCAAGTTTATGTTGCCTTTGTTGACGAATTAGCTGTATATGATAGCCTTTGGAACAAACAAATAATTGTAAACAATAAAAAACCCATCTATAGTAAATCGATAACCCAAACCGCTAATGGTATTATTTGGGTTGCCACATTTAAAAATGGCCTTTTGGGAATTAAAAATGGCAAAGTAATTCGACATTATACCACACGAAATGGCTTAACCTCAAATATTATTGAAAAAATTAAAGCTGACCAAAATAACCTATGGATTGTAGGTGTAAACAGTATTCAAAAACTCGATATCCTCACCCACAAATTCAAAACACTTACCAAGCGAGACGGTATTAAATCATACAATATTTCTGGTATTGAAATAATTGGTAACAAAATCTATTTCTCATCTGACAAAGGGTTATTTTCCGTTGATAAAAACAATGCTTTTAAAACATTACATCCTAAAGTATATTTTAGTGCTGTAGAAATTAATGAAAAAGACACCCTAATTACTTCAAATTATACCTTAAGGTATAATCAAAACGCAATAAGAATAAATTTTAATGTTAATGGTTTTTTGTTTAACCAAAAAGGAACGTATAAATATCGTTTAAAAGGATATAACGATGCTTGGTTAACTACAGCTATTGGTGAAAACTCAATAAAATACAATAGTTTACCCGCGGGTGAATACACCTTTCAAGTACACCCATTTTTAAATAGTACAAGTACTAACTATGAAATAAAAGAGCTACACTTTTTTATTAAAAAACCATTTTGGAAAACGTTATGGTTTATCTTATTAATTGTTTCTATTATTTTAGGAGCTACTATTTTATACTTTAAACAAGCAATGCTAAAAAAGGAAAAAGAGCGCATTGCCCAACTTGAAAAAATATCTTTAGAAAAAGAACTGATCGCTATTAATTTAACTGCTTTGCGTTCACAAATGAATCCGCATTTTATTTTTAATGCGTTAAACTCTATTCAAGATTTAGTTTTACAACAAGACACTGATGCTTCCTACGACTATATTGTATTATTTGCTAAACTTATACGAAGCACCTTAAACTATACAAATCAAGATTTTATTCCTATAGAAAAAGAGTTAGAATTTTTAAATGTATATCTCCAACTAGAAAAACTTCGTTTTGGTGATGACTTTAACTACACCATTACCTACGATTCTCATGAAGAATTAGAAGTTCCTTCTTTATTAATTCAACCTTTTATTGAAAATGCTTTAGTACATGGTTTACTACATAAAGAAGGAGAAAAAAAACTAGACATCACCTTCAATCTATCAGAAAACACCTTACAATGTATTATTACTGATAACGGTATTGGAAGAAAGAAAAGTAAAGAAATTAATCTCCGCCAAGGAAACCGTCATGAATCTTTTGCGTTGAACTCCATAAAAAAACGTTTAGAAATTTTTCAAAAACAATATGTTACTAAAATAGGTTTTGTTATTGAAGATATTTATAAAAACAACAATCCTAATGGCACAAGAGTAATTGTAACCATGCCTTTTAAGTATCTATTCTAAATTAACATCGCTTTTTACCTGCTTGTAAAAAACTATTCATAAACTCTTTTTACTGTTCACAAAACATTTTCTTACAAAATAATCCTTTACAACTACTATTGCATATCTAATACTAAAAAATAGTAAAAATGAAAAGTTTAAAAGAAAGATTATTTATTTTAATGATTGGACTACAATTAATATCATGTGGAAATAATGATGATAATGTAGTTGATACTCCTAAAAACAAAAGTATCACAAAAGCCTATTTCACAAAAACGTTTGCTAACTTCAAAGACACCTATTTCATTTATGATTTAGGAGATGTAATTAATAATTTTTGGGTTCCAGAAGTTTCGGTTGAAGGATATAATAGTGATTACAATTATGAAATAAAAATTAAAGGAGATGTATTAAAACAAGAATATACATTACCTCTTGAGTTTTCAAAAGTTGATGATGCTAATGCAAATATTAGTATCTTAAATTTTATAAAAGAACATTTTAAAGCTAAAACAGACATTTACAAAGCTTTTATTGTAGAAAAAGAAAGTAACACAGAATTAGAAATAAGCATACCTCCTACTTCACCTAACAGACCTTATATTATGGTTGATGGAGATGAAGATGATTTTTTATATCACTTCTTTTTCCTAAGCAATAGAACTTCAACCTCAACAGTATTAACCGAATTAGGTTTAAGTACCCGTCAGCAATTCGATTTTCACTTTGGATCATCTGCAGCTTCTGCTATTGCTAACAACTTAACCATAAGTATGGAAATATATGATTTAAGTTTAAATAAATTAGGAGAAGTTGCTACTACTCGTTTCTTATCAGGAAACACCTGGGCATACTCTTTTATTACTTCAAATTTTTCAACCTATATTCCAAGTACAGGGAATTACTTTTTAAGATTAAAAGGTTTTACAACAGGTGAATTAAGATACAGTCCTTATCAGAAAATCAATATAATAAAATAATAGATGAAAAAAATATTCTTACTAAGTGTATTAACTTTGTTAACAATAACAATACAAGCACAACAAACTCTTTTTGAAGCACTAGAAAACAATGGAGATGGAGCTACCTACCAAGGTTTTGGTGGTTTAGTAGCTAAAGGCGATGGTACTTATAATTTTAATACAGACTATCTGCCTGTTAAAATTGAATTAGAGCGCACCCCATCGGGCATTCCTGTTGGTTTTGAAGCTAGATTTATTAGTGAAAACAAACGAGCTTTTCGTGAAACCGAACTAAGTGATTATGGTACCATAGACAATTATGTGTATCCTATGAGTATAAAACACGGTTATACAAAAAAAGGTTATATGGTAATTGATGATTTACTATTTGAATTAAGAAAAATATACGACGGAAGTGCCCCTAGTATGGAAAATGTAACTTCGGTTTATGTGCTTGTAAAAGACAGAAAAGCTACAGCTAAAACTCCTAAAAAGAAAAAGGGAGGGTTCCTTTCTAGAATGAAAGCTAAAATTAAATCAGCCAGAAACTCATCAGTACCTTCTTCACCTACTTACAAATATCTTACATCTTTAAACCTCGATAAAAAGTTTAACGACTATGTAGTTGCTATGAAAAAAAAGCAAGCAATACCTTTAACAGCAAAAGACAAAGCTAAAATAGGCGCTATTAAAAAAGCAAAAAAAATGGATGCTGATGAAATAAAACGTTACAATGATTCTATCAGAGCCACTCCTGAATACAAAAAATTGAAAGAGCATCAAGCTCGTATGAAAGCTATGGATGAGGGAAATGCTTTAACAACCGTAACTTTTATAAACCGAACTGGTAAAGATATTTATGTTTTTAAAGCGGGTAGTAAAAACTCAACCACTATAAGAGCCAATAGCTCTTCTAAATTTAATTGTTCTTACAGTTATTCTTATAAATTTAATCCAAATAGTGGTGGTTCGGGTTTACAATTGTACAATGCTAATTCTGGCTGCGAAAGGTCAGTAATCGTAAAATAACATGAAATTTTTCAACTATATTCTCGTATTTATATTCCCCATTACAGTCTATACTCAAAATGAAGTACCTACTAAAAATATTAATGGTCTTTATCATTTACTTGAAGGAGAAAGAACTGTTGGAAATAAGCAAACCAAAACTAAGTTTTTTCAATATAGCTTATTAGGTACTACAAAAACAGTAGCCGTAGCTGCTTGTAAAAAATGTATCCCTGCAATTTACAAATATCAAGAAGCAGAAAGTAAAGAGCTGAACAGGCCAGTTTTTTATAATAATATTGGTCTTTTTTTAATTTCATATGATAAAGAAAGTTTTGTTATGGTAATGGCAGCCAATAAGCAAGATGCAGATTGGACTAACTTTGCATACAGTAATTTTTATAGTAAAAATTACACAAAAGTAAAAGCAATGTCTCAAAAAAAAATTAAAGAATTTATTGTACGAATAGCAAATTAGTAATCGTCTTTCATAAAACATGCCCCCTAAAAATCAATTGATTTTTAGGGGGTTCATGGTTTATCTTGAATTTACATTTTCAATTTACAAACTCAATTTACTCTTCGTAAACTGTTTTTTTAAAATATCTACATATAAAAGTACTCTTGTACTATTAATTAAAAAAGATCAAAATGAAATTATTTAAAAAAGGGATATTACTAAGCTTTATTGCTATTCAGCTTATTTCTTGTAGTAAAGACGATGAACCACAAAATACACCTCCTGTAATTAAAGCACAAAGCTTCGCCGTAGCAGAAGATAAAGCAGCTAACACCAAAATAGGTATTATTGCTGCTACCGATGTTAATAAAGACGACTTAACATTTAAAATTACTAAAAATGACAACAACTTATTTGCTGTTAATGTTTCTGGAGAACTAAGCATTGCTGCTAACAAAAGTTTAGACTATGAAACCCAAACCAAACACGAAATTACAGTTGAAGTAAGTGATGGTAAAGACAAAGCTTCTGCCACTATGACCATCAATGTCACCGATGTAGTTGAAAATGAAGCCCCAAAAATTAACGATCAAAGTTTTGAGGTTTCAGAAGATGCGACTACAGGGGTTACCTTAGCAACTGTAATTGCCTCAGACCCTAATAATGACACAATCACTTTTACTATTGATGACAATAGTCTTTTTATATTCACCTCTACAAATGAAGGAAAGCTACAGTTGGCTACGGGAAAGTCTCTTGATTTTGAATCTAAGAACAAACATGAACTAAAGATAACTGTTAGTGATGG
This sequence comes from Tenacibaculum sp. ZH5_bin.1, assembly GCF_042865525.1. Lineage (NCBI taxonomy): Bacteria > Pseudomonadati > Bacteroidota > Flavobacteriia > Flavobacteriales > Flavobacteriaceae > Tenacibaculum > Tenacibaculum sp. ZH5_bin.1. The sequence goes on along the minus strand of NZ_JBEGIO010000006.1, from coordinate 76,918 downwards.
AGTTTATACCAGTACAGCAACAATCACTATAAATATTACAGATGTAAATGAGGCTCCAGCTATTACCGACAGCTCCTTTGTTAATGACGTGGCAGAAAATATAAATGATGATGATATTATTGCTGAAATAGTTGCTGTTGATCCTGAAAATGATGTTATTAATTACAGTATTACCTCAGACCCTGATCAACTTTTTGAAATTGACAATCAGGGAAAAATCACATTAAAAACAGGTAAATCATTAGATTACGAAACAAATACTTCTCATACCATTACCATAAGAGTTACAGATGATAAAGCCTTATTTACCGAAGAAACATTTACAATAAAAGTAACCGATGTAGATGAAAACGGAAGCAGTGCCACTGTAAGTACTTTCTCAGGATCTACCAGTGGTAGCTCTGGCGATAGGGACGGTATTAATGCCCTTTTTAATTCACCAGGAGGTATTGCAGAACATGGAGGGTTGTATTATGTGGCAGATGAAATGAACCATAGGATTAGAAGAATAAACAGAAATACGCTAGAAGTAACAACCTTTGCTGGTTCTACCCAAGGCTTTGCAGACGGCAATGGTTCGGCTGCTATGTTCAATGCCCCCAGAGATATTATTGTTGATAGCCATGGAACGGTTTATGTAGCGGACACAGGGAACAATGTCATTAGAAAAATTACCCCAACAGGAGAGGTAACTACATTTGCAGGATCTGGTAATTTTGGCAATGTGGATGCCACAGGTACGGCTGCCTCTTTTTCCAATCCAAGTGGGCTGTGCTTTTCGGGCAGTGATATCTATGTGGCCGATTCTGGCAACCATACCATTAGAAGAATTACACCAAGCGCAGTCGTCACCACTTATGCAGGCAGCCCTGGCAATGCTGGTTATGTAAATGGCGACCGAATAGCCGAGGCACGATTTAATAATCCTGTAGATATTACAGTAGATACTAGAGGAACATTCTATGTTAGTGATAATGGTAACCATGTAATCCGAACTATTAATGGAGGTGTAACGGTACGTTTACATGCTGGTGATCCAAATAGCTTTGGGTTTCAAGACGGAGCTGTCAATACAGGAAAATTAAATAGCCCCCAGCAAATAACGGTAGGTGGTTCTGGCATAACGGATTTGTATATTGCTGACAGAGGCAACCATGCTATCCGAAAAGTGACATCCGTCGTTACCAGCGGTGGTGGCGGGTTTGGAACCTCACGGTTAGAACTGGTTACCGTTGCCGGTGGTAATGGTCGTGGAAATACGGATGGAAGTGGGAATACTGCACAATTAAACTTTCCGTACGGAATTATAAGTGATTCAGATGCTCCCGCTACTTCTGTTATTATAACCAACTGGCACTCGCTGCGTAGGATAGAGGAGTAAAGATATATTTTGTAAAAGTTGTGTTCATTAAAACCGGGGTTATACAACCTTGGTTTTTCTAAAACATCTAAAATAGCGACCAGTTTTTAAAAGGGCTGTTAGAACAAAATTATCAATATAAACCAAATAAGAAAACATGCCCATATACTGATGGGCATGTTATGTGTATTATAGTCTAGTTTTGGCCAGTTCTAAGCATTTTCATAAAAAAGTATTGCCGAGGGTAGTATCCCTCAAAAGCAAAACAGTAACTCATTAAGATTAGATATTGAAACAAAAGATGAAACAAATAATAGGAATATTCTTGATTTTAATCACTTTAAGTGCTTGTTCTCAAGAGAAAAAAAAAGTAAGCGAACAAAAAGAAACAATACTAAAAGAACCAAAAGTAGATAAACGTATAGAGTTATTAAGCATTGTTTTTAGGCTTGCAGACAGTCATGAATATAGTCAAAATCTTTTTCCTAAGTATGTTGAAAGCATTCAAAATCATTTTGAGAAATTTAAAAGTCACGATTTAATTAAGTATGTAAAAAGTGAATTACATGAAAAAGGAATTGGTTTTAGTTCAGTTATGAGTATGGCTATACATATAACTGAACCTCAAAATATAAAAGCTATGATAGTGCCTTTTTCAAATAAATCACTAGAAAGACCATGGAGTAAAGAAAGCTCTACACAGTTTTTAAAACTGTTAAATGAATTTTATATTGATGCCGACTGTGAAACTTTTTTTAATAACAATAAAGAACTCTACAAAGCTGCATCAAATAGATTTAAAAAAGTTTATCAAAATTTAGACCTAGAATGGTATCAAAAATTTTATGGAGAAGACCCAAAAGGAGAATTTAAAATTATAAATGCCTTGGGAAATGGAGGAGCGAGCTATGGTCCAAAAATAATTTATCCGAATGGAAATGAGGTGATCTATGCTATAATGGGAACGTGGAGTGTTGATAACTTAGGTATGCCTAAATATGAAGTGAACGATTATTTTCCAACTATTTTACATGAATTCAATCACTCATTTGTAAATCATATTATAGAAAAGCACCGCTCTGAACTACAAGAAAGCGGGACAATCATCTTTGATAAAGTAAAAGATAAAATGAATAAACAAGCATATGGTAATTGGAAAACTATGTATGATGAAGCGTTGGTTAGAGCGACTGTTATTAAATATATGAAGGACCATAATTATGATAAAAAAACAATCGAAAACGAATTGAATGAGCAATTAAATAGCGGTTTTTTATGGACTCATGAGCTAGTCAAAGAACTAGAAAGATATGATAATAATAGAGATAGATATCCAACATTAGAGAGTTTTATGACAGAGTTAATATTTTTTTTCAATAAAACAGCTTCTGAAATAAGCAAACAAAAAATATAAACCCTAAAAAACAGTTAAAATTATTCAACAAAGAAATACTTATTACTCTCCATAACGCTACAACTAATTTATTATATCATAATAATTATTATACAATTAAAAATTCAGTAGAAATTAAGGAAAATATTTTAAGAGAACATTTAACTAGTATTGATTCCTTATACTAAATTAATAAACCTACCTACATTCTTATTAACTTCTATAATTAGAATAAATCAAAATAGTAACCTCTATACTATTTATTAAATAAAACAAGATTAAAAAACTCCAAAACAGTAATAGGTTCTAAAAAACAACATCTTAAGGTAAAAAACAATTAAAAAGAACAAAACTTAAACTATTATAACTAATAACAATACTATATTAACAAAACAACAATAATAACAATTTGTTTTTTATTTATTTACAAAATAAACTTAATTTTTTTAAAAATATGAAAACAAAATTGTTACTACTGTTCTTTCTTGTTACATCAATTGTAATTGCTCAAGAAAAAACAGTATCTGGGGTAGTTTCAGATGAATCCGGGGGGCTTCCAGGGGTAAGTATACTCATTAAGGGTACCACAAAAGGTACAGAAACAGACTTTGATGGTAACTACTCTATCAAGGCTAAAGAAAATGATATCTTAATATTTAGTTTTGTAGGAATGACAACTATTGAAAAAACAGTTGGATCCTCTAACGTGATAAGTGTAACTATGTCTACAAACGAAAATGTTTTAGATGAAGTAGTTGTTACAGCTTTAGGTATAAAAAGAGAAAAAAAATCTTTAGGATACGCTACACAGGAAATCAAAGGAAACGACCTAACTAAGGTAAATTCAGGAAACATAGCTAATTCTATTTCTGGTAAAATATCTGGAGTACAAATTAGACGAAATGGTAATATTGGAGGATCCACCAATGTAATTATAAGAGGGACAACATCTTTAACTGGCAACAACCAAGCTCTTTGGGTAGTTGACGGAGTCCCGTTAAATAATGATAACACAAATACTGCTGATCAAAAAAGCGGAGGTAACACAGGAGGATATGACTTTGGTAATGCTGTGGCTGACATCAATCCTGATGATATTGAAACTATGAATGTATTAAAAGGAGCTGCTGCTTCTGCTTTATATGGTTCAAGAGCTACAAACGGTGTTATTATAATTACCACTAAAAAAGGAGGAAAAAGTAAGGGTTTAGGTATTACAATTAATAGTGGCGTAACAATTGGAGCTGTAGATTTTAAAACCTTACCTAAATATCAAAAAGAATATGGTAGTGGTTGGTGGAATTCTTTTTCAGACCCTTCAAGAAATATCGATTTAGGCAGTGGTTCTCACCCTTATGAGCCTACAGATGATGCTTCATGGGGGCCTGCTTACGACCCTAATTTACTAGTATACAGGTGGAACTCTTTTTTTCCTGAACTTTCTACCTACGGTAAAGCAACACCATGGACGGCTCCTAAAAATGATGCTAATAGCTTTTACACAAAAAGTATTACTTTTAACAATAACATTTCTATTTCTGGTAATAATGAAGTTGGAAGTTTTCGTTTTAGTTATTCCAAATATGATTTAAATCAAGGAATATTACCAAACAGTAGTTACAAAAGAGATAATTTTAACTTATCAGGAAGCTATAAGCTAAGTAATAAAACTACTGTTACTGCATCTGCTAACTACAATAAAACCCATGGTAGAGGTCTTAATGAAACTGGATATGGTGCTGGTGGTAACAATTACCTCAGTAGTGTAAGACAATGGTACTCTTCTAGTGTTGACTTTGCTGATTTAAAAACAGCTTATAAAGAAACACAACTAAACACAACTTGGAGTGTATATGGACCTTACGATTTAAATGTTGCATTTCATGACAATCCTTATTTTCAAAGAAAGAATAATATAGGAAGTATAAGAAGAAACCGCTTTTTCGGTAATTTTAGTTTAACAACTGAAATAAAAGACTGGTTAAGTGTTACCGGAAGAGGTGGTATTGATTCTTATAATCAAACTCAAGAAGAAACAATAGCTGTTGGCTCTAAAAGACAACCTGAACTTAAAGGGCAATACTCTAGATTTGATAAAAACTTTAGGGAGTTCAACTTAGATTTAATTTTTAATGCTCAAGGAAAAATTACCAATAATATAAGTTTCACTGCATTATTAGGAGGAAACGTAAGAAGAACAAAAAGCAATTATACTTACGCTATTACAAAAGGCGGCTTAGTTATACCTAACATCTACGCTATAAACAATTCTGTTCAAAATCCAGACCCTTTATCTGAGTCTATATCATCAATTGGTACTAATAGTATTTATACAAACGCTTCTTTGAGCTTTTATGATACTTATTTTTTAGAAGCTACCTACAGAGTTGATCAGTCTTCTACTTTACCTAAAGAAAATAATGTTTATAATTATCCTTCTCTAACTGCTACATATATCTTTAGCAAACACTTGAAAGCTAACTGGCTTTCATTTGGAAAACTGCGCCTTAATTATGCTGAAACAGGTAACGATGCTCCTTTTGCTGTACTTAACTCTCAGTATATTAAATATTCAAACTTTGGAGACGCTATACAATTTTCCACAGAAAACAGCAGAAAAAACCCAAACTTAAGAAGCGAAAAAACTAAAGGTTATGAAATTGGTTTAGAAACAAAAATGTTTAATAATAAATTGGGGTTAGATCTTTCATTATACAAAACCAACACTACAGACCAAATAATGTCTGTTGGTGTAACGGGAGCTACAGGAAGTACATCTGCATGGGTTAACGCTGGTAATGTCGAAAATAAGGGTATTGAAGTCAGCTTAAATGCTACCCCTATAAAAACAGATAATTTCACATGGGAATCTCAAATTAATTGGTCTACCAACAAAAATAAAGTTATTAGCCTTAATGAAAATGATAGTCGTTTTGAAATTGGAAGATTTCAAGGAGTGTCTCTAGTTGCAGAAGTAGGTAAACCTGTTGGACAAATGGTTAGCTCAGGATTCAAATACATTAACAATCAAAAAGTTATAAAAGAAAACGGCTACTACGATATTGAAAACAGTAAAATCATAGGTGACATAAATCCTGATTGGATTGGTGGTATAAACAATAAGTTCAAATACAAAGATTTTTCTTTTAGTTTTTTAATAGACGTTAAAAAAGGAGGAGATGTATGGTCTTTAGATCAAAAATACGGAGCACAAACTGGTATTTACCAAAGTAGTGTTGGAAATAATCACTTAGGAAACCCTAAAAGAAACTCTGTTACAAACGATGAAAATAGTGGAGGAGTTATATTAGATGGAGTGCTTTCAGATGGCACTAGAAATACCAAAATTGTTCCTGTTGATTATGATTTAGGTGCAAATACCCCAGATGAGGGGTATGTATATGATGCTTCTTTTGTTAAATTAAGAGAAGTTTCTTTTAGTTACAATCTTCCTAAGAAATTTTTAAAAAACACTTTTCTCAATAGCCTTTCTTTTACAGCAAGTGGTAGCAACTTATGGATAATACATAAAAATTTACCATATGCAGACCCTGAAGCTGGTGCTTCTTCTGGTAACCTACAAGGTTTCCAAACAGGTGTATTACCTACTACTAAAGAATATAGTTTTAACATAAAAGCTCAATTTTAATAGATATGAAAATAGTCGATAAAATAAAAAGAACTGTAATATTAGGATTAGGAATAACTTTATTATTTTCTTCTTGTAATGATATTGAAAACCTAAATACTGACACTAAAGGGTATGAAACTGTATTACCTGAAGCTCTTATGACGCAATCTCAAGTGAGCTACATGTATTTCTTAACAAATACAAACCCTAACTCTAATAATTTCAGAAAATATGTTCAGTATTGGACTAATACCGAATTTGTTGATGAAGACAGATATAATCAAACAAAAAGAAATATTGGTACAGGTTTCTGGAATCTACTTTATAGAGATGTTTTAACTGATTTTAAAAACGCAAAAGAGATAATAATATCACAAAATGTAACACCTAACAAAGAAGCTGAAAAGCAAAACAAAATTGCTATTGTAGAAATACAAATGATTGCCGTTTTTCAAACACTTGTTGATTTATATGGTGATGTACCATATACTGAAGCTTTAGATTTTGTAAAATATCCAAAACCTAAATACGATGATGCTCAAGAAATTTATTTAAGCTTAGCAGATCGTCTTAATAAAGCCATTAATCAGCTAAACACGAATGAATCTAGTTTTTCTTCTGGAGATTTAATTTATGGAGGAAATGTTAATCTATGGAAAAAACTAGCTAACAGTATTAAGCTAAAGTTAGGACTTCATTTAGCAGATATACCTGAACTTAACTCTGATGCTAAAGATTTAATTGAAAGCGCCTTTAAATCTGGAGTAATATCTAATAATTCTGAAAATGCACTATTACAATATTATTCTGTCTCTGGTCAAAGGAATCCTATTTTTCTAGCTCTTACAACTGAAAATCATTATGTTCCAACAAAGTTTTTAGTAGATGAGTTAAATTCAAAAAAAGACCCTAGAAGAGATATTTTTTTTAATTCTAATTCAAAAATAAATGGAGAATATGTTGGTTATCCATACGCAATAGGTCCCAGTGGAGGTGGGTATCAAAATACATCTAATACAAATATTGAAATATTTAGAGATCCTTCTTTGCCTGGTGTTTTGTTTGATTTTGCTGAAACATCATTTTTATTAGCTGATGCTGCTAATAGAGGTTTTGATGTTGGAGGAACAAGTGCCACCTATTATATGCAAGGAATTGAAGCTAGCATGGACTATTGGAATGTAAGTTCTTTAGATAAGCAAAACTACTTAAATAGACCTGATGTTTCTTTTAATACTGCGTCTGGTAGCACAAAAGAAAAAATCGCGTATCAATTATGGATATCTTATTACAATAGAGGCTTTGAAGCTTGGACTGAATATCGTAGACTGGACTTTCCAAACATAAAAGCTCCTGATAATGCTGTATCTGAAGCAGATGGCAAAGTACCTGTTAGGAATATCTATTCTCATTTAGAAGCAACACTTAACAAAACGAATTATGAGACTGCTTCAGCAAAAATAGGAGGAGATTTAATGACTACTAAAATATTTTGGGATAAGTATTAAAACATAGTAGGTAAAAACTAAACTTTGTTCTCATAAAAAGATTGTTTTTATCAAAAAGAGATTGTTACTATAACAATCTCTTTTCTATTTTTAGTGACCCAGAGAGGACTCGAACCCCCAACCCTCAGAGCCGAAATCTGATGTTCTATCCAGTTGAACTACTGAGTCTATAAAATAATTGTTATGCCAATTTAGCTTTTACAATTGCTGAAATTGTTTTCCCATCTGCTTGTCCTGCTAATTGCTTCGATACAATTCCCATTACTTTTCCCATATCTTTCATTCCTTCAGCACCAACATCTGCAATAGTTTTCTCTACAATATTTCCAATTTCTTCTTCACTTAAAGCTTCAGGTAAAAATTGTTCTAAAATAGCCGCTTCAGCTAATTCAGGTTCAGCCAAATCATTACGTCCTTGTTCTGTAAACACAGTAGCACTATCTTTACGTTGTTTTACCTGCTTTTGAATAATTTTTAATTCTTCTGCTTCTGTAAGCTCTCCTGCTCCCGCTTCGGTATTTGCTAACATAAAAGCTGACTTTAATGCTCTTAAAGCCGTTAAAGCTACCGTGTCTTTAGACTTCATAGCTTCTTTCATTTTATCCATTACCTGCTTTTGCAAACTCATATTTTTATATTTTAAAGTATTAAAAAATCCCGATAAATCGGGATTTTAAAAATAAGTGTTATTCTTTTATTAATCTACATTATCGTGTAAAAACGAATTATTAGAACGTAATAAATCGTTATTATCTGTATTCAATGCTGTATCTGATTTACTAATATCTGATCCTGCTTCAATATCAACTCCTAATCTTTTATATGCTGGTTGACGTTCTATTTCATCTATATTTTTACTAACCTGATCATTAAATTTATAATTAAAACCCTTCATTTTCTCTCTTCTTTCCTTAGCTCTTTTCTGCAATTCAGAAATTGTTAAATCTAACGGAGAAACTTCTTCACTTGTAGTGTTTATATTATTAATTTTTTCTTGTGTTTGAGATTTTACCTCAAATTGTAACTCCTCTTCTACTTGGTCTTTAATTATCGGAGTAGAGCTTTTACCAATTGTTGGTTGTGCACTGAAGTCATCTAATACATAGCGCTTTTCAACCTTATGGTACTTTACTTCTTCAGCTTCTACTTCGATATTTTTAATCTCGTTAGACGTTTCAACTAGATGAGATGCTGGTTTTATTTCTTCATAAGAATTTAATGGTAAATCAAACAACAAGTCTTGTTGTGTTGATTGCTCTTTTACTTCTCTTTCTTCTACTTTAGGTTCGGCTATATTAGTAATAATGAAATCGTCTTCAGAAACTGTTTCTATTTCAATTTCATCGTATGTAACATCTATATTTTTTATTGCTTGTGTTGTTGGAATAATTTCAGCTCTTGGTTCAACTTTTTCTTCCTCTAAAACATGAATAACTTTATTTGATGGCTTGTTTTTTATAGGCTCATTAATTGGTGTAGAAGTTTGTACTTGTTGATCTCCAAAATTATAAGTTGCCTTTTGTTCATCTTCTAAAGTATGAACTATTTTTTTCACCTCAGTATTGGTTATATTCCCTTGCTGATCAGCAGCAAAACCCGTAGCTACAACGGTTACAGCTATTCCGTCTTCTAATGATTCATCTTCTCCAATACCCATAATAATATTGGCATCATAACCTGCTTCATCCTGAATATAATCATTAATTTCTCCTATTTCATCTAGCGTAACTTCATTTCCTCCCGAAACGATTAATAGTAATACATTTTTAGCTCCTGTAATTTTATTATCGTTCAACAAAGGAGAGTCTAATGCTTTTACAATAGCATTTTTAGCTCTGTTTGCTCCTGTTTCTTTTGCAGATCCCATAATTGCTGTACCACTGTTTGATAGTACTGTTTTAGCATCGTGTAAATCGATGTTTTGCTTATAATGATGGGTAATTACCTCTGCTATACCCTTGGCTGCTGTTGCTAATACTTCATCTGCCTTAGAAAAACCTGCTTTAAAACCTAAGTTACCATAAACTTCGCGCAGTTTATTATTATTGATAACAATTAATGAATCTACATTATCACGTAAATCATCAATTCCTTTTTGAGCTTGTTTTGAGCGCATTCGTCCTTCAAATTGAAATGGCATCGTAACGATTCCTACCGTTAAAATATCCATATCTTTAGCTATTTTTGCTATAATAGGAGCTGCTCCTGTACCCGTACCTCCTCCCATACCTGCGGTGATAAACACCATTTTGGTATGTGTACTCAACATTTGTTGAATTTCCTGTATACTTTCAGCCGCTGCTTGTGCTCCAATTTCTGGATTAGCACCTGCACCTAAACCAGAAGTTAAGTGTGCTCCTAATTGAACCTTATTAGGTATAGGACTGTTTTCTAATGCTTGTGCATCTGTATTACAAATTACAAAATCTACTCCGTGAATTTGTTTACTATACATGTGGTTTACAGCATTGCTTCCTCCCCCACCAACACCAATTACTTTAATGGCATTCGATTGTGTTTTTGGCATGTCGAATGAAATGTTATCAAATTCTGCGCTCATAATAACTTTTCTTTTTTATTAATTCTTATTCAATTTTACACTCCTTTTTAGGGGATTAATTAGGAGTATTCTTATATATACTAATTACTCTGCGTTATCTAAAAATTCTTTGAATCGTTCTGTGAACTTATCAAAAAAAGATTTAGGTTTTTTCGCTTTATGTTCCTTCTCTTCTTGAACTTCTTCTATAATTTCTTTTTCTTCCTCAATAGTTTCTTCTACTAACACCTCTGGTGTTTCTTCAATAACTACTTTTTCTTCTGCTTCTTTTTGTAAACCTTCCATTAACAATCCTACAGCTGTTGCAAATGCTGGACTCGATAATACTTCATCAGAATCTCCAGCTAAATGTTCATTAGGATATCCAATACGAACGTCCATTCCAGTAATATATTCTACCAACTGACGTAAATGTTTTAATTGAGCTCCACCTCCTGTTAATACAATACCTGCAATTAATTTTCCTTTTTGAGTTTCGTGTCCGTAGTTCTTAATTTCTAGATATACGTGTTCAATTATTTCTTGAACTCTTGCGTGAATTATTTTTGATAAATTTTTAAGTGTAATTTCTTTAGGTTCTCTTCCTCTTAACCCTGGAATCGAAACAATTTCTGTTTCTTTGTTTTCTCCGGGCCATGCTGAACCAAACTTTATTTTTAATAATTCTGCCTGTTTTTCAATTATTGAACAACCTTCTTTAATATCTTCTGTAATAACATTACCTCCAAAGGGAATAACTGCTGTATGACGAATAATTCCATCTTTAAATATTGCTAAATCTGTAGTTCCGCCACCTATATCAATTAGTGCTACTCCAGCTTCTTTTTCTTCTTGACTAAGCACTGCCGAAGCTGAGGCTAGTGGTTCAAGTGTAATATCTGAGAGAGTTAAACCTGCACTTTTAATACACCTTCCTACATTTCGAATGGAAGATACTTGACCTACTACAACATGGAAATTAGCTTCTAACCTTCCTCCATACATTCCTATAGGTTCTTTGATATCTGGCTGACTATCTACCTTGAATTCTTGTGGTAATACATGAATAATTTCTTCACCAGGTAACATAACCAATTTGTGTACCTGACTCACTAAATTTTCTATATCAGTTCTGTCAATTACCTCTTCTGATTTTTCTCTAGTTATATAGTCGCTATGATGTAAACTACGTATATGTTGTCCAGCAATACCTACAACAACATTTTCTATTTTATATCCCGAAATACTTTCTGCCTCTTCAGCTGCTTGCTGAATAGATTGAATTGTTTGCGTAATATTATTGACTACACCTCTTTTTACACCTAAACTTTTCGCTTTACCAATACCTAAAACTTCAAGCTTACCGTATTCGTTTTTACGACCAATCATGGCAACAATCTTGGTTGTACCAATATCTAAACCAACTGCTATTTTATTGTTCTCCATCTTGATTTTGTTTTGTGCACACAACTTGGTTGTGGTATTTTACATTTATAGCTTTGTAATTATTAATGGTTTTGTCTGTAAATGCTTTGTTATAAAATGCTGTTAGCTTTTTAAACTTTATTGAGGCATCTATTAACTCTCCAAAAATTATCTTATAGTCACCACTACGAACTGTAAATGTATATTCGCTTTGGGCGTCTCTTTCTATAGCAATAATTTCTTTAGCAAAAAAACTACTACTATTTATGGTTTTTATTAACGTTGTTAATTCTTTGATTTCTTCTGGCTCACTCACTCCTAAAACTAATGGTACTCTTGCTGAAAAATTTGTAGATAACGGAATTTTAACCCCATACTTATCAACATAAAAAGATTTGTATTTATCAACAATTCTAGCTATCGGTGTTCGTTGTTTTATGGTAGTTTTTAACACCCCATCTATGGTTAAAAACACAGCTATTTTTTCAACATACGGGTTCGCCGAAACATTAGTTTCTAGAAAATGTAAATCTACCAATCTTTTTGGTTGGTTTTTAACAAATTCATCATTTTGTATTAACATTTTATCAACCATACTGTGTGTCAAAAAGTTATTATCTCCAGCAGCAAACTCTACTACCGTGCTTTTTACTTTTTTTGATCCATTTCTATTAGTTGTAAAACCATACAAAAACATCAAAAACATCAGCAGCAAGAAAAAAGATAAAAATGTTGCTAATTTTTTCATTCTATTTTTTATATTTTTCTTCTAATTTGTTTTTTACCTTATTAACTAATAAACCAATATCCCCTGCTCCCAACATTACTATAATTTTTGACTCTGACTTTATAATTTCGTCACTTAATTTTTCTTTAGAGATTAGTTTTTTAGCTTCAATGGTTATTTTCTCTAATAACCAACTTGAGGTAACTCCTTTTATCGGTAACTCTCTTGCTGGATAAATATCTAATAACAACACTTCATCAAACAACGATAATGCTTTAGCAAAATCATCTGCAAAATCCCTTGTTCTACTAAACAAGTGTGGTTGAAATACAGCTAATACCTTTTCTTTGGGATACATTTCTCTAACAGATTGCGCTACTGCTTTTATTTCAGTAGGATGATGCGCATAATCGTCAATTAGCACAACATCTTCTGTTTTTATCTTATACGAAAACCTACGTTGTACTCCTTTAAAACTTCCTAATTGCTTTTTAACTTTCTCTAAAGACACTCCATACACATCTGCAATAGCTAATGCTGCTAAAGCATTCATCATGTTATGATTTCCTGGTAAATGAAATGCTACATTTTTAATTTCCGATGTTGGTGTTTTTACATCAAAAACATATTTACCTTCTTCTATTTTTACATTATAAGCTTTGTAATCTGCTTCTTCATTAACAGCATATGTTAAACCTTTTAAAGGCAACCCTTTTGCGACAATTAAAGTATCAGAAACTTTGCTTGCAAAATCTCTAAATGATTGTTGTAAGAATTCGTTTTCTCCATAGATATCTAAATGATCAGCATCCATAGAGGTTACACAAGCAATATTGGGTGATAATTTTAAAAACGAACGGTCAAATTCATCGGCTTCAACAACAGAGATCCTATCTTCTCCTAAAATTAAATTAGAATCATAGTTTTCTGCAATACCTCCTAAAAACGAAGTTGCTTTCTCTGGTTGCATAATGTGTCCTAAAATTGAAGAAGTTGTTGTTTTTCCATGCGTTCCTGCTACAGCCAAACAAAAAGTATTCTTTGTAATTTCTCCCAACACTTCTGCTCTTTTCAAGACGGTATATCCGTTGTCTTTAAAATAATTTAATTGTAAGTGATTTTTAGGAACTGCTGGTGTATATACCACCAATGTTTTTTCTTTATATAAAAATGAAATTGGAATATTCTTTACTTCATCTTCAAAACTTACTTCAATTTCTATTTCTTCTAAACCTTTAGTGATAGGTGTTGGTGTTTTATCGTAGCCTGCAACTACTTTTCCATTGACAGAGAAATAGCGAGCTAAGGCACTCATTCCTATTCCGCCAATACCAATAAAATAAACGTTATGTATCGTTTTTAAATTCACTAACTAATTAATTTTTCTATTTCGTTAACGATATTACTTGTTGCATTTGGCAACGCTAACTCGTTAATGTTTTCACTTAAACTTTCTTGTTTCCCTTTGTCTTTTAATAAAGTTTCTAATACGACAGGAAAAGTATCTAATTCACTCTCTTTAACTACTAGAGCCCCATGTTTGTCGGCAATAGATTTTGCATTTTTTGTTTGATGATCTTCTGCCACATTTGGTGATGGAATAAAAATAGTTGGCTTCCCTACTATACATAATTCCGATACTGAACTTGCTCCTGCCCTCGACACGATGAAATCTGCAGCTGCATAGGCTAAATCCATTCTATTCAAAAACTGATGCACTTGAACATTTTCTAATTCATCATACTTTTTGTATTCTTCATAATACAGCTTACCACATTGCCATATCAATTGAACTCCTTGTTTTTTGAAGAAGTCTAAATTTTCTTCTACCAACTGATTTATTTTACGAGCACCAAGACTTCCTCCTAATATTAAAATTGTCTTTTTTGATGTATCTAATTCAAAAAACTCTTTTCCTTCTTCTATTTTCGTATGAATAAATAGTAAATCTTGACGAACTGGATTTCCCGTTTTTATTATTTTATCTTCAGAGAAAAAGCGTTCTAAATTATCATATGCAACACATATTTTCTGCGCTTTTTTTCCTAACAATCTATTTGTTATTCCTGGGTACGAGTTTTGTTCTTGAATTAAGGTCGGTATCCCTCTTCTATTAGCAATCATTAACGTTGGTCCACTTGCAAAGCCTCCAGTACCCACAGCAACATCTGGTTTAAATTTTCGTATAATTCTATATGCTTTCCATAAACTACTTAAGAGTTTAAAAGGAAACACTAAGTTCTTTAAAGTTAGTTTTCTTTGGATTCCTGAAATCCACAATCCTTTGATTTCATATCCTGCTTGTGGAACTTTTTCCATTTCCATTTTATCTTTTGCTCCTACGAACAAAATGTTAGCTTCTGGATAACGAACTTTTACTTCGTTAGCAATTGCTATTGCAGGATAAATATGACCTCCTGTACCTCCACCACTTATTATGATATTAATCGATTGTTTCATACAGTCTTTTTTATGTTAACAGTGTTGTATGTAACGCTCATAATAGTTCCTACCCATACATCTGTATTTTTAGTCCAGCGTTTCATGTAAAATATCTAAAGGGTTATCATCTAAAATTGTTTCTTCAGTTTCGTTTTTAGAAGCACTTACACTTAAAATCATTCCTAATGCGAAACATGTCATCCAAATTGAGGTACCTCCACTACTAATTAGCGGGAGTGTTTGTCCTGTTACTGGTAAAATATTCACTGCTACCGCCATGTTAATCATTGCTTGAAAAACAATGGGAATTCCCACACCTACAACTAATAAAGTCGCAAATATGGTTGTAGCCTTTTTGGCAGTTATTAAGATTCTGAAAAGCAACAAGAAATAAATAAATATTACCACTATCGCTCCAGCAAAACCGTATTCTTCAACTATAATTGCATAGATAAAATCGGATGAGGATTGTGGTAAAAAGTTTTTCTGTACGCTTTTCCCTGGCCCTTTTCCTATTACTCCTCCTGTTGCAATTGCTATTTTGGCTTTTTCTACTTGGTAATCTTCTTCACCATCAGACTGAGAAAAGCTTTCAATTCTACTTTTCCATGTGTTTACACGATTGGGCATTGCATCTGGAAATGCTTTAGCTACTAAGATAAAAAACAAAAAAGCAAAAAGTCCTATTCCTAATATATATCCTATATATTTTAGTGGATATCCTCCAATAAACGAGACCATTAAAATCATAAAGAACACCATGGCTGTAGTTGAAAAGTTAGCTGGTAATATTAACACCAATACTAAACCTACTGGAAGCCATAACTGCAACAAACTTTCCTTAAAAGAAATTACTTTTTCTTTATTTTTTGCCAAGTATCGAGCAACATATACCATCAATACCAAACCTGCCAATGTAGAGGTTTGAAATCCAATACCTACAAACGGAATACGAATCCATCTACTTGCATTTGCTCCTCCAATGGTAGTTCCTTGTGCTAAGGTAAAAACCAGCAGTAAAACAACTACAGGAAGCATTAATACAGAACCTCCACTAAAATATCTATATGGTATTTTATGTACTCCATAAATGACTGCAAAACCTGTAATTAATAATACAATATGTTTTACTAAATGCCCTAAGGTAGATCCATTTCCTACTACGTATACCAAATTGGTACTTGCACTGTATATTGGCATAAATGAAAATATTGCCAACATCGCAACTATAGCCCAAATGGCTCGGTCTCCTTTAATATGTCGAAAGATGTTTTTCATCAATCTTTAGTGTACTTTATATATTTCTTACAGCTTCTTTAAATTTTCTTCCTCTATCTTCATAACTATCAAATAAATCAAAACTTGCACATGCTGGTGACAACAATACTGTATCTCCTTTTTGCGCTATTTTATAAGCTACTTTTACTGCTTCTTCTGCTCCAGCAGTTTCTACCATAACATCTACTACATTCGCAAAAGTGTCTATGATTTTTTGGTTATCTAACCCTAAACAAACTATTGCTTTTACTTTTTCTCTTACTAAAGGTAGTAAATCTGTATAATCATTTCCTTTATCAACCCCTCCTACAATCCAAACTGTTGGATTGTCCATACACTCCAACGCATAAAAGACCGCATTTACATTTGTAGCTTTACTATCGTTAATGAATTCAATTCCATTTACTTTTTGCACTTTTTCTAAACGATGTTCTACTCCTTCAAAATCAGACAAACTTTCTGCAATTGTTTCTTTTCTTACTTTCAATAACCTTGCTGCCATTGATGTAGCCATTGCATTTTTAGTGTTATGCTTTCCTTGTAATGTTAGCTCAGAAACCTTCATTAATTTTTCTTCTGTATTAAATTTCATTATTATCGTGTCTTGTCTTAAAAAAGCCCCGTACTCTAATTCTTTTTCCATTGAAAATGGCACTAGCGTTGCTTCTGTTTTGTTATTTTTTAACCAATTTTGAATTGCTTCGTCATCAGCATCATATATTAAAAAATCATCTTTCGTTTGATTTTTTGTAATTCTGAATTTTGAGTTTATATAGTTATCAAATTCATATTCATATCGATCTAAATGATCTGGTGTTATATTGGTGATTATTGCAATATGTGGTTTAAAATTTTCAATTCCATCTAACTGAAAACTGCTTAATTCCAATACATATTCGTCATACTTATCTTCAACCACTTGTTCAGCGAAGCTATCACCTATATTCCCTCCAACTCCCACATTTAAACCTGCTTTTTTTAACACATAATGTACCAGCATGGTTGTGGTTGTTTTTCCGTTTGAGCCTGTAATCCCCACAATAGTTGCTTCTGTAAACTGAGCAGCGAATTCTATTTCTGAAATCACTTTAACTCCTTTTGAAACCAACTTTTGCACAAGTGTAACTTTCTCTGGAATTCCAGGGCTTTTCATTACCACATCAGCATTTAAAATTTTATCTTCTGTATGCTGATTTTCTTCAAAATCGATTGAGTTATGTAAAAGAACTTTTTTATACCGCTCTGCTATACCTCCTTTATCTGAAACAAAAACCTCATATCCTTTTTGCTTCCCTAAAAGCGCTGTTCCTACACCACTTTCTCCTCCACCAAGCACAACTAATCTTTTCATTTATCTTAACTTCAATGTTACTATGGTAAATACCGCTAATAAAATTCCTACAATCCAAAATCGTACTACAATTTTACTTTCATGATAATTTAGTTTTTGATAATGATGGTGTAGAGGAGACATTTTAAAAATTCGTCTTCCTTCTCCAAACTTCTTCTTTGTGTACTTAAACCATGAAACTTGTAGTATTACCGATAAATTCTCGACTACAAATATTCCAGCCAAAACTGGCAGTAACAACTCTTTCCTTATGGCAATAGCTATTACAGCTATGATACCTCCAATAGTTAAACTTCCAGTATCGCCCATAAACACTTGCGCTGGATAAGTATTATACCATAGAAAACCGATTAAAGCTCCTGCAAACGCTAAAATGAAAACAGTCATTTCTCCAGACTTCGGAATGTACATTACATCTAAATAGTCTGCAAAAATGATGTTACCAGATACCCATGCAAAAATTGCCAGCGTTATTACCATAATTGCTGATGAACCTGCCGCTAATCCATCAATACCATCTGTTAAATTCGCACCGTTTGAAACTCCTGTAACGATAAAAACGGTAACAAAAATGAAGATTATCCATCCAAATTTTTCATATCCATCTCCTAAGAAGCTTAATGCTTTTGCATAATCTAACTCGTTATTCTTTAAAAAAGGAACTGTTGTTTTTGTCGATTTATGAGCCTCACCAAACACCTTCTTTTTACCATCATCTACTTGCACAACTTGTTCTGAAGTTGGCAGTTGTTCTTTGATGGTTACATCTTGGTGAAAATACAGCATAGAACCTACGATTATACCTAATCCTACTTGTCCTAAAACTTTGAACTTTCCTTTTAAACCAGCCTTATCTTTTTTAAATACTTTGATGTAATCATCGGCAAAACCAATAAGCCCCATCCAAACAGTCGTAATCAATAAAATAACGATATATATATTTTCTAGCTTTGCTAAAAATAACACAGGAATTAATGTTGCAAGGATTATAATTACACCTCCCATAGTTGGTGTTCCTGCTTTTTGTACTTGACCATCTAAACCTAAATCTCTTACTGTTTCACCTACTTGCTGCCTTCTTAAGTAGTTAATGATTTTTTTACCAAAAATGGTTGAAATCAACAGAGATAATATGAATGCCATTGCAGATCGAAATGTGATGAATTGAAACACACTTGCTCCTGTTAAGCTAAATTCACTTTCTAAATATTGAAATAAATAATACAGCATTCGTTAGTGTTTTTTTAGTTGATTAAAATAGTTGGTTACTTCTTCTAAATCATCAAAATGATGCCTAACACCATTTATTTCTTGGTAAGTTTCATGTCCTTTTCCTGCAATAAGTACAATATCTCCTGAAGTTGCTAGTTTACAAGCTGTTTTTATAGCCTGTCTTCGGTCTACAATTGATAGTGTTTTTTTATAGTTTTCTGCCGCAACTCCAGTTTCCATTTCATCAATTATCGATTGAGGGTCTTCTGTCCTAGGATTATCTGAAGTAAAAATAGCTTGATCACTCAACTGAGAAGCAATTAATGCCATTTTAGGACGCTTTGTTGTATCTCTATCTCCACCACAACCTACAACTGTAATCACAGTTTCATTTCCTGTTCGGATGTCGTTAATAGTTTGTAATACATTTTTTAGTGCATCTGGTGTATGTGCATAATCTACTATTGCTGTAACTCCCTCGTCAGAAACTGTGTATTGAAACCTTCCACTCACGCTTTCTAACTCACTTACAATACGTAAAATTTCTATTTTCTCTAGTCCCAACAACTCTGCTACTCCATAAATAGCTAACAAGTTGTACGCATTAAATTCTCCTATTAACTTCGTCCAAACTTCTACTCCATTGATTGTTAACAAAGTTCCTGAAAGACGTTTTTCTAACACTTTTGCTTTAAAATCTCCGATTGTTTTAAGCGCATAAGTTTGTTTATTCGCCTTTGTGTTTTGCAACATTATTTGTCCGTTTTTATCATCTAAATTCACCAAAGCAAATGCTGTTTTTGGTAACGAATCAAAAAACGATTTTTTAACATCCCGATACTCTGCAAATGTTTCATGGTAGTCTAAATGATCATGCGATAAGTTTGTAAACACTCCTCCTGCAAACTCTAAGCCTTCAGTACGTTTTTGATGTATTCCATGAGAACTTACCTCCATAAAACAATAATCAACTCCAGCTTCTACCATTTTTGATAAATACTGATTTATTGCTACTGAGTTTGGTGTTGTATGTGTTGCTTTATATTCTTCTTCATCAACCATTACTCGCACAGTTGATAACAACCCCACTTTATATCCTGCTTTTTTAAACAGTTGGTACAATAAGCTTGCAATTGTAGTTTTACCATTTGTTCCTGTTACTCCTACTAACTGCAAGCTTTTTGACGGGTTGTTATAATAATTTGTTGCTATTATTGCTAATGCCGCATTAGAATCTTCTACTTTAACATAAGTAACCTCTTCATTTTTATTTTCTGGTAAAGACTCACAGATAACAGTCTTAGCACCCAACGATACTGCTTTCGCTATAAACTGATGCCCGTCTACTGTCACTCCTTTTTGAGCTACAAAAACATCCTCTTCCTGCACTTGTCTACTATCAAACTGAATATTGTTTATATCAACATCAGTGCTTCCGTAAACTTCTTTTACCGCTACCTTATATAATATGTCTTTTAATTTCTTCAACTATGATAATTTTAAATATATCGTTGCACCTTTTGAGACTTTTTGCCCCCTATCTACGGACTGTTCTGTTACTTTTCCTACTCCTGAAAATTTAACTTTTAACCCCATATTCTCTAATAATGCAATTGCATCCATTCCACTCATACCTAAAACTTTAGGCATAATTGTTTTATACTTCCTTAGTTTTTGATAGTATTCTTGATACTCCCTTTCAAGAACCTCTTCTGAAATATCATCAGAAACAAGCTGATTATTAATTGCTGTTGACGTATAAATTTTTTGAGCTATTTCTTTAAATATAGGAGCAGCAACCGTAGCCCCGTAATATCCTTTTTCTTTTTTAGGACTATGAACTACTACAATGCAAGAGTATTTTGGTTCATCTGCGGGAAAGAAACCTGCAAAAGAAGCCACATACTTTTGATTTGAATAATATCCTCCTTCATATTCTCCCTTAGCATTTTTAGTTCTAGGAATGTATTTTTTTGCCGTTCCTGTTTTTCCTGCCATAGAAAAGTTTGGTGAATAAATTCCTTTACCTGTTCCGTATTTTATAGTATTTTCCATCACTTTTCGTACCTTGTCTAAGGTTTCTTGTGATGCTATTTTTTCTTTTACTACTTCTGTTCCAAAGCTTTCTTCAACTTTACCTCCTACTCTTAGCTCTTTTACAAAATATGGCTTTACCAACTTTCCGTCATTTGCGACTGCATTGTAAAACGCTAGTGTTTGTAACGGTGTAAGAGAAACCCCATAACCCCAAGCCATCCACTCTAATGAAATAGGGCTCCAACTTTTCTCTGTTGGTTCTGGTATATAAGGCTTTCCTTCTCCTTTGATTTTAACACCTGTTAATTGATCCAACCCAAAAGACTTAATTCTATCCGTGAACTTTTTAGGATTTTTATCGTAGTACTTTTGTATTGTTTTCACAATTCCAACATTTGAAGAAACCTCAAACACCCTTCCTAATGATATTTTTCCGTACCCTCCTCTTTTACTATCTTCTACTTTACGATTATTAATATAAATTCTTCCTTTTTCACAATCTACCACAGTTGAAGTATCTACAACTTTATCTTCTAAAGCCACCATTAAGCTAGCTAACTTAAAAGTTGACCCAGGCTCGTGACTCTCCCAAACAGCATAGTTTCTTTTTTCGTAATACCTCCCTTTAGAAGTCCTCCCTAAATTAGAAATCGCTTTAATCTCTCCTGTTTCCACTTCCATCACTACAGCACAACCATGATCTGCTTCAAAATACTCCATCTGTCTTAACAGAGCATGATGCGTTATATCTTGAACATTTACATCTATTGTAGTAATTACATCACTTCCATCTACAGGCTCCTTCTCATTTACATCATTAATAGGCTTCCATTGCCCTTTAGCTATCTTTTGTTTTAAACGCCAACCGTTTTCACCTTGCATATAATCCGCAAAAGCACCTTCAATTCCTGCCCCACCTCTGTAATCATCGTAACCAATTGTACGTTCAGCTATTTTTCCTATTGGGTGAACTCTCACTGTTTTTTGTTCCGCGATAAAGCCTCCTCGATACACCCCTCTATTAAAAATGGGAAAGCTTTTCATTTTCACATAATCATTATATCCTACATTACGGGCTATTAACAAATATCGGTTTCTACGTTTTTTTGCATTACGCAACTTCTTTTGATAGTAACTAGCTGATTTCCCTAACAATCCAGAAAGCGACTCAGAAAGTGCTCGGATATTTTTTTCAAAAATCTCAGAATCTACCGCCACCACATCCATTCGAATGGTAAATTTTGACATAGAGGTTGCTAACAAATTTCCATCTGCCGCATACACATTTCCCCTATTTGCAAAAATAGTATCGTTTTTAACTGTTTCTTCTTCAGAAAGATTCCTATACTTATCTCCTTCTACATATTGAAGTTTAAAAAGTCTAAAAATGATAACTACAAAGAAAAGCGTCATTAAAACAACAATCACGTAGAGTTTGTTTAATATGCCTTTTTTTACTACCATTTTATATTACTCTTTATTATATGTTACTTTTATTTTTTGGGGCGGTTTTTTTGCAGGGTACAACCCTTTGTTTTTTACTTTATCTCGAATACTACTCTCTAACTTCATTCGCATTAATTGAGTACTCGTGTCCACATCTTCAGCCCGCAACTCTCTTTTCTTCTTATTAAGCACTGCTATTTGCACCACTTTTGCATCGGCACTATGCGAACTATAGATCATCACTAATAGCAAAACAACTGTAAAAATCAAAATTCGCCAATTCTTAAACGAGCTTTCATCCGTAAGAAAACTACCTCTTAAAAGATCGTATATACCCTTTCTTACTATTGACATTACTTTAATGTTGCTATTCTTAGTTTCGCACTACGTGCTCTATTATTTTCTTTTATCTCCTCTTTTGTTGGCACAATCATTTTACCAACTTTTTTAAGTGGTTCACTGGTATTACCATAAAAATCTTTTTCTGGTTCACCACTAAACAATCCGGTCCTTATAAATCGTTTCACCAACCTATCTTCCAAAGAATGATATGAAATCACACTCAATCTACCTTCTTCATTTAACAAGTCTGGGATTTGCTGCAAAAATTCTTTCAACACCTCCAACTCCTGATTCACTTCTATTCGTATTGCTTGAAAAATTTGCGCTAGTATTTTATGTTCTTTTGCTTTCGGAAGAAATTTTTGCAACACTTCTTTTAACTCAAAGCTCGTTTTAATTTCTCTATCAACTCTTGCCTCAACAATAGTTTTCGCCAAGGTTCGCGCATTCCGCAATTCTCCATACAAAAACAACACATCCGCCAAATCTTCCTCACTATAGGTATTGATTATTTTTTTTCCTGATAATTCAGATTTCTGATCCATTCGCATGTCCAAATCTGCATCAAAACGAGTAGAAAAACCTCTTTCTGCTTCATCAAACTGATGTGAAGACACTCCTAAATCAGCCAGCACCCCATCTACTTTCCTAACACCATAAAAGCGCAAAAACCTCGATATGAATCGAAAATTCTCTCCAATCAAAACAAAACGCGGATCGTCAATTTTATTTTGTTGCGCATCAGGATCTTGATCAAAAGCAAACAATCTTCCTTTTTCACCTAATCGACTTAATATTTCTCTAGAATGCCCCCCTCCTCCAAAGGTAACATCCACATAAACTCCATCTTCCTTTATACTAAGTGCATCAACACTTTCTTTCAATAAAACTGGATTATGATAACTCATCTGCTTCCGTATTACCCATTACTTCTTCTGCTAACTCAGCAAAATCAACAACAGCATCATCAATTACTTTTTCGTACTTATCCTTATCCCAAATTTCAATAATATTCACTGCAGAAGAGAGCACCACTTGCTTTTCAATACCCGCAAACTGACATAAATCTTTCGGAATCAAGACTCTCCCTGAAGCATCTACATCCACCATTTTCACACCGGCAGTAAACCTTCTGATAAAATCATTATTTTTCTTTACAAATCGATTTAGTTTATTGATTTTTGCCATTACCAGATTCCATTCTTGCATTGGATACAACTCCAGACAAGACTGAAAAACAGAACGTTTAATCACAAACCCTTCTTGCAACACAGAAGACAATTGCTTCTTGAACGCTGACGACATCATCAACCTCCCTTTAGCATCTACCTTGCACTCATATGTTCCAATTAAACTTACCACGTAAAGAATCTATAGTTTGCATCAAAAATAAAAAATATTTACCACTTTTTACCACTTTTTACCACTTTGTTGATAAGTTTTACTTCTGGAGATAAAAAACTCAAAATAAACCACTTAAAAGACTCGCCTACACAGTAAATAATAAAAATGAAAAAGTGATAAAAAAGAACTACATTTGTGGTTAAGTCAAATCAAAAACATATATGACTGAATTTTTAAAGAAAGAAGACAAATTTACATATGCTGAAGCAGGAGAAGGAAGCCCAATTATCATTCTTCACGGGTTAATGGGAGCTCTTAGTAATTTTGGTTCCACTTTTAATCATCTTTCAAAAAAAGGATATCAAGTTTTTATACCAGAGTTACCCTTATACACATTACCCCTCCTTAAAACTAATGTAAAAAATTTAGCCAAGTTTTTACATGATTTCATAGAGTATAAAGGGCTTAAAAATGTTACTCTACTAGGAAATTCTCTAGGCGGACATATAGCTTTATACTATACAAAACATTATTCTGAAGATGTTAAAGCATTAGTTTTAACAGGTAGTTCTGGATTATACGAAAACTCAATGGGAGATAGCTATCCTAAAAGAGGTGACAAGGAGTTTGTTAGAAAAAAAGCACAAGATGTTTTTTACGATAAAGCTATTGCTACAGACGAACTTGTTGATCAAGTGTACGATGTTATAAATGATAGAAATACCTTGATTAGAACACTAGCTATTGCTAAAAGTGCCATTCGTCATAACATGGCTAAAGATTTACCCAACATGAAACAACCTACCTGTTTAATTTGGGGAAAACAAGACAGTGTTACTCCACCTGAAGTTGCTGAAGACTTCAAAAAACTTTTACCTGATGCCGATTTATTCTGGATTGACAAATGCGGACATGCAGCTATGATGGAAACACCAGAAGAATTTAATAAAATTTTAGAAGGGTGGCTTTCTAAACGCGAAATATAACAGCTAAACTAGCTTAATTATAGTATGAAAATAAAATCTGCTGAATTTGTAATGAGTAACAGCAATGTTACCAAGGCTCCTAAAGACAGAATACCTGAGTACGCTTTTATAGGTCGATCAAATGTCGGAAAATCTTCATTAATCAATATGTTGATGGAGCGTAAAGATTTGGCAAAAACCTCTGGTAAACCAGGGAAGACACAACTTATTAACCATTTTAAAATTAATAACGAATGGTTTTTAGTAGATCTTCCTGGATATGGTTATGCACAGGTTTCTAAAAAAAAGCGTCAAATTTTTCAATTTTTTATTGAAAACTATTTTAAAGAACGTGAACAGCTGGTTTGTACTTTTGTTTTAATCGATTCTCGCCACGATCCACAAAAAATAGATTTG
Source organism: Tenacibaculum sp. ZH5_bin.1 (assembly GCF_042865525.1). Lineage (NCBI taxonomy): Bacteria > Pseudomonadati > Bacteroidota > Flavobacteriia > Flavobacteriales > Flavobacteriaceae > Tenacibaculum > Tenacibaculum sp. ZH5_bin.1. The sequence goes on along the minus strand of NZ_JBEGIO010000006.1, from coordinate 51,501 downwards.
GAATTCATGCAGTTTTTAGGTGAAAACCGCATTCCGTTTTGTATTGTTTTTACCAAAGCTGATAAACTAGGGAGCTCTAAACTCAACAAACAAATTACCACTTACAAAAAGAAATTATTAAATTACTGGGAGGAATTACCAATTTCTTTTGTTACCTCATCTTCTACAGGAATGGGGCGAGATGAGTTTTTAAACTTTATTGATCAAGTTAACGAAGATGTAGCGGAGAATTTTAAATAATTTTCACCATACCTTAAGGGAAGTATTAATAATGCACTCTACAAAAGAAAACTTACAAGTTTTACATGAAGACAATCACATTATAGTGATTAATAAGCGGGCTGGTGATATAGTGCAAGGTGACAAAACAGGCGACAAACCACTTTTAGATGTTGTTAAAGAATACATTAAAGATAAATACAACAAACCTGGAAACGTATTTTTAGGAACCGTTCACAGGCTAGATCGCCCTACTACAGGTATCGTTATCTACGCACGTACTTCAAAAGCCTTAGAACGACTAAATAAAATGTTACGTGACAAAACCATTAAAAAAACATACTGGGCAGTGGTTCAACAGCAACCTAAAAAAGCAACCGATACCTTAACAAATTACTTAAAAAAGAATCCAAAAAATAACAAATCGACCGCTTACACTAAAGAGGTTAACGGAAGTAAAAAAGCTATACTTCACTACAAAACGCTTAAAAAACTAGATAATTATTCATTATTAGAGGTCGACTTGGAAACTGGACGTCACCATCAAATTCGCGTACAGCTTTCTAACATTGGCTCTACTATAAAAGGAGATTTAAAATACGGTGCTAAAAGAAGCAACAAAGACGGAAGTATTCATTTACATGCTCGAAAAATTCAATTTACACACCCTGTTAGCAAAGAACCTATTAAGGTTACCGCTCCAACTCCTTCTGACCCCGTTTGGGATGCTTGTTTGTAATTTGTATATTTAGACAAATTTCACCCAAGATGAAAGCTCTTAAATTTTTAACGATTTTAACACTCCCTATCACTGTTTACATTTCGTTTACAAATATGGGATGGTTAACACTTTTACCTTTACTTGTTTTCTTCGGCTTAGTTCCTCTTCTCGAATTACTTTTTAAACCTGATAAAAATAACTTCAATAAAGAACAAGAAGCGCAAGAAAAAGAAAATAGACTCTACACCTATATTCTATACGCAATGGTACCTATTCAATTAGTTTTCCTAGTGTGGTTTTTATGGATAATGAAAGACACACAATTAACTATCTTAGAATATATAGGAAAAATCTCAGCTATGGGCTTGCTATGTGGCGTTATTGGTATTAATGTTGGGCATGAGTTAGGACATAGAAACAACCGTTTTGATGAGCTTTTAGGAGAAATTTTACTACTAACTTCATTAGACACCCACTTTCTACCCTACCATAATGCAGGACATCATTTTAATGTAGCCACTCCAAAAGACGCCGCGACTGCAAGAAGAAATGAAATTGTTTACCTGTTTTGGATTCGTTCTCATTTTCAAAGCTATTATCAAGCTTGGGAAGTGGAAAATACACGTTTAAAAAATTCAGAAAGAAGCTGGTTTCACTTACAAAATAGAATGCTCATTTACACACTCTGTAACATTCTTTTATTAGCTGGTATTTTCTTTTTATTCGGATTAAAAGCATTACTAGCTTTTATCACCGCTGCTGTTTTTGGAATTTTATTACTTGAAACTGTAAACTATATAGAACATTATGGACTACTACGTAAACAGAATGAAAAAGGTCGTTATGAGCGTGTAAAAAGAACGCATTCATGGAATTCTGATCACAGAATTGGTATGTTAATGTTGTTTAATTTATCCCGTCACTCCGACCATCACTATAACGGAAGCAAACATTATCAGCTCTTAAAATCATTACCAGAAAGCCCACAAATGCCAACAGGATACCCGGGTATGATGCTGGTAGCCTTGGTTCCTCCATTATGGTTTTCAATAATGAATAAAAAAATACAAGACTTATAGCTTATGAATATTCCCGAATTAGTTCAGTCGCAAAAAAACTATTTTGCTACTCAACAAACCAAAGATATTTCTTTTAGAAAAAGTACCTTAAAAAGATTACAAAAAGAACTTGTTGCAAGAGAAAAAGACATCATAAAAGCACTACATGATGACTTTAAAAAACCAGAATACGAAGCAGTAATGACCGAAACTTCTATTGTTTCGGCTGAATTAAAAATGGCCATAAAAAATATACACTCTTGGAGTAAACCTCAACGTGTATTACCGTCGTTACTAAATTTTCCGTCCTCTGCAAAAATTTATAAAGAACCTTACGGAACTGTACTTATCATTGCTCCTTGGAATTACCCGTATCAACTAGCATTCGCACCATTATTAGGTGCTATTGCAGCAGGTAATACTGTAGTATTAAAACCTTCGGAACTGACACCGCATACAAGTAAAATTACCAAAGAAATTATTGAAGCTGTATTTGATAAAAACCATGTAGCTGTGGTTGAAGGTGGCGTAGATGTTTCTACTGAATTGTTAGCACAACGTTGGGATTATATTTTCTTTACAGGCAGTGTTCCTGTTGGTAAAATTGTCGCCAAAGCCGCTGCTAATAATTTAACTCCTGTTACCCTAGAACTTGGAGGAAAAAGTCCATGTATTGTTGACGAAACTGCCAATATTAAATTGACTGCAAAACGTTTGGTTTGGGGAAAATTCATTAACGGTGGGCAAACTTGTATTGCTCCTGATTATTTATTGATACACAAATCAGTAAAAGAGCAATTTATACAACAATTTAAAGATGAAATTTTTAGAACTTACGGGAAAAATCCTCAAAACTCTCCAGATTTTCCACGTATTGTTAACACTCGTAATTTTGATCGTTTAGCTTTGATGCTAGAAAATGAAAAGTGTGTGATTGGCGGACAAACTGATAGAGACGATCGCTACATTGCTCCTACATTAATTGACGAACCTAATTTAGATAGTGAAGTCATGAAAGGTGAGATTTTCGGACCTATTTTCCCGCTAATCTCTTACGAAAATGAAGCTGACATTGAAAAAACCACTACTAAATACGACAAACCTCTGGCTTTATATGTGTTTACCAATAGAAATTCATTTGCTAAAAAAATGATTCAACGTTATTCATTTGGAGGTGGAACCATAAACGATACCACTGTACATTTTGCTAATCATAGGTTACCTTTTGGTGGCGTTGGTGAAAGCGGTATAGGCAGTTACCATGGAAAAAAAACTTTTGATACGTTTTCTCATCATAAAGGAGTGGTTTCTCGCGGAACTTGGTTAGATGTTCCTACTCGATATGCTCCATACAAAGGAAAATTAAAGCAATTAAAAACCTTAATGAAACTAGGATAAATTAGATAAAAGACAAATAGACACAAGAATCAAGACACCTATATAAATGAGTGAAAAAACCGTATCCGAAGCAGTTAACTACCGTCGTTCAGTAAGAGTATATGACCCTAAAAAACCGATAGACACTGCTGTTGTAAAAAAATGTTTAGAGCAAGCTATTTTAGCTCCTACCAGTAGCAACATGCAACTGTGGGAGTTTTATCATATCACTGATAAAGAAATTATAAAAAAAATGGCTCCATTATGCTTTAATCAAAATGCAGCTAAAACTGCTCAGCAACTAGTGGTTTTTGTGACTCGTAAAGATTTGTGGCGTAAAAGATCCAAAGCTAACTTAGCTTTTATGGATGAAGTTTTTGGTAAAAACAATCCGAAATCAGAACAACGAAGTAGAGAAAAAGTAGCGCGTAACTACTACGGAAAATTAATTCCGTTTACCTACTTTGACATCTTCGGAATTGTTGGTTATCTTAAATACTTAATGATTCTTTTTGTTGGACTTTTCCGACCTATTTACCGTGAAGTTCGTAATAGTGATATGCGCATTGTAGCTCACAAAACTTGCGGATTGGCAGCACAAACATTCATGCTCTCTATGGCTGCTGAAGGTTACGACACCTGCCCTATGGAAGGCTCTGATACTTGGCGTGTAAAACGTTTGCTAGAACTACCTTTTGGTGCAGAAATTAATATGATTGTTTCTTGTGGTATTCGTAAACCAGAAGGTGTATATGGAGAACGTTTTAGAATTCCTTTTGAGGAGGTTTATAAAGAGGTTTAACCCAGAAACAAACCAATTTCTCATTATTTTATGAGTGTTATAACAAATTTTAATATCCTCTTCTATTAAATCAACCACCTTCAAGAAGAAATTAAAAAGCTATACGTTTTTAGCTTAATAACTTTTCAAAAACAAAGTTTTAAATCTTACCTGTTACAGAAAGTAATTTTTATTATATTAGTTTCCTATTAAATTCAAAAAAAATTAAAAAGCTGTAAAAATTGACTATAACTAACTATGATATTTCTTTGTTCCCAAGATAATTAATTCTAATTAAAAGTTAGTTCGTTTATTTTTTCACATCTATTGAAATAAAAAACAGACATAGACCTTGAGTGTCTTTAAATGTTCAAGGAATATATAAAAATTTAAATTATTTTGAAAATGAAAAAATCAATTTTAACCTTAGGTAAAGTTTTAAACAAAGCTGATCAAAAACAAATAAAAGGAGGATTAACTTACCCACGCCACTATGATGAATATTGTGACAATCTAAATGAAACTCAATATGACCCTTCTTGCGGCTGTTCTTTTAATAGTCAATGCGCCAATATGGCTGTACCTGCCAGTGATGGTTACGGATATGTTTTAAGATCAGGAACATGCTCTAATGGAACATGTGTTGCTTAACAAGATTCTTATATTATAAAAAAGGAAAAGAGGCTTAAGCCTCTTTTCCTTTTTTATAATAATATTTTCTTATTTTCTAATCTACACTTACTCTTTACTTCGGTAAAAACACCAACTTATTTGCGCTCTTCTTTATAGCTGTCTCATTAAGGCTCATTTTTACAAACTCACCATCTACATATTTTTGTGCTTGGTCTTTGTAATATGGACTAAACACATTTCCTGATTGTCCTGTAGGTAAAATCGCAATGCTATTCTCTACATCTGAAAAATCAATGACTCTACGTGTTGATGGTCCACCATGAATTTTATACACACCTGTACTATCCAATTTAAAAATCTGGTTGTTAATCACCTCATTTCCTCCAATAGTTTCAAACGGACCTACATTGAAAAACTTACGCAACAAACCTCCCGCTTTACCAATAGCGTGTTCGTATTCCACTGAAATTACGCGATTCCACGTCCAATTATCTACATTCTCTCCTAATTGGTTTTGTAAAAACGTGATGGATTTTTGAAAAGCTGTGGTAATTATTTCATTTCTAGTTTCAACTTTATCTATCGTTGAAATATCATCCCACCAAACCGATTGTTCTCTTTTAGCTTGTTGTGCTAATACTTGATCTTGTAATTGGGTGTCAATAAACAACTGAAAACTATCTCCTAACTCATCTTTGTAAGTAGCTGTTAAAAATTCATACAAAAATCGATTATAAATAGTCGGAGCTACGTTGGTTTTTAAATATTCTCCATTCCACTTTTCTAACACCGAATATGCTTTTTTAGCCGAAGGAGATAATGACGACTTATCTACACTTGCTAACAACTCTCTTCCTATTTCTGGCACAACAGGTGAAGTAACATCATAAATCATTTCAGCTACATCCTCTTTCGTAAAATCGTTTTTAGGATCTAATAACTGAACAATTCGTTTTGCTCTATCTTCTGGTTGATAGTATCCCGGATATAACTTACCTCTCACGGAATCAGGTTGATTATTGGCAGAATACACATAATTCCAACTAGGGTTTTCCGCTTGCGGATTTTCTTTAAAGTCTAAATATTCTACAATTTCATCCTTACCAGAAGCTCCGTTTAAATACACTTTAGAAGATAGGCTATCTCTTAATTGATATAATTTAGCCGATGCAAACCAACCTACATTCCCTTTCGTATCTCCATACATTACATTTAATCCTGGTGCATGAATTTTGGCGGTTCCTGTTTTAAAGTCTTGTAACGAATTTGCATGCGACATTTTATGTGATGCTTCTAATAATTGATTAGGTAGTTGCGTATAAATCCAGTTCATTGCAATTGGACTTTCATCTGTTACATGCTCTATTAATCCGTTCATAATCGGACCATGTTTACTAACTTTAACTTGATATGTAGTATCTTTTCCTCCTTTAACCTTTATACGTTTATCCCATAACTCATATTTCTGGTATCCATTAGGTGTTTTGTATTCCATTGAATTTTCTGGATTGTTTTCTTCTATATAAAAGTTCAAATCGTCATTTGCTAACATTGTTAATCCGTAAGCATACTCTTTATTGTGTCCTAACAACGGAAATGGCATCAAAGCCAGATTAAATCCGTAGATTTCAAAGTCTGGAGTTTTTATATGATTTTGATACCAAACAGATGGTTGAGAAAATGCGATATGTGGATCGTTCGCAAAAATTACCTTACCGTTTTTGGCTTTAGGTGGTGCAATTACCCAAGAGTTACTTCCTATAAAAGGTGCAACTGGCAACTGATCTACAATCTTGCTTACCGCTATAGACATCTCTGCTTTAATTGTACCTTTATTAGTTGTCTTATTCAGTGTTAAATTTTTATCGAAAGAATTCAACAACTCATTTACATAAGACTCACCTAACTTTTCTTTTACTTCAGTTAACAACGGATCAGTTTTATGGGCAATTGCAAAACTAAATGCCATATAACCAAAAACATTATACACATCTTTAATTGTATAATTTTCTTTATCCAATCCTACTAAATAAAATTCTAAGGGCGTTGCTCCTTCTTCTATGAACTGATTAACCCCATTTAAATATGCTTCCGTTAATTTATACGTTTCTGAATTTTTATCTAATTCTTGAATTGTTTTTTCAGCAGCTTCTTCAATTCCTAATCCAGAGAAAAATTTATCGACTCTTACCAAATCTTTTCCAAAAACTTCTGCTAATCTTCCAGCTGAAATTCTTCTGATAAGCTCCATTTGCCACAATCTATCTTGTGCATGTACATATCCTAAAGCAGTATAAGCATCTAGTTGATTTTGCGCGTTGATATGCGGCACTCCAACCTCATCATAATACACTGTAACTTTATCTGAAATTGAGTTTAGTTCTAACTCTCCTTTATAAGTTGGATGCAGAGTTTTTGTAAATAGCCAAATTCCAACACTTAATAACACTAAAAGTAGTAAAACAATTTTTAAAGACTTTTTTAATAACTTCATTAGGGATGATTTTCTTCAAAGATAACAGATTTATTTATTGTTCCTCTTTTTGGGTAAATAGTGTAATTTTTACACACTTCTACTCTTTACTTATACACTTTTTACACATAAAGCTATTATCTGCCCAAACCTAAAAAAACAATATACTATTAAAAATCAACACGTTAAAGTTTTTAAAGGTTTAATTAAAGTCGATGGCATATTTATTTCTATACAATAAACAAATATGTAAATAACTTAAAAACTTAATATCATGAAAAATTTAATTTTAGCAGTAGCGATTTTAGCAGGAGCTTCAACTTATGCAACAGTAAATAATACTCTTACACCTATTACTCCAACTCATACAGTTGTAAAGAACGGATTTCAAGAAATATCTTTAGATAAGTTACCTTCAGCTGTAGTGAATGCTGTAAAAGAGAGTTTCCCTAAAGGTACACTAGGAAAAGCTTTTGTAAACAGTAAAGAACAATACAAGTTAGAAATTTCTTTAGAAAATGGCAACAAAACCGTTTTCGCCGACAAAGACGGAAACTGGTTAGACGCTAAAGAGGTAAAGTAAACACATAAATTTCCCTTGTAGTATTACAACAATTAATAATTATAACTTAAAAACTTAATATCATGAAAAAATTAATCTTAGCAGTAGCAATTTTAACAGGTGTTTCAACTTATGCAACAGTAAATAACACTCTTACACCTATTACTCCAATTCATACAGTTGTAGAGAACGGATTTCAAGAAATATCTTTAGATAAATTACCTTCAGCTGTAGTGAATGCTGTAAAAGAGAGTTTTCCTAAAGGTACACTAGGAAAAGCTTTTGTAAACAGTAAAGAACAATACAAGTTAGAAATTTCTTTAGAAAATGGTAACAAAACCGTTTTCGCCGACAAAGACGGAAACTGGTTAGACGCTAAAGAGGTAAAGTAAACACATAAATTTCCCTTGTAGTATTACAACAATTAATAATTATAACTTAAAAACTTAATATCATGAAAAAATTAATCTTAGCAGTAGCAATTTTAACAGGTGTTTCAACTTACGCAACAGTAAACAACACTCTTACACCTATTACTCCAATTCATACAGTTGTAGCTGATGGATTCCAAGAAATATCTTTAGATAAATTACCAGCAGCGTTGGTTAACTCTATTAAAGAAAGTTTCCCTAAGGCTACCTTAAGTAAAGCTTTTATTAATGAAAAAGAGCAGTACAAACTAGAGGTTAGTGAAGGAAGCACCAAGAAGACTATTTACATTGATAAAGAAGGTAATTTGTTAAATGAAAAAGAAGTAAACAATACTAAAAAGTAATTTTTTTATTTCCCTCCTCAATTTTATTAGCAAAAGAGCGTTTTCATATAAAACGCTCTTTTTATTTTTACAGAGAATTTTTATCTGAACAATTTAGAGCAACCTTTTTTATGAAAAATATCTTATTGGTAGAAGACGATGTTACATTTTCTAACATGTTAAAACATTTTTTAGAACGACACAAATATGTTGTTGAGGTTAGTTATACAATTAAAAATGCCTCTACTCTATTGAAAGAAAATTCATATAATTTGATTTTTACTGATTTACGCCTTCCTGACGGTAATGGTATTGATTTATTAAAGCAAAGTAAAAACACTGATAGCGACATCCCTGTTGTTTTAATGACGAGTTATGCTGAAGTATCAACAGCCGTTCAAGCTATGAAACAAGGTGCTTTTGATTATATTTCTAAACCTTTTAATCCTGATGAAGTTTTAGAAGTAATTAATAATGCTCTGGAAGTTAAAACCGAACAAATTACTGAACCTAAAAAAGAAGATAAAAAAGTTTCTAATTCTCATATCGTTACCGGTATAAGCGCAGCTTCTAAAAGCCTTTATGAACACATCCATTTAGTAGCTCCAACTGACATGTCTGTTCTTATTACAGGTGAAAGTGGCACAGGTAAAGAAGTTGTAGCTAGTACAATTCATACTCAAAGCTTACGTAAAGATAAGCCTTTTATTGCCGTGGATTGCGGAGCTATACCTAAAGAGATTGCCTCAAGTGAATTTTTTGGACATCAAAAAGGATCATTTACAGGAGCTATAAATGATAAAATAGGGCATTTTGAAGCAGCGAATGGAGGTACTCTTTTTTTAGATGAAGTAGGAAACTTAAACTACGAAAGTCAGGTACAACTTTTACGTGCTTTACAAGAAAGAAAGATTAAACCTGTGGGAAGCAGTAAGGAAATTATGGTAGATATTCGTTTAATTACTGCCACTAATGAAGATTTATTATCAGCTGTTGAAAAAGGTAATTTTAGAGAAGATTTATACCATCGTTTAAATGAGTTTTCTATTAAAGTCCCTAATCTAAATGATAGAAAAGACGATTTAATTCTTTATGCCGATTTCTTTTTAGAAAAAGCCAACAAACAACTCAATAAATCAATCGTTGGCTTTTCTCATGAAGTACTAACTTTATTTCAACAATATAACTGGCCAGGGAACTTACGAGAGTTATCTAATGTTATCAAAAGAGCTACACTTTTATCTCAGACAGAAATTATAGAAAAAGAAGTGTTGCCTGAAGAATTAAAAAACACTGAAGATCAATACAGCATCCCTAATGAATTTTCTACCAAGGAAAATGAAAAAAAACTTATTATTAGGGCTTTACATGAGGCTAAAAACAACAAAACTAAAGCTGCAAAGCTTTTAAATATTACTAGAAAGACTTTGTATAATAAACTGAAAGAGCATAATATTAGTTAAGATACTTTTTTATTTCTACTAAAAAGATTTCTAATTCTTTTTCAAAATCTTTCCATGAGGTTTTATTTATCTCTTTACTAACCTCAAATTCTTCTAAAAAAGTTATTAACTTAGTAGCTTTTAATTGCCTAAACATTCCCAACATTTTATGACTAACGTCATTAAACCCCTGTACATCATTATTATTCACTAACTCTTTTAATAGCAATAAATTCTCTCCGGTATCTTTTAAAAAAGATTTTAATATTTTCTTTATCTCTACTTCGTCATTATTCAAAAATGTTTTCAAGGAAGTAATATCAAAGCTATTTGTTGTTATTTCATTGTCAATCTTACTAATAACCACATCTTTTTCCTGGGCTTTGAAATCAAAAAATCGCTGTAAAATTTCTTCCAATTTTTTAGCGTGAAATGGTTTTATTATGGCATCTGAAAAACCATTTTTAACATATTCATTCTCCGATAAATTTGCTCTCCCTGTCATTGCTATAATGGGCTGACCTTTGTAAGATTTGTGTTTTTTTAAGGTTTCCATAAAATGAATACCATTCATTTTAGGAAGTTGTATATCTGTAAGCACTAAATCATAGATAATATTATCTATTCTACTTAGTGCCTCTTGCGCATTACTAAAAGAAGTTACCGCTATTCCTAATTCTTCTAAAACATTTTTCAAAAGTATTCTCAAAGAAGCATCATCCTCAACTATTATAGCATTAATATTAAGGCTTTTATTTTGTGAACTTATCTCTTTTATATTTGATTTTTCTTCAGCAAAAGTAATAGGCACGAACAACGAAAATATACTGCCTTTTCCTAAACTACTTTGTAAAGTTAAAGATCCTCCCAAAAGTTCTGCTAGTCTTCTAGAAATGGTCAAACCTAACCCAAATCCATTTTGCCTATTCTCTTTTTCATGTGCTTGCGTAAATTCTTTAAAAACTTTTTCTTGTTCATCTTTTCCAATTCCAACTCCAGTATCAATCACTCTAATCTCTATATATTTTTTTTCTTTTACGCTTCTTAACTTACTTTTTATTGTTATTGAACCTTCTTTTGTAAACTTACATGCGTTAGTTACTAAATTATATAGTATTTGTTTTATTCTAAAAGGATCACTAACAATTAATGAATTTATATTTTCATCATGATTTACATTTATTGAAATTGGTTTATTTTGAACAAGGCTTTTAGCGCTATTAGCTACTTCCTCTATATTTCTTTTTAAATCAAAAGGAATAGTTTCAATAGTTATTTTACTATTCTCTAATTTAGAAAATTCTAAAAGATCGCCGACAAGCTGTCCCATGTAAACCGATGCATTTTGTATATGCACCACATAATTTTTCTCTTTAGTACTAGTAATTGATTTTTGTAATAACTCGCTAAAACCGGTAATTGTGCTTAAAGGAGTTCTTAAATCATGACTTACCATGGATATTAGTTGCTCCCTACTTTTTAAAAGTGAAGAAGTAACTGCATTTGCACTTTCTAATTCTTGCCTATAATGTTGACTCCTCCAAAAATCATTTAATATTATTATTGAAAAAAGTATAATTATTATAAAACCTACTCCAGCTGCTAATAGAATTATGTTTCTACTACGTTCTAACGTTTCTTCATGTTTTTTATGAGCTATGTTAGCATTAACAATAACATCTTTTTCTAGTACATTTAAAACCTCTCGTAATTTTCTTGAAATTATAATATCATTTTCTATTAATTCTCTCTCTTTTATTCTCAAAAATCTACGTTTAATAACTGTTTCTCTCTGCGCTTTTTGAAGTATTTCTTTAGATGCAGAAACTAATGAGTCAATTTTCTTTTGTTCTTCAACATTAACAGGCTTCTCTTCTCCTTCTTCTTCATTATCAAACAGGCGTAAATACTTTTCTAAACTTAATCCAGTTTTCTTATTAAAAACATCTGGATTATCTACAAGATCTTTTACTGAACCTTTGCCTAATAAAGAATCTATAGACCCTAGCTTGTCTATAGCCTCATCTATTGATTTTTCTGAAGCATTCCTTTGGTTTAACCTTCTTAAACTTGTTATGTTTTTTCGTTTTTTATTTAAAACCAGCTTAACACTGTCTAAAATAAATGTTTTAGATACGTCTTTTGCTATGAAGTTAAGTGAGTCAATTTTTTTCAACAATAATTTATTCTCGGTAACATATTCATTATATCGTTTATAAGAATTTAACTGAATGGCGGCTCTCCCTAAATTTTCATTTTCATATATATCAGCAATTAACCCTCCTGTTTGTATAATATTATTCCTATCAGAAACTCCTTGTTTTTGTATCTCTATGTATGTTTTTATTTCAGAAAACAGCAAGATTCCTGAAATAACCGCTAAAACCGCTAGGGTAGCATAACCCACTAAAACCTTAAAAGCTATTTTACGTTTAGATTCTTTCATTAATTAATAATCTTTGGTAAAAATAACGATACTTCGTCTTTCTTGTTTTAAATATATCTATTAAATTTTGAATTATTAATAGATATTATTTTGCCTAAAGACCTCGTAACAATCAAAGATAGTTTGTATTTTTGATGTTTATAAAATCATGTCAAAATGAGAAAAATTCAAATGGTTGACTTACAAAGTCAATATCAAAAAATTAAAGATACGGTTGATGCTTCTATTCAAGAAGTTTTAAATTCTTCAGCATATATTAACGGACCTTATGTTCGTGATTTTCAAGTTGATTTAGAGAGTTATTTAGGCGTTAAACATGTAATTCCGTGTGCTAACGGTACTGACGCGTTACAAATAGCTATGATGGGCTTAGGTTTAGAGCCAGGTGACGAGGTGATTACAGCTGATTTTACATTTGCTGCAACTGTTGAGGTTATCGGTTTATTAAAATTAACTCCTGTTTTAGTTGATGTTGAACCTGACACTTTTAATATTGACATTGAAGCTCTAAAAAAGGTAATTACCCCTAAAACAAAAGCTATTGTTCCTGTTCATTTATTCGGACAATGTGCTAATATGGAAGCTATTTTAGAAATTGCTAAAGAACATAACTTATTAGTAATAGAAGATAATGCTCAAGCTATTGGAGCAGATTATACTTTTTCTAACGGAACTAAGAAAAAAGCTGGAACTATTGGAAATGTGGGAACAACATCTTTCTTCCCTTCTAAAAACTTAGGTTGCTATGGTGATGGTGGAGCTATTTTTACCAATGATGATGAATTAGCACATACACTTCGCGGAATGGTTAATCACGGAATGTACAAACGCTACTACCATGATGTAGTTGGAGTAAACTCTCGTTTAGATTCTATTCAAGCGGCTGTATTAAAAGCTAAGTTACCTTTATTAGATAGCTATTGTGATGCCCGCAGAAAAGCTGCTGAATATTATTCAAATTCATTTGCTAACAACCCAAATATTATCACACCAACTATTAGCGATTTTACAACGCATGTTTTCCATCAGTATACATTGAGAATTACTAACGGAAAACGTAATGAGTTACACCAACATTTATTAGATAACGGAATTCCAAATGCTATTTATTATCCTGTTCCGTTACATGCTCAAAAAGCATATCAAGATGATAGATATAATGAAGATGACTTCACTGTTACCAATCAATTAATAGATGAAGTTATTTCATTGCCAATGCATACAGAATTAGATGAAGAGCAGCTAGCATTTATCTCTAAAACTGTAAATGATTTTATTCAATAATTTGGATTGAAATCTTATGAATCAAAAAATTAAAACTTTAAAAATTATTCACCTTGCCTTAATTGCTGGAATTACTCTTGCTTTTACATTTTTAGGTAATTTCAAGACCATGTTTGACATGGTGATTGATGACTCATCTTTGTTCTATGCATTTATTCCTGCAATAGCTTATGTTGCTAGTAACTTCATCTTTAAAAACATGTTGAGAAACATTCAAAAAGATGCTAGTAATGAAGAGAAACTTGCTATTTATCAGTCTGCTTCTATAGCTAGATGGGCTATTATTGAAGGTGCTTGTTTTTTGATTTTAATTTTAAAACCTGATTTTTTATTGTTAGGAGTAATCTTATTAATTTATTTAATTCTTTTAGCTCCAAAAAAAGCACAAATATTCCAAACCTTAGATATCAGAAGCTAAGATTTCTTATATAAAAAGACAAAAAATCACTCATTTTTGGTTGTTTTTAATCATTTTTGAGTGATTTTTTATTCATTTTAGCAAAAAACAGCTTTTTTACACCTCTAATTTGTGAATTGTTTCTACTTCCTATTATCATATTCTTAAAATAATACACTCTAAATTTAACAACACATATTTATTAGTTGATTTTTAATGTTTTAACGATTATTAATTGACATCACACTTTAAGCTTATTAACTTTGTACTCTAATTAAATGATACTAGAATAATGAAATTGATTAAAATTAAAAGAGAAACACGTTTGGAAAAACGATTTTCAAGAAAAATGGGTAAACTTCATACTAATGTTACCTACATTAAAAAAATGTTTTTAAATATTATACCTCTGGAAACGGTACACAAATACAGAGAAACCTATTATGGTGAAGTTAAAGATTGTGAAGATTGTGTTTTAGCTAGATAACAATTTTCTTTTTCACAAAACAAAAATCCCGTTCCAAAAGAACGGGATTTTCTATACTATCTGTTTTTACTATTTATGCTAAAGAAGCACCACTAGCAGCTACACTTCTATCAATTTTACGCATTAATCCCTGTAATACTTTACCAGGACCAACTTCAACAAACTCAGTACCACCATCAGCTATCATTGCCTGCACACATTGTGTCCATCTTACTGGCGCTGTTAATTGCGCTATTAAGTTTTCTTTAATTTCAGCAGGGTTTGTTACTGCTTTCGCTACCACATTTTGGTATACTGGACACATAGGTTCGTTAAATGTAGTTTCTTCAATAGCTGCAGCTAACTCCTCACGAGCTGGCTCCATCATTGGTGAATGAAATGCTCCTCCTACAGGTAAAAGTAATGCCCTTTTAGCGCCTTTTTCTTTTAATACTTCACAAGCTTTTTCAACAGCTTCAATTTCTCCAGAGATTACTAATTGTCCTGGACAATTATAGTTTGCTGCTACCACAACTCCATCAATCGAAGCACAAACTTCTTCAACTACAACATCTTCTAATCCTAACACAGCTGCCATAGTAGATGGTTGAATTTCACATGCTTTTTGCATTGCTAAAGCACGCTTAGAAACTAATTTTAATCCATCTTCAAAAGACAATACACCATTAGCTACTAACGCTGATAATTCTCCTAAAGAGTGACCAGCAACCATTTCTGGTTTAAAATCGTCTCCTAAAACTTTTGCTAAAATTACTGAATGCAAAAAGATAGCTGGTTGTGTTACTTTAGTTTGTTTTAATTCTTCAGCAGTACCTTCAAACATTACGTCAGTAATACTAAAACCTAATATATTATTTGCTTTTTCAAAAAGTTCTTGAGCTAATGGAGAGTTTTCATATAAGTCTAACCCCATTCCTGTAAATTGTGCTCCTTGACCTGGAAAAATATACGCTTTCATTTGTTTGTTTTGTTGTTTATTTAACCTTGCAAACATACAACTTTTAAAATTACTATCTTCGTTTTATGACTGTACAACAAAAATCTCAAGCACAACTTATTTACCTAGTTTTAGCTTCGTTATTTATAGCCTCTCTTGTAACTTCAAACCTTATTTTTCAGAAGTTTTTTTATTGGGACCCCTTTAATTTATTTCGTTTTGAAGTATCTGTTGGAATACTTCCGTATCCTATTACTTTTTTAATTACAGATATTCTTTCTGAAATTTATGGTAAGAAAAAGGCCAACAGAGTTGTTGTAGCAGGAATTTTTGCTTCCTTTTTTTCTATGTTAATTATTTTAGTAGCTGATTATGCTCCTGCAATTAATAACTCTCCCATTGGCGACGAAACTTTTACCAAAGTTTTTGGGCTTTCTCCTTTTGCTGTACTAGCTTCTATGCTAGCTTACTTAGCTGCTCAGTTTATAGACATTCGAATTTTTCATTTTTGGAAAAAATTAACTAAAGGAAAACATTTATGGCTTCGCAATAATTTTTCTACCTTTTTGTCACAATTTATAGATACTTTTACCGTATTATTTTTATTGAGTTCTTTTAAAATACTTCCTTGGAGTATTTTTGGTAGCCTTTTACTTAGCGGTTTTTTATTTAAAGTCATTATAGCAGCTCTTGACACTCCTGTTTTGTATGTTGTTATATATTGGTTTAGAAAAAAATTTGACTTACAAATAGGTGAAGAAATCAGCAAATTTTAAACGAATATTACTTTATGTTAAACAAGTTTTTTTATAAAATTTTTAAAGAACAGCTTTCACTTTCAGAAACATTAGCTACATACCTAAATTTATTTGCAAATCTTATTGTGTTTGGAATTTTAGGTTATATCTTATTCAAAGTTTTTAGATACGTTGGAAAAAGAACAGTTAATAAAATGGCAGCTAAAACATCAACTAGTTTTGATGATATGCTTATTAAAAACAAAACCTTTTTAAACCTTTCAAGAATTGTTATTCTTACTATTGTTTTTAATTTTTTAAAAGATATTTTAGTCGATTTCCCTAATCTGTTTACCTACGCTGAACGTATTGCTACTATTGCCATTATTTTTGCTATTATTTGGTTTATACGTAGTATTCTACTAAGTGTTAAAGATTTTCTTCGTACCACAAATGCTTTCAAAGACAAACCCTTAGAGAGCTATGTGCAAATTTTCATGGTAATCATGTGGCTTATTGCTGCTATATCATCTTTTTCTGTATTAACTGGAAAACCTTTAATTAGATTCTTAACTGCATTAGGTGCTTTTTCAGCAGTATTATTATTAATTTTTAAAGACACCATTCTTGGTTTTGTATCAAGCATTCAAGTAGCAGTAAATGATACTGTTAGAATTGGAGATTGGATTACCATGGAAAAATATGGCGCTGATGGTGATGTAGTTGAAATTAACCTTACTTCTGTAATTATTAGAAATTTTGATAATACAATATCTAGCATTCCTACGTATTATTTAACATCCGATTCTTTTAAGAACTGGAGAACAATGAATACTTCAGGAGGTAGACGTATAAAACGATCAATTTTAATTAAAATAAATAGCATTCACTTTCTTACCGATGAAGATATTGAGCGCTTTAAAAAGATTGAGTTAATTTCTGACTATATTGAAAAAAGTAGCAAGGAAGTAAAAAAATACAACGAAGAAAACAATATTGACAAATCTGTAATATTAAACGGTAGAAACTTAACCAATTTTGGGTCTTTTAGAATTTACTTGGATAAATACATTGAAAATCATCCAAAAATAAATCAAGATATGTTGTTAATGTCTCGTCAGTTAGAGCCAACTCCTAACGGAATTCCACTAGAAATTTATGCCTTTAGTAGAGAAAAAAATTGGGTAGATTACGAACGTGTTATGGCGAACATTTTTGATCATATTTTAGCTTCTGTAAAATATTTTGATTTGGAAGTTTTTCAAAATCCATCAAGTATTGATATCAATAACTTGAAAGAAATACAAAAGAGTGAATAATAATACAGGTACATCTTTATGGCAAATAGCCATCCAAAAATTTAAACGTAGTAAAACAGGTATGTTTAGTTTTGGGTATATTATTTTATGTGGATTTATTGCTGTTTTTTGCTATGTTTTAGCTCCAGACAACAGCAACTCTGCTAATCAAATGCATTTAGAAATTCACTCGAAACCTCCTGGTTTTTCTGTGCAACTATTAAGCATTCCTTCAGAAGTAAAAAATCAACAATCGTGGTTTTCTGTTTTTATGATGGGAAAACAACATTCAGCAACAGAAATACCTATAAAATCATTTTCTGTTAAAAACAATCAATTAGAGATTATTAAATATTCCGATGGTTTACCCAAAGAATTTCCTGTTTCCTTTGAACAATACATTCAACAAAAAACATTTTATTTAGGAACTGATAAATATGGCCGTGATTTATTAAGCAGGTTGTTGATTGGTGCTAGAATTTCATTTTTTATTGGATTTATAGCTGTGTTTATTTCACTTTTAATAGGAATTCCTATTGGGGCTATTGCAGGCTATTTTGGTGGAAAAATTGATGATTTTATTATGTGGGTTATTAATATCACTTGGTCTATTCCCACACTTTTACTTGTTATTGCCATCACTTTGGCTTTAGGTAAAGGTTTTTGGCAGGTTTTTATTGCTGTAGGGCTAACCATGTGGGTAGAAGTTGCCCGTGTAGTTCGTGGTCAAGTAATTACTACCAAACAGCAGCAATATGTAGAAGCTGCTAAAGCTTTAGGTTTTTCTGATTTTAGAATTATTTTCAAACATATTTTACCTAATATTTTAGCTCCTATAATTGTAATTTCCGCCGCAAATTTTGCAGCTGCTATTTTAATTGAAAGCGGACTGAGTTTTTTAGGTATTGGAGCCCAACCTCCTACTCCCTCTTGGGGTGCTATGATTAAAAATCATTATAATTATATCATTTTGGGCAAACCATTTTTAGCATTGATTCCAGGATTAGCAATTATGAGTTTAGTAATGGCATTTATGTTAATTGGAAATACACTTCGTGATGCTTTAGATGTGAAAGCTTAAAATTTGTAAATTCGCTTTCTTAAATTTTTTTGATATGAGTTTTAGTGTTGAGTTTAAAACAAGATGGGCAGATTTTGATGCCAACATACACATGCGTCATACCGCATACAATGATTACGCTGCTGAATTACGTTTACGTTTTTTTAAAGAGCATAATGTAACTGTTCAAGATTTTACTAAGGAAAAAGTTGGTCCTATTTTATTTGAAGAAAATACCAAGTTTTTACGTGAAATACACATGGGAGAAGACATAACTGTAAACTTAAAAGTTACTGGTTTATCCGAAAAAGGTGAACGTTGGAAAATTCAACATGAAGTTTTTAATCAAGCAGGTAAACTTTCTGCAATTATCACTGTTTATGGTGCTTGGTTAGATTTGGTTAAACGTAAATTAACAGTACCTCCTGTTAAATTTCAAGAGATTTTTAACGAAGTTGAAAAAACTGAAGATTTTAAAGAAATCGTTTTAAGTAATTAAATGAGTACTTCAAGGAAAATAAAGGTTGTTATAACCATTGTTGCTTTACTTGTAGGTTATTGGTTACAACAAAAAGAAGAAGCTAAGAACTCTTCTGAACCTACAACAGAAACAGCCAGTAATAAAACTAATAACTTCAATTACTTTCCTACCTCAACAACTGGAGTCATTATAAAACATAATGGCTACCAGTTATCGTATAGTGAAAAGCATGAGCAAGCTGAATGGGTTGCTTATCCTTTAGATAAAAGTGATATTGTTTATACCAACCGTAAGCGTCCATTTTTTATTGTAGACCCCAAAGTGAAGACAAAATCTGCAGATTGGAGAAATTATAAAAGATCTGGTTATGACAAAGGACATTTATGTCCTGCTGGTGATAGACGTGCCTCTAAAAGTGCTCATGATGAAACTTTTTACACTTCAAACATTTCTCCTCAAAACCATGAGTTTAATGCTGGTATTTGGAATAAACTAGAGCAAAAAACTCGTTATTGGGCTAAAAAATATAATCACTTGTATGTTGTTACTGGTGGTGTTTTAGAACCTAACTTGAAAACTATAGGAAAGGAAAAAGTAAGTGTTCCTAATTATTTTTATAAGGTTTTACTAGATTATACTCAGCCTGAAATTAAAGCCATTGCCTTTTTACTTCCACATAAAGAAAGTAACAAACCGCTATCTGATTTTGTAGTTTCTATTGATGAATTAGAACAAAAAACAGGTATTGATTTCTTCCCTGAATTACCTGATACTATTGAAAATAAACTAGAGGCTTCTGCTAATTATAAAAATTGGAGTTTTAGGTAATTCCCAACATTCCTTTTTAATACCTGCGCTTTTTCTCAAAAACATACGAAAGGATAACTCCATGGCTATTTCCTAACACAGAATCACTAAATGCTGCATTATAGAAATACACAAATTTTAAGTTTTTTAGAGCATAAATACCTGCTAAAAAATTAATTGAGGAACTACTTCTATAGCCCGTACCGATTTCAAATTTGTTTTTATAGTTAATAGCAACATTTGCGTCAATCTGCATAGGTGCTCCACCTTCATACTTTAAGAAAACACTAGGTTTAATCATTACTTCCTCAAATCGATTGGTAAAAAAACGATACCCGAAATAACCGTAAATAGGGTTTGATATATTTAAATCATCTCTAGACGCTAATTTATCACCTAAAAGATTTGGCAACGAAATTCCTGCATAAAAATCTGCATGATTATATAAAAACCCAATACCTACGGTTGGTACAGTTACATTCATATTTTCTGAAAACTCTATATCATCAGTAATTCCTAACTCTAACAGGTTCTCATGAAACTGTTGTACTCCTGCTGTTAGTCCAAACGATATTACATGTTCGTTATAATGTTGCCAATAAGGTCTATCAATCTCCGTATCAAAAAATATTTTATATGAATATGAAGCATACGCATTTGTATAAGTACTTACCCCTATTTTATCTCGTATAATAGCCCCACCTATCCCCATTTTTTTTCTTGCAATCGGAGTATGAAAGCTTAATGACAATGTTCTGGGACTTCCTTCAATACTATTTATATAGCCATAATTACTAAGTGTAATTTCTGCTCCATCAGACATTCCCGTATAGGCAGAGTTTATAATAAACGGATTATAATTATACTCTGGATACAAAGCTGTTTGTTGTCCCCAATTATTTTGAAGTACCATCATAAAAATAAACAGTAAAATATAGTTCCTTATCTCTTTCATCTTATCTTTTTAAAACTAAAAACCCTTTTGTTTCTTTTAATTTCCCTTCTGTTGAAATTTTTATACTGAAAAAGTATGTCCCTGCTGGTAACTTATCACCTCCCATACCCGTTAGCTTATTGGCTACGCCTCTAAAAACATTAAATTGATTATCATATTCTTTCATCTGAAAAACCATATCTCCCCACCTATTAAAAACAGTTACTATATTATTAGGATGTTCTTCAATTCCCTTTATTTCCCAAAAGTCATTTACTCCATCACCATTTGGAGAAAAACCGTATTTGGTTTCCCCTACTAAGCTTGCTTCAGTTCTAAAACTAATTTCAGAACACCCATTAGCACTTCCTAGCGAGTTGTATGGAGTTACTAATACATAAACTATGGTGTTCTCTGGTAAATCACTAGTTAAAGTATAATTCGTTCCTGTTACTGACTCGTTGTTTACAATATCGGTTCCCCCTGAAGTTGTTCCAATTGACAGGTAATACCCATCGGCATCTGAAACAGTGTCCCAAGTAATTCCAGTACTAACACTAACATTTGTTGCTTTATTGGTTGGAACTGTAATTGTGGTGCAGTTTGGTATAATTGCAACGGTTTCTGTGGTAAAACGAACTTCACCACAGCCCGTTGCTAAGCCCCCCGACTTATATGGTAATACTGATACATAAATTGTTGTGTTCTCTGGTAAATCGCTCGTAGGATTGTATGTTGTTCCTATCACTAGCTCATTGTTTACAATATCGGTTCCACCTGAAGTTGTTCCGATTGATATATAATACCCATCGGCATCAGAAATAGTGCTCCAAGTAATGTTTGTATCCACTGCTACATTAGTTCCTCCAGCACTTGGAACTGTAATTGTGGTACAACTCGGTGTGGTTGGTACTATTTCCGTAGTAAAACTAATTTCAGAACATCCTGTAGCACTTCCTACCGAATTGTATGGAATTACCGATACATAAATTGTTGTATTCTCTGGTAAATTACTAGCTAAAGTATAGCTCGTTCCTACTACTGATTCGTTGTTTACAATATCGGTTCCACCTGAAGTTGTTCCGATTAATATATAATACCCATCTGTATCAGCTACTGCGTCCCAAGTAATATTTGTATCGACTGCTACATTAGTTCCTCCATCACTTGGAACTGTAATTGTGGTACAACTCGGTGTGGTTGGTACTATTTCCGTAGTAAAACTAATTTCAGAACATCCTGTGGCACTTCCTACCGAATTGTATGGAATTACCGATACATAAATTGTTGTATTCTCTGGTAAATTACTAGCTAAAGTATAGCTCGTTCCTACTACTGATTCGTTGTTTACAATATCGGTTCCACCTGAGGTTGTTCCGATTGATACATAATATCCATCGGCATCTACTACTGCATCCCAACTAATTCCTGTACTAACACTAACATTCGTTGCTCCATTACTTGGAACTGTTATTGTTGTACAATTTGGTGAGGTTGGTACTATTTCTGTAGTAAAGCTAATTTCAGAACATCCTGTAGCACTTCCTACCGAATTGTATGGAATTACCGATACATAAATTGTCGTGTTCTCTGGTAAATTACTAGCTAAAGTATAGCTCGTTCCTACTACTGATTCGTTGTTCACAATATCAGTTCCGCCTGAGGTTGTTCCGATTGATATATAATACCCATCTGTATCAGCTACTGCGTTCCAAGTAATATTTGTATCGACTGCTACATTAGTTCCTCCATCACTTGGAGCTGTAATTGTGGTACAACTCGGTG
The DNA here is from genome assembly GCF_042865525.1 of Tenacibaculum sp. ZH5_bin.1. Taxonomy (NCBI): domain Bacteria; kingdom Pseudomonadati; phylum Bacteroidota; class Flavobacteriia; order Flavobacteriales; family Flavobacteriaceae; genus Tenacibaculum; species Tenacibaculum sp. ZH5_bin.1. The sequence continues at coordinate 28,828 of NZ_JBEGIO010000006.1, read as the reverse complement.
TGGTTGGTACTATTTCCGTAGTAAAGCTAATTTCAGAACATCCTGTAGCACTTCCTATCGAATTATATGGAATTACTGATACATAAATTGTCGTGTTCTCTGGTAAATCACTAGCTAAAGTATAGCTCGTTCCTACTACTGATTCGTTGTTTACAATATCGGTTCCGCCTGAAGTAGTTCCGATTGAAAGGTAATATCCATCTGTATCAGCTACTGCATCCCAACTAATTCCTGTACTAACACTAACATTCGTTGCTCCGTTACTTGGAACTGTTATTGTGGTACAGTTTGGTGCACTTACCACTGCATCTCCAGCAGTAAAACTTTCTTCTACACAACCTGTAGCGTCTCCTACATCATTGTATGGAATTATACGAACATAATGTATTCTATTTGCTTGTAAGTCTTGAGTAAAACTATAAGTTGTTATGTTTCCTACATCAATACTATTCACAACCTCTATCCCTCCTTGAGTAGTTCCTACACTTACTAAATACCCAGTTGCTTCTGTAATTTCATTCCAAGAAATATCAGTATTCAACGGAACATTCGTTGATCCATTTATAGGATTCACTAAACTTGTACAACTAGGTACTACTGGAATAAACTCTGTTTTAAAAGACTCTTCTCCACAACTTGTTGCATCTCCTTTATCGTTATAAGGAGTTATAGTTACAAAAATATCGGTGTCTTCTGGTAAATCTACAGGTAAATCGTATGTTGTACTATTACCTACATCAATACTATTAAGAATATCTATTCCACCTGAAGTAGTTCCTACTGTAAGCCTGTATCCATCTGCATTACTTATAACATTCCATTCTAAGTTTGTACTTACAGATATATCTGTACCACCAGCAAGTGGTAAGGTTAAGCTGGTACAATCTGGTACTGTAGATGGAGTTGTAGACACCGTAAAGCTTTCTTCTGCACAAGGTCCTACTGCATCTCCATTTTCGTTTGAAGGTACAATAGTAACATAAACTATTTCTCCTCCTGAAAAATCTGTAGCAAATTCATAAGTGGTAGCATTTACAACAGTTTCGTTTATTATCATTCCTGAAGGTTCAATTCTAATTGTTAAAGCATATTCACGTGCATACAAAATAGGCTCCCAAGTTAAATTGGTATTTACAGGAACATCTGTTGCTCCATTTAAAGGCGCTATTAACTGTGTACATTCTGGAATAGGACAATCTAAGACATCACCTGTAAAAGACCATCCAAAATTATCAATCATTAATTGTCTTTCTTCTACAGCATCACAATAGGGAAGAGTGTTAGCTCCTATATTTATTCCAGGTGTTAGTGTTTGTTCAGACCATGCAATAAGCGTATTGTCGTAATTTACTCTAGTAAGAGCTGTATTATCTAGCATGTTCTGCATGTTAGTTACACCACTAATATTCCAATCACCTAAATCTTGATTAAAAACTGTAGCGTTATTAAACATAGCGTTCATCGATAACGTATTTAATAACCATTGGTTTAAAGGTTGATTAAACAAACTTGCACCTTGAAACATTCTATCCATGTTCGTTACTGCTGTTGGCCTCCAATTATTCATTGGTTGATTAAAGTTTATTGCACCATTAAACATGTCTTGCATGGTGGTTACTCTCCTAATATTCCAACTTCCAATAGCACCATCAAAAGCTATTGCTGTTTGAAACATGCCTTGCATATTAGTTACCGATGCTACATTCCAAGAATCTAATGGTCTATTAAAAGACGTTGCTCCTCGAAACATTTCTTGCATAGTGGTTACAAAAGATACATTCCAATTATTAATATCTTGATTAAATGCAGACGCTCCATGAAACATTTCAGCCATTGTTTGTGCTTCGCCTGTATTCCAATTCCCTAAGGGTTGGTTAAATATTTCTGCATTCTTAAACATTGCTTCAAAGTTTGTTACTACAGAAACATTCCAGTTTTCTAACGGACTATTAAAAGCAACAGCTTCTTCAAACATCGAAGGCATTAAGGTTACTGAACTTACATTCCAAGAATTTAATGGTTGATTGAAAACTGTGGCTTCTTGAAACATTTGACTCATGTTAGCAACAGCACTTACATCCCAAGAGTTTAATGGCTGATTAAATGCTTCTGCTCTTCGGAACATACCTGACATATTAACTACTGAGTTTACATCCCAAGAATTTAATGGTTGGTTAAACATTTGAGCATTGTAAAACATTAAACTCATGTTCGTTACATTGGTTACATTCCAACTATTTATATTCTGGTTAAAGTCTCTAGCGCTTTGAAACATGCTCTCCATGTTAGTAACCTTAGATACGTTCCAATTACCTAATGGTTGATCGAATACATATGCGCTTTCAAACATCGAAGTCATGTTTGTAACAGCACCTACATTCCAAGAGTTTAAAGGTTGGTTAAAATCAACACATCTCTGGAACATTTCAGACATATCTGTAACATTACTTACATTCCAATTATCAATATTTTGGTTAAAAGCCATGTTTGAAATAAAACCATTAAACATTTCAGACATATTGGTAACATTACTGACATCCCAATTATTAAGTGGTTGGTTAAATGCTTCTGCTCTTTCAAACATACTACTCACATCTGTAACACTACTCACATTCCAATTATTAATATTCTGATCAAATACTTCTGCATTTTGGAACATCCCTCCCATATCTGCAACATTTCCTGTATTCCAATTTCCTATGTCTTGATTAAACTCTATGGCACTACCAAACATGTAGTTCATATTAGTAACATTACCTACATCCCAATTATTAAGTGGTTGGTTGTAAATTGAAGTTCCACTAAACATACCACGCATGTTAGTTACATTACTAACATTCCAATCATTAATATTAGCATTAAATTTTCTACAAGAACTAAACATTCTTTCCATATCCGTTACATTGCTAAGATTAGGAGTATCTGTAGCATTGTGCTCCATATTTACACAACTTTCAAAAGCTTCATACATACTTTCCCAGACTTGAGTTCCCCACTGATCTATGGATAATAGTTTGTCAGAGTCTCCAATAGTTTCATGTTTTGGAGAAGGAAAAACACCAATAATACTTACGGTATAAATTCCTGATGTAAGATATGTGTGTGTAATATCACCTGTAACATTATGGTTGTACTGTCCATCTCCCCAATCTATAGAATAATTGTATGTAAGATATTTTGGATAGCCTGAATTTGTTTCTATTCTTAACTGATTTGTTGGTGTAGTGAATGAAGATTGTATACTTGTATCGTAGGTAAGCTTGAATGCATCTGGGCTATTTACCCAACTTTCTATTACTGTAAAACTAATTTCTTGGCAACCTGTAGCTGGTCCTTCATCGTTATACGGAACAACTGTTACATATACAGTATCTCCTGCTATAAATTCGTTGGTAAAATCTACTCCTACAACATTTCCTACATCTTCATTATTATATATAACCTGTGAAGTCGCTCCGTTTTCTCTTCTTACACTAATTCTATATCCTGTAGCATTAGGAGCTGGATCCCAACGAATATCACTGTTTGCAGGCACTTGTGTATCTCCATCTTGCGGCATGGTTATTTGAGTACATAATACATAAGAACAGTTTACAATATCTCCTGATATAGTCCACCCGTTATTATCAATTAAACTTTGTCTTTGGTTTAATGCATCACAATAATTTAGATTCGTCGCCCCTAAATCAACATTATTTTGAACTGTTTGAGCATTCCAAGCTATAAGAATATTATCATAGTTTTCTTGAGAAATACCGCTATTCGATAACATGTTTGTCATGTTTGTAACACTAGATATATCCCAGACTCCTATGTCTTGGTTAAATAAAGTAGCTTGATTAAACATATAAGACATGTTTCTAGCATTTCCTGTTTGCCAACTGCTTATATCTTGGTTAAAGGACGTAGCTCTATCAAACATATATTGAAAATCAGTGATATTACTTACATCCCAAGTATTTAAAGGTTGGTTAAAAGCTTCTGCTCGTTGAAATATGTTGCGTATATTAGTAATATTGCTCACATCCCAAGTATTCAATGGTTGATTGAAAGCTTCTGTTCTTTCAAACATACTTTCTACATTGGTAACCTTGCTAACATTCCACAAACTAATATCTCGATTAAAAACAGTGGCGCCTTCAAACATTCCTCTCATGGTAACAACATTACTTACATTCCAAGTTCCTATACCTTGATTAAAGCCTGAGTTATCTCGGAACATATAACTCATATCAGTAACATTACTTACATCCCAGTTACCTATAGGTTGATTAAAAACTGCTCCCCAAGCCCATCCATCAAACATACTCGACATGTTTGTTACATTACTAACATCCCAGTTATTTAAAGGTTGATTAAAGGTTCTGTTTCTAAAAAATAGCCTAGACATATTTGTAATATTACTAACATTCCATGTATTTATAGGTTGGTTGAATTTAGCTTGACTAAACATTCCCTCCATTGTTGTAACACTACTTACATTCCAGTTGTCTATTGGGCTATTAAAATTAGAACCTTTAAATGTGTTATTCATATTGGTAACATTACCAACATTCCAATTATTCATTGGCTGATTATATGCACTTGTATCGTAAAAGGCTCCTTCCATATTAACAACATTAGCTACATTCCAGTTATTAATATTTTGATTGAACTTACGGGCTCTATATAAAAAGTTTTCTAAAGTAGTTACTGCTGATGTGTTCCAGTTATCTAATGGTTCGTTGAATTCCCTTGCATTATAAAAAGTGTAAGACATGTCTATTATACTAGATGTGTCCCATTGATCTAAAGGTCTATTAAAAATTTCGCAATTCATAAATAACCCTGAAATATTAGTTATGGTGCTTACATCCCAATTATTCATAATACCATTAAACAATGAGCAATCTCTAAAAGCATTTTGTAGGCTAGTAGCTTGACTTAAATTTGGTGGAGTAATAGCATCAAAATTTAGATTTGAACATCCATAAAATGCGCTTTCCATACTTTGCCATTGAATAGTACCCCAAGACAAGATTTCGATAATTTTGTCAACGTCTCCAGTATTATTAAAATAAATTGCAGGAAACGTTCCGCTAATGCTTACGGTATAAGTTCCTTGTGTGGCATAAATATGGGTAATGTCTCCTGTTACGTTTGAATCAATATTTCCATCACCCCAATCAACGGTGTATGAATACGTGTAAGCTGAATTCGTTGGGATGCTTATTTCATTAACTCCAGAAGAGCCAGTACTAATATTTGCCGTGTTCCATAAAGAAGTGAACGACTGCGAAAACAATTGACTACTTAAAATTAAAAAAAGTACTACTAAACCACTTCTTAAAAATTTACCTATTAATGCCTTCATTCTTTTTAATATAATTTTTAACACTTCTATTTTAATCAAGCTTTTTTACATACTACATAAAGTAAGAACTACCCAGCCATTAAATATTGGTTTGATAGGTGTTGTTTGTTTGGTGATATTACCAACTCAAACTGAATCTTCATATATAAAATAAAAGCTAAGTATTACTTAATAATATCGTTTATATTAAGTAATGAGGCGCAAGATATAACCGTTGATTGTTATAGAAGTATCATTCTATAGAGTGGAACCTAATTTATTAGTTTTTTTCGATACTCTGATGGGGTATAACCTGTTTGTTCTTTAAACACACGGTTGAAAGTAGTTTTACTTTTGAAACCAGAATCGTAAGCAACAGCGAGTATTTTGTGGTCTTTGCTTGTAGATAATTGTAACATTTTCTTGGCTTCTTTAATTCGATATGAATTGATGAGTTGATAAAAATTCTTGTCAAATTCAAACGAAAACACTTCAGACAAATGATGACTGCTTAGTGATAATTTTTTAGCAAAACTTGCTTGAGTTAAGTTATGGTTTAAGTATATTTTTTCTTCTTCAATTTCCTTTAATATTTTTTGTTTGTAAGAGCTTCTATCTTCTTTTGATAATGAAGAATTTTTATATTTTTCTTGGATTACTTTTACTTCTTTTGTTTGCTCTTTTATTTCTTCAATAGCACTTTCTTCTTCATTCTTTTTTATATAAATCCAAAATAACCCACCTAAACCAATCATACATAACACACTAAACCACAAGGTTGTTTTTTGTTGGTCTGAGAGTAAAGCTTCTGTATTTTCTTGTGCTGAAATAGTTTCTTCTTTTGCTTTAATTTCTGCCTTTAGTTCTTCTGTTATCGCTTTTTTTTGATTCTTAAGAAAATTTATTCGACTCTCATTATATTTCTTTTCTGTATTTAAGTAAGCTGTCGTTTTGTTTAATTTTTGATATATCGTAGTCAAGTTTTCATAACATATCATTTCAATTTCTTCTATACTTTTTTCAGAAGCTATGCTTAACGCTTGTTTTAAGTATTTTTCTGCTTCACTATAAAACTCTAGTTTTAAATTTGCGACTCCTAAATTAACTAAAAGCCATGCTTTTACCCTAGTATTTTTCTCAAAAGACTTGTATTTTGTTGCTTTGTTTGCTGTTTCAATAGATTTTTGATACGCTCCTAATTTATAATAGGAACTACTAATATGGTTTAAGGATGTTAAAATGATATTTTCATTACCTGTTTCTTCTCCTATTTCTTTTACTTGTTCTGCATATAGTAATGATTTTTCTTCTTTATTTAAAGCTGAATAACTTATCGATAATCCGTTCAACGCAGCCATTTTTATTAACTTTGGTTTTTCAGTATAGGCTACTTGCTTTAGCACCATCTTCATGGTTTCTATACTCTTTTCATAAAGTTCTACATTATTATATATATTTCCTAAGTTAACTAACACAACAGTTTCAGCTTGTTTGCTTTCTGGTATCGTTTTAGCAATAGCTAATGCCTCTTTATACAGTGCTATACCTTCTACATATTTTGTTTGCATGTTTAAGCTTATTGCCTGGTTAACCATTGCTTTTACTTGTAATGCTTTCAGGTTATTCTTTTTAGATATATTGTATAAAGAGTCACTATAAATTTTATGAAGCTTATAATTTCCTTCTGTATAATTTTCTTGTAGTTTTTCTAAATAATTCTCTGCTTTTTTTTGAATATTTAAGAACTGTAATCCTGTTTTATCCTGGCTATAAAACAAAGTTGTAATACTAAGCAATAAATATGTAGTTATTTTTTTTAACAATTTCTGTTACTTTATTACAAAAATACGTCAAAAATACTTTTTCTTTTTCCATCTATAAATCATTTTTTCAATACAAAAAAGTGTCTTGTAGATATGATAACATACTACACGACACTTTTCATCAAAAACCACAAAAATTTATGTTCTTATTTGCTAGGCTTTAAAGAGTTTAAATTATTTATAATCATATATTCAAGTAAGACTTCTCTTGGGTAATTTTTAAATAAGTTGTCAGCATTAAACAATCTCCCTTCTAAATTACTTAGATACAATTTACTAAATAGCTCAAGATCTACATCTTTCCTTATTTCTCCGTTTACTTTAGCCTCTTCTAGTAAATTTATCACATCTTTAGATACAACATTCTTCGTTACTTCTATATAGGCATCATAGGCATTGGGATAGTATTTTTTTAATCCAAAAATAAAAGAAGGTTTAAACTTTATTACGTATTTAAAAATTACCTCATATATTTCTATTATTTTATTTAATGCTGATTTATCAGATTTTAAAATAGGTTCTATATCAATTTTAAATTCATTTATTAATTCTTTGATACTTTCAATTATCAATTCTTCTTTTGAAGAAAAGCATGCATAAATAGTTTTTTTTGAAATTCCAAGTAACTCAGCTATTTCATCCATTGTAGTATGCTTACTACCAAATGCTATAAATTTTTCTTTTGCAACATTGATAAGTTTTTCCCTATTATTCATAATCAACCCTACTTTATTTCCATCCTCCTCCTAAAGCTTTATATATATTTACTGTACTTAATAATTGATTTAATTTGTTATTTATAACGTTTATTTCTGCGTTCAAAACTCTTTCTCTTGCTGTTAATAAATCAAGATAATTTGCATACCCATTTTTTAATAACTCCTCAGAGTTAGTTTCTGCTCTTCGTAAAGCTTCAACCTCATTTTGTCTGTATTCAAATTTCTCGGTTTCAGCATTATAATCGAAAAGTGCATTTGAAACCTCATTCCCTGCTGTTAACAAAGTCTTTTTGAAACTTAACAATGCTTGTTCTTGTTGTGCCTTAGCTACATCGTGCTGCGTTTTTATTTTTCTTTGATTAAAGATAGGCTGTGTTAAGCCTCCTATAATATTAGCAAATAAGGAATTAGTACTTAGTAATTCATCTAAATCTAAACTCTGAAAACCACCTGTTGCAGTTAAAGTTAACGATGGATAGAAATTACTTTTAGCAACATTTGTCATTTCAAAAGCATTAATTAATCCATATTCAGCAGCCATTACATCTGGCCTGTTTCTTAACAAAATAGTAGGAACACCTAGTTTTATAGTAACATCTAACTCTTGTTGTGAAAGTTTACTTCTTTTAACAACTACTGATGTTCTTCCTAATAGCAAGTTTAAGGCATTTTCTGTTTTAAAAATAGAAGCTTCTAAATCTACCTTTAACGCTTTTGCATTGTTATATTGTGCTATATTTTGGTCTACAGCTACTTGATTAACCTGACCTGCTTCTTTTAAAGCTTTAATAGTATTTACACTACTCTCTCTGGTTTCAATAGTTTGTTCAGTAATTTCTAATTGAGCATCTAAAGCTACTAACTGATAATAGGTAGTTGCTATTGCTGAAACTAATTGAGTTTTTACTGCTTGGTGAGCAGCTACACTTTGTAAATATGCTGCTTTTCCTGCTCGTTTATTACTTCGTATTTTACCCCATATATCAGCTTCCCAAGAAAGGTTTCCTGTAATTTCATATTGATCTATACTACCATTAAAAAAAGATCCAAACTGACTGTTTTTTGCTAATTCTTGATGTGTAGCTTTTGCTCCTACACTTAAAGTAGGTAAATACCCTGCTTTACCTTGTTTCATGTAAGCTTCAGCAGCAGCCATTTGTTGTATGGCTACACGGATATCTAAGTTATTCTGAAGTCCTTCATCAATGTATTCTTTCAAATGAGCATCAGTAAACATATCTTTCCAAGACACATCTGCCATTGAGATACTGTCTTTTGGTAAATTATCTGTTCTATACAAATGTTCTGTTTCTTTTAACTCAGGTCGCACATAATCCTTCGCTACGAAACAACTTTGTAGGGTTGTAGCCATAATGACTACAACCAAAGTTTTATTTAAAATAAATTTCATAATTAATCTTCTTTAATTTCAACAACAGCTGGTTTACTTGATACTTTTTCTTGTAACCATTGGAATATTACAAATAATACAGGAATAACAAATACCCCTATTAAAGTACCAATTAATAATCCTCCTGCAGCACCGGTACCGATAGAATTATTCCCTTCAGCTCCTACTCCTTTTGCTAACACTAATGGTAATAACCCTAGAATAAAGGCAAAAGAAGTCATTAAAATAGGTCTTAAACGTACTTTTGCTCCCTCAATAGCAGCATCGTATAAGCTATTTCCTTGCTTACGACGCTGTATTGCGAACTCTACAATAAGAATCGCATTCTTAGCCAACAATCCTAGTAACATAATTAAAGCTATTTGGAAATAGATGTTATTTTCTAACCCTGCTAAATATGTTGTATAATATGCTCCTGCTACCCCAATTGGTAATGATAAAATTACTGATAGTGGTAATAGATAACTCTCGTATTGTGCTGCTAATAAGAAATACACAAACAGAATACTAATCATAAAAATAATGGTAGATTGTCCTGATGATGCTATCTCTTCTCTAGTGATTCCAGAATAAGCAACACTATATCCTTCTGGTAAATTATTTTCTGCTAAACTATTTATTTTAGTAATTGCGTCTCCTGTACTGAATCCTGGTGTGATTCCTCCATTTACTGTTACTGAATTGAACAGGTTGAAACGATTAACTGTTTGTGGTCCATATACACGTTCTAAACTAACAAATTGAGAGATTGGTGTCATTTCTCCACTTGGTGTTTTTATAAACATACTATTTAAGCTTTCTTCATTTATTCTGTCTTCAGGCAACGATTGTACGAAAACTCTAAATTGTTTTCCAAATCTACTAAAGTCAGCTGCATAATTTCCTCCAATATATCCTTGTAAAGCTGAAAGGATAGCACTTGTTGATACTCCTGCTTCTTTAGCTCTTTCTACATTTATATCTAGTTCTAACTGAGGGAATCCAGTGTCAAAAGAGTTAGAAGCAAACGCTATTTCTGGTTGTTGATTTAACAAACCAACAAATTGTTTGGCTGTTGCATCCATTTCTGTTAATGGTTTGGCTGCACGATCTAGTAATCTCATTTCAAAACCGTCTGCACTACCAAAACCTGGTACACTTGGTGGTGTAAAGAAAATAATGTTTGCATCTGGTATCATAGCTGCTTTACCAAAAAGTTGACCTACTATACTTTTAACTGATTCAGCATCACTTTCTCTTTCACTCCAATCTTCCAGAATAATAAAGCCCATTGCGTACGAACTTCCTTCTCCTGAGAAAAAGTTTCTTCCACTAATAAACGATGCCCCTTTGATTCCTTCTATTTCTTTAATACTTTCATATAACTTTTCTGTTACTTTATACGATCTATCTAAAGAAGAACCTGCAGGTAATTCAGCATTCATAAAGACTACACCTCTATCTTCTGAAGGTACAAATCCTGTAGGTATCGTATTACTTGCCCATACAATAGCCAAAACACTTAACCCTAAAATACCTGCTGTTACCCATTTGTGTTTTACTAAAAACCCTAAAGATTTAGTATATTTATTAGTTACCGCATTAAATCCTGCATTAAATGCATCATAAAATCGCTGTAATAGTCCTTTTTTCTTGTGAGTATCGTTATGTGGTTTTAATAGTAATGCGCTTAAAGCTGGTGTTAGTGTTAGTGCGTTTACTGCTGAAATTAAAATAGCAACCATTAGTGTTACCCCAAATTGCTCATAGAATACTCCTGATGGACCTTGTATAAACGTAATTGGTACAAAAACCGCCACCATTACTAACGTAATAGACACAATAGCCCCACTAATTTCACTCATCGCTGAAATTGATGCTTTTTTTGCACTTTCTGCTCCATCTTCCAGTTTAGCATGCACCGCCTCTACTACTACAATAGCATCATCTACCACAATTCCAATTGCTAAAATTAAAGCGAATAGGGTTAATAAGTTGATAGAATACCCAAATAGATTTAAGAAAAAGAAGGTACCAATAATTGATACTGGAACCGCTATTGCGGGTATTAAGGTAGACTTAAAATCTTGTAAGAAGATAAATACTACTACAAACACTAATAAAAAGGCTTCTATTAAAGTACTTTTTACTTTGTTTACAGATGCTGTTAAGAATTTATTGGTATCATAGTTAATAATGTAATCTAATCCTTCTGGAAAATCTTTCTTTAAATCTTCTAGTTTTACATAGATGTTTTCAATAATTTCTTGTGCATTAGATCCAGGTGTTTGAAAAACACCAAAGTTAAGTGCTGGATTCCCGTTTGTACGTGATAATGACGAATATGAAAATGCATCTAGCTCTACTTTTGCTACATCTTTAACACGTAAAAACTGCCCATTCCCTAAAGCCTTTACAACAACGTTTTCGTATTCTTTTGCAGTTTTGTATCGTCCTTTATATTTAATTACATATTCAAAAGACTCTCCTGAGTTTTGTCCTAAAGACCCAGCTGCTGCCTCTAAACTTTGTTCATTAATCGCTGCAATTACTTCTCTAGGTTCTAACTTATAAGATGCCATTTTTGCTGGGTCTAACCACACTCGCATCGAATAGTCTTTTGCCCCAAACACGTTTACTGCTCCTACCCCTGATACACGTTGTAATTCTGGTTTTACGTTTATATTTAAGTAATTTTGAATAAAAACATCATCATACTCAGGATTTGTAGAGTAAACTGCAGCATATAATAATGCTGAGTTTTGTTGTTTTGCTGTAATAACTCCTGCTCTTGTTACCTCAGAAGGTAATAACGCATTGGCTCTAGCGACTCTGTTTTGTACGTTTACAGCTGCAATATCTGGATCATATCCCTGTTCAAAGAAAACTTGAATACTTGCTGTACCTGTATTACTTGCAGTAGAAGTCATGTAGGTCATTCCTTCTACTCCGTTTATTTGTTCTTCTATAGGAACAATAACACTTTCTAAAATTGTTTCGGCACTAGCTCCTGGATAAGAAGCAGTAACCTGCACCGTTGGTGGTGCAATATCTGGATATTGCGTTACCGGTAATTGTGTTAATGACAGTACTCCTAATATTACTATAATAATAGAAATTACTGTAGAGAGTACCGGACGCTCTATAAATTTTTGTAACATAACTGGTTTTATTAATTATTTAAATACCGTATCGAATGAATTTACTATGCTATCTAAAGGCGTAGGAATAGGTTTTATTTTTGCTCCAGATCGAACTTTATTTAAGCCTTTAGCTAAGATTGTTTGTTCTGTTGTTAACCCTGATTTTACTACATAAAGCTTTCCTATTTGGGCTTCAACTTCAATAGTTTTTTCTGCCAAAGAATCATTATTTACGATATAAACATATACCTTACCTTGACGCTCAAATGTAGATTCTGATGGTATAACCAACGCATCATTATGCTCTTGAGGTATTAAAATTGTACCACTACTTCCATTACGTAGCAAACCTGCTTTATTATCAAATTTTGCTCTAAAACTGATAGTTCCTGTTTGCTGATTTATATCACCAGCAATGGTTTCAATGGCTCCTGTTTGCTCATACTCTTTACCATTAGCTAATAATAATTTTACTGGTGGTAACTTTTTTATTTTCTCATCCATTGTCTCTCCTTCAGCGGAAGAGATAAAGTTTAAAAACTCTTTTTCATTCATAGAAAAATATGCATATACATTTTTTATAGAAGCTACTTTTGTAAGTGGCATTGCACTTTGTGCACTTACCAAAGCACCTTTTCTATAATTAATTGAACCTACAAACCCGTTTACAGGACTTTTTATATTTGCGTAGTTAATATTAGCTATAACACTATTATATGTACTTTTAGCCTGTGCCAAATTAGCTTTTGCCGTTTCTAATTGTACTGGACTAATAATATTTTTTTCTACTAATGGTTTTAGCTTATTAACTTCTACTTGTGCTGTGTTTACAACTGCTTTTGCCGCTTCAGCATCTTGACTTAATGATTGCGTTTCTAACTTAAACAACAATTGTCCTTGTTTAACCTTTTGACCTTCTTTTACCAAAACGTTTTTTACATATCCAGAAACTTTAGGTCTTATTTCACTATTTACTTCTCCTTCAATAGTTACAGGATATTGTTGGTAATTTGTTATTGATTTTTTTGCAACCTTTACTACTGGAAAAGGTAGCGTTGGCATTTGTTGTTGTTTTTGTTGTTGTTTTTCACAACTTGTAAAAAATAATGCAACAATGCTAAGAATAGCAATACCGTATATGTGTTGATATTTCATTTTATGTATATATAGTTATTGTTTGTGGTTTATAATTTTTTCTTTTAATTTAGTTACAGACGCAATTGCTCCATCTAAAAACTCAATAAAACTATCGTGGAAATCAAGATCAAATCTATCTTCTTCTTTTAGAGTTTTGTTAATGTCTTCTTTGTATTCTTTAACTTCTATGTGTAGTTCTTTTTCTCCTTCCCACTCTTCTATCATATTACTTATTCCTTTTAGCATTGTATCGCTATTTAGAATAAAGTATTTTTTTCTATCACCTGTTTTTGTAAAGTAACTTACTTGTTTTAAACCTTGTAAATGATTAAGGTGTGTTGAAATTGTGCTTTTACTAGCACAAAGACCAGATACTAAATCTTCAAAGGTTGCTCCTTGTTTTCCTGTTAAAATAATATGTGAAAGTATTCTTGCTGCAACTGGGGCTAACTGTTCTTTTTTTTCTAAAAAAATCCCCAATTTCTCTACCAATTCACATTTTTTCTTTTCTACTTGATTCATCTCCATAAAAAATTTGCCATGCAAAAATAACTTCAGTTCGGAACAAACCGAACTAATCGAAGTTAAAAAAATGTTAATACATTCTTAATACACTTTCCTTTATTCTATCATCTCTATTTTCAAAGCTTACAAAAGCCACTAATAAGCTCTCTTTCTTTTGTTTATAATATTTTTTTTACTATCTTCACAAAAGATCTAAAAGAAATTTATTATAATGTAATTAAAAGTTATAATTTTTTCTCCCCTTAAAGTTAAAATACTGTTGACTGTTAATAATGCATTATTAACTGTTGTAAACTAGGTAAGCTTTTTTAAGTTTTACTGAGAATATGTTTAAGCTATTTTTAATTTAAGTCTCTCGTGTTATGATTATTTATTTTTTTTCTTATTCAAAAGGTTAGCTATAATTAAACTATTAGTTTTTCCTTAATCCGTATTCCACATACTGCTATACTAATAATTAACTATACAGTTACTTTTAAGATTTTCATTAACCTGAAATTCATAAGTAATTATTATTTAGAATTATTAATAGCTCTGTAAAAAGAAACCTGAATTACTATTTGTTGTATTAGTAAATAAAAACTAAACATGTTTACTAAACTACAAATCGCATAATACTATCCTTGCTTACCAACCACTAATTAAAGCTTGATAGTTATTTATAACACCTAACTAATCAACTATTATGAAAAGAATTACTCTAACGTATTTACTCTTACTAAAAAATTATAAAAGATTCAAATTTGTTGAATTAATATTATTGCTCTTAGTATTATCCTCTTTTGTCAAAAAAGAAAATTCGAGTAATAATAATATTAATTATTCTCCTCCTATTACTGTTCCCTGTAATACCGATGCTCCTGTTGCTATCTCTTCATCTAGTTTCACTGATTTAACTGTAACTGAAAATACTAGTGGACTTTGTTTATTGGGTTGCGGTATTTCAAACCTCAACAATTTGACAGACACAAATCTTTCAAACTACACTACTATTTCTACACTTTTAGGTTTAGGTGTAACTCATACAATAACAGTAACAGATAATACCACGGATGAATTTTTTGAAGGAGGAAGCTATGCCGGTTTTTTAATAGAAAATGGCTCTGTTGCTCAAATAGATTTACTAGGAGCTATTACCATAAGAACCTACCTAAACGGTGTTCCTCAAGAAACTAATTCAGGAGCTTCGTTAGTAACACTTGGTAGTTCTCTATTAAATAATGATCAATTCTACGCGGGGTTTTACACTACTTTAGACTACGATAGCATTGAAGTTTCAATAGCTAGTTTAGCAGGTATTGCTTCTAGTACTAATATTTATTATCCGGTTACTAATAGTTTTTGTGTTGGCCCTAATTTAGAACCCAATACTCCTACTTTGATTAATAAACCTGATTTTCCTGCTCGTGTAGTTGACGAACATACTGGAATGGGAGGTGTTTTAAATGTTGGTAGCGTAACCAATACTAATGCTGCGGTAGACTCTAATAGCAACTCATACGCTAGTATTGATTTTACTTTAGGTGTTATAGCTACTGGAAGTATTTCTATAAAAGATGAGCTGACAAATTATCCTGCACAAACGTATGTAGGCTTTGACATTGAAAATGCTTCTGTTTTAAATCTTGAACTACTTGATGAAATTACCATAACAACTTATTTAGATGGTGTTCAACAGGAAGTAAAAACAGGTAGCTCTGAATTATTATCGGTAGACAGTGGTTTATTATTTACTGGTACTGAACGCTCTCAAGTAGGTTTTGTTACTTCATTACCTTTTGATGAAGCTCAATTATCCATTCAACAAACTCTTACTTTAGACTTAGGGAGTACTCGAGTTTATGGTCTTATATTAGAAACTTTTAGCGAAGGGAATTTAAACTGTGATACTGCTACTTTATTAAACAATCCTTCTCAACCTGTAATAATTAATAACACAAACACTGGTGTAAACGGAGTAGCTTGTGTAGCTTGTGAAGTAGATAACGCAACAAATGTTATTAGCGAAAGTGAATCTGACTTTGCTATGATAAATGTAACTGCTGGTGTTGCAAGTACAGCTTCTATTTCAGTTGAAAATGTTCTAAGTAACTTTCCTTCTGGAAGCGCTGCTGGTTTTGTTATTAGGGATACAAATGACCTTTTACAATTAGATTTATTAAATTCTATAACCATAACAACTTATTTAGATGGTTCAGTACAAGAAACACAATCTGGAAACAATTTATTAGCTCTCGAAGCATTAGGTTTAATAAATATAACTCCTTCTACAACTAATGGTTTTTATTTGGTTGGCTTTTCTACTTCACTTGAATATGATGAAATTCAACTTACAGTTAGTTCACTCGCTGCTACTATTAATAGCATTGAGGTTTATGGTAGTTATGTAGACAATTCCATAAAAATATCAGGTAACACAATAAAAGAAACTTCTATCGGAGCTTCAGATGGGAATATTTCTTTATCCGTATCTGGAGGAACTCCTCCTTACTCTTATTTGTGGAACCCCGGAGACCAAACATCTTCTTCTATTTCTGGATTAACTCAAGGAAGTTACAATGTAACAGTAACAGATGCTAACGGATGTCAATCTACTGCAGAATATATCATTTATACAGATGGCGTACAATACCCTGTTCCCTGTAATACAGAAAATCCTGTAGCAATAACAAATGATAATTTTACAGATTTAACAGTAGATGAAAACACTTCTGGACTCTGTGTAATAGGTTGTGGTATTTCAGATGCTAGCAACATTATAGACACAGATCCTTCTAACTTTGCTTCTGTATCAACACTTATTGGTCTTGGAGTAACACATACATTAACTGTAACTGACAATACAGCTAGCGAGTTTATCGAATCGGGTGGTTATGCAGGTTTCTTAATAGAAAACACTTCCATTCTTCAAGCCGATCTTTTAAATGCTATTACCATAACAACCTATCTTGATGGTGTACAACAAGAAACTAACACAAGTACTTCTTTACTTGCTTTAGACAGTCCTATTTTAGGTGCTGATCAATTCTATGTTGGTTTTTACACTTCAATGAATTATGATGCTGTAGAAATTTCTATTGCTAGTTTGGCAGGAGTTGCATCGACAACAAACGTTTACGCTGCTGTAACAAATAGATTTTGTGAAGGTCCTGAATTAGCCTGTAACACCGCTACACAACTAACTAAGCCAAACTTTCCAGTTAGAGCAGTAGAGGAGCATACTGGAAATGGAGGTCTTTTAACACTAGGAAGTGTTAACAACGTTAATAATGCTATTGACTCTGACACCTCTAACTACGCTTCTATAAATTTATTAGCTGGGGTCGCTGGTACCGCATCTATAGCCTACAAAAATGAGGTTACCGATTACCCTACTAGTACTTTTGCAGGTTTTGACATTGAAAATACTACGCTTTTAAACACTCAATTGTTTGATACTATAACCATTTCAACCTATTTAGATGGAACACTTGTTGAATCTAAAACAGGTACTACTGAATTACTTCCTGTATATTCTGGATTATTATTAACAGGAAGTGAATCTGTAAGATTAGGGTTTATTACTACCGCTCCTTTTGATGAAGTACAACTTTCTATGACACAAACTCTTTCTTTAAACCTAGGTAGTACCAGAGTTTATGGAATGGTACTTCAATCTTTCTGTCCAGGAACGATTAACTGTGATGAACCTTATGTAATATCAAACCCTAGTAACTCAGTGATTATTAATAACGATAATACAGGAACCGACGGTGTTGCTTGTATCGCTTGCGAAGTTGACAATGCTGTAAATGTTATATCTGAAGACAATTCTGATTATGCACTCATAAATATTGTAGCTGGTGTAGCTGGAAGCGCTTCAATTTCAGTTCAAGATGTACTTGTTGATTACCCTGCTGGTACACAAGCAGGTTTTATAATTAGAGATACAAACGACTTACTTCAGGCAGATTTATTGAACACACTCACAATTACAACTTATCTTGACGGTGTTCAACAGGAGCAACAAACAGCTAATAATCTGTTAGCCCTTGAAGCTCTTGGGTTAGTTAATATTACTCCTACTAGTACAGATAGCTTTTACGTTGTAGCTTTTGATACTAGCACTAGTTTTGACGAAATTCAATTAACAGTAAACTCATTAGTTGCCGCTGTAAATTCAATTGAAGTTTACGGTGGATATATAGATGCTACTAACTCAACTTTTTGTCAACAAGCTGGTATTGCTTTATTGAAAGAAGGTGTTTTTAATGACACAGATAGTGACGGATGCGCAAATCCAGGTGAAACAATTACATATACGTATACCGTAACCAATACAGGGAATGTTAGTATTACAAACGTTGAATTAACAGACCCTATTTCTCCTTCCCCTTTAACATTAAACTCTGGTGATACTGATGGTGATAATGAACTAGATGTTGACGAAACATGGGTATACTCACTAGACTATATTATCACTCAAGACGATATTGACAATGGCTCTGTTACTGGTCAAGCCACTGTAACAGGAGTAAGTACAGGAGGAACTAACGTAAGCGACTTGTCTGATGACGACAGTACTCTAGAAGACGACCCTACAGTAACCAATTTATGTCAAAATGAAGGTATTGCACTTATTAAGCAAGGAACCATTAATGATGAAAATGGTGATGGTTGTAGCGATAACGGAGAAACAATAACTTTTACCCTTTCTGTTATAAATACAGGAAACACAACACTAAACTCAATAGTTGTAACCGACCCTTTACTTACAGTTTCTTACAGCTCAGGAGATACTGACTCTGACAATGAGTTAGATGTTGATGAAATTTGGATATATACAGGTTCTTATATTGTTACTCCGCTAGATATTACAAACACTTTTGTACAAAATCAAGCTACAGTGCAAGCTAGTACTGTTTCTGGAGGTACAGTTAGTGATCAATCTGATGACAATAGTATCCTGGAAGATGATATCACTACGATTGATTTATGTCAAGCACCAGACATTGCTATTGTTAAAACAGCCACTTTTAATGATGAAAACTCAGATGGTTGTAGCAATGTCGGAGAAACAATAACCTACACAATGACGGTTACAAATCAAGGTAATACTGGTTTAATTAATGTAACTGTAAATGATCCTTTATTAGGCGGACCTGTTACACTAAATTCAGGAGACCTGAACACAAACAACACACTTGATGTAGGTGAAATATGGATTTATACAGCTGATTATGCCATAACTCAAACCAATATTGATAATGGGTCAATTACGAATCAAGCTACCGCAAGCGGAGAGTCATCGCAAGCTGTCGTTGTTACAGACTTATCTGATAATGATAGTGTGCTTGAAGACGACCCAACACAAACTACAGTGTGTCAATCCGATAGTATTGCACTTATTAAGACAGCTACTTTCAATGACGAAAACACAGATGGATGTAGCGATATCGGAGAAACCATTACCTATAGTTTTACCCTTACAAACACAGGAAACACTACTATTACCAACGTAGTTCTTACTGATCCAATGCTTGGTGGTACAATTACCCTTGCCTCAGGCGATACCGATAGTGACAACCAACTTGACATTAATGAAACTTGGAGTTATACTGCCAATTACACAATTACTCAAGCAAATATTGATAATGGTTCAGTGACCAATCAAGTAACAATGTAAGTGATTTATCTGATGACAATAGTATTCTTGAAGACGATCAAACCCAAACTACATTGTGTCAACCTAATAACAGTATTTATCTTGAAAAAGTAAGCACCTTTAATGATGCTAATGGAAATGGATATGCTAATGTTGGAGAAACCATAACATATAGTTTTATCATATACAATACTGGAGATTCAGTTTTATATAATATTACTTTACAAGATAACTTACCTGGAATTACAATTAACGGTAGCACCATTCCTCAACTATTGCCTGGCGAAGTTGATAGTACAACCTTTACTGCTATTTATGTTATAACTGAACAAGACTTAACAAACGAGTCTGTTACCAATCAAGCATTGGTTACAGCTGAAGACTCTTCAGGAGGTTCTGTAACTGATACTTCTGACGATCCAAACAACTTAGACGATATTGATATTGATAATGATGGTGATCCAGATGATCCTACAATAACAGACCTACCCGTCGAAGAAATTCCTTTTGAAATTTTTAATGCTGTTTCTCCAGATGAAGACGGGGCTAATGATTTCTTCCGCATTAATGGTATTGAAAATTATCCTAACAATAATTTAAAAGTTTTTAATAGATGGGGTGTTTTAGTTTATCAAACTGATGCTTATGGAATTAACGGAAATTTATTTAGAGGAACCTCTGAAGGACGTACAACAGTTAGTAAAGATCAAAAACTACCCACAGGTACCTATTTCTATATACTAACACGATGGAACTCCGATCAAGAAGCCATGACTGATAAAGGATATTTATATCTAAAAAGAAACTAAAAACCACTAAACCTAATGAAACATTATTCTATATTACTATTAATAATTATTAGTGTAAATGTGTGTTTTTCTCAACAAGACCCACAGTATACACAATACATGTATAACACCCAAGTTGTAAACCCGGGTTATATTGGTTCAAAAAATGCTCTTGGTTTAGGGTTACTATACAGAACACAATGGGCTGGATTTGATGGAGCTCCAAATACCGGAACTTTTACTTTTAATATGCCTTTGGGTACCTTAAAACGAAACGCTATAGGACTTTCTATTATTAATGATAAAATAGGTCCTTCTAACGAAACAGGTATTACAATAGATTATGCATACTCATTACTTTTATCAGGTCGTTCAAGAATATCGTTTGGTATTAAAGGAGGACTGAGTATACTAGACGTAGATTACTCCAAACTAAACATATATGATGAAAACGATTGGCAATTTGCAGAAAACATTGACAAAAAAGTACAACCTCAAATAGGTGCAGGTATTTACTATAATAACGACAGACTCTATCTTGGATTATCAGTACCTAATTTTTTCAATTCAAAACATTATAATTCAGATAGCGTCAATAACAACAATGAAGATGCCATAGCCATAGAACGTTTACATTACTTCTTTATAGCGGGTTATGTTTTTGATATTAGTGAAAACCTAAAACTCAAGCCTGCAACTATGTTTAAGTGGGTTAATGGATCTCCTCTGCAAGCCGATTTATCTGCAAATTTTCTGTTCAACAATAAATTTACCCTTGGAGCCTCTTATCGATGGGATGCTGCAATTAGCGCCATGGCAGGGTTTCAAATAACTAATCAGTTATTCTTAGGAATGGGATATGATTTTCAAACTACAGATATCGAAGACCATAGTAATGGTTCTTATGAATTCTTTTTAAGATTTGACATCTTTAATAACCCTGAACGCATACTAACACCAAGATTCTTTTAAACTCTTAATATCATGAAAAAGCATTATTTAATATTCTATTTTTTAACTGCCTTAACAAATACAAACGCTTTTACTCAAATTGCACTAGTTGAAAAGGCAAACATCAAATACAATACGTATGATTTTATAGATGCACAAAAAATCTATTTAAAGGTCGTTGAAGAAGACTATGGATCAGCTGAAATTTATAGAAAACTGGGAAATACGTACTATTTTAATAGTAATTATTCAAGTGCTGCAAAATGGTATTACAATTTAATAGACCGATTTCCAAATGAAGCCCTTACAGTTGATTATTTTAGAGCAGCTCAATGCTTAAAAAGCATTAATCAACCTGAAGAGGCTGAAAAGCTCATGGAAATTTACAGATTAAAAGGAGGTAAAGCCATCCCTTTAGAATCCTATAGAAATGTTGCTGACACTTTATTTAAAAAAGGTGTTCAGGATAAACTTTTTGAAATAGAGAAAATTCCTGTTAATACAGAGTATTCAGATTTTGGTCCAGCCTTTTATGGCAATAATATTGTTTTTGCTTCAAGCAGAAAAGATTCAACTTTATCAAAAGAACATCCTACTGAGCTTGCTGGATGGGATAAGCAACCTTTTCTTAACTTATATCAAGTTCCTTTAGATAAGGATATGAA
This sequence comes from Tenacibaculum sp. ZH5_bin.1, assembly GCF_042865525.1. NCBI lineage: Bacteria > Pseudomonadati > Bacteroidota > Flavobacteriia > Flavobacteriales > Flavobacteriaceae > Tenacibaculum > Tenacibaculum sp. ZH5_bin.1. Next base: position 6,711 of record NZ_JBEGIO010000006.1, on the reverse strand, counting down.
CTTTGGTAAAGTAAAAGCTTTTAACAGAAGTATCAACTCACCTTACCATGAATCTACCGCTATTTTTACAAAAGATGGAAACACTATGTATTTTACTAGGAATAATTATTTAAATGGTAAAAAGAAAAAAGATAAAAATCATGTTGTTAGACTCAAAATATATAAAGCCACTAAAAAAGGTAATACTTGGGGAAATATACAAGAACTTCCTTTTAACAACGATAATTACTCTGTTGGACATCCAGCCCTTAACCCTGAAGAAGATAAACTATACTTTTCTTCAGATATGCCTGGTAGCTTGGGAATGTCTGATATTTGGTATGTAAAAATCTTAGGTGAAGATATTTACACAAAACCTATAAATCTTGGTAATAAAATAAACACCTCTGAAAGAGAAACTTTCCCGTTTGTTAGTGATGAAAACAACCTCTATTTCTCAAGCGATGGACATGCAGGTATGGGGGGCTTAGATATTTTTGTAACAAAACTAGAAGAAAACTCTCATGGAGAAATTTCTACTTTTGGAAAACCTATAAACAGTCCAAAAGACGATTTTGGCTTCATCATAAAAGAAGATAGAATAGGGTATTTTACATCTAATCGTGATGGTAAAGAAGGTAGTAAAAGTGACGATATTTATCAAATTTGGGAACGTTGTGAAATCACCATTCAAGGACCTGTGATTGATAAAAAAACTGGTGAACTAATTCCAAATACAGAAGTTACTTTAATAGATAGTAACAACAAGGAAGTAAAAACAATGACTGTAGGTAATGATGCTACTTTTTCTTTCTTATTGGATTGCCAAGAACAATATACCCTAAGGGCAAAGAAAAAGGAATATTTTCCGAAAGAAAAAGTTATAGAAACCCCTAGCAACCCAAAAACTATTAAAATGCCTATTAAACTAAACATGCCTTTAGCTTTAGAGCTTTCTGACCCTTGCCCTCCAAATGATTTAGGGTGTAAGTTAACGTTACAACCTATTTATTTTGATTACGACAAATCTAATATTCGCCCTGATGCAGAAATTGAACTGGCTAAAATTTTGGCCGCATTAAAAGAATATCCTACTTTAAAAATTCATATAGAATCACATACAGACTCTAGAGGTAATGATTCTTACAATTCAAGATTATCTGAAAATAGAGCACAAGCTACATTAGATTGGTTTCTTAAAAAAGGAATTGATATAACAAGGCTAAGTGCGAAAGGATATGGAGAATCAAAACTTATTAACAAATGTAATAACCAAACTACGTGTAGTGAAGACGAACATCAACTGAATCGTAGATCCATGTTTATAATTAAAGAATAACTCAAAAAGCTCTTTTTGAAGAATAAATAACGATAAAACTTCTTTTTCTTAAGAAGTTTTATCGTTACTCTTTTTGTAACTTAACTACAAAATAGGAGCTAACAATCTAGCTAATCTCTCTGTAAAACGTATTAAAACAGGTCTACTATTCCATTGATGTAAGTCTATTTTCTCACTGTTTTTTAAATCTTCCATAAAAGCATTTTTCAACTGACTTGCAAAATCTTTATCATAAACTAATGCGTTAATTTCAAAATTTAAATCAAAACTACGTTCATCTAAATTTGCTGTTCCTACAGAAGAAACTAACTCATCAAATACAATTGTTTTCGCGTGCACAAATCCTTTTTTATATCTATATACCTCCACTCCTATTTCTAACACTTCTTTATAGAAAGAATTTGACACTGCATTAACTAATTTCGAATCTGAAATACTTGGTACCAATAGTTTTATTGTAACCCCACTCAAACTAGCTATTTTAAGAGCATCTAAAAAAGAAGTTCTCGGGACAAAATAAGGGGTTGTGATTAAGATTTCTTTTTTTGACAATAAAATTGCTTGAATAAGAGCATACATAATGTCTGGATGATCAGAATCTGGTCCACTAGAAATTACTTGAACTAATTGCTTATGTTCATTTGTTTTTACTTGATCTCCCGCTGGAAAAAGCTCTTCCTCTATAATAACATTTTGATTAGCACAAAAATTCCAATCCGCTAAAAAAACTCGTTGTAAGTTTAAAACAGCGAGTCCTTCTATTTTAATATGTGTATCCCTCCAATAACAATTAAATTTATTAGGATTAATATACCTTTCAGAAACATTAACACCTCCTAAAAAACCAACTTTTCCATCAACTACAATTATTTTTCTATGATTTCTATAATTAATTCTATTAGCTAACAATAACCATTTAATTTTATAAAAAGGGTACGCCTCCACCCCACTATCAATTAAAGACTTCACAAACGACTTACGAATATCTTTACTTCCAAAATCATCATAAATAAAACGTACTTTAACTCCTTCTTTAGCCTTTTCTTTTAAAACATCTCCTATTTGCTTACCAATAGTATCATTTTGAAAAATATAATATTCTATATGTATATGATTTTTTGCAGCTTTTAATACTTTTATAACTTCTGGAAACTTACGTTCCCCGTTTATTAGTAAATTAACTTTGTTATTACTAGTTAAAATATTTTCTTTATGTATAAACTTCGTCAGATTATAAAAATGTCCTAAATGGCTTTTAGACGTTGATAGTATTTTTTCATTATACTTTTTTAGCTTCTCTTTAAGGTCGAAGAAAATGTTTTTGTCTACTTCTAACTTTTTATTATATAACTTATACGTTCTATGGTTTATTCCAACCATTAAATAAATAATAATACCTCCTACAGGAAACAGAATCAGCAAAAATAGATAAGCTATTGCTTTTGGTGGTGTTGAAGTATTAATAATAATAACAGCAACTGTAGCAATAATAGCTACATATAAAATTATAAGTAGTGTAGTTATCAAAATAAAAGTATCTTTTTCTGCTAAAGATATTTAAATTATTATGATTAACACAAAGCTCTAGAAATCTAATCTAATACTTTTATTATTTTCTCCATTTGCGAGCTTATGAAAAGTATTTTTTACAACTAAAAACAATCAGTTAAGCTTCCCATACAACTAACTCTTGTTAGTGTTAAATTCGTTTTTGGAGATAATTGATTGGTAACTATCCTTAGTGTTGTTCCTACAAAAAATATAGGAATAGCCTTCAATCACTAAAAAGCTAAGTCATGAGTAAAAACTCAAAATACTATCCAATAAGTACCTCCCAATTCTAAAAAAATGACCAACTGAATAGAATAGCTTAAACTAAAATATTTAGATACATAACTAATTCTCATCTTCTTTTTAATTTTACCGAGCCTCATTTATTTTGCGCGTTAACATTATTATAATATGACTCCTACAACAATTTTCTTAAAAATAGTTTTACGATTTAAGAACATCTCTTATTTCATAATAATGAAAAAAATAATTAAAAGTCTATCCTCACCTTTCCCACTCCTTTAATTAACAAACCACTATTCTATGCAAAAAATATTTAAACATAAAAAAATGTTAAATTATTTTTTATATATTTATACTGGTATTTTAAAAAATTTCTATTCTCTTAATTGTCTATTAAATAAAATAAAAGATGACATAACAGTATCATAATATATAAACAAAATCAAGTCTCCCAACATGAAACACATTTATTATCAAAATTTTAGCATTATAAGATTTATCTTAAATCCTATAATTCTTCTTCTTTGGAAAATTCAACTACCTACCTTTAGAAAAGAGAAAACTATTAGGCTTTCAAAAAAGAAAAAAACATATTTACTAAATCTTCTCAATTCTTTCAATGAAGTTTGTGAGATTGATTCTAAATATCCTCATACAATTTTCACATAATTATGAGCCACAATTAACTAAGTATAAAAAACAACTAACTATTTAGTTAGTTTTTATATTCTATTTATACATAGATTACATTATCAATATAGTTAATAAAGTTTACTATGTTATTTAATTCATATATTAAGTAACATGTAATTACAATCCTGCATAACCCTCCACTTTAAACAAAAAAAGCTTTATATGAAAAATAAACACCCTCACTATAGTGTATATAAAAGCATATTATATATAATTTTCTTAACATTTACTATTAGCCTTAGTTCGCAAGTAATCATAAAAGAAGAATTAAAAAGAAGTAATCTCAACAAAACCTTATCCTATAAACCACCTCAAGACACAAAATTATCCTCATCAAACAATCTAGTTAACCCTATAAGTAGTTCTTTTTTAACAAAAAAAATAACTAATAGTAATTTAAATCAAAGATCCTTTTCATCTACTTTTAGTATGATGATGATGGCTACACCAACTTTAGATTTAAACTCTATAACACCAGGAAATAATTATGATTTCCAACTACAGCCAACAACATCAAACATTTTCCCTGTAACTGTAGATCCAAAAGTAACAACAGATACAGGTGTTTTAAGTGCAACAATAAGTTTTTCTGGAATTGTTGATACTCCTTTTGGTGAATTGTTAGCTATTAATAATGGCGGTGGTTTTGATTTATTATGGTTACAATTACCGGTATCTGGTCCATTTACCTATACTATAGGGAGTTCAACAATACAAATTACACAACTAACAAACACAACATTTAATATTGTAGAAACCTCTGGAAATCCTATCTCTAATTCTGAGTTTGAAACGTTTTTATCCACCTTGTTTTATGGAGATTTGCAAAGCCCATATACAGATGGGGTACGCACAATGGATGTTACCATTTTTGATACAAATGGAGATTCTACCACAGCACAAACCATTATAAGAATCTACACTACTCCCCCAACAGTTGTAGATGAAGCTGATAGTATTCTTGCTAATTCTACTGGAACTATTACAGGTAATGTTCTTACTAATGACTCTGGCTCTACTGCCATATCGGTAACAGAAGTAGACGTCTATCCTTCAGCTGTTAACAACACTTATACTACTTTATATGGAGACATTACAATACAAGCAAATGGTACTTATACTTATGATGTAGATGAAACAAATGCTTCTGTTACAGGTTTAAGAAACGGAGAGAGTTTAGATGATATTATTTCTTATACTGTAGCTGATGCCATTGGTATAAAAGATTATGGTATATTAACCATAACAATTAACGGAGTAGATGAAGCCCCTGACGCAATAGATAACACAGATTCTTTAACTGCTTTTATCGATGCAAGTGCCACAGGTAATGTAATAACCGATCCTGGAACTGGGGGCTCTGATACCGTAGATCGAGGCTTATCTACTTTAGTTTGGGAAAGCAATTTTACAAATGGAGAAACAGTAAATGGAAAAACAAAAACTATTGGTGGCGTGGGGCTTTCTTTTACTACTTTAGACCCTGGAGGATTTGGTACATCCTTTAACCAAACAGTAGATTATACTACCAACGGAGGTCATACAGGTTATTTAATATATAATATAGACGGAACAACTAACCCAACTGATGACACTGTTTTAGTTATAGATTTTGATCAACCTGTTTTTAATTTAGGTTTCTTACTAACAGATATTGATTTTTCACAAGGAAGTTCTTGGCAAGATCAAATAAAAATTGAAGGTAATTTAGATGGTATAAATTCAACTTATAAATTTGTTACAACAGGTGGAGTAATTAACTCAGGAAGTAATACTTTTTATGGAATAGGTAGCGCAATACCTAGTGATGCTACAGGAAATATCAATGTTTTTTTTGAACAGCCAATTAATCAATTAAGATTAAGCTATAATTATGGACCTAATGTTACAGATCCTGACCCTCTTGGACAAATTGCTGGTGTTTCAGATATTTACTGGCAAGGTTCTGGCTCTGTTACCACCATAAGACTTGGTACTACATTAGGTAACCTAAATGCCGGAAATTTAAATATTTTATACCCTGGAACTTACGGGTCAATAATAATGAATCCAGATGGAAGTTATGAATATATTGTTGATACATCAAACCCAGCAGTAGCAGGCTTACTCGTAGGTCAAACATTAACAGATACATTTTTTTATGAAATTTCCGACGGAGTGTCTTCAGATACAGCTAATTTAGTAATTACTATTAATGGATCAGGGACAGACCCTGATGGTGATGGAATAGCCGATAGGCTAGATTTAGATGATGATAATGATGGAATATTAGACACAGAAGAATCATTAGCTTGCGCAGGAACCCCATTAGATTTAACAGGAATTGGAACTACCTTAACCTCTGGAAGTTATTTTGATCAAGATACAGAAAAAATAATAGATGTAACAATTACTACAACAGGTACAGTAGACGAAGGTAATGCTAATGGAGATATCTTAATCACTCAAGGAGGAACAGCAACTTTTACTTTTTCATCCCCAGTAACAGTTTCTCTAAAACATGAAATTGGTATAACTGGAAATTTTGATACAGGGGATACTTGGGAATTAACTTCAACAGGAGAATTTACTGTAGCCGACCCAAATGGTGATTTAATGATTAATTCTAACTCTGGTGGCATTTTGAACTTTGATGCCTTAGGTGCTATTTCAGCATCTGAAGCTTGGGAAATTAAAACAACCACAACATCGCTAAAACTTGATCTAAAATCTGGAAATACAAAATCTCCTATCAACTTAGCTCTAATATGTGGCGGTTTTTTAGATTCCGACAATGATGGAATTCCGAATCATTTAGATTTAGATAGTGATAATGATGGGTGCTTTGATGCAGTAGAAGCAAGTGAAAATGTTTCTTCTGGTCAGTTAGACGGAAATGGAAGAATAGATATAGCAGCTCAAGGAAG
>NZ_JBEGIO010000005.1:0-234085 GCF_042865525.1 Tenacibaculum sp. ZH5_bin.1 | reverse complement strand
ATTGCAGTAACCGGAACCGTAGGCGGAGACTTCAATACAGGAGACACCGTAACCCTAACAATCAACGGAAACAACTACACTGGTACCGTAGATGCCAGTGGAAACTACAGCATCAATGTACCAGGATCAGACTTAGCTGCTGACACAGACACGACAGTAGAAGCAAGTGTAAGTTCAATTGATAGTGATGGGAATAGAGGATCTGCTTTGAATACTCATAAATACTATTTACAAGACACGGATAATGATGGCATATCAGATGTTGTAGATGTAGATGATGATAATGATGGGATTCCAGATGTTGAAGAGGGAGATGGTTTAGTAGATACTGATGGTGATGGAATTCCAGATTCATTAGATCTAGATTCTGATAATGATGGTATTAATGATGTAATAGAAGGAGGAAATGGAGATTTAGATACCAACGAAGACGGTGTTATAGACTCTGGCGATTCAGGGTATACAGATGCTAATGGAGATGGACAAGCTGATGATTCTGTAGATAATGATGAAGAGCCAGATACGGATGGCGACGGTACTCCAGATTATCAAGATTTAGATAGTGATAATGACGGTATTAATGATGTTATTGAGGGAGGAAATGAAAGTTCCGATACTAATGGTGATGGAGTTATAGATTCTAATGATATGGGAGGTTCAGATTCTGATGAAGATGGAATTTCTGATAGTGTTGATGGAGATATAAATAATTTTGGTGAGGGAGGTAATGGAGATGATACTCCATTAGATACAGATGGAGATGGTGTTCCTAACTATCAAGATTTAGATAGCGATAATGATGGAGTAAATGATGTTGTAGAAGGAGGGAATTTAGATGAAGATGGAGATGGACAAGTAGAAAACCCTTTAGATGATTCAGACGGAGATGGAATTTCTGATAGTGTTGATGGTTTAGATGGTTTTGGAGATGCTAATAATCCAGATAATAACTCTAGCCCTACAGATCCAAACGATGGAGGTAACGGAGTGATAGATGGAGAAGATACAGATGGAGATGGAATACCTGACATTATAGATGGTTTTGATGGGTTTGGGGATGCAATCAATGATGACACTTGTGTGAAAGTAAACAACTTAATGAGTCCTAATGGAGATGAAGCAAACAGTTACTTACACATTGATTGTATTGAAAATTTCCCAAATAATACTCTTGAAATTTTTAATAGATGGGGTAATACAGTATATAAAACTGAAGGATATAACAATAGCAGTGTTGTGTTTAGAGGAATCTCTGAAGGTAGAGCTAATATAAATGTAGGCGATAAATTGCCAGTTGGAACATACTTCTATATTTTAGACCTTGGAAATGGAAGTAAAGTTAAAAAAGGCTGGATTTACATTAATAGATAATCTAGATTTATAAAAAAGACTGATGAATAAAAGTATTAATCAAATGAAATTATATTTAAGTTTAATCATAATATGTACAATGAGTATTTGTATAACCACAAATATTCATGCGCAACAAGATCCTCAGTACACACAGTATATGTACAATACAATGAATGTAAACCCTGCTTATGCAGGGTCTAGAGGGCATACAGTAATTACTGCATTAGGCAGAATGCAGTGGGTAGGTTTTGAAGGAGCTCCCAATACTCAAAACTTATCATACGATACTCCTTTAGGATATTCTGGGTTAGGATTAGGGGTTAACTTAATGAATGACCAAGTAGGACCATCTAGTGAAATATATTTAGACGCTAATGTATCTTACAATATACAAACAGGTGCAGAAGGTAATTTAGCCTTTGGTTTACGTTTAGGAGGAAGGTTATTAAATATAGATTGGTCAAAAGGAACTTATAAAGATGATGAAGTTGTTTTTCAAGATAATATTAATAAGTTCTTACCAACTGTTGGAGCAGGTATTTATTATCATCAACCACAATGGTATGTTGGATTATCGGTACCTAATATTTTAAGAATGGAACATTACGATGCTGAAACTCCAGGAGAAGTAGCAGTAGAAAGAATGCACTTTTTCTTAATCGCAGGATATGTTTTCGATATAAATGAAGACTTAAAGTTTAAACCAGCAGCTTTGTTAAAAGGAGTTTCAGGGGCACCTCTATCATTAGATATTTCAGCTAATTTACTATTTAATGAGAAGTTTAGAGTTGGAGCTTCTTGGAGATGGGATGATTCTGTAAGTGCACTTTTAGGTTTTCAAGCAACAGACTCTTTACTTATAGGGTATTCATATGATTTAACAACATCAAACTATAATGTAACAAATTCTGGGACACACGAAATTATGCTACAGTATGAAATCTTTAAGGATATTAGATATAGGTCACCGAGATTCTTTTAAAAAGAGAGAAATGAAATTAAAAAAGATACTAACATTAACAATATTGTTAATGCTTACTGCAGTTGGATTTAGCCAAAGTAGAAAAGTAGCAGATCGTTATTTTGAAGAATTCTCTTATGTCCAATCGGCCAAATTATATAAAGATTTAGTATTAATTAAAGGAGATAGCTCTCAACATGTGTTAACTAGGTTAGCTGAGTCTTACTATAATAATTCAAATACAGAAGAAGCAGAAATATGGTATCAAAAACTTATTTCAAATTTTAATGAAAAAGTAGAAGAAAAACATTTGTTTAAATATGCTCAAGCTTTGAGGAGTAATGGAAAGTATAAAAAATCAGATTCTATATTTTTAAGATTAACTCAAGCTCAAAAAAGTAGTTTAAATAAGGAACTTAAAAAAGAAAACTATTTGTTAGACTACACTAATAAAGAGAAAAGAATAGGAGTAAGGAACTTAGCAATAAATACACCCTATTCAGAATTTGGAGGGTTTTTATTGAATGGAAAAGCATATTTCTCATCATCTGTAGCTAATGATTCAAAAAAACAAAAATTATATAAGTGGAATAATCAACCATTTTTAAATATTTATAAGGCAGAAGAAAGTATACAAACATTAGAAGGTAGTAAGCAAGACACTATCTTAGTTTTAGGAAACGTTCAAAAGCTAGGAGAGCCAATAGCTTCTGAATTACATGAGTCGACCCCTGTTTTTACAAAAGATGGAAAAACCATTTACTTTACAAGAAATAATTCTGAAGGAAAGAAAGTAAAGAGAAGTAAGAAAAACATATCTAATTTAAAAATTTATAAAGCCAGTTATATTAATGGTTATTGGGTTAACGTTAAAGAGCTACCATTTAATAAAGATGAATATTCAACAGGTCATCCAGCTTTAAGTCCAGATGAAAAAACATTATACTTTGTTTCTAATATGCCAGGAGGATATGGGCAGTCTGACATTTATAAAGTAGAAATAAAAGGAAATGATGAGTATGGAGAACCAGTAAATTTAGGAAGTGACATAAATACATCAGAGAAAGAAGTCTTTCCGTATGTAGGAAATGATAATGTATTATATTTTTCATCTAACGGGCATTTAGGTTTAGGACTGCTTGATATTTTTCAAGCAAAGATTAAAGAGGATGGTACATTTTTATCACCTGAAAACTTAGGGTATCCATTCAATAGTAAAAAAGACGACTTTTCATTTTTTATAAGTGAAAATGGAAAAAGAGGTTTCTTTTCGTCAAATAGAGAAAAAGGAAAAGGAGATGATGATATTTATAGCTTCTTTATTTATACGGACCCACCAATTTGTACACAAATTGTTAAAGGAGTAATAGAAAACAATAAAACAAATACTCCGGTAGATGCGGTTGTAGTAAAACTAATTAATAAAGAAAAAGAAGTTATAGCAGAAACAATTTCTGATAGTTCAGGTAACTATACTTTCAAAGATGTGCCATGTAATAATACCTATACAGTTACAGCAACTAAATTAGATCATAGATCAAATAGAAGTATAGTTCGAACTAATAATAAGAGAAATAAAGAAATTATAGCAAACTTAAAGTTAACACCATTAATAATAGGAAACCAAATAGTTATAAAACCTATTTATTTTGATTATGATAAGTATGATATTAGGGAGGATGCAGAGTATGAGTTAGAAAATATTGTAACAGTAATGACTAATCATCCTGAGTTAGTGATAAAAATAGAGTCACATACAGATAGTCGAGGTAGAAGAGATTACAATAGGTTTTTGTCAGATAAAAGAGCAAAATCTACGAGAGATTACATACTATCAAGAGGAATTGCAAGTAATAGAATTGAAAGTGCTATAGGTTATGGTGAAGACAACCCTTTAAATGATTGTGTAGACGGAAAAAAGTGTACTGAAGAAGAATATCAATTAAACAGACGTTCATATTTTTATATAGTAGAAGGGAGTGAATCTATAGAAATAAGACAGGAACAAGAAAAGAAAAGGATCAATAGAAGATTTACGACAAGAAAAAGTAATTTTTTAGAGTTTTTAAGCAAAAACTTAAAAAAAACTGATAGAAGCTTAAGACCAGAGGATAATAAATGTTTTAAAGAAAAAGATAGTGATTGTCAAAAGTTAAACAAAAACGTAAAATTAAACTATAAAAAATAAAATTTTATTTGAATAGTTGTAAAATCAACAAATAAAAAACTCCTTTATTTAAAGGAGTTTTTTATTTATACTGACATAATAATATATCGAAAATTAAGTTATAGAGTTACATTAACTTATTATCATTTATTATTAATTATGAAAAAATTATTTATTCCTTTAGCGGTATTGGCTTTAACAATGTCGTCTTGTGTATCAAAAAAGAAGTATGTAGAACTTGAACAAAAGTATAATGATACTAGAGGAAATTTACAAAAGACAACTCTAGAAAAAGAGCAATTAGAAGCTAAGTTTGCTAAAATAGAAAAGAGAGTTGATGATTACAATGAAAAAATTAACTCATTAAAGAGTGTAAACGAAACACTTCATGAAGAAAATAACATTAAGCTAGATATGGTTGGAAAATCAGCTGTAATCTCAAACTCTGTAAAAGAAAAAATGAGAGAAACGCTTAAAAATGTTGATCCAGCTGAGTTAGCTAATGTTAAAACGTTAAAAGACTCCATGAATGTAGCTATTGCTCACAACTTAAAAAAATCTATCAATACTTCAGAGTTAGAAAATGATGAAGATGTAAATATTGACATTGATCAAACAGTTGTGATGATTTCTGTTTCAGACAAAATGTTATTTAATACAGCTAGTTATAGAGTTAAAAAAAATGCACATAAATTAATAAAAAAATTAGCTGATGTGATTAACTCTGAACCAAGCATGGATGTTATGATAGAAGGTCATACAGACTCAAGACCTATTAGTAATGCAGTTGTACAAGATAACTGGGATTTAAGTGTTAAAAGAGCAACATCTATCGTTAGGCTTTTAGAGAAAAAATACAACGTTGATCCAAGTAGATTAATAGCTTCTGGTAGAGGAAGTTCTGTGCCACTTGTTGAAAATAACTCGGCTAGCAATAGAGCTAGAAATAGAAGAACTAGAATTGTAATTTTACCAAACTTAGATAAGTTTTTTGGTTTGTTAGCAACAGAAGAAAACATTAAGCTTTAATAAGAAAAAAAGACAAAAAAGTAAGCCAGCATTATTGCTGGCTTTTTTTATGCTCATTACTTTAATAACTTACCTAATTTAAGTTCTATTTTGATATTGTTTAGATAATCAGAGAAAGTATGAAAACCTTCATTTATGCTTTAAAACAGGTAAAAGAAAAAGGTGTATATAAAGTAATTTTCTAATAAAGGATTAAAAAGAGGAAAACTCTACCTTAATAGGAGTAAAGGTATATAGGTGTTATAGTGAGATAAAAAATTAAAAGAGGAGAGTATTCTAGTAAATTTAAAAATTTTAAAAGAAATAAAACTAAAAAAGCTTCTAATTATATAATTAGAAGCTTTTTTAAACACTTTTAAGAGTTATTTTATACCTTATTCATGAAGTTTAAAGTTAACAGGAATGTAGTACTCAACATTAGCTGTTTTTCCATTATGTTCTCCAGGAACGAATTTAGGTAACTTAGAAACCATTCTCTTAGCTTCTTGTTCTAATAAGTGACCATCTTTAGGTCCTTTCATTTTTATGTTAGTTACCTCTCCTTTTTTATCTATGATAAAGCGAACCCATACTCTACCTTCAATATTTTGTTCTGCAGCTGCTGCAGGGTAGTTAAAGTTTCTTTGAATATGACTAACCATTCTTTCATTGAAACAGGTTAATTTTTGCATATCAGGAACTTTTGTACAAGCTTTGAATTGAGGAATACTTTGTACCTCTACAAATTTTACAAAATCAGTAATAGTTTTTTCTTTTACTACATTAGAACTTTTTTTAGCTACGACTTTACTTGTTGTACTAGATGAAGAATTATTTGATGCTCCTGGAGCCTTGAAAGTGATAGGAACTCCGTACTTTACTTTAACAGTCCTACCATTATGTTTACCAGGAATAAAGTTTGGAAGGTTATTAATTATTCTTTCAGCTTCTTTTTCTAAAGACTCTCCACCTTTTGGCCCACGTAGTAAGATATCTTCAACATTTCCTTGCTCATTGATTGTAAATTGAACTAAAACTCTTCCTTGTATACCAGCTTCAATGGCGTCTTGAGGGTAGTTGAAATTTTTAATAATATGTTTAGTCATGTTTGTTTCAAAACACTTTGCTTGCTTTATTAAAGGAACATTGTTACACTTACTAAACAATGGAATTTCTTCAACTAAATTAAAAGGTACTTTTTCAATAGTTGAAGAATTATCTTCTAACTCAAGTTTACCAATTAACAAAGACTTCTTTTTAATATCAGCTACTTTTTGTGAAGAATTAATACCTCCACCTATAGCAGAAACAGCCTCTTTGTTCTTACGAACAACACGTCTTCTGGTTGAGACTTCAATAGAAAGTTGTTTTTTTGCACCACTCTCGGTGTCTTCAATTGCACATTTTGTGATACTGTTTGGATCAGCGATTTGTTCATCTGGAGTAGTACATACTTCTTGTCCTACAGCCGCTAAAGAAAGTAGCATAGCAGCTACTACTAAGGGGAATTTTTTAATCATGTGTGCTCTATTTTTAAGTGTTTGGTTTAGTTATTAACACGTTAACTAACGCTGTAAATATAAGTAAAAAATAGAATATAGCAAATTATTTTATAATCTTGACCAAAAGATAGTTCCTTTAAAAAGAAAATATAAAGTTATGGAACTTTAAAAATTATAGGTAGAGCATATTTTACATTAACCGAGCTACCTTTATGACTTCCAGGAATAAATTTAGGGAGCAGTGAAATTAATCTTTCTGCTTCTTTTTTTAGAAGTGCACTGTTTTTGGGTCCTTTCTTTTTTATGTCAATTACTTTTCCTTGCTTATCAATAGTAAATTGAACTAAAATTTTACCTTCAATTTTTTTTCGCAAGGCCTCTTTTGGATAATCAAAATTTCTAACAATATGTTTAATCATTTCTTTTTCAAAACACTTAGATTGTTGTAGAATTGGAGTCTTTTTACACTCATTAAACAAAGGAATTTGTTCAACTAGATGAAAAGGAATTTTATCTAAAGAAGTTAAAATATCTTCTTTTAAGTTTAGTTTTTCTACAAGAGAATTTTTACTTTTTATTTCTTCTACTTTATTTGATTTTGCTGAAATAGTATTTGTTTTTCTAAGTTTACGATGTCTTTTTCTTGTCGAAATTTCTTTAGTTTTTTCAGTTTCTAGAGCTTCTTTTACATCTTCTATAGAGCACTTAGTAATACTAATGGTATTTAAATCTTGGATATTTTCATTTGGGGTTTCACATTTTTCTTGAGCATAAGAAAATGATATTGAAAATAAAAAAAAGGTAAAGATATGTTTCATTTGTGTGTGTTAAAGAGGAATTTTTAAGGAGCACGAAAATAAAATTATCTGAAAATCTAGATAAATGTTTTATATTAATTTAAGATTAAATTTATAGGAAAAGAGTATGTAACATCAACAGGAATTCCTTTTTCCTTACCTGATTCTAACTGAGGTAACTTGTTAATAATTCGGTTGATTTCGTTGGTAATAATATCACTTGGTTTAGAGCTTACTACTTGAATGTTTTTTGGTAATCCATATATATCTATTGTGAATTGAATCAAAATTCTGCCACGTATACCTTCTTCTGAAAAGACTTCAGGATAATAATTTTTAGAAAAATGTTTTTGCATATTGTCTTTAAAACATTTTTTTGCATTTTCGTTAGAACTATTTTTACACTTAGGAAATAAAGGAACTTGATCAACAACAGAAAATAAAATTTCTTTAGTTTGAGATTTTAAAGAATTTTGTATTGATAAGTCATTGTTTGTAGTAATAATAGAAACTTTTGAAGAAGCATTTAAGCTTGATTGATTTTTTTGAGTAATCTTTCTTACTTTTTTTATTCTGTTTCTAGCAGTTAGTGTTTGAGTTGTTTTTTTTCTAGGAATTTGATTTTCTTTACCAATTTCACATTTATTCATACTAATAATATTTAAATCAATAGTATTATCTTCAGGCGTAGTACATACTTCTTGAGCTTCGAGTGTAATTGAGGTGAAAAGAAAAAATGTTAAAAAAAGGAAAGTTGTTTTCATAAGGCTTAAGAGCTTGTTTGATGACGTAAAAATCATTCTTTTTTACTCTTTTGTTCTTAAGTAATTATGATATATCTATTAAGTAATATGTTCTTTAATGTTATGAATATTAAGTAAATATTAAGTGAAATGAGATAATAAAAAAAGCCTTCATAATTTATGAAGGCTTTACTTACTTGTATAATAAATTGTAAGCTATTACTTTACATTCATTAACTCAACATCAAAAATTAAAGTAGCGTTTGGAGGAATTACACCACCAGCACCTTGTGCACCATATGCTAAGTCAGATGGAATTACTAAACGAGCTTTGTCGCCCACTTTTAACAACTGAATACCTTCATCCCAACCAGGAATTACCTGACCAACACCAATAGCAAAATCGATAGGTTGTTTGCGCTTATATGATGAATCAAATACAGTTCCATCTAATAACTGACCTTTATAGTGTACAGAAACCATAGCTCCTTTAGTAGCTTGTTTTCCGTCTCCATTTTGTAAGATCTTATAACGTAAACCGCTTGGAGTTTCGTCATATCCTGCTGCTACTTGATTTAATAACTCTTTTTGTTTAGCTTTTGCTTCAGCTTCACGTTTTTCACGAGCTCCTTCAAAAGTTCTAAAAGCTTCTACAGCATTAAAAGCTTCAGCATCACTACCAACACGAATAATTTCTACATCCATAGTATCGTCTTGAGCAATTGCATCAACAACGTCTTGTCCTTCAATAACACTACCAAAAACAGTGTGTTTACCGTCTAACCAAGGAGTAGCAACATGTGTAATAAAAAATTGAGAACCATTGGTTCCAGGACCTGCATTTGCCATAGATAATTTTCCTGGAGCATTGTGTTTTAATTCAGGGTGAATTTCGTCATCAAATTTATAACCAGGGTTTCCTGTTCCTGTTCCTTGAGGACATCCTCCTTGAATCATAAAATCAGCAATTACACGGTGGAATTTTAATCCGTTATAATAAGGAGTTCCTTGTGGTTTCGCTGAGTTTTCTAAATTTCCTTCTGCTAAAGCAACAAAGTTACCTACAGTTCCAGGAGTTTTTTCGTATTCTAAGTTTACTAAAATTTCACCTTTTGGAGTGGTGAACTTTGCATAAATTCCGTTATCCATTTTTCTCTTGTTTATTTATATATGTATGATTCTAGTGTCCAAAATTTAAGGGAAAAAAAGAATCTTTTTATTAAAATAGCTAAATCATTGTTTTTCTTAGCAATGACAAAGTTAATTTTTTACAGATAAAGTTGAAAGGTTAAAGCTTAAACCTATGTTAATATTGTTAGAGTTAACATTTCCAAAAGGAGAGTAATATCTACCTCCAGATACAATTATAGAAACCTGATTTACGATATCATAACTCAATCCAAGAGTAGGACGAATAATGATTCCTTCGTCAGTATCTACACCAGCACCTCCGCCAGCTCCTGCCATAACTTCTATAAATCCACGCATTTTGTTGTTAAAAAAATACGGACTATATATACCACCACCGACTAATCCGTGAGCATATCCACCCGAACGACCGTCATATGCAAAACCAGCTTCTCCAGCAATGTATAGCGAATGATTTAAATCATAGTTAACTTTAAAGCCAATTAATTGTAAGTCAATTTCAGTAGCGTCGTAAATATCATCTGTTTTAGCAACATCAAAATAACTTTGATTTTGAACTTCAAAACGCAACCCTCTTGTAAGATAAGTACTGCTCTCTTCGGAAGATGTTCCGCCGTTAAATCCGAAGTACTTTAAACCAAATCCGAAAGTATAGGCTTCTAAATCACCAGCAATGGCACGATAATATCCACCATGACCACTAATAGCAATGTTTTTAAATAGTTTTAAGTCAATTCCTGCAGAAGGGTAGATCATTAACCCACCTTCAGGAGCTACACGACCACCAGCAGCACCAATACCTAATTTTCCGAAAATATTAACGTATTTTGATTGATATGGATGATACCCCGCACCAATAAATAAATCCATAAAGCCAGCGCGTAGCCCCCTGTAAATTGCATCGGTGTGAGCAAATAGAAAAGTATTTTCGTTCAAATATTTCTGATACTCAAATCCAAGTACATATAGTAATTCATTTAGGTCATCCCCATTATCTTTTTTCGAATTACCAATAGGTTTAAAGAAATCAAAACGAATTTGTTGTGCATTTTTAACCACTGGTTTACTCCAAAAACTATCTGGAGAAAGATTGTCTGCTACAAATTTTTGATGCGCTTTATCATAATCAGTAAAACGTAAAATACTTGGTATCTCTACAAAGAAAGAAACGGAATTACTTTTAATTTCTCCTGATAAAAAGTTAACATGACTGTATTGTATTCCGAAGGAGTAATCGTTCTTTTTGTACTGTAATCCGATATTCGGATTGATAAAACCGCCATCGTTTACCAAGTAACGATATCCGCCGCCGCCGCCAAAATGGAAGTTAGCATCAATATATAAGTTTTTGTATAGTTGTTTATTTATTCCTAATTCAGCACCTAAGGTAAATAATCCTCCTTGGTCTCCTGTTACTGCAAAATGAAATCCAGCACCTCCGTATAACCAGTTATTAATAGGGATTTGATAGTGCAAACCAGTCAAACCCATCGTTGGTTTTAAGTCAGTAAACTTATCCGAAGGCATTTCAACAGGAATAAAATTCAAACGAACTTTATTGTGTAATTCTTTTCCTTGTAAACTCGATAAATCCTCTTGACTATAAGTTATAAAAGAGAAAAGAGAGAATAGAAAAGAGAATATGTAGGGTTTGTTAAAACTCACTAGTGAAATGTAATTTTACTGTTGGATATTTGCTTTGTGTCATTTGAATTGTAAACGGAGAATCAGCTAAAAACACTAGTTGACCTTGTTTGTCTTTAGCTAAATAACGTTGTTTTACACGTTTAAACTCTTTGAATTCTTCATTTTTAGGGTCTTCTGGTTCAACCCAACAAGCTTTGTGTACTGCAATATTTTCATACGAACATTTAGCACCATATTCATGCTCTAAACGATACTGAATTACCTCGTATTGTAGAGCTCCAACTGTACCAATAATTCTTCGACCGTTCATATCTAAGGTAAATAACTGAGCAACTCCTTCATCCATTAACTGGTCTAAACCTTTATAAAGTTGTTTAGCTTTCATTGGGTCGGCATTATTTACATAACGGAAATGCTCAGGAGAGAAACTAGGAATTCCTTTAAAGTTTAATTGTTCTCCTTCGGTTAACGTATCGCCAATTTTAAAGTTTCCAGTATCGTGCAAACCAACAATGTCTCCAGGAAAAGACTCTTCAACAATTTCCTTCTTTTCAGCAAAAAAGGCATTCGGACTAGAGAATTTTACTTTTTTACCGTTACGAACGTGTAAGTAAGGGGTATTTCTTTTAAAAGTTCCTGATACAATCTTTACGAAAGCTAAACGATCACGGTGTTTAGGATCCATGTTTGCATGAATCTTAAATACAAACCCTGTCAATTTTTCTTCTTTAGAATCAACCAAGCGTTCTTCAGCTTGTTTTGGTTGAGGATTTGGAGCAATATCAATAAAACAATCTAACAATTCTTTTACACCAAAGTTATTTAAAGCAGAACCAAAGAAGACAGGCTGTAAATCTCCATTAACGTAAGCTTCTTGGTTAAAGTCTGGATATACTTCATTTACTAATTCCAATTCTTCACGAAGTGTATTTGCAGAATTTTCTCCAACAATTTTATCTAGTTCAGGGTTGTCTATATTATCAAATTCAACACCTTCTGAGATGGTTTGTTTATTGTCTCCAGAAAAAATGTTTAGTTTCTTTTCCCAAATGTTGTAAATTCCTTTAAAATCGTATCCCATTCCAATAGGGAAACTTAAAGGAGTTACTTTTAAACCTAGTTTTTGCTCAACTTCATCTAATAGATCAAAAGCATCTTTTCCTTCACGATCCAACTTGTTAATGAAAACAATCATTGGAATTTTTCGCATACGACAAACCTCTACTAACTTTTCGGTTTGTTCCTCAACCCCTTTTGCGACATCAATAACTACAATAACACTATCTACCGCAGTTAAGGTTCTAAAGGTGTCCTCAGCAAAATCTTTGTGACCAGGGGTATCAAGAATATTGATTTTTTTGTCTTTATAAATAAAAGCTAATACAGAGGTAGCAACAGAGATACCACGTTGGCGTTCAATCTCCATAAAATCAGAAGTAGCTCCTTTTTTAATTTTATTATTTTTTACCGCACCAGCTTCTTGAATCGCTCCACCAAAAAGTAATAATTTTTCAGTTAAGGTGGTTTTACCTGCATCTGGGTGTGATATAATTCCAAATGTACGTCTCTTCTGTATTTCTTCTAAAAAACTCATCTATAAATTTTAAGGTTGCAAAGATACATTTTAAAGCGAACTGTTCAAAAGGTTTTAATTGTTGAACTGGTCGCAATTTTGTAAGTTTGCTTTTCGTAAATTTTCTAGATGAAAGAGCAAGTAATTTTAGTTGATCAGCAAGATAATCCGATAGGATTAATGGAAAAAATTGAAGCACATGAAAAAGCTTTACTACACAGGGCATTTTCGGTATTTGTTTTTAATGATAAAAATGAATTGATGTTACAACAACGTGCTGCTGAAAAATATCACTCCCCTTTGTTATGGACAAATACTTGTTGTTCACACCAAAGAGATGGAGAATCGAACATTGAAGCTGGAAAACGTAGATTACAAGAAGAAATGGGGTTTTCATGTGAGTTAGAAGAAGTATTCTCTTTTATTTATAAAGCTCCGTTTGATAATGGCTTAACAGAGCATGAATACGATCATGTAATGATTGGTCGATTTAACGACGAACCTATTGTAAACCCTGAAGAAGTGGCGTCATATAAATGGATGCCTTTAAAGGAGGTGAAAAATGATATAGATAATCATCCAGAAAAGTATACAGCTTGGTTTAAAATAATTTTTAAAGAATCGTACGATAAAATATCTAAGTATATTTAATTATGCCTAAAGTAACAGTTCACAGAAAAGCACATTTTAATGCAGCACATAGGTTATTTAACCCTAAATGGTCTGATGAGAAAAATTACGAGGTTTTTGGTAAGTGTAGTAACCCTAACTACCACGGTCATAATTATGAGCTAATTGTTTCATTAACTGGTGAGATAGATCAAGAAACAGGATATGTATATGATTTAGGTAAGCTGAAAGATTTAATTAAGTCGAAGGTTGAAGATCTATTGGATCATAAAAACTTAAATATTGAAGTAAAGGAGTTTAAAAATGTTAATCCTACAGTAGAAAACATATCAGTAGTAATTTATAATAAGTTACGTGTAAGTATTCCAGAAAAATTAGACTTAGCAATTACATTATATGAAACTCCAAGAAACTACGTAACTTATAGAGGTACATAATTTATGATAAACCAATTACTAAGATTTACTCCAATTTTAAAGCAAAAGGTTTGGGGAGGAAAAAAACTAAACCTACTACTTCATAAAAACTCAGACGGATCCAATATTGGAGAGAGTTGGGAAATTTCAGATGTTGATGGAGATGAATCGGTTGTTAGTAATGGTAACCTTAAAGGAAGAACATTAAGAAGTCTTTTAAAAGAGTATAAGAACGATTTAGTAGGTGAATATGTATATGAAACTTTTGGAGAGCAGTTTCCATTATTAATAAAATTTATTGATGCAAAAGAGGTTTTAAGTATTCAAGTACATCCTGATGATAAATTAGCAGAACTTCAAGAGTCTTTTGGGAAGACAGAGATGTGGTATGTAATGCAAGCCGATAATGAAGCTAATATTATTATAGGTTTTAAAGAAAACTCTAATAAAGAAGAATACGTATATCACCTAAATAACAAGACGCTCTTAAGTATTTTAAATGTAGATAAAGTGTCCAAAGGAGATGTTTATTTTGTGCCACCAGGAAGAGTACACGCTATTGGTGCTGGTTTACTGATTGCTGAAATTCAACAAACCTCAGACATAACTTACCGTATTTACGATTGGGATAGAAAAGATATAGACGGTAATTACCGAGAACTCCATACTGAAAAAGCATTAGAAGCTATTGATTTCTCAGCTAAAAGTTCCTATAAAACAACTTATAAGAAACAAAAAAATATAGCGAATAAAGTTGTTGCATGCCCTTATTTTACAACAAATATATTACCAGTGGAGGGGAAAAAAGAAATAGATTTATCTAAAAAAGATTGCTTCGTAATTTATATGTGCGTAGAAGGGGAGGTAACATTCTTTTATGAAAGTCAACAAGAAGTTGTAAGAAAAGGAGAAACAATCTTGGTACCAGCATGTATTGATAAAGTGGAAATTTTATCAGAAAATCCTTCAGAACTATTAGAAACGTATATAAAATAAGCTTAAGAGAAAAAAATCTCCTAAGCTTATAAACAAACCAAACTAACTTAACGATTGCTTAATTGATTGTAAAATCAATTTTTAGGAATAATTAAGACGCTTTTTTAATTGTATAGCCAAAAGTAGCTGTACATATAATATTTTGTTTCTTTTCTTCTTTTTTAGATACTGTTATATTGAAAATAATCTCAGTATCACTCAATTTTTTAATATTGTTTTTGATAACAAGTTTATCATTAAGGTATGCGTTGCCTAACAGATCAAACTCGATACTGTTAAAACTAAAATTAGAAGAGTCTGGATAAAAGCCTAAAGAAGTATTCGCGCTAGATTCAATTTTATCGTATAAAACTGAAGTTTTTAACACTTTGTTTTTGCTAACCTGCTTTTTGTTAACTATAAATTGATTTGGCTGACTGTTTGATGTGATATTTAATGTTTTCATGATAATTTTAAGGATTAAGTATTAGTAATTCCGGGTCTCTGTAAAATGGATTTTGTACTGAGTACATTACAGTTGAGGCTACATGTTTTCTAATTGAGTTTCGATACTTAAAAGTGTTCATAATGTTTAAAATTTAAAATATTAGTAAATAAAAAAGGTGCTTTTTTAAAAAAGCACCTTTGGTTAAATTTATATTAAAATTGATTGTTTAAAATCGATGTTTAAATCTGTTTCTTTGGGTGCTTTTAGTTACATATACATATTGTTTATGCATGCGGGCAGTACACATAATCGAATTGATTGTGTTAAAAATAAACGTGTATGTACCTAAAAGCGTCTTCATAATGACTCAAAAGTAGTAAAAGTTTTTAATAATTGAACAAAACTAAAAAGTATTTAATGTTAAAGTTTTATAAAAGTGAGTATTATCAGTTTTTATGATGGCAGTTTAAATATGTATCTTTGATACGTAAACACTTATGATTATTTATGAAGATAATAGCAATGATACCTGCACGTTATAGTGCATCACGTTTTCCAGGGAAATTGATGAAAGATTTAGGAGGAAAACCTGTAATTGTAAGAACCTATGAAGCAGCTGTAAAAGCAAACCTTTTTGATGAGGTATATGTGGTAACCGATTCCGAAGTAATTTATAACTCTATAGAAAAAGTAGGAGGTAAGGTTTTAATGAGTAAAAAGGAACATGAATGTGGTTCTGATAGAATAGCAGAAGCAGTTGAAAATTTAGATGTAGATATTGTGGTAAACGTACAAGGAGATGAACCCTTTATTGATACAGTTTCGTTGTCAAAACTAATTAGTGTTTTTAAATCTGATATTCAAAAAGAAATAGATTTAGCATCACTAAAAGTAAAAATGACGAATAAAGAAGATATTCAAAACCCAAATAACGTTAAGGTAATTACTGATACAAATGATTTTGCTATTTATTTTTCAAGAAGTATAATTCCATATCATCGAGATAAAGAAGTTCCTGTAAACTATTATAAGCACAAAGGAGTTTATGCGTTCAGAAAAGAAGCGTTAATTGATTTTTATCATACCCCTATGACACCAATAGAGGCTGCTGAAAAAATTGAATGTATTCGTTATTTAGAAGTAGGAAAAAAAATAAAGATGATAGAAACTTCAGTGGAGAGTATTGGTATTGATACTCCTGAAGATTTAGAGAAAGCTATAAAACAACTAGAAAATGAATAATATTAAAATAATATCTTTTGATGCAGATGATACACTTTGGGTAAACGAGACTTACTTTCGTGATGCTGAAGATGATTTTGCTCGATTATTGTCCGATTATGAAACAGAGAATAAAATCCATCAAGAGTTGTTTAAAAAAGAAATAGAAAATCTTAAAATATACGGGTACGGAGTAAAAGGTTTTATGCTGTCAATGGTTGAATGTGCGCTAGAAATTTCTAACTATAAAATTAGTCCTAAAAAAATGGAAGAAATTCTTGAAATAGGAAAAGATATGTTAGAAAAACCAATAGAACTCCTAGAT
The DNA here is from genome assembly GCF_042865525.1 of Tenacibaculum sp. ZH5_bin.1. Lineage (NCBI taxonomy): Bacteria > Pseudomonadati > Bacteroidota > Flavobacteriia > Flavobacteriales > Flavobacteriaceae > Tenacibaculum > Tenacibaculum sp. ZH5_bin.1. Next base: position 217,170 of record NZ_JBEGIO010000005.1, on the reverse strand, counting down.
GGGGTAGAAGAGGTGTTGCAAGAATTACATGGAAAATATAAGTTAATTGTAGCAACCAAAGGAGATTTGTTAGATCAAGAACGTAAGTTGGCAAAATCAGGAATTTTAAAATATTTTCATCATACAGAAGTGATGAGTGAGAAGAAAAAAACTGATTATAAAAAATTAGTAAAACGCTTAGATATTAATCCTTCAGAGTTTTTAATGATAGGAAACTCATTAAAATCAGATGTGTTACCGTTAATTGAAATAGGAGCAACAGCGATTCATGTTCCGTTTCATACAACATGGGCACACGAAGAGGTTAAAGAAGAGCAAAAATCAGATGCTTACAAAACAGTATCTAGTATTACAGATGTATTAAAATTTTTATAAATGAAATACCTAGATATTGAAAGTTGGAATAGGAAAGAGCTTTTTAAACATTTTAGAACTTTAGAAGATCCAACTTTTGGATTAGTTGCAGATGTAGATGTGTCTATAATCTATCAATTAGCAAAAGAAAAGAATCAGTCCTTTTTTGTCCGATACTTACATGCTTGCATGAAAGCTATAAATGCAGTTGAGAATTTAAAATATAGATTAGAAGGTGATAAAATAGCTGTTTACGAAGTAATCAACGCTTCAGCAACTATTGCAAGGCCTGATAACACTTTTGGATTCTCGTATATAGATTATTCTGAAAAGTTTGAGGAATTCAATTGTAACTTTCAAAAGGAAAAAGAACGAATTTTAAATTCTAATGATTTGTTTCCGTCCAAGTACTCTTTAGGATGTATACATTGTTCGGCCATTCCTTGGGTAAGCTTTACAGGGCATAAAGAACCTTTTTCAGGAAATAAAAACGATAGCGTACCTCAATTAGCTTTTGGTAAAATAAAGGAGCAAAATAAAAAAATGTTAATGCCTGTGGCTGTTAATGTAAATCATGCTTTGGTAGATGGATATCATGTAGGGCAGTTTTTTGAGAAATTTCAAGAAGAATTGAATAAAATCGATTAATTTTGCATCAAAATTTATAATTATGGCAAGCATAAAAAATTTAAAGAAAGATATTAACTATACGTTAGGAGACATTATTAGTATTTGTCAAATAACAAAAGAGTTAAACCCTGAAGCAGATAAAGCAAAGGCAGATGCTATTGTAGATGAGGTTATTGTAACTTTTGATGATTTAGTAGCTAAAGTTAACGCAAAAAACGTTGAAAATAAGAAAGCTCACTATAAATCAATTAATACAGAGTTAGAGACTAGAGCAAATGCTTTAATAGAAAAAGTGAATAGTTTATAGTATTATAAATTATACGACTAAAAATGCGAGACTTGAATAAGTCTCGCATTTTTTTTGGACAAACTTTAACACTCTAATTGGAATAAAAATTTGTAAATTACGTTCAGTATTTAATAACAGATAACCCCAATAAAAATGGCAAGAGCTATGTATGAGTACACGAAAACTGTGCTTCAAAAGGTTAGTTTTAACGCTGATTTATTTTGTAAAGAGCTTGAAAAAGCTTTAGGTAGATTACTACCTTATGAAATAGATGAACTAACTATTTGGCTAAAACAATTTACGGCTAATAAACCAGATTTATATGTTTGTTTAGCCTTAGTCGATAAGTAAAAAAAGGAAGCTTTAAAAGCTTCCTTTTTTTACTTATCGATGTTTCTTTTTTTCACCCTTTAGCTTTTTTATGAGCTTTCGGTGAAATTCATGTTCAGCCACCTCCAAGGTGAGGATTTTTTTATCTGATAAAAAGGTAGAAAGTTTATTATAAAAATTAGTTTTAGTTTCATATTGTTCTTTTGAAACGGACTTAATTTTATTAACAATTTCTTTTGATTCTTTATCAGTTAAGCTATCAATTCCTCCACAACTAAGTATTTTCTTTTTAATACTGTAGCGTTCTGCTTTATGAAGTTCAATCATTTTTTTGTCATATACATTATATAGTGGCCAAAACTTATTGGCTTCTTCTTCTGTTAAGTTTAACTTTTCAGAAAGAAAAGCAACCTTAAAAGCTTTAACCTTTTCATAATTTCCTTTTCTTGTTTGCGCTTGAACAGAAAAAAAGGAAGTGAAAATTACGAATAATATAAATAATTTTTTTTTCATTATTGTTCTATTTCATTTATGAGTGTTGTTGTATCAACAGAATTTAAGTAGTCTTCTAGTGTTTCATCACTAATAGAGGCTAATATATCTTCATCTAGTTCAGACGTGTTTAATGTTGCTGCAAGCTCATTATTGTCAATATCACCGTATCCATTTTCATACCAAGATTCAATATCGATAATGGTTATATCTTCGAAAGTAATTTTTTGAGCATTAAAATAATTAAAACCGATGAAAAGTAAAACTGAAGCTGCAGCAGCTAAAGGGATGTACTGTAAAATTCTTTTACGTAATGAAATTACTTTCGTTTCTGTAGTTTGTTCTGTAACTAATTTTGATAGAATTTGAGTTTCGATTGTGTCAAAATAATCATCAGGAGTATTGAACGTTTTCTTTTTTGGTAAACTATCTATAAAAATGGAAGTATTAATTTTTTCTTCAATTTCTTCAAAGTAGTTTTGAGGAATTGAAAAACCACAATTCTTACCAGCTTTTAGGCTTGAGAAATTTATAGTATGTTTATTTTTTTTATTCATTATACTTTAGTAAGACTATTCTTATAGTAAAAGGTTTAATTATAGTTCTTTATAAAATGTTCTATTTTTTTTGTTGCTATGTGATAAGAAGCTTTTAAAGCTCCAATAGATGTGTTAAGAATTTCAGAGATTTCCTCATATTTCATTTCATCGAAATACTTCATATTAAAAACTAATTGTTGTTTTTGAGGTAATGTAGCAATTGCTTTTTGTAAAATAAGTTGAATTTCATTACCTGAAAACCAATAATCGCTATCTAGAGTGGAAGTAATTTGTAGTTGATAATCAGAAATATGAATATTTTTCTCTTTAGCTTTTTTATTGATGAAGGTAATAGCTTCATTGGTTGCTATTCGGTACATCCAAGAAAATAGTTTGCTATCTCTTTTAAATTGATTAATATTTTTGTAAACCTTTATAAAGGTGTTTTGTAAAACATCGTCAGCATCTTCATGAGAAATTACAATCTTTCGTATATGCCAATACAATCGCTCTTTATATTGCGATACTAGGTTTTTAAAAGCAACCTGTTTTGTGGTAGGTTGCTGCAATTGATCTATAAGTGTAATTTCGTCAATCAACTAAAAACTATTTAGCTGTTAGACTATAAAGATAGTTAAAGGTTTAAAAAGAGTAATAAAAAAATACTATTTAATTCTTTTTGTGCAACCAAATAAACGTTTTTCTTTGATAGTTTCAGAAACTCCTTTAGGAAGCATTTCTTCCCATCCATCTTCTCCGTTTTTAATCATTTTTAAAACTTTTCTAGAGAAAATATGTAAAATATCGGGATTAAAGTCTTTAATATCAATTAATCTACCGTTATTTTTGAAGAACTTATAAAGTTCTTTCATTCTAGGGTGTACTTTAAGGTTTTCACTAGTAATATATTCACCAGTTTCTTCATTTTTATAAGGATACATATAAACTTTTAAATCTCTGTAAAAAAGTTTTCCAAATGCTTCTAAAATACCTCCACTTAAATCACGGTAATATTTCTCGTTAAAAATTTGAATAAGATTATAAACCCCCATTGCAAGCCCCATACGTTCCTTAGTATATTCACTAAAATACTCTACAAGCTTAAAGTACTCTTGGTAGTTGGTGATCATAACATTCAAACCAAGAGAGCATAATAGTTCTGCTCTGTCTAAAAAGTCACGTTCATTAATTTCTCCTTCAGCACGAAGATTACTTAACGTAATTTCAAAAATAATTTTAGTTTTTTTAGGGTCTACCTTATTCTCGTCAAAAAACAATTGCTTAGCACTTTCAAACATGTCCATATTAACCTTTGTTACAGGTCTATAACTTCCTCTAAGGGCTAATATATTTTTTTTATAAAGTACTTGTGCAGGCAATAAGTTGTTTCCATCAGGACCAAACATTACAGCATTTGTCATTCCGTTTTTAACAAGTTGTAAGCTCATTAAACGGTTGTCAACATACATAAAACGAGGTCCAGAGAAATTAATCATATCAATTTCTAAACGATCTTTGTCAATATTATCGTAAAAAGATTTTAATAAATCTTTCGGATTATCATTTAAATAATAAGCACCATAAATTAAGTTTACACCTAAAACGCCTAATGTTTCTTGTTGTTGACGTGCATCTGTTTCTTTAAAACGTAGGTGTAAAACAATTTCGTTATAATCTTCTAGTGGATCTAATTGAAAACGAATACCAACCCATCCATGACCTTTAAACTTTTTAGTAAAGTTAATAGTTGCCACTGTATTAGCATAGCTAAAGAACAATTTATCAGGATGCTTTTGACGATCAAGTCGCTCTTCAATTAAATCCATTTCGTGCTTTAGCATCTTTTTTAATCGAGGCTCTGTAACATAACGATTGTCTTTTTCAATTCCATAAATGGCATCAGAGAAGTCTTTATCATAAGCACTCATAGCTTTCGCTATTGTACCAGAGGCCCCACCAGCCCTAAAAAAATTACGAACAGTTTCTTGACCAGCTCCAATCTCTGCAAAAGTTCCATATATGTGTGCGTTTAAGTTAATCTTTAACGCTTTCATTTTGGTAGTTGGTACAGTGTTTATTTTTTGATCTCCTTTTAACGTAATTGCCATTTTGTTATTTTTTGTTACGTAGTACAAATGTACTGAAATTACAAACGAACAGACAATTTTTGTTGTATTTTTGTGATGAAAATGAAGAAAAAAAATCAAGTAAAAATAACTTTTTTAGGAACGGGAACTTCTACTGGAGTTCCAATGATTACCAGTAAACATCCTGTGGCATTATCTAAAAATCCGAAAGACAAAAGATTACGATCTTCGGTGTTAGTTTCATGGGGTGATATTAACTATGTGATTGATTGTGGTCCAGATTTTCGTCAGCAAATGATGCGTGAAGAGGTGGCTTCGATTAAAGGGATTTTATTTACCCATGAACATGCAGATCATATAGCTGGTTTAGATGAAATTCGTCCGTACTGCTTTCAAATAGGACCAGTACCTATATATTTAACAAAAAGAGTGCTAGGAGTTTTACAAAAGCGATATGATTATATATTTGCAACAGAAAATCGATACCCAAGTGCACCAAGTGTAGCTCCAACGATTATTTCACATAAAGAAAGTTTTGAGTTAGAGGGAGTAGAGGTTACTCCAATTGAAGTAATGCACGGTAATTTACCGATTCTCGGATATCGTTTTAATAACGTAGCATATATAACCGATATTAAAACTATTTCAGAAGGAGAGAAAGAAAAACTAAAAAACCTTGATGTTTTGATTGTGACAGGTTTACGAAGAGAACCTCATAAAACACATTTTAACTTAGAAGAATCGTTAAGTTTTATAGAGGAAATTAAACCTAAAAAAGCATATTTAACACATATTAGTGAGCTTTTAGGATTACATGATGAGGTTGAAAAAGAATTACCAGAGAATGTGTTTTTAGCTTATGACGGATTACAAGTTTAGTATTAAAAAAATTAATACTACAATCAATTTAAATTACCTGAAGTAATTGATGATTTTAAAATAGCTTCTTATTTTTACTCTAAATTTTATAGCATGAAAATTATAATATCACCAGCAAAATCGTTAGACTTTGAAAGCAAAGCTACTACTGATGTATATACGCAACCTAGGTTTTTAGAGCAATCTGAAAAACTGAATAAGAAGTTAAGAACATTGTCAAGAAAAAAATTAAGCGAGTTAATGAAGATTTCTGATGATTTAGCAAGTTTAAATTATGATAGAAATCAAGATTGGCAACCTCCTTTTTCTTTAGATAATGCAAAACAAGCAGTATTTGCATTTACAGGTGAAGTGTATAGAGGTATTGATGCCAGTTCTATATCAGAAGATAAGATTTCTATTTTACAAGAGAAATTAAGAATTTTATCAGGGTTATACGGTTTGTTAAAACCGTTGGATTTAATTCAACCTTATCGTTTAGAAATGGGAACTAAGTTAAAAGTAGGTAGAAGAGAAAACTTATATAAGTTTTGGGATACTACATTGGCTGAGTCGCTAAATGAAGAATTAGGAGATGGAGAGTTGTTAATTAATTTAGCAAGTACAGAATATTTTAAGGCGCTTCCTAAAAAAGCATTAAAAGTACCTATGATAACTCCCGTTTTTAAAGATTTTAAAAATGGACAGTATAAAACTATTATGACCTTTGCTAAAAAAGCTCGTGGATTAATGGTGCGTTACATTATAGATAATAACGTGGAGATTTTAGAAGAGTTAAAAGGTTTTGATGTGGAAGGATATGGTTTTTCTGAAGAAATGTCTACCGAAACTGAATTAGTATTTACAAGATAGATGAAACGAAAAAAAGTTGCTATTATTTTTCTTTTAGGTTGTCTACTAGTTGTTACTTCTATTTATGTTTCAAACAAAGTAATAATTAATAATGCAGAAGGAAAATTATTTAATTCTACAGAAAATATATCTAAAAATAAAGTAGGGCTGTTATTAGGTACGGTAAAGTATTTGTCTGATGGGAGAATAAATCTGTATTATCAATTTCGTTTGAATGCTGCTGTGGAGTTATACAAAGCTGAAAAAATTGATTTTATTTTAGTAAGTGGCGATAATGGCTCCGAAGGATATGATGAACCAACCGATTTTAAAAATGATTTGATTGAATCAGGAATTCCTGAGAGTAAAATTTATTTAGATTATGCTGGTTTTAGAACCTTAGATTCGGTAGTAAGGGTAAAAGAAGTTTTTGGTCAAACCTCAGTAACAATAATATCTCAACAATTTCATAATGAAAGAGCATTGTATTTGGCAAACCATTTTGATATTGAAGCAATAGGGTATAACGCCAGAGGAGTTTCAGGAAAAAAAGCTATGAAAGTTCAATTAAGAGAATATTTAGCAAGGGTAAAAGTATTTGTAGATATTCTCTTAAATGTTAATCCCAAGTTTTTAGGAGAACCTGTTGAAATAAAATAACTCTTAACAATCAGCTAAACGAACAGTAACAGCTAAACCACCTTCTGAAGTCTCTTTGTAGTTTCTATTCATGTCTTTAGCCGTTTCCCACATAGTATCTACTACTTTGTCTAAAGGAACTTTAGATTCTTTTGGATTGGTTTCTAAGGCTAATTCAGCAGCATTAATAGCTTTAATTGCCCCCATAGCGTTACGTTCAATACAAGGTACTTGTACCAATCCGCCAATAGGATCACAAGTAAGTCCTAAATGATGTTCCATGGCAATTTCAGCAGCAACTAAGCATTGTGACGGAGTTCCGCCTAACAATTCTGTTAATGCAGCAGCGGCCATGGCAGAGGATACACCAATTTCAGCTTGACAACCACCCATAGCAGCAGAAATTGTTGCATTTTTCTTAAAAATACTTCCTATTTCTCCAGCAACTAGCAAGAATTTTTTAACATGTTCAAAAGTAGCATCGTGGTTTTCTATTACTAAATAATACATTATTACAGCAGGAATAACTCCAGCACTTCCGTTGGTTGGAGCAGTAACAACTCTACCCAAAGAAGCATTCACTTCGTTAACAGATAAAGCTAAGCAGCTTACCCATTTTAAAATTTCACGGAATTTTACTTCTGTACTTCTAATAGCAGTAATCCATTCTTGTTGGTTCGTATATTCAGCTTCTTTAATAAGTCTTTGGTGTGTTTCAAATGCACGTCGTTTTACATTTAATCCGCCAGGTAAAATTCCTTGAGTGTGACAACCTATGTACATACATTCTAACATAGTGTTCCATATACGATGCAATTCTTTGTCGATGTCTTCAGCAGAATTAATTACAAGTTCATTTTGGTAAACAATGTCAGAAATATTTAACTCTTCCTTTTCGCAATAGGCTTCAAGCTCAGCAGCTCTGTTGATAGGGAACGGAAAGTTTTGTTTATTAATCTCAATATCTTCAGCAAGATTATCGTCTTCTTGCACAATGAACCCTCCACCAATAGAATAGTATGTTTCTGTAGAAATTTCTACACCGTTAGCATATCCTCTAAAAGTCATTCCATTAGCATGAAAAGGTAAAAACTCTTTATTGAATGTTACTGAGCCGTTGGCAAAAGCAATATTTCTTTCATTATTAAAAAATAAAAGTTCTTTGGTTTTAATATCATTGATAATAACATCAATTGTTTCAATTGGAATATATTCAGGATCAGCTCCACTTAAACCTAATAAAACAGCTAAATCTGTTGCGTGCCCTTTGCCTGTTAATGAAAGAGAACCATATAAGTCCACTTTTATTTCTTCAATTAAAAGAAATTCATTTGTATCTTTTAATTTTTGAATCCATTGTTGAGCCGCTCTCCAAGGGCCTAGAGTATGAGAACTAGAAGGTCCCACCCCAATTTTAAGCATGTCAAAAACACTAATAAATTGCGACATAAATATAAGTTGTTTGTTGGCGGCTAAAATAAAAAAATCCTGTATTTAAAACTTAAATACAGGATTTATATTTTTTAGAAAGAGAGGTTATTACATTCCGTAAACAGACTCTTTATCAAATTTCTTAACCAACATGTAGTATACAACTGCACGATACTTATTTCTTTCCGACTTTCCAATTCTTTCCATTACTTCTCCAATAGCTTTATCTAATTCAGGTCCATCAGCTAAACCTAATTTTTTCATTAAGAAGTTTTTCTTAACAGTTTCTAGTTCTTTAGGGTCACTTCCTGATACGGTTTCAGCATCTTTTTTATAAATAGAAGGGCCTAGTCCTTTTGTTACAGCAGTTAATAAATCAGTGTTAGAACGAATATCTCTATCGTCCATAAACTTTTTATAAAGCGCCACTTTTTCGTCAAATTTACTCATGATTTTTTGTTTAAAATTAGATATTAATTTTTATGTTCTTTCAAAGATAGAAAAATAATTAACTCTTTCAAATAACTTATTTTTAATAAAAACGAATGTTTTATATTGTTAATTAAATTGTTGAAAAGAAATAAACATACCAGTAAATAGGTATTATTCTTGCAGTAACTTTATATAAATTCAAATCTGTAGCCCATGTCAATATCAAAATTTGAATCTATGTTGAAAACCAACGAGGTATATTTTTTCGATGCTGTAGAGTTTGAGACAATTATAGAGCATTATTTAAATATAGGTAAGCAGTCGTTGGCAAAAAAAGCCGTACAGTTAGGTTTAGAGCAGCATCCGTCTTCAATTCAATTAAAATTAATGAAAGTAGAAATTTTAATTTTTGAAGATGAATTGCATGAAGCAATTAAGATGTTGTCTAATATCGAAGCTGTAGAACCTCATAATGATGAAGTATTTATCCAAAAAGCAATTATCTTATCTAAAAAGAAACAGCACACAGAAGCAATTGCTATTTTAAAAGAGTCTTTACAGTATATAGAAGATCCATCTGATGTTTGGTCTATGATAGGTATGGAGTACTTGTATCTTGATGATTTTGAAAATGCACGTTTGAATTTTGCAAAGTGTATTGAGGTAGATTATGAAGATTATTCATCGTTGTATAATATAGTTTATTGTTTTGATATGGAGGGTAGTCATGAAGACGCAATAAAATTTTTAAATTCGTATTTAGATAAAAATCCATATTGTGAAGTCGCATGGCATCAATTAGGAAGACAATATTTTGAGCTAGGAATGTTTAAAGAAGCATTAACAGCTTTTGATTATGCAGTATTGATTGATGATAGTTTTATAGGGGGGTATTTAGAAAAGGCAAAATCCTTAGAAGAATTAAAGCGCTATGAAGAAGCAATAGATAATTATTTGGTTACACTGGAATTAGATGACCCAACGGCTTATGCTTATATAAGGATTGGGGAGTGTTATGATAAACTTGAAAACACACAAACAGCAATACACTTTTATAAAAAGGCAGTACATGAAGACCCTCTTTTAGATAGAGGCTGGGTTTTATTAACAAATGCTTGTTATAATCAAGGAAATTATGAAAAAGCATTGTACTATATAAATAAAGCAATTCATATAGATGAATCAAATGTTTTATATTGGAGGCGTTATGGAGATATTAATTTAAAACTTAATTTTTACGAAGAATCAGTTAAAGCTTTTAAAACCTGCTTATCTTTAGGAGATAAAGAGATTGAAATTTACATTGCTTTAGTAGATATTTTATTGTTTTTAGGAGAATTTAATCAAGCACTTAAGATATTAATTCAAGCAAAAAAAACGTATAAAGAATTTGCAGAAATTGAGTATAGACTTTGCGGATTGTTTATGATTCTAGGAAAAGAAGAGTATGGAGTGGCTCATTTGAATAATGCTTTAGCCATCGATTTTGAATATCATACAATTGTTAAGGACTTATTTCCTTCTGTTTTTGAAAATAAAAGAATAAAAAAAATTATATCTAATTACGATAAAGCTGTTCAATAAAGGCTTTCATGTTTAACACTAGTAAGTATTAATTGTGTTAAGAAACAAACTTCCATATTTTTCTTAAAATTAAAATACAAATTAAGGAGATTATTGAAAGTGTTGCAGCTAGAGTTGTTTCACCATAAATCCAATTTCCAGAGGCGAATAAGAAGCTGTAAATACCTATAGTTCCAGTTATAAACCCTAAAATTTTATATCCAACATTTTTAAATTTATTTTCGTTCTCAAAAATAAGACTATCAAATTTTTCTAAGGTTTTAGTATTGGTGGGGTTTGTTAAAAGAGTTACAATAACCCAACCTACAGTAGTAACCAAAACGCCAATAATTAATTGCCAATATCCCGCAATTTGAGTAAATGGAATCTCCATTTTTCCATTGATAAAAAAGAAAACAGCAATTATAAAAGATATGGCCATTGCAGCAATTTCACTATATGGGTTAATTCTACTCCAAAACCAACGTAAAATAAATAACAGTCCAGTTCCTGCACCAATTTGTAGCAGCAAATCGAAAACTCCTTTAGCTGATTGTAAATAGAAAGAAAAAAGAGCAGCACACAACATTAAAACTATAGTTGATATTCTTCCAACTACTACCTTTTGCTTTTCAGAAGCATTTTTATTTATAAACCTACTGTAAAAATCATTTACAATGTATGAACTTCCCCAATTTAATTGAGTAGAAATTGTACTCATAAAAGCAGCTATTAAAGAGGTTAATACGATTCCTAATAATCCAGCAGGTAAGTAGGTCATCATTGCAGCATAAGCCACATCGTGTCCTTGCATTTCAGTTGTTAAACTAGGAAATGCTTGATTCATACTATCCAAACTTGGAAAAATAATTAATGAAGCAAGTCCAACAATAATCCATGGCCAAGGTCGTAATGCATAATGGGCAAAATTGAAAAATAAAGTAGCCCAAGTAGCATTTTTTTCATCTTTAGCAGCTAACATACGTTGCGCAATATAACCACCACCACCAGGTTCAGCTCCAGGATACCAAGTACTCCACCATTGTACAGCAAAAGGAATTATAAATAAAGTAATTAATGCTTCTTTATCTGAGAAATCAGGAAACATTGCTAGTTTGTCACTTACGTTAGGATGTGTCAATAAATTTGAAAGTCCGTCAATTTCTGGTAAACCAACAATATATATAGTAGCCCAAATAGAACCAACCATAGCAATTAAAAACTGTACAAAATCAGTAAGTAAAACACCTTTTAATCCACCTAAAGAAGAGTAAATAACAATAACTATTGAAGAATAAAAAAGTGTTTCTTCTTGTGATATGCCTAATAAAATATTAGCAATTTTAGCTCCGGCTAAACAAACACCTGCCATTGTAATTACGTTAAAAATAACACCTAAATAAATAGCTCTAAAACCTCTTAAAAAGCTAGCCATCTTACCAGAGTAACGTAGCTCATAAAACTCTAAATCGGTAGTTATTCCTGATTTTCTCCATAGTTTAGCATAAAAAAATACGGTAAGCATTCCTGTAAGAAGCATTGCCCACCAAACCCAGTTACCAGAAACACCATTTTCTCTAACTAGTTCAGTAACCAATCCAGGAGTATCAGCAGCAAATGTAGTTGCAACCATAGAAACCCCTAACAACCACCATGGCATATTTCTTCCTGATAAAAAGAATTCGGAACTGTTCTTTCCTGCTGATTTTGAACTCCAAAGACCAATAAGTAATGAAAGAATAAAAAAACCGAAAATAATAATATAATCAAGAGAGGTTAATAACATAGTTTGTTTTATTTGTTGGCTAAAAGTAACCAAATAATATTAAACGTTAAACTTCAATTAAAAAGCAAAATGAATTTATTGTTTTTTATTAAAAAATGACTAAAATTGAGTAAATTTGATATTCGTTTTTATGAGAAAAATTAAAAAAATAGCAGTGATGACTTCTGGAGGGGATGCTCCAGGAATGAATGCCGCGATACGATCTGTTGTAAGGACTTGTGCTTATTACCGAACGGATTGTATGGGAATTTACAGAGGATATCAAGGGTTGATTGAAGGAGATTTAATTCCGTTGACCGCTAGAAGTGTTAATAATATTATTCACAAGGGAGGTACCATTTTAAAATCGGCTCGTTCAAAAGATTTTAGAACTAAAGAAGGACGTCAAAAAGCCTACGAAAGTCTAAAAAAGAACAATGTAGATGCCTTAGTGGTGATTGGTGGAGATGGTTCTTTCACAGGAGGAGTGATTTTTAATCAAGAGTTCAATTTTCCTATAATAGGAATTCCTGGAACCATAGATAATGATATTTCAGGAACAAGTCATACACTTGGTTACGATACAGCTTTGAATACAGCTGTAGAAGCAATTGATAAAATTAGAGATACTGCATCTTCTCATAATCGACTTTTCTTTGTTGAGGTTATGGGGCGTGATGCAGGATTTATAGCATTAAACGCTGGTGTTGGAGCAGGAGCAGAAGAGATTTTAATTCCTGAAGAAGACTTAGGGTTAGAAAGAATGTTGGAATCTTTGAAGAAGAGTAGAAGGTCAGGGAAATCGTCAAGTATCGTAGTAGTTTCGGAAGGAGATAAAACTGGTAAAAATGTATTTGAATTAGCTGATTATGTGGAAGAAAACTTACCTGAATATGAAGTAAGGGTTTCTGTGTTAGGACATATGCAGCGAGGAGGTTCTCCATCATGTTTTGATAGAGTTTTAGCAAGTAGATTAGGAGTAAGTGCTGTAGAACTTTTACTTGATGGAAAGACAAACTTGATGGTAGGGTTAAAAGATAATAAAGTAATTTCTACCGATTTAGAAAAAGCAATCAAAGGTCAACATAATATTGATACCGAATTATTACGCGTATCAGATATTATGACCACTTAAACAAGAATATAAAATTTTAAATAATGATAAAAATAGGAATTAACGGATTTGGAAGAATTGGTCGATTAGCATTCCGTTCTGCAATAAAAAGAGACAACATTCAAGTTGTGGCTATTAACGATTTGTTAGATGTAGATTATTTAGCCTATTTGTTGAAGTATGATTCTGTTCATGGACGATTTGAAGGAGATGTTGAAGTGAAAGATGGAAATTTAGTTGTAAATGGACAAACAATAAGAATCACTGCTGAAAGAAACCCTGAGAACCTTAAATGGAATGAAGCAGGAGCAGAATATGTAATCGAATCTACAGGTTTTTTTACTGATAAAGATAAAGCAGCAATGCATATTACAGGTGGAGCGAAGAAAGTAATTATTTCAGCACCTTCAAAAGATGCTAATATGTATGTAATGGGAGTAAATCATAAAGAGTTAACAGCTGATGAAACTATTTTTTCAAATGCTTCATGTACTACAAACTGTTTAGGACCATTAACAAAAGTTATCCACGATAATTTTGGATTGAAAGAGGGATTAATGACTACAGTTCATGCTGCGACATCAACACAAAATACCGTTGACGGACCTAATAAGAAATGGAGAAGAGGACGTTCGGTAGTAAATAATATTATTCCTACGTCAACAGGGGCGGCAAAAGCAGTAACGAAAGTTATTCCAGAGTTAGAAGGTAAATTAACGGGTATGGCAGTTAGAGTTCCTGTGGCAGATGTTTCTTTAGTAGATTTAACGTTTAGAACAGATAAAGCGACTTCGTTAAAAGAAATTTTAGCAACATTAAAAGAGGCTTCAGAAGGAGAGTTTAAAGGGATTATTGGATATACTGAAGATGAGGTGGTGTCACAAGACTTTGTTTCAGAAACAAGAACATCTGTAATTGATGCTGATGCTTGTTTAGAGTTAAACGAGAACTTTTTCAAGGTAATTTCTTGGTATGATAATGAGTATGGATATGCTACTAAAATTGTAGATTTATTAGAGTATTCGGCTTCTTTATAAAAGCATAAAATATTTTGTAATATTGTATTCCCGCTTTTGGCGGGAATACTTTTTTAAACACTATTTATGGAAATAGCAATTATAGCACATGATGGAATGAAAGCTGAAATGGTTCAGTTTTTAAATGAACACAAAGAAGTTTTACGTCAAAAAAGTGTTCGGTTAATAGCTACAGGTACAACAGGAGAAAAAGCAGAAAAAGCAGGTTTTGAAGTAACAAAATTTTTATCAGGACCTATTGGAGGTGATGCGCAAATTGCTGGTAGAGTAGCAGAAGGGAAATGCCAAATGGTATTGTTTTTTAGAGACCCTTTAGCAAAGCATCCACACGAACCAGATATTTCTATGTTAATGCGTTTGTGTGATGTACATGATGTTCCGTTAGCAACAAATCCATCAACGGCAGAACTGTTAATTAAAGCGATATAACTATCATAAAAAAAGAGAAACTAATTGTTTCTCTTTTTTTATGATAGTTTATTAATTCGTTTCAAATTTGCCTTAGTTATGAATAAGTATGAAAAAGCAATTAATATTACCATTTCGTTTTTTAGATTAGAGTAAGGTTAGAAAACCACCTTTACATTTTTCTCTTTTAGTTTTCTCCTTAGCATGTCCATTTCTATATCATTATTAATAGTATGTATTGATGTTCTGTTATTAAATTTGTCATATTTAGCTTTAATATAATATCCTCTACCAACAACTCCATTATATTTATAAACTTTATCTATGTCTTCATATTTTACAGTTTGAAATTTAGGTTTAACAAATAATTCGTTGAAAAGTTTAATAAATTTAAACATAGGCTTATCTAATTTATAACTTAAAGTGTCGGAATATAAACTTATAATAGGTTTCTTCTGTTGAACTTTTTTATACACCATAATGTAAAAAGGTATACTAAGAAGAATTGGTGTTAAAAATAAATCTATTGTACCTCCGAATATAGAAAAATATCTAGTAAATTTCCATAGCTCTAAAAAATCAAACAAAAATAAAACCCAAAAAAGAAGAAATGGAATTGCAATAATTCGAGTCCAATAAAAGTTAAAATTTGAGCCATAAATTTCTAATTCTGCGCTTTGATTTTCTATCATAATTATTTGTTTCTTTAAGAATAGTAATGGTTAAGATATCTTTCGTTTTAACAAACGAATATCATTGTGATATCGAAGTTAATAGTTTAAAGATTAAGAACTAATTAATGTTAAAAGCTATTTAACAGCAATCATACTAATTTCTACATTTACAAACTTAGGGAGGTTAGCAACTTCTACTGTTTCACGAGCAGGAGCTGTAGCGTCATTAAAATACTCACCGTAAACAGCATTAATTTTTGAAAAGTTATGCATGTCTGAAATAAAAATAGAAGTTTTAATAACGTTTTCAAAAGTCATACCAGCAGCAGCTAATACTTCTTTCATGTTTTGCATTACTTGTTTGGTTTCTGCTTCAATAGAATCTAAAACTAATTCACCAGTTTCAGGGTTAATAGCTATTTGTCCAGAAGTGTATAAAGTATCTCCACTAAGTACAGCTTGGTTATATGGACCAATTGGAGCTGGAGCTTTGTCTGTTGTGATTATTTTTTTCATTTTAGTTTGAGTTTATAAAGTTGTTTGCTTTGTTAAAAGGGAAAAGTTAGATTTTTCTAACTTCTAAAATAAAACTCTATCTGGTGGTTTATTTTTATCCCACTTTAAATCGCTTAATACTGAAGACTTCACTCCAATAAAGAAATTATAAGATGAGTTAACACCAAAAGGAGTCCAGTTAAAATTGAATCGCCAACTATCTAAATCTCTAGAGAAGTTCAATCTTGTATAGGTAAAAGCGTTGTCTTTGATATCGTAACCAGAAGAAAAACCAACTTTCCATTTAGGAGAAAGTTCAACATCGCCGCTAAACATTAATGTATTATTACCTATTTGACTTGTTAACCCGTTATTTGTATAACTCATACTGTAAGCTAAATTAAGAGTCCAAGGTATTTTGGCTTTGTATAGTTCTGTTTCTTTTGTTTCGCTTTCTTCATTTTTGTTATTAGTGTTGTTAGGAAATCCATTAGTAGGTCCTATACCTTCCCCAAAAACATCAGGAGTGTCTTGTGCTCCATTACCGTTTTTATCATCATCACTATCCCCACCATCTTTGTTTTTTTCAAAATCTTTACTAGAAATAGAGTAATTAGCTGTTACTCCCAAGTTAGTCATTCTAAAGATATTGCCATTAATTTTATTTATTCTTTGGCCTTTACTGTTTACTTGATATGGGTCGAAGGTAGCATTCATATTTAAAGCTAGTTTATCTTTAAAAAGACGTGTACCAGCGTTGGCTCTTACAGGAGACCAACGTACACTGTCTAAGGCTAAATTATAGCTTGTGCTAAAATTTAAGTTGTTAAGAATGGTGATTTTTTTGTCTTCTTCATCACTATCGGGGTCTTTTGGGGCTACTTTAGCTTCTAAAACATTGTTTACAGAAATACCAATAGAGTTTGAAACTCCACTTCCAGGTGTTCCATAAATACCGCCTTCAAAGGGAGAGTAGGTTAGTAAGTCACTTGGATCAGAACTTTGGCGTACTATTAAATCGTAATCATCAGCAAAATTTGGACGATATCCGTATGAAATAGAGGGTCTAATTGTATGTCGAATAGCCTTTAAACGTCCTTTTTTAAAGTTAAATGTACCATAAATATTGGTAGATAAAGAAACACCAAAATTATATTCATTATAACGTGTAAAACCACTAATAGTGTCGTTAACTGCCGCTCCTAAATTACCGTCTTTGTTTACTGCGGTAGGATCATATCTCTTTTTAATTTGGTCAAAATACCAAACATCTTTATAATTTACACTAGGTGATAGTGTAAAATATTTAAAAGCTTTTAAACTGGTGTTGGTGCTTAAATTATGTTGAATCCCTTTTTTTGCCGTTTGAAACATTTTAGCAGTGAAAAATTCGTCATCTGTGGTGTTAATTTGATATTGCCCCTGCATACTATAATTCAATCCCATTTTTTGAATAGGATTCTTTTTAATTCCTCCTTTACCTGCAAATGGATAAATACGATCCATATTAAGTTGTAAAGAAGGAAGCGTCATAGTAATTGATTCTGTATTGGTGTTTTGTGAATGAGTAGCAGTTACGCTAAGGTTAAAAGGAGTGCCTATAAAATTTTTATAATAAGAAATAGACGAATTTAATGTGTTGTTTAAGAACTGAGAACTATTAAATTCATTTAAAGATTGACGATAGTACTTACTGCTACCTAAGTTAACAGAGGCAGAAAAACGAGAGTTTGGACTCGCCTTAGAATCTTGACTATGACTCCATCTAAGGTTAAAATTGGTGGATTTTTGATAATCGCTGAGACCACGTATTCCTTGAATAATGTTTTCAAAACGAGCACTAAAACTTCCACTAAATTTATAGCGCACATAATAGTTAGAGGAAGCATTTAACCCCCAACTGCCATTGGTGTATAAGTCTCCTAATAGAGTTAAATCAAAGTAATCACTTAGTGCAAAGTAATAACCTCCATTTTGCATAAAAAAACCTTGGTTATTACTTTCCCCCCAAGAAGGAATAATAAAACCAGAAGTTCTTTTGTCTGTTAAAGGAAAATAAGCAAAGGGTAAATATACAGGAGTAGGAACATCTGCTAATACTAAATTACTACCACCAACT
Source organism: Tenacibaculum sp. ZH5_bin.1 (assembly GCF_042865525.1). Lineage (NCBI taxonomy): Bacteria > Pseudomonadati > Bacteroidota > Flavobacteriia > Flavobacteriales > Flavobacteriaceae > Tenacibaculum > Tenacibaculum sp. ZH5_bin.1. The sequence continues at coordinate 199,062 of NZ_JBEGIO010000005.1, read as the reverse complement.
ATAATTTTCTTACCAGGTACTAGTTTTGCTTTATTTGTTTGAATATAATAATCTGGTATTTTCTTTTTTGAAGTGGTAAATCGTAACCTTCTCATGTATATAGTGGAGTCATTTACTCGTTTTGTTTTTTCACCATAAGTAATAATTCCACCTTGATTTGTTTTAACACCGTAAACTAAAGCTTTTTTAGTTTTAAAGTTAAATAAAATAGAATCTTGTTCCGATTCTTGTCCACCTTGTTTAAACTGAGGTCTTTGATGGTATCCTGTACTATCTTTTATACCTTTAGCATATACCATATTATTCTTATAGTCTAAAATAATAATTCCAGCTTTTAAATCAATATCGGTGTATGTTACATGAGCTTTGTTGTATAAAGTAATTGTTTTATTTTTAGTACTTTGTATGGTGTAATCTTCAGCATCGTGGGTAATAATACCATCAATAACTTCTTTAGGCTTAATAGAGTCATTAACAATTGTGTCTCTTTTCTTATAAACAAGGTCGTTATTTTTTAACCCTATTAAAGTATCTTTAGCAGTATTATATGTAGAATCTTTATTAGTTTTTTGAATATTTATAGCCTCCTTAATAGGTTCTTGGGCAATACTTAATTGAAAACAAAAAAGAGATAGGGCTAAAAGTATGTAAGTTGGATTTGCTCGCAATATTATTAATACTATTTTTGTGTTATATTTAAAAACTTTGGCGTGTTATTTGAATGCCTATATTTTAAAAACCAAAAATAGTTAAATTTTATTGATGCAATTCTTAAATTTCCGTAAATATAATATATCAAAATCATGCTTAATTATTCTTACTTTTTTAACAGTTTTGTTAGGGAGTATAGCGTCGGTTTCAGCTCAAAAAAAGTATACTGTTGTTTTAGATGCTGGTCATGGAGGTAAAGATCCTGGAAACTTAGGGAATGGTTACAGAGAAAAAAACATAGCTTTAAGAGTAGCATTAGATGTAGGAAAAGAGCTATCAACATCAAAAGATATACAAGTAGTTTATACTCGAAAAAAAGATGTTTTTGTAGAATTACATAATCGAGCTAAAATTGCAAATGATAAAAAAGCAGATTTATTTGTATCTATACATTGTGATGCTTTTAGAAGATCTGATCCGCATGGAGCAAGTACGTTTGTTTTAGGATTGAGTGGAAACAAAGAAAACTTAGAGATTGCTAAAAAAGAGAACTCGGTAATATTATTAGAAGACAATTATAAACAAAATTACGATTATGATCCGAATTCACCAGAATCAGTTATTGGATTATCTGTACTTCAAGAAGAAAATTTAGAAAATAGTTTAGGTATTGCAGGTTTGGTACAAAATAACTTTGTAGCAATAAAAAGAAATAATCGAAAAGTAAAGCAAGCAAATTTTTTAGTTTTAAGAGAAACAGTAATGCCCAGTGTTTTAATAGAACTAGGTTTTTTAACAAATAAAAATGAAGGAAAGTTTTTAAACTCTAGAAAAGGGCAGCTAAAGATGGCAAAATCAATAGCGCAAGCAATTAGAAAATACTTTGAACGGTTAAAATTAAATACAATTAGTGAAACTATAACGGTAAACGCACCGCTAGTTGAAAATGAAGTAGTAAATAAGGTTGCAGAAAAAGATATACAAGTTGTAAAAAAAGATAACATTTTAGAAAAAAAAGCATCTCTATCAAAACCTGTATCTGCTAAAGTGATGTTTAGAATACAAGTAGCAGCATCAAGAAAAAAACTTTCAACAAGTAGTTTTAAAGGATTAGAAAATGTAGAGTATTTATTTATAGATAATTATTATAAATATTATTATGGAAACTTACCAAGTTTGTCAGAAATAAAAAAAGTTTTACCCAAAGTAAGAAGTAAAGGTTATAAAGATGCTTGGATTGTAGCTTTTAAAAACGGAAAACGAATTTCAATAAAAGAAGCATTGAAAAACCGTTAATTTAGAGGTATTCTATATATATACTCGCAAAATTATTATTATTTTCGCTCGTATAAATATATTCTATGTCTAAAGAACTAAAAACAGGAATTGTTGCTGTCGTTGTTATTGCACTATTTATTTGGGGTTATAATTTCTTAAAAGGACAAGATTTGTTCAGTGCAAACACAAGGCACTTTTTTGTAGAGTACAATAATATCAATGGTCTAAATGAAGCAAGTTCAGTTACTATTAATGGATTGAAAGTTGGAAAAGTTGATGAAATTCGTTTCAATCAAAACCCAGATAAAAAAGGAAATTTAATAGTGAAAATTTCATTAGACACTGACTTTAATTTTTCTAAAAACAGTATCGCTAAAATATATTCGGCAAGCTTAATGGGAGGGCAAAACTTAGCAATTGTGCCTAAGTATGACGGAGAAGTAGCAAAATCAGGAGATTACTTAAACGGAGAAGTTGAATCGGACATATTCTCATCTGTTGGAGAGAAATTAAACCCCATTCAAGCTAAACTAGAAAACGTATTAGTAGGAGCAGATTCCTTACTCATTGGGTTTAATCAAGTATTAGATGAAAAATCAAGAAAAAGCTTAAATAGAAGTATATTAGGCTTAGAAGGTACCATATATGATGTACGTAAAACTTTAGCTTCGGTTAATACGTTATTGGCAAATAATAAAGAAAATTTAAATAAAACCTTTGAGAATACTAAAAAAATTACAGATAACTTTTCAAAAGTATCTGATGATTTAGCGAAAGCTAATTTAGGAGAATCGGTAAAAAAGCTTGAAGCAACTCTTGCAAATGTTAATGGCTTGTTAGCCAACATGAAATCAGGAAAAGGAACTTTAGGAAAGTTAATGACTGATGATAAAATGTATACTAATTTAACAAATGCCTCAAAAGAATTAGAAGAACTATTAAGAGAAATGAAATTAAACCCAAAACGTTTTGTACATTTCTCATTATTCGGAAAAAAGCCAAAACCATATAACGAAGAAAACAATCAAAGCAATACAAGTAACAACTAAATAAAACAACAACTAAAAATATTCTATAACCTCTTAAAAACTGAAGAAGTAAATAGTTATAAATAGAGTAAAAAAATTAATTAAAGACAATGGAGAATTACTTGCCAAACCTCTTTTTTGCAATTATTTTAATTGCAGCTATAGGGTATTTTGTAATGAATGTTCGTAAGCTAATACGAAACATTAAATTAGGAAAAGATGTAGATAGAACTGATAGAAAGCCAGAACGATGGAAAAATATGGCTAAAATAGCTTTAGGACAATATAAAATGGTACGTCGTCCTGTTTCAGGTATTTTACATGTTGTTGTATATGTTGGGTTTATTCTGATTAATATCGAAATGTTAGAGATTGTTATTGATGGATTATTAGGAACACATCGTGTTTTTCAACCAATAATAGGTAATACACTATACGGTTTCTTAATAGGAAACTTTGAAGTATTGTCAGTACTTGTTTTAATATCTGTAACGATTTTTTGGTTCCGAAGAAATATAGAAAAAGTGAAACGTTTTTGGAATAAAGAAATGGAAGGTTGGCCTAAGAATGATGGAAATATTATTCTATATTTTGAAATGGTGTTAATGAGTTTATTCTTAGTAATGAATGCTACAGATGTTACTTTTCAAGAGGCTGGAGTAGGAAATGTAGTTTCTCAATTTATAGCTCCTTGGTTTGATGGTTTTTCTAATGAATCTTTACATACTATTGAGAAAACAGCTTGGTGGCTACACATTATAGGAATTTTAATATTCTTAAACTATTTATATTATTCTAAGCATTTACATATATTACTAGCTTTCCCAAACACATTCTATGCAAACTTAAAACCCAAAGGACAGTTTAATAATTTAGAAGCTGTAACAAAAGAGGTAAAGATGATGATGGATCCAGATGCTGATCCGTATACTATGCCTGAAGATGGAGAAGAAGAAGGAGAACCTGAGAAATTTGGTGCTTCTGATGTGACTGATCTAAATTGGGTACAGTTAATGAATGCTTACACATGTACTGAATGTGGACGTTGTACTTCATCTTGTCCAGCAAACTTAACAGGAAAAGAGTTATCACCACGTGCAATTATGATGAAAACACGTGACCGTTTAGAAGAAGTAGGAAAAAATATTGATGCAAATGGAGGTACATTTAAAGACGATGGAAAACAATTATTAAATGATTATATAACACCAGAAGAATTATGGGCTTGTACAAGTTGTAATGCCTGTGTACAAGAGTGTCCTATTGGTATTGATCCATTATCTATTATTATGGATATGCGTCGTTATTTAGTAATGGAAGAATCTGCAGCTCCGCAAGAGTTAAATATGATGATGACCAATATTGAAAATAACGGAGCACCATGGCAGTATAGTCAAATGGATAGATTAAACTGGAAAGACGAAGAATAATTTTTTAATAATTAATTATGAATTACGAGTAAGATGTAAAGCGTAAGTCATAATTTAAAAACTCACAATTTATGGTAGTACCAACAATGGCAGAAATGATGGCTCAAGGAAAACAACCTGAAGTGTTATTTTGGGTAGGAGCTGCAGGAAGTTACGATGATAGAGCAAAAAAAATAACAAGAGCCTTCGTAAAAATATTACAACAAGCAGGAGTTGACTTTGCAGTATTAGGCACCGAAGAAAGTTCAACAGGAGATGCAGCAAAACGAGCAGGGAATGAGTTTTTATTTCAAATGCAAGCTGTTACAAATATTGAAATTTTAAACGCTTACGAAATAAAAACAATTGTAACTTGCGATCCGCATTCATTTAATACATTAAAAAATGAATATCCTGAATTAGGAGGAAAGTATAAAGTATATCATCATACTCAATATATTAGCAAGTTAATCAAAGAAGGACGTTTAACTATTGAAGATGAAAATTTAAACGGTAAGCGTTTAACGTATCACGATCCATGTTATTTAGGACGTGCAAATGATGTATATGAAAGTCCACGTGAATTAATTCGTCGTTTAGGAGTAAAAATGACTGAGATGAAACGTCATAAGTCAACAGCATTATGTTGTGGAGCTGGAGGAGCACAAATGTTTAAAGAATCTGAAAGAGGAGATAAAGATATTAACGTGTTAAGAACAGAAGATGCTTTAGAAACAAATCCACAAATTATTGCTACCGGTTGTCCTTACTGTAATACCATGATGACTGACGGTGTAAAATTCAAAGAAAAAGAATCGCAAATACAAGTAAAAGACATTGCAGAGTTAATTGCAGAAGCAAATAACCTTTAGTAAAGAAATATAAAGTTTTCTTAAAAGTGTGTTACGAGAGTAGCACACTTTTTTCTTTGTAGTAAGTTTGTTGAAAAATAATTCAAAAACAAAAAAGAATGAGATACCTTTTTACCTTTTTATGCTTAGTGTTATTAATATCGTGTGATGATACCGATTTATCTCTTGATGGAAATGGAAACTTGGCAACAATAACATTTAATATTACGAGTACAAGTAATGACAACAATGGAAGAATTAAAACTGTTTTTCTAGAATCAGGTTTCTTTAAGTATGATAACACTACAACAACTAATGTTTTTCCTTATAAGAAATCGTATACAGATGAAATTAATTTTGCAGCTAATTTAGCTTTTGAATATGAAGATAAAGCCACAGATAATTTTAGTGTTTATACAATAACAATGGAAATTCTTAGAGATAATGTTTTGGTAGACAAAAGAGAATATTTTATAGATAAACCAGGAACAAAAGTAGGTTTTGATGCTGTAGTAAATAAATAAACGATTCATATAGTTGAAGATAAAAGGAAAGCTTAGCTTTCCTTTTTTTATGTCTAAAAAACTTATCTTTGAAAATCATATTATCTCAATGAAAAACTATATAAAAGCAGCACGTTTACGTACATTACCCTTATCGGTTTCAGGAATTATTTTAGGAAGTTTTTTAGGGGTTTGGCAACCTATACAAACTTCATTAGCTGAGCTTGATGTTGTTGATAAAACATATTTTAAAGTTAAACATATCGAGGTTTTTCCTTCAATATATATATTTTTACTTGCTATACTAACCACTATTGGTTTTCAAATACTATCTAATTTTGCTAATGATTATGGAGATGGTGTAAAAGGGACGGATAATGAAAGAGAAGGAGAAGCACGTATGGTAGCTTCAGGAGTGATTACTCCAAAGCAAATGAAAAATACAATGATTGTTACAGGAGTTATTACAACTATTATTGCACTACTACTAATTTATGTTTCCTTTGGAAAAGACAACTTTTTGTATTCAATAATTTTTTTCGGGTTAGGAATAGCTTCGATAGTAGCAGCCATAAAATATACCGTTGGGAAATCAGCTTATGGTTATAGCGGATTTGGAGATGTTTTTGTTTTTATCTTTTTCGGATTGTTAGCAGTCGTTGGAACCTATTTTTTATATACAAAACAATTGAACTTTATCATTTTTTTACCAGCAATTACAGTTGGATTGTTGAGTACAGCGGTATTGAACTTAAACAATATGCGAGATAGAGAGAATGATGCGGTATCAGGAAAAAATACGCTTGTGGTAAAAATGGGAGCAGAATCTGCAAAAATGTATCATTACTTTTTAATTGTAGCGTCTTTTATAGTTGCATTACTGTACACGCTAATTACGTTTAAGTCACCATATCAATTCTTATTTATTATAGCTTATATTCCTCTACTAAAACATTTAGTTTTTGTCTATAAAAACAAAGAAGAAGCGTTGTTAGATGGAGAGTTAAAAAAAGTAGCTCTTAGTACCTTTTTGTTTTCAATTTTATTCGGATTAGGTCAAATTTTGTAACTTCCCAAGAAAATTTAACACTATGAGAACTATTTTAGTTTTTTTCGGAACGTTTCTATTATTTATTAGCTGTAATAGTAAAGGAGCGAATCCAACCTCTTATGGAGAGCTTAAAACTTCAGGAAATTTTGACATTACCAAAGAAATTGTAGAAGCATCAGAAGTTGCATCAGAGAATAAAGAAGTAACAATTGAAAGAAAACTTATTAAAACAGGAGATATTTCTTTTGAAACAGATAATTTATTAGAAACAAGAAATTATATAGAGCAAGCAGTAAAAAAATATAACGGATACATTTCTGCTGATAACGAGTACAAATCTTCTCAAAATATTACTTCAAATTTAACGGTTCGAATTCCTTCAGAAAGTTTTGATACTTTTTTAAATGAGATTTCATCAAAAGTAGCAAGGTTTGATAATAAGAATATCTCTGTTAACGATGTAACAGAGCAATTTTTGGATGTACAAGCACGTTTGAAGGTAAAAAAAGAATTAGAACAACGATATAGCGAAATACTAAAAAAGGCTAGTTCAGTAAAAGAAATTTTAGAAGTTGAGCGAGAATTAACAAATGTAAGGTCTGAAATAGAATCGATGGAAGGACGTTTGAAATACTTACAAAATCAAGTGTCTTTCTCAACCCTAACAATTCGATTTTATAAAGAAGAAGTAAGTAAAGCTTATTCAAAAACTTTTGGAAGACGTATAGCAGATGCTTTTGCCAACGGAATAGACAATATAAAATGGTTTTTTATCGGTTTGGTAAACATTTGGCCATTTATACTTTTAATAGTTTTATTAATAATACTCATAAAGAAACGAATTAAACGAAAAGAATAAATACATGAAAATTACTTTTTACGGTCACGCATGTTTTGGTATTGAAATTAACGGAACACATGTGTTAGTTGACCCTTTTATAACAGGAAACCCTCTAGCATCAAATATAGATGTAGATAAAGTAAAAGCAGATTATATTTTACTTACACATGCGCATCAAGATCATGTATTAGATGTAGAACGCATAGCAGAAAGAACAGGAGCTACAATAATTTCTAATTACGAAATAGTAATGTATTATGAAACGAAAAAACTCAAAGGACATCCAGTAAATCATGGAGGTACATATAAAAATGATGTGTTTTCTGCAAAGTATGTAAATGCTATTCACACTTCTTCATTTGCAGATGGAAGTTATGGAGGGCAACCAGGAGGGTTTGTAGTAACAGCAGGAGAAAAATCCTTGTATATTTCTGGTGATACAGCAGTAACTATGGATATGAAGCTAATACCGATGTCAACAAACTTAACAGCTTCAATATTTCCGATTGGTGATAATTTTACCATGGGAGTTGACGATGCTATCATAGCCAGCGACTTAGTAATTTGTGATAAAGTAATAGGGTGTCATTTCAACACCTTTCCTCCTATAAAAATAGATATAGAAGAAGCTAAAGAAAAGTTTTCACAAGCAAAAAAAGAATTAGTGATTTTAGAAATTGGACAAACAATAACTATTTAGGTAGCCTTTTTGGAGAGGTATTATATATATGAAAATAATCAAAATAATTTTAGGAGTAATAACAGTCTTAATTCTAGCATTTTTCTTAACAGGATTAGTAGTACAAGAAGTTGTTTATACCAATAAAATAACAATTAACAAGCCAGTAAATGAAGTTTTTTCGGATTTTCAGGATGAAGAATTGATGAAAAAATGGATGCCAGAGGTGAAATCAATTGAAACTCTAGAAGAACAACCTAATAAAACAGGTAGTAAATATAAAGTGGTTGTTGAAAATCAAGGTAAATTGGTAACTATGACAGAAGAAGTATTAGCGTATAAAGAAAATGAAAAACTTACTCTTCACTTTGATGCAGAAAATATGCTAAAAACAGATGATTATACATTTATTTCAGAAGGAAACTCAACTAAGATATTACAAACTACTACCTGTATTAGTGAATCGTATATAATGAGTTGTTTATTCCCGTACTTTAAAGGAACTCTTAAAAAAATGAGTCAACAATATTTAGAGAACTTTAAAAAAGCATCTGAAGCTCATAATTAAAACACTTACAATTGATAAAAGCTACCTACCATAAATACTTACTGAATTTTAAACAAGCAAGTGGTACTTCTCGTGGAATTTTAAGAACTAAAGAAACTTGGTTTATAATTTTAGAAAAAGAAGGAAAGAAAGGTTTTGGAGAATGCGGTTTGTTCAGAGGTTTAAGTGCTGATGATAAACCTAATTATGAAGAGAAATTACAGTGGGTGTGTAACAATATTAATTCTGGCTTAGAGAAATTATTATTTGAACTCATAGAGTTCCCATCGATACAGTTTGGATTAGAACAAGCATTTTTATCCTTAGAAAGCAAAACACCGTTTGAATTATTTCCTTCTGACTTTACTAAAGGACAACAACAAATTTCTATAAACGGATTAATTTGGATGGGAGATAAAGCCTTTATGCAGCAACAAATAAAAGATAAGTTGCAACAAGGTTTTACTACCATAAAAATGAAAATAGGAGCGATTGATTTCGATACAGAGATAGCTTTGTTACAATCAATACGAAAAGAATTTTCAGCCAAGGAAATTGAACTTCGTGTAGATGCCAATGGAGCATTTTTGCCACAAAATGCCTTAGAAAAGTTACAAAGACTATCTGAATTAGAACTACATTCTATAGAGCAACCAATAAAACAAGGACAATGGCAAGAAATGGCAAGTTTATGTGAAAAAACACCATTAGCAATTGCGTTAGATGAAGAATTGATAGGCCTGTTTTCTTTAGAAGAGAAAGAAAAATGTATAGCTACAATTCAACCTCAATACATTATTTTAAAACCTAGTTTGGTAGGAGGGTTTAAAGGAAGTAACGAATGGATTCAAATAGCATCCAACCATAATGTGGGTAATTGGATAACGAGTGCTTTGGAAAGCAATATAGGATTAAATGCAATAGCACAATGGACACATACGTTAAATAATCCGTTACCACAAGGTTTAGGAACAGGTAGTTTGTTTACCAACAATTTTGAAAGTCCGTTGGAAGTTTCAAATGGAAGTTTAGGGTATAATACGAACAAAAAATGGTACTTTAATATATAACAATGAATTTTATACAACAAGCATATAAAGGAGACAACCATTGGTACTTATACTTATTAGTTATTTTTATAGTTTTATTTGGGTGGCAGTTTATAGGTGTAATTCCTTTAGCTGTAACTGCAATTTTACATTCTGAAAGTACAAGTGAGTTTTTAAGAGCAGCAGATGATAGCTTTATGAGCTTAGGAATAAATAAAAACTTGTTTTTATTTATGATGGTGGTGATGTTTGCTTTTGGATTAGTTTCATTGTTTTTAGGAATAAAATATATTCATAAAAGAGCTATAAAAACAGTTATAACAAGCAGAAATAAAATAGATTGGAATCGCTTTTGGTTTGGTTTCTTTGTATGGGGAATACTATCTGTACTAGTAGTATCTTCTGACATTCTTTTAGCTCCTGAAAATTATACATGGAATTTTAAACCTCTGCCTTTTTTTACTTTAATGATAGTATCGTTTTTGTTTTTACCCATTCAAACGAGTTTTGAAGAATTACTTTTTAGAGGGTATTTTATGCAAGGACTTGGTACTTGGTTTAAAAACAGATGGGTTCCATTAATAGTAACTTCGGTAGCTTTTGGTTTACTCCACGGAGCAAACCCAGAAGTAGAGAAGCTAGGGTATATTTCAATGGTTTTTTATATAGGAACAGGTTTCTTTTTCGGAATAACTACACTAATGGATGAAGGAACAGAATTAGCATTAGGTTTGCATGCTATTAATAATATTGTAGCTGCATTCTTGGTAACTACAGATTGGACCGTTTTTCAAACGGATGCTTTATTTGTAGATACTTCAGATCCTTCGGTAGGAATAGAAATGTTTTTACCAGTATTTGTTTTATATCCTTTAATGTTGCTACTGTTTTCAAAAAAATATGGCTGGAAAAATTGGAAAGAAAAACTATTTGGTAACATAGAGAAGCCGGTAATAACAAAATAGTACTCCAAATAAAGTGGACAATCTAAACTTTCATAATAGTTTTCAGTTAAATGGAAAGTCTTTTTCTAATGAAGATGAATTATTGACTTTTTCGAAGACTATAAACGATTCCGTATATCAATTTTTATCAGATTGGTTTAATGCAGAAGATTTTGTAGTAGTACAAACATCAGGTTCTACGGGAAAACCCAAACCAATTCGATTGAAAAAGGAGTTTATAATAAACTCAGCAAAAGCCACTGGAGCTTTTTTCGGGTTAAAAGAAAATACTACAGCTTTATTGTGCTTATCAACCGATTATATTGCTGGGAAAATGATGTTAGTTCGTGCATTAACCTTAGGGTGGAATATGGATATGGTTGCTCCAACATCTAAAGTAGAAATTGTAAAAGAGTATGATTTTTCTGCAATGGTGCCTTTACAATTACGAAGCTCTTTAGGAGATATAGATAAAATAAAGAAGCTTATTGTAGGAGGAGGTGTTGTAGCAAATGATTTAATTGAAGCTATTCAAAATAAATCAACTGAAATTTATGCCACTTACGGAATGACAGAAACAATTACACATATTGCTGTTAAAAAGTTAAACAATATCATTTCTAACGATAGTGAGAAATCTCACTATAAGGCACTTCCTAAAGTACAACTCTCTCAAGATAATCGAAATTGCTTAGTGATTGATGCGCCAAAAGTAGCTGAAGAGAAAATTATAACAAACGATGTAATTCGTTTGATTTCTGATACCGAATTTGAATGGTTGGGGCGTTATGACAACGTGATTAACTCTGGAGGAGTAAAGCTACATCCAGAGAAAATAGAAGAAAAACTCTCTAAAATTATTTCAAATCGCTTTTTTGCTACAGGTATCAACGATAAAAAACTAGGAGAGAAGCTAGTTTTGATAGTTGAAGGAGAGAAAAATGACGTCATTTCGAATAAAGTGAGAAATCTACTTGGGCTTACTAAGTATGAAATCCCGAAAGCAATTTATTTTGTAGAAAAATTTGTTGAGACAGAAACAAAAAAAATTCAACGAAAAAAAACACTCGCTAAAATTTTACCTCACTAAAAGGTATCGTTCACTTTTCTAATAAACTTGTTTACTCATTTAAGGTTTTATAAAAATATAGTGTTAGCTAGTTTTATGTAAACTTTAAAACGAAAAACTATGTTTAAAAAACTATTTTATGCAATGATATTGTTGAGTTCAATAGCACTTGCAGCACAACAAAGAACAATAACAGGTGTAGTTTCAGATGAATCAGGTCCGTTACCAGGAGTTACTATTGTGGTAAAAGGAACTACTATTGGAACTGAAACTGATTTTGATGGTAAATACTCTATTTCAGCTACACAAGGAGATGTTTTAGTGTTTTCTTTTGTAGGAATGAAAACAGAGATGAAAACAGTAGGAAAAAGTCCGGTAATAAATGTTGTAATGAAGGGAGACAATGTATTAGATGAAGTTGTAGTGACAAGTTATGGTACTTTAAAAGGTAAAAAGGCTTTTTCTACTGGAGCTATTAGCATTAGAGGACATAATCAAATTGAAAATAGAGATTCTTATGCAGGAAGAAGTGAAAATATTTTCAAAAGTCCTATAAATTCTCCCTTGACTACATTTTCTATTGATGTTGATAAAGCTTCTTACAGTAATATAAGAAGAATGATTAATAGCGGTCAAAAAATACCAAAGGATGCAGTTAAGATCGAAGAAATGATTAATTACTTTGATTATAACTATCCGCAACCTAAAGGAAAACATCCTTTTTCAATCACTACAGAAATTGTTACGACTCCATGGAATAAAGATACTCAGCTGGTAAGAATTGGATTAAAAGGAAAAGAGTATAAACAAGAAAATTTACCAGCATCAAACTTAACTTTTTTGATAGATGTTTCAGGCTCTATGTCAGATCATAATAAATTACCTTTATTAAAATCTGCTTTTAAATTATTGGTAAATCAGTTAAGAGAAAAAGATAAAGTAGCAATTGTTGTATATGCAGGAGCAGCAGGGGTAGTTTTAAAACCTACATCAGGAAATGAAAAAGAAACAATATTAGAGGCTTTGAATCAATTAGAAGCAGGAGGCTCAACGGCAGGAGGAGAAGGAATTGAGTTAGCTTACAAACTAGCAAAGGAAAATTATATAAAAGATGGAAATAACCGAGTTATTTTAGCTACAGACGGTGATTTTAATGTAGGAGCTTCAACCAATGCTGAAATGGAAGAGTTAATAGAAGAAAAAAGAAAATCAGGAGTATTTCTATCAGTGTTAGGTTTTGGTTACGGAAACTACCAAGATGATAAATTAGAAATTTTAGCAGATAAGGGAAATGGAAATCATGCGTATATCGACACGATGCAAGAAGCGCAAAAGGTATTTGGTAAAGAATTTGGGGGTACTTTATATACCATTGCAAAGGATGTGAAAATTCAGGTAGAATTTAATCCAGAAAAAGTGCAAGCGTATCGTTTAATAGGATATGAAAATAGATTGTTGAATGATGAAGATTTTGTAGATGATACAAAAGATGCTGGTGAGTTAGGTAGTGGTCATACAGTAACAGCATTGTATGAAGTAATTCCTGTAGGAGTAAAAAGTAAATTTTTGAAGAAACTACCCAAATTGAAGTATACTCAAAATAAACAATTAGATAGTTTTAATAATGAATTATTAACGGTGAAGTTTAGGTATAAATTACCAAAAGGGACTAAAAGTATAGAGTTGGTAAAAACGGTTAAAAATGAAGTATTGGCACCAACGAATGATATGAAATTTATTTCAGCAGTAGCTTTATTTGGAATGCAATTAAGTAAATCAAAATTTAAAAATAAGACAAAAATTGAAGATGTACTTAGTTTGACAGAGGGAGAAATAGGAGAGGATAAAGATGGTTACAAAGCAGAGTTCGTTAGATTAGTAAAAACGTATAATTAAGAATAAAAAAACAGGGTTAAATGCCCTGTTTTTTCTAAAAAATCTTTAGCGTCAAAAGCTTTTTTATAATCAGCTAAACTCATTCCGAATCGTTAAGCATTGTAGTTCTCTTCTTTATCTATTTTATAAAGTTTGCTTTTTCTACTTATTTTTATTGGCTCACTCTTTTTGTTTCGTAGAAAATAGTAATAGTGAAAAGTTTGGTTGAGATAAATATATAAAAAAATCCAACGATTTTTATCGTTGGATTTATATGTTTTGAATAAGAAGATGTTTGTTATTCTTCCATAGAATGGTAGACATTATTTACGTCATCATCTTCTTCCAGCCTTTCTAAAAGTTTGTTTACCTCTTCTTTTTGTTCTTCTGAAATCGCAGTAGTGGTTGTTGGAATGCGTTCAAATTCAGAAGAAAGAATTTCAATATTATTTTCTTCTAAATATTTTTGAATAGCGCCAAATTGTTCAAAAGGAGCATAAAGCATTACCGAACTATCTTCTTCGTCGGCAAAAACTTCTTCCACTTCAAAGTCAATCATTTCCATTTCAAACTCTTCTAAATCCATTCCTAAGGAATCTTCTTTTACTTTAAAGTTAACAACGTGGTCAAACATAAAAGCAACAGAACCAGAGGTTCCTAAGTTTCCATTACATTTGTTAAAAGCAGCACGTACATTAGCCACTGTACGGTTATTATTATCAGTAGCAGTTTCTACCAAAACAGCAATACCGTGAGGAGCATATCCTTCAAATAATACTTCTTTATAGTTTTCAGTACTTTTATCAGATGCTTTTTTAATAGCGCGCTCAACATTATCTTTAGGCATGTTGGCAGCCTTTGCATTTTGAATTACAACACGTAAACGAGAGTTGGTTTCGGGGTTTGGACCACCTTCTTTAACTGCCATAACGATATCTTTACCAATACGAGTAAAGGTTTTAGCCATAGCTGACCAACGTTTCATCTTTCTTGCTTTCCTAAATTCGAATGCTCTTCCCATGTGTATTCTGTTTTAATTTTGCTTGGCAAATGTAACTAATGCTATAAAATATTGCAATTAAAAATGTTTTTTGAAAATTACATCACCTGTTTGTTTATCATAAGCTTTCCAAGTTCCACTTTTCTTATCATTTTTATAATGCCCTTTAACTTTTACGTTTCCGTTTTCATAATAGGACTTATAAGAACCATCTTTTAAGCCATCTTCTAAATCAACTTCAAATTTTAGTTTTCCGTTTTTATAAAACTCTTTGTATGATTTAGCGCTTAGGTCAGAAGGATGTATTGGCGGAAGCTTAAAAAATGTTGTGGAATTTTGAGTACTTGTAGAATCTTTGTGGGGAGCTAACTCTAATAGTAGTTTCTCTTTTAATTCTTTATCTTTTTTAGTGTTTATATCAATGTTTTTAGGATCTTCAAAAACAAGAGAAATATTACTTTCAAATAAGTCATCAGAAGCAATTAGCTGCATTCCAATTTGTGAAAAGCAAGTAATATAAGGTTTGTTTTTTTGAAGTTTACGTCGAGTTTTGTTATCAACTAAACTTAAAAGATCTTTGTAGGAATTTGGAGTGTTTACATAAGCAAAGACACTAGATTTTTTCTCAAAATGATAATTAAAATCATCGAATTTTTCAGAGTTTTCTAGGGTGTATCCTATTAAGTGGTTGTTAATAATTTCTTTGATAGTATTTGGACTAGTACTAAAAACTACAAAATCATCAATAATGGTAAAGTAAGGTTTCTCCATTTTAGAAAACATGTTTCCTGCTAACATTTTAAAGAATCCTTTTAAATCGAAAAAGTTAATAGGATAACCTCTGTAATCGATTTGCTTGTATTTCAAAGGGGTGTTTTCTTTAATTTTTGAAAGGACAAGCTGAAGATTTTCTTTAGCGTCATCAATATCGTCAGCTTTAATAATAGCAGCGATATCTTTTTTGTTTTTTGAAAGCTCAGTGTTAAAATGAATTAAAGCTATTTCACTACCAATCCAACTATAAATGTTTTCAGAAACATTAATGTCTAACTTATCTTCAATCATCGCAAGTTGATCAGAATACACCTTAAAATCAGCAGGATTTTCTTGTTGGAGTTTCTCTAGATTACTATTGAATGTTTTAAAGTTATCAAAAGCAAAACTAAGGTATAAAGAGGTGTTCTTTGGAGCTACTTTAGCAACGCTACGCTTACCAGCCCCAGACTTTTGTAATACCTTTAAATAAGTTTGTGAATTAGTGTCAACGTTTGTGTAACCAGTAGCTTGAACGATAACTCCTTCCACAATGGATATGTCTAAACCAGAGTAGAAGAAAGCTTCTTTATTTAAAAAATCTAAATTGCTAGAACTGGTAAAACAATTTAAATAATCTTTTAGATATTTATGTTGTAAATAGATATTAAAAAATCCATCAGTATCTGTTTTCTTTTTTATTTCTATAAAATTTATATCTCGTCCAATAACAGGATTCAAGTATTGGTCAATTGATTGTTCAACCAAAAGGTGAGTATAAGAAGCTATAACTTGGTTTTTAATAAAAGAAAGGTGTAAAGTTTCTCTAGTCTTCTTATTATACAGTTCTATAATTTCGTGTTCTTTGTATACTCGTTTCGTTACCTTATAGTCTTCTCCAGCCAAATTACTTATAGCTCTTTTTAGAAAAATAAGTTTAGAGAATTTTTGTAAGTCCGCAACGTATAATAACCCATATTTTCTAGGACTAAATACATGTACTGAAATAACCAGATTACGTTCCCCAATAAAGTCAAAAATTTCCTTTTTTGCTTTAAAAGTTTCATCTAAACTATGGAGGCCTTCAGATAGTCTATTGATTTGTTGATTCTTTTGAAGATGCGTCCAAATTTCACTTGAGCTTATTTCATCCCAAGTGTCAATAGGTCTTTCAGTATCAACTATGAAAACAGCATCATCAGGAACTAGGTAAATAGACTTGATATTATCATTTTCAGATAAGGTGAAAATATACACTTGATAGATTACAAAGCCTATAACAAGGGCAATAATGCCCCAAAACACTTTCCTCTTCATGCTGTTTTCTGTGTTTTAAACTTGTAAAACTCCTAAATTAAAAGGCTTTTCAATAGGAGCGTGGTCAGCAGCTTCTATTCCCATAGAAATCCATGTTCTGGTGTCTAGAGGATTAATTACAGCATCGGTCCAAATTCTTGCAGCAGCATAGTAAGGAGATATTTGATTATCGTATCTCGATTTAATTTTATCAAATAATTCAGCTTCTTTTTCAGGAGTAATTTCTTCTCCTTTTTTCTTTAAAGCAGCTGTTTCAATTTGTAGTAATACTTTGGCAGCAGAGGCTCCACTCATCACAGCTAGTTCAGCACTTGGCCATGCAAAAATAAGACGAGGGTCATAGGCTTTACCACACATAGCGTAATTTCCTGCACCGTAAGAGTTACCAATAACTACCGTAAATTTAGGAACTACAGAGTTACTAACAGCGTTCACCATTTTGGCTCCGTCTTTGATAATTCCGCTATGTTCAGATTTACTTCCTACCATAAACCCAGTAACATCTTGTAAGAAAACTAACGGGATTTTCTTCTGGTTACAGTTGGCAATAAATCGAGTAGCTTTATCAGCTGAATCGTTATAAATTACCCCACCAAATTGCATTTCGCTAGGTTTGGTTTTTGCTCCTTTTGATTTTACAATTTTACGTTGGTTAGCAACGATACCTACTGCCCATCCATCAATACGAGCATATCCAGTAATAATGGTTTGACCATAGCCTGCCTTGTATTCTTCAAATTCAGAATTATCAACCAAACGCTTGATGATTTCCATCATGTCGTATTGCTCATTACGAGCTTTTGGTAAAATTCCGAAAATATCATCTTCATTTTCTTTTGGAGGAAAAGCTTCTTTACGATTAAATCCAGCTTTGTCATAATCTCCAATTTTATCCATTAAGTTTTTAATGGTATCTAAAGCATCTTTATCATCTTTTGCTTTATAATCGGTAACCCCAGATACTTCACAATGTGTAGTTGCTCCACCTAATGTTTCATTATCAATAGTTTCACCAATAGCGGCCTTAACTAAATAACTACCTGCTAAGAAAATACTTCCTGTTTTGTCTACAATAAGTGCTTCATCACTCATAATAGGTAAGTAAGCACCACCAGCAACACAACTTCCCATAACGGCAGCAATTTGGGTAATTCCCATGCTACTCATTACCGCATTGTTTCTAAAAATTCTTCCGAAATGTTCTTTATCAGGAAAAATTTCATCCTGCATTGGTAAATAAACCCCAGCAGAATCTACCAAATAAATAATAGGTAGTTTATTTTCAATTGCTATTTCTTGAGCTCTTAAATTTTTCTTTCCTGTAATAGGGAACCAAGCACCCGCTTTTACGGTAGCATCGTTAGCAACAACAATACATTGCTTACCGCTAACATATCCCATTTTTACAACCACGCCGCCTGAAGGACATCCACCATGTTCTTGATACATGTCTTCACCTGCAAAAGCAGCAATTTCGATAGACTTAGACTTATCGTCTAATAAATAATCAATACGTTCACGAGCTGTTAATTTTCCTTTCTCATGATGTTTGTCAATACGTTTTTGTCCACCGCCTAATTTAACTTTGGTTAAGCGTCTACGTAAATCTGATACTAAAAGTTTATTGTGGTCTTCGTTTTTGTTGAAGTTAAGATCCATGGTAAGTTATTTGTTTGCGTGTGCTAAAATAAGAAAAACAACGTACAAAACAAGGTGTTTAGGTGTACGATTGAATGATGTTTTCAACAGTATTTTCTATTTCTTTATTTCTAGATTGTTTTATTAAAATATAAGGTTCTGCCACCCGTTCATTACAGTTTTGTACTGCGCATGTTTCGCAAGTAACACCTACTGTTTTTTTAGTGAAAGTATCTTCATTAAAAAAATGAATTTTTCTTTTTAAGTGTGGAGAAAGCAACATACCTATGCTAACACTACGATTAATTTTTTCTTTAAAAGGATCGGCAGTAGCTGCAGAAAGAACTAAATACTCCTTTTGAGAATTTTCGTACGACGAAATTTGAATTCCGTAAGCAGATTTTTTTTCTTCTGAAATTTCTAAATCCTGAATTGTTTTAATGGCAATCCATCTTCTGCAATAATGTTCATTGTTACGATTGGCGTGAGGAGACTGTTGTTGTGTAATATGTAGTTCTTTAGAAAGTCTATGTGCCAGAGAACCTTCTTTATGAGTAAAACGTAAAAAGAATAGGTTTTTAATATTAAAGTGTCTTGGTAAAATGTTCGTTAAACGTTGATAAAACGTTTCGTCTGAACAATTATAACTTCTAATAATTTTGTGCAATTGTATAGGTTGCCAAGTTTTTAAAGAAAAAAGTTGTGTTAGTTTTTGAATTAAATCATCTTTCGGAATAATTAAAGCACCTGCAAAGTAAGAAGCTACAAAATTATTTAATACTTCATCAAAACTGTCAAATTTAATCCATGGAAATGTATATAACCTGTTTTCAATTTGTAAATAATTATAAGCTATTTCTTTAGCAAAAATGAATGTTCTCTGTGCTTCGTTTATATCGTTATATATAAGAAGTGTTTTGTTTTTTGGAATATAGATGTTTCTTAATTCAGATAATTTTTGATGTTTAGATAGTTCTTCGCTATCAATCGTATAACCGTATTCTTCAATTAAAATTTCTTCTAAGTCTTTTGAAGAAATAGGTTTGTTTGGATTGATTTGATAAGCCTTAATAAAATCTGTAACCTTTGTTTCAATATCCTCAAAATAGTTGTTGTGTGCTTCTTGGTACGAACGTAATGCAGCAAGAAAAAAGCTTTCTCTTGTTAAATTGTAGTTTTGAGAAATCTTAATAATGGTACTTATAAAAGCATTAACCTTTGCAGGAGCATTGGCAATGATGTCAATTAGATTATTTTCTTTAATACCAAATAGGTCAAGAGGAATCTCTTTTAAAATTTTCGATTGTAAAATTTCACCAATAGGGGCTAGGTTTTTATCTAATTTTAGAGATACCAAATGATCATAAGGTACTTCTAGCTTCTCAGAAAGAATAACAATTTTATCAGTTTTTGGATACTTTTTTCCTTTCTCAATTTCGTTTAAATACGATTTTGATAATCCTGTTAGTTTAGCTAATCCAAAGATTGATAGGTTTTTATCTGTACGTATTTGTTTCAGTTTTAACCCAAAAACTAATCTGATATATTCTTCTTCCAATGTGTTTTATTAAAATATTCGTAATTCAAAGGTATAAAAATTAGCGAATTAATAAAAATTTGTAACTTACATGTTTTTAGCGAACGTTCGC
The DNA here is from genome assembly GCF_042865525.1 of Tenacibaculum sp. ZH5_bin.1. NCBI lineage: Bacteria > Pseudomonadati > Bacteroidota > Flavobacteriia > Flavobacteriales > Flavobacteriaceae > Tenacibaculum > Tenacibaculum sp. ZH5_bin.1. The sequence continues at coordinate 178,930 of NZ_JBEGIO010000005.1, read as the reverse complement.
TTTTTTGTTTAAGTTCTTTTTTTTAATATTGAACTGTCAATCAATAAGTAAAAAATAAATAGATATGAATCAAGATGTTTTAGCAAAAGAAATTCAATGTGTAGGTTTTGATCAAACCGAGTATAAAAGTGTTTTGACCAATGAAGCCAAAGCATTTTTAATTCAACTTCAAGAAAAATTTAATCCTCAAAGACTTCAATTATTAGCTGAAAGAGAAATCGAACAAGCTTATTTTGATGCAGGAAACTATCCTTCTTTTCCTTTGGAAACGAAAGAGATAAGAGAGAGCGATTGGGTATGTGCTCCGTTACCTGAAGATTTGTTAGATAGGAGAGTAGAAATTACAGGGCCAGTAGAGCGTAAAATGATTATCAATGCATTAAATTCTGGAGCAAAAACGTTTATGGCAGATTTTGAAGATAGTAATTCACCTACAATTCAAAATATTTTAGATGGTCAGGTAAACTTACGAGATGCAGTAAATAAAACAATTTCATTTTACAACGCTGCAAAAGATAAAAGCTATGAGTTGAAAGACAAAGTAGCTACCTTGTTAGTAAGACCAAGAGGATTGCATTTAAATGAAAAACATTTGTTGATTGATGGTGTAGAAATGTCGGGTTCTTTGGTTGATTTTGGATTGTACTTTTTCCATAATATCAAAACCTTACGAGAGCAAGGAAGTGCAACCTATTTTTATTTACCTAAACTAGAACACTACAAAGAAGCACGTTGGTGGAATGATGTTTTTGTATTTGCACAAGAGTATATGGAGGTACCACAAAAAACCATTAAAGCAACAGTATTAATAGAAACAATTACGGCAAGTTTTCAGTTGGATGAAATTATTTATGAGTTAAAAGATCATATGGCTGGCTTAAATTGTGGTCGTTGGGATTATATCTTTTCATACATTAAAAAGTTCAGAAATCATTCTGGTTTTATTGTGCCAAACCGTTCACAAGTAACCATGAGTAGCCCATTTATGAAGGCGTATTCGTTACGAGTTATTCAGTCGTGTCACAAACGAGGTGTACATGCTATGGGAGGGATGGCTGCACAAATTCCAGTAAAGAATAACGAAGCGTTAAATAAAGAAGCTTTTGCAAAGGTTAAGAAAGATAAGGAGCAAGAAGTTAGGAATGGTCATGACGGAACTTGGGTGGCGCATCCTGGTTTAGTAGCAATTGCAATGGACGTTTTTAATACAACAATGCCCAATGCGAATCAGATAGATAAAAAGCTAGAAGATCTAACAATTACAGAAAAAGATTTAGTAGAATTACCAGAAGGTACTATTACTGAGCAAGGAATACGAGAAAATATCAATGTTGGTATTTTGTATGTAGAGTCGTGGTTAATGGGACAAGGAGCAGCTGCCTTGTATAATTTAATGGAAGATGCAGCAACTGCTGAAATATCTCGAACACAAGTATGGCAATGGTTACATAAAAACGTAATGCTTGAAGATGGTAGAACGTTTACAGAAGGAATGTATGAGCAATTTAAAAAAGAAGAATTAAAAAAAATAAAAAGTTATGTAGGTGAAGACAGATACAATAACGGAAAGTTTGAGTTAGCTATTCAATTATTTGACGAGTTGATTTTAAACAAAGAATTTGTAGAGTTCTTAACCTTACCAGCATATAAATATTTATAGAGAAAAGCAATTTAAATTAAAGACTAAACTTGAAATATTTAAATCTCGATTATCGAGAAAAAAGCCCCCAAAAATGCGGCAACATTTAAGAGGGCAAGCTATCAATAAAAATTAATAACCTTATCAATTACAAAATTATGAAAAATTTAGCACACGCTAATTATAGTTCTGCTTTACAAACAGTAAAAGAATTAAAGAAAAAGTTTGGATCAACTTGGAATTCAGTTTCTCCAGAGAATGCTGCTAGAATGGTAGCACAAAACCGTTTTAAAACAGGTTTAGATATCGCTAGATACACCGCTGCAATTATGAGAGAAGATATGGCGGCTTACGATGCAGATTCATCTAATTATACACAGTCATTGGGGTGCTGGCACGGATTCGTAGCACAACAAAAAATGATTGCAGTAAAAAAACATCACAAAACAACGAGTAAACGATATTTATATCTTTCAGGATGGATGGTAGCTGCATTGCGCTCAGAATTTGGTCCATTACCAGATCAATCGATGCATGAAAAAACAGCAGTTCCTGCGTTAATTGAGGAGATTTATGATTTTCTACGTCAAGCAGATGCTATTGAATTAAACGATTTATTTAGAAGATTAGAAAACGGAGAAGATGTACAGAGTGAAATTGATAATTTTGAAACACATATAGTTCCAATTATTGCTGATATTGATGCTGGTTTTGGAAATGAAGAAGCTACGTATTTGTTAGCTAAAAAAATGATTCAAGCTGGTGCTTGTGCTATTCAGATAGAAAATCAAGTTTCAGATGCTAAACAATGTGGACATCAAGACGGAAAAGTAACTGTACCACACGAAGACTTTATAGCAAAATTAAATGCAATTCGATATGCCTTTTTAGAGTTAGGCGTAGAAGATGGAGTTATTGTAGCAAGAACCGATTCGGAAGGAGCAGGATTAACTCAAAAATTACCCGTAAGTCAAGAGCCAGGAGATTTAGCTTCTCAATATTTAGCATTTGTAGAAGCTGAAGAAATTACAATTGATGAAGCAAAAGAAGATGATGTATTACTAAAACGTGATGGAAAGCTAGTGCGTCCTGTACGTTTGGCTAATGGTTTGTATAAGTTTAGAGAAGGAACGAATATTGATAGGGTAGTGCTAGATTGTATTACAAGCTTACAAAACGGAGCCGATTTGTTATGGATTGAAACGCCTACACCACACGTTGGTCAAATAGCCAATATGGTAAATAGAGTGAGAGCAGTAATACCAAATGCGAAATTGGTATACAACAATTCGCCATCGTTCAATTGGACGTTAAACTTCCGTAATCAAGTGTATGATGAAATGGTTGCAGAAGGAGAAAACATGACAGGGTACGACAGAAATAATTTAATGAATGCGGCTTATGATGGTACAGAATTGTGTCATAGAGCGGATGAGAAAATCCGTACTTTTCAAATAGATGGGGCAAGAGAAGCAGGTATTTTCCATCATTTAATCACCTTACCAACATACCATACAACAGCGCTACATATGAATGATTTAACAGAAGGTTATTTCGGAGAAGATGGAATGTTAGCGTATGTAAGAGGAGTGCAACGACAAGAAATTAGAAAAGGAGTTTCTTGTGTAAAGCATCAACGAATGGCTGGTTCTGATTTAGGAGACGACCATAAAACATTTTTTGCTGGAGATAAAGCGTTAAAAGCTAGTGGAGAAAAGAATACATCTAATCAATTTGAAGTAGGGGCAAAAGATAAAGGGATAGAAGAAGAAAGTGCAGTAGCAGTATAAAAAATCTTAGTTGTTTGTAAACTTCCTGTTATGTTTGGTTTGTTTCAATTGTTTGTTTGCATAGCAGGAATTTTACTTACTAATTTGATAGTATGAGTTTATAATTAGCAGTTGTAAATTTTATTTTGATGTAGTTAGCTCTCTTTTTAAAAGAGAGCTTTTTACTTTAATGAAAAAGCCTTTATAAGGGCTTTAATATTTTTGATTATCAATAGATTTAGTGATAGGAGTTATTACATCACCAGTGTGTTTGGTAGATTTTGTTTCGATAAGCATAATTAAACAATCTTCCGAAGAACTAACTCTGTGATTGATACCTTTAGGAACTACGTATAGATCTCCTGTTTTCATCGTAAAACTAGGTTGATTTTCTATTTCCATTAAAAGATTTCCATCGATAACATAAAAAAGCTCATCTTCATTTTCGTGATTATGCCATGGAATATCTTCCCCTTTAATTTTGGCGAGCTTAACATATTCGTTGTTAACTTCAGAAATTATTTTAGGAGAAAAGTAATTTTTCAATTTTTCAGCTTCTTGTAAGATGTTAATTGTTTGAGTAGTATCCATATCGTAAGTTATCAAGACTTTGTTTTTAATTCCATTTTAATATTACAACGTTCGTATGGACAGTCTTTTTCCACAGGAATTTCTAAAAAGCCAAATTTTCTATAAATATAAATAGCGTTTTCAAGTTTCGTGTTTGAGTATAAAACCAATTCATCAAACTGTTTGTCTTTTGCAAAATTAATACAATGTTGCATGAGTTGTTGTCCTATTTTGTAACCCCTGTGTTTTGGTGAAACAGCCATTTTTGTTAATTCATAAATATTAGGTTCACTCATAGGCATTAAAGCAACAGTACCTACAACTTCATTATTTAATTTAGCAAAGAAAATATGTCCTCCTTTGTCAATAATATATTTGTGAGGATTGCTTAAAACTTCCTCATCATAAGGTTCTACGTAGAAAAATGTTTGTAACCATTCAATATTCAGGTTATAAAAAGATGAGCTGTATTCTTCCTTAAACGTGGTAATTGCTATAGTATTTTGTGTTGTATTCATTTTTATGTGTTCTATAATAGCTTTGCTGAAAGACTTTTCATTAAACTTAGCCTCTAATTCATTTATAAGTTCAGTTAGTGATTCAGACTTTATATTAGTGTACTCTTTAATAGTGTGTTCAATGCTGTTCCATATAGGAGTTACATTTTCTATGAGTTGCTTTCCTTTGTTAGAAACAAAAACAACTTTTTTTCGCTTATCCAATTTGTCTTCTTTAAGGGAGATAAGTCCTTTTTTATGAAGCTTATTAATAGCTTGAGTAGTAGCAGGCTGCGATGTTTTTAAACTGTTGGTAATCTCAGTATTAGTAACACCATCTTTGTTTTTTATAATTTTAAAAGTAGGAAATAGGTAAGGGTCAAAATCAATATTAAACTCATCGTACACCAATTGTGTTTCACGCATCATGTATTCGCTAGTTCTTTTTAATCTAGAACCTAATCCAATTTCTCCTAATCCTTTTAGAGCATCCATAATAAAAATATAAGCACTTATATAAATGCAAATATATGTTTTTTTTTATTTGAAATCCTTGTGTGTTAATATTAATAAGTGTCTGGGTAATATTTACCACGGAAAATAATTAAATATTTTTATATATTTGTAAATGAATTTTAACAACAAACAAAATGAAAAGAGATAAAATTATTTTTTATGTAGCTACAGGGTTATTAACATTATTAATGTTTTTTTCAGCAGGAATGTATTTTTTTAATCATGAAGAAGTGGCAAAAATGTTTACTGCCTTTGGGTATCCAACATATATTATTTATCCGTATGCAGTGGCTAAGCTATTAGGTTTAGTAGCGTTATGGTTTTTTAGAGGAAAGTTTTTAAATGAATGGGCGTATGCAGGTTTTTTCTTTGCATTTATTCTAGCTTTTTTTGCTCATTTTATGATTGGTGATGGAGAACAAACAGGAGCTGTAATAGCAATCGTACTATTAATAGTTTCGTATATTTATAGTAAAAAAATATAATGAGCAACAATCCAACAGCAACAGTTACTTTAACTGACCGAAATTACTTAGCAGAAGCAAAAATGAGAAATCATTTTGCTGTTATTGATGAGCCTTTAGACAAAGGAGGAGACGATAATGGACCAACTCCAGTAGAATATTTACTAACTGCAATTGGTGGATGTGTGTCTATTACTTTGAGAATGTATGCAGAGAGGAAAGGATGGGACTTAGGAAAAGTTACAGTAAATGTTAGCCAAAAAGAACAATTAACTCCAGAAGGAATTAAAAAATCATTAGTAGAAGAAATTTCATTCGAAAAAGAAGTTACAGAAGAGCAGCATACTAAACTATTAGAAATAGCAGGTAAATGCCCAGTAGCTAAAATGGTGAAAGGTGAAACAGAAATTGAGTCAAAAATAACAACATAGATGAAAAAAATAATCGCTTTCGCAGGTAGTAACAGCAAAAAATCAATAAACAAACAATTAGTAACATATGCTTCTAGCTTATTAGGTGGAATTGAAGTTTCAGTATTAGATTTAAACGATTATCCATTACCTATTTATGGAATTGATAAAGAAATAGAAGAAGGTGTACCAGAAAATGCCGCAATATTTCTAGAAAAAATTAAAGAAGCAGATGGAATAGCTGTATCGTTAGCAGAACATAATGGTAATTTTACGGTAGCTTTTAAGAATATTATAGACTGGATGTCGCGTATAGAACAAAAAATATGGCATAATAAACCAATGCTATTATTATCAACTTCTCCTGGAGGTAGAGGAGGGGCGTCGTCAATGGCAATAGCTAAAAATGGATTTCCTCATATGGGAGCAAATGTTATAGCAGATTTTTCTTTACCGAAATTTTATGATAACTTTAATGACGGAAGGATTGTAAATGAGGAGTTTAATGAAGAAATAAAAGAAGCAGTTACAACTTTCCAAAAAGCAGTATAAACATAAAATTTTAAGTTATGTCAGAAGCAAAGGAAATTGTAAAGAACTATAGTAATAATGATATTACTGTAGTTTGGAGGCCAAACAAATGTATCCATTCAAAAAAATGTTGGAAAGGCTTGATACAGGTTTTTAATCCACAAAATAGACCTTGGATTAAGATGGATGGAGCTACTACAGAAAGAATTAAAAAGCAAGTAGAGGAATGCCCATCAGGAGCTTTATCATACATTTCAAAAAGAGAAGGGAGTCAAGCAGCAGCTCATACAGAAACTAAGGTAGAAGCATTAGAAGATGGTCCTTTATTAATTTACGGAACTCTGCATGTAACTAATCCGGACGGTACAACAGAAAAGAAAAATAAAACAACTGCTTTTTGCAGGTGTGGGGCTTCTCATAACAAACCATATTGTGATGGTACACATGTAAAAGTTGAGTTTAAAGGATAATGATGAAAGTACAGCAAGAAGACAATGATAAAAAAGGAGAGTTCTATATTGAAGTTGAAGGGAATAGAGCTGCTTTAATGACGTATACTTGGGCAGGTAAGGATAAATTAATTATAGATCATACTGAAGTTGGTGATGATTTAAGAGGAAAAGGAGCAGGATATAAGTTAGTAGCAGCCTCAGTAGAGTTTGCTAGAAGTAAAAATATCAAAATACTTCCATTATGCCCATTTGCTAAATCAGTTTTTGATAAAAAGCCTGAATACTCAGACGTTTTAGCTTAAATAAAATTCCTTTTCAATATTTGTAAAGAATTTATATTCCTTGGTATATAAATGTGTGTTTTGTATTTTTGTACTCAAAATAAGGAGGTTAAAAATGAAGATAGTTTTATATGGTAGAAAAGGACATGCACATACAGTTGCATATAAAAACTTTTTAAAATCTGCAGAAGTACCATTTGAATATAAAGATGTTTCTGTTGATGATGAAGCAAAAGAACACACGAAAGAATTATATGAAGGTCAAGTTAAATATCCAACGCTATTTGTTGATGATGAAGTGTATCTAACACCATCATCAGATACTTTCAACAAATTAATGCAAGACTTAAAGTTAAAAGGATAATCTTATTTTAATAAAAAAGGCTAATAGCTAACAGCTAATTACCAAAGCAATGGGAGATATTTCAAAAGATATTAATTCAAAGTTTCCAAATAATAAAATTAAAGCGTTTATAAATATTAAATACACTGCCAATTGGATAAACAGTCAAGAAAATGAGTTTTTTAAGCAGTACAGTATTTCATCTCAACAATTTAATATTCTTCGTATTTTAAGAGGAGCAAAAGAAGCGATAAAAGTTCAAACAATAAAAGATAGAATGATTGAACGAGCTCCAAATGCTACGAGATTAATGGATAAATTATACGAGAAGAATTTAATAGATCGTGAAAGATGTAAGCATGATAGAAGAGTAGTTTATATAAGTATTACGCAACAAGGAAAAAAGTTATTAAAAGCAATAGATGATAAGTTACATTTAGATTTTATTGAAAATTTAACGGAAGAAGAAGCTACACAACTTAGTGGTTTACTAGATAAAATTAGACAATAGATTTTGTGTTTATAGTTAATAAAAGGGAAATATAGATTAAAAATTACGCCTTTTAAGAAATAGAAATTACATGAGTGTATAAAAAGTTATTATCCTTTTAAAAATAAGAGGATTATCTTGTATTATAAGTAGTCTTTTACCTAGGTATTCCTAAATAATGCTTAGATATATTTGAGTTGATTAATTAACCCAAACTCAATTTTATGAAGACTTTAAAAACCCTAATGTTTGTAAGTATCTTTTTTATGGTATTTACATCATGTCAAAATGAAGAAACTGTATTATTAGACGAAACTCAAACAGAAACTTTATATACTAAAGCTGCAAAATCAGCAGAAGACTTAAAGCTAGATTATCATGAAGATTACGGAGTAGTTAGAGCAGATGAATACCCAATGAACCCAAATGGGCTAGAAAAACCTACTTTAGATTTATTTTTAGAAAGAGGAAACCTTAAAAAAGAAGATTTAAAAAGTTACCGTATCGTAAAAGATGAATTTTCAGGTGTTGGTTTGGCAGAGCACAGAATGAAAGATGGTAATGTAATACAAGTACCTCATGAGTATCAAAGACAACCAATTTACAGGTTTGAAGCCGAATTAAATGATGGAACCAAAGTTAGGATTATTATAATCATTATATGTTCAAATGGTTTAATCATAATATTTTGGTGGTAAAAATACCTAAAAGTATAAAAAGACCCTATACAATGTATAGGGTCTTTTTATATAAAAAAAATATAATAAAAAATATGTATCTTGCAATTTGTTATGCATGCATAATATTTTATAAAAATTCAACAATGAAATACAAACATATTTTTGAGCCGTTAGATTTAGGTTTCACTACTTTAAAAAATCGAGTGTTAATGGGATCTATGCATACTGGTTTAGAAGAAGAAAAAAATGGAATTAAACGCATTGCTTCTTACTATGCAGAGCGTGCACGTGGTGGGGTAGGTTTGATTGTTACAGGAGGAATTGCACCGAATATTCAAGGATGGACAGCACCTTTTTCTGCCCGTATGAGTACAAAAAAGCATGCCCGTGAACACAAAGTAATTACAGAAGCAGTTCATAAAGAGGGCGGTAAAATATGTATGCAAATTTTACACTCAGGACGTTATGGATACCACCCATTTAATGTGGCACCTTCAAAAATTAAATCACCAATAACGCCTTTCAAACCATTTGCATTAAAGCAATCGGGAATACGAAGAACAGTAAAAGACTTTGTAAACTGTGCTAAATTATCACAAGAAGCAGGATATGATGGTGTAGAAATCATGGGGTCTGAAGGATATTTAATTAATCAGTTTATAGTAACGAGAACTAATAAAAGAACCGACGATTATGGAGGTAAGTATGAAAATAGAATTCGTTTAGCAGTAGAATTGGTTCGTAAAATTAGAGAAGCTGTTGGAGAGAACTTTATCATTATCTATCGTTTATCGATGCTAGATTTGGTAGAACAAGGAAGTTCTTGGGAAGAAGTAGTACAGTTAGGAAAAGAAATAGAAAAAGCTGGGGCTACTATTATCAATACAGGTATTGGATGGCATGAAGCACGAATTCCTACTATTGCAACCTCAGTACCTAGAGCTGCGTTTACTTGGGTAACCAAAAAAATGAAAGAAGAACTATCTATTCCATTAGTTACTTCTAACCGAATAAATATGCCAGATACTGCTGAAAAAGTTTTGGCAGAAGGACATGCAGATATGATTTCAATGGCACGCCCATTTTTAGCAGATCCAGAATGGGTAAACAAAGCTAAAGAAGAAAGAATAGATGAAATAAATACTTGTATAGCTTGTAATCAAGCTTGTTTAGACCATGCATTTCAAAAGAAAGTAGCAAGTTGCTTGGTAAACCCAAGAGCATGTCACGAAACAGAACTTAACTATAATCTAACTTCAAAAAAGAAAAAAATAGCAATTGTAGGAGCAGGACCAGCTGGTTTAGCAGCTTCAACAGTAGCAGCTCAAAGAGGGCACGATGTAACCTTATTTGATGCCGATAAAGAAACAGGAGGTCAGTTTAATATAGCAAAACAAATTCCAGGAAAAGAAGAGTTTTATGAAACCATTCGTTATTTTAATAAGCAATTAGAATTGCATAAGGTAAATGTAAAGTTAAACACAAGGGTTACTGCTGAAGATTTATACAATGGTAATTTTGATGAGGTTGTTTTAGCAACTGGAATTACACCGAGAACCCCAAGAATAGAAGGGGTTGATCATGAAAAAGTATTGAGTTATATTGATGTTGTGAAATTAAAGAAACCTGTAGGTAAATGTGTTGCGGTTATTGGAGCGGGAGGAATTGGTTTTGACGTTTCAGAATATTTAGCTCATGAAGGAGAGAGTACTTCTCAAAATATAGATGCTTGGTTAAAGGAATGGGGTATTGATAAAACATTAAAATCACGTGCAGGAATAGAAGGTGTTACTCCTGAAGTTCATCCTTCACCAAGAGAAATATATATGTTTAAACGTAGTTCAGGAAAGTTTGGAGGAAATTTAGGAAAAACTACAGGATGGATTCATCGTTCAGTATTAAAAAGAAAAAAAGTACAATTTATAAATGAAGTACAGTATACAAAAATAGATGATGAAGGTTTACACTATGTTCAAAATGAAGAACAAAAAGTATTACCAGTTGATAATGTAATTATTTGTGCAGGTCAAGTTCCATTTAAAGAATTGTTAGAGCCATTAGAAGCCAAAGGAATGAAAGTACATGTAATTGGAGGAGCTGATGTTGCGGCAGAATTAGATGCAAAGAGAGCCATAAACCAAGGAAGTAGGTTAGCTGCTGAACTATAGTATGTATATAAATTTAAAATCACTAAAAAGTCTTGCATTGGTAAGACTTTTTTTATGCGCAAAACTACAGTGAATAAGTCTAAATAATTACCGATATTTGTGGCTCACATTTTATTGAAAAAAGTAAATTATGGCAATGAACAAAAACACTGTCCTAGGTTGGGCAACGCTTATAATGGTATTAATGGGAATTTTACTTATTGGATTAGCAGTATTTAAATATGATGAAATAGCAGGGTATGGATTTGGAGCTGTTGGGTTAGGTTTTTTTGCAAATGCATGGGTGTTTAATGCCCTAAAAGGAAGAGTTTAATTAAAGAAAATATAGAGAAATGAGCGACGATAAAAAAGTCATTTTTTCAATGAATAAGGTCTCTAAGACCTACCAAAGTACAGGAAAACAGGTTCTTAAAGATATCTATTTAAGTTTCTTTTATGGAGCTAAAATTGGTATTTTAGGTTTAAACGGTTCAGGTAAGTCTACTTTGTTAAAAATTATAGCAGGAGTAGAAAAAAACTACCAAGGAGATGTTACGTTCTCTCCAGGTTATAAAGTAGGATATTTAGAACAAGAACCTCAGTTAGACGAAGATAAAACCGTTTTAGAAGTTGTTAAAGAAGGAGTAGCAGAAACAGTTGCTATTTTAGATGAATACAACAAAATAAACGATATGTTTGGCTTAGAAGAAGTATATTCTGATGCAGATAAGATGCAAAAGTTAATGGATCGTCAAGCTGAACTACAAGATAAGATTGATGCTTCTAATGCATGGGAATTAGATACTAAGTTAGAAATAGCGATGGATGCTTTGCGTACGCCAGAAGGAGATAAGAAAATCGGAGTATTATCTGGAGGAGAGCGTCGTCGTGTTGCTTTATGTCGTTTATTATTACAAGAACCAGAAATTTTATTATTAGATGAGCCTACCAACCACTTAGATGCAGAATCTGTACATTGGTTAGAGCATCATTTAGCACAATATAAAGGAACGGTAATTGCAGTAACGCACGACCGTTATTTCTTAGATAACGTTGCAGGTTGGATTTTAGAATTGGATAGAGGTGAAGGTATTCCATGGAAAGGAAATTATTCATCTTGGTTAGACCAAAAATCTAAACGTTTAGCTCAAGAAAGTAAAACAGCCTCTAAGCGTCAAAAAACTTTAGAACGAGAGTTAGAATGGGTACGTCAAGGAGCAAAAGGTCGTCAAACAAAGCAAAAAGCACGTTTGAAGAACTACGAAAAGTTAATGAGTCAAGATCAGAAGCAGACGGAAGAAAAATTAGAAATATACATTCCTAATGGTCCTCGTTTAGGAACGAACGTAATAGAAGCTACAGGTGTTTCTAAAGCTTATGGAGACAAATTATTATACGAAAATTTAGAGTTCAACCTACCACAAGCCGGAATTGTAGGAATTATTGGTCCGAACGGAGCTGGTAAAACCACTATTTTCAGAATGATCATGGGAGAAGAAACTCCTGATGCGGGAAGCTTTAAAGTAGGGGAGACAGCTAAAATAGCTTATGTAGATCAGTCACATTCTAATATTGATCCAGAAAAATCTATTTGGGAGAACTTCTCTGAAGGTCAAGATTTAGTGATGATGGGAGGTAAACAAGTAAATTCAAGAGCTTATTTAAGTCGTTTTAACTTCTCGGGAAGTGAGCAAAATAAAAAGGTAGCAACCTTATCAGGAGGAGAGCGTAACCGTTTGCATTTAGCAATGACGTTAAAGGAAGAAGGTAACGTATTGTTATTAGATGAGCCAACAAACGATTTAGATGTAAATACTTTACGAGCTTTAGAAGAAGGTTTAGAAAATTTTGCAGGATGTGCTGTGGTAATTTCGCACGATAGATGGTTTTTAGATCGTATTTGTACACATATCTTAGCTTTCGAAGGAGATAGTCAAGTGTATTTCTTTGAAGGTTCTTTCTCTGATTATGAAGAGAACAAGAAGAAGCGTTTGGGAGGAGATTTAATGCCTAAGCGAATTAAATATAAGAAGTTAATCAGGTAAATAAAACATTTATAAAATAAAACTCGAAGCTATTAACTTCGAGTTTTTCTTTTTCAATAACAATCATCCCCTCAAATTGCAAAACTGTTTTAGTAGATAGTTTTCCATAGTAGTAGTTATTATGTTAATGTTTTGTTAGTAGCAACTATTATGCCGAAATAAAAAATATTCAATAAAAATAGAGTTAAATATTTTTTTTAAATGTTTTAAAGGGTTTTAAATGTAAAGAAAATAAATAATTAACTAATTTTAACAAAATTTAAAATTTGCTGTGATAAAAAAAACAATACAAATAATTGTAATAATAGTAGTCCTATTTTCAGTCTTAATTTTGAGTCTGAACTATATAGCAGCAGGTAAAATTGAAAAAAAACTGACAGAAACCTTAGTAAAAAAACATATTAATTATACAGGAAAAGTAAAAGCTAATGTATTATTAGGTAATATTAGTATTGATGATTTTTTTTTAGAAAAAGATAGTATACATCTTAAAATAAATAACTTAAGTGTAAAAGGAGTTTCTTATTATGCTTACTTTATTAAAGATAAACTATCAATCGATAAAATAGTCTTAAATAGTTCTATTATAAAAGGAAAAATACCTAAAGATATATTTAATGCTAAGGAAAAAGATACTATACATAAAAAAAAGAGAATGCCAATAACTATTGATGAGTTAGAAATTAAAAATTCAGCTTTAGCTATTATAAATGATAAAAATTACCCTATTACTATAGATAACTATAGGTTAAAACTTACAAAATTAGAATACTCTAAAGATTTAAAAACGACAATTCCTTTTCTATATGAAAAAATTTCATTGAAGCTTAATGCTTTTGATGCACAGGGTTCAGAAATTCAATCTTATAGCATAGCTAATCTTAAATTGGAGGATAATTTTCTTAAACTTGATAGTGTGAAAATTACTCCTCTTAAACCTAGAAAGAACTACATATATCATGTTCCTTATGAAAAGGATATATTAGATTTATTTATTAAAAAAATAGAAGTACCTAAAATAAAATTAACAAATAAAAAAAAGTTACTTTTTACTATTGACAAAATATTAATAAGTGATGGAGACTTTGGTGTATACCTAGATGCAACAGTTCTTAATCATAGAAACAAAAGAAAAGACTTATATAGTAAGAGTCTAAGAGAACTACCAATTAATTTTGTAATTGATAGTATTAAAATAAAGGATACTAAAATTACTTATGAAGAGCTAACTAATAAGGAAAGAAAAGCAGGATTGGTAAGTTTTGAAAACATTGATGCAATTGTAACTAACTTGACAAATGTTAAAATAAAAGATAGCATTCCAACTACAATTGTTAAGATTAAAAGTGACTTTATGGGAACATCTCCTTTATCAATTGATTGGAGATTCAATATAGCAGATGTTAATGATGCTTTTACAATTAAAGGAAAACTTTATGAAGTAAGTTCAAAAAATATAAACTCATTTATAGAGCCTGCACTAAATATAAAGTGCGAAGGTAAAATAGATAAGTTGTTTTTTAATTTTTATGGTAATGATAATTTTTCTAATGGAGATTTTGCTATAGCATTTAAAAACCTTGAGTTGAAAATGCTCAATAAGCAAAAAGGAGTAAAAAAAGTAGTTTCTTGGTTAGCTAATTTATTTGTGAAAAATTCTTCAAAAAATAAATTAGAAAAGGTAGAAATAAAAAACTTTGAAAGAGATCAAACTCGTTCTTTTTGGAACTTTTTGTGGAAGAATGTAGAAGAAGGGTTAAGAAAATCTTTGATATAAACTTTTTTATAGCCTTAAAAGGTTTTTATCAGCATTTCTAATGAATTGGTGGTATAGTTAGGTCAGGTAAGGTATATTAGAAAAATAAAATGCAAAAAAATATTAAATAATAATTTCTTTAAATAAAAGTGTTATCAAGCTACTATAAGTAGAGCTGTTATGTAAACCTCACCTTATTATGGTGAGGTTTATAAATTCTTTAATATATTCTGATCACACGTTTTAAAGTATAAATTATATCTTAGGAGATGATTATGTTATTGACCACATATTTCATAAAAACCATTTACGCAACAAAGGTTGACCCCTAGAATACAATAAGATGGAAATTGAGGATCACTAGTACAACGATCCCCTAAAGAACATTCTTTCATATTATTTCCTCCAGTAATTAATTTTTGTTCATGGTTTTTTAAAACAGAACCTAATTTTAAAACATTTCTTAACATAAGTGTAAATTTTTATAATTTATAACAAAGTTAGATAATAGAGGTTAAGGAACTTAATTAAAAACCGTAATAAAAGTAAGGTAATTACATACTTTTAGCTGTGAAAAGCAGCATTGTGAACTAATTCTCCTCCACAATTTTTACATTGTCCTGAATTATCTGAACCAATAGTACAACCGTTAGAACAAGTATAATGATATTGTCCTGCTGCATTTGGGCCAGAAGTGGGTGGTGTTGCAGGTATTGATATAGGTGAATTTGAATTATTATTTTGGGTATTATGAAAGCCTTGGTTATGAGCAAGAGGAGTTTTACAAACAGGGCAAGAAGTGCCTTGAACACTTGAAGTTCCTCCTTTACATTTGTTAGGGCATATATAATGTGCACCTCCAATAACATTAGTAGAGATATTTCTAGTATTTGGAAGTTTTGGTATAGGACGTTCGTTTAAGGGAACCGTTAATGGGTTTAAAGGAGTTTTTTTTTCTTCTGTTTTACAAGAATAAAAACAGCATAATAAAACGAATATTGGGAGTATTTTTTTCATATTCAAATATAAAAAAACCTCGCCAAAAATGACGAGGTTATAGTTATATAAAGTTTGAGAATTTTATAAGTGGATTACTTCATCATAAGCGTCAGCAACAGCTTCCATAACAGCTTCACTCATAGTTGGGTGTGGATGAATTGCTTTTAATACTTCATGACCGGTAGTTTCTAATTTACGGCCTAAAACAGCTTCAGCAATCATATCGGTAACACCGGCACCAATCATATGGCATCCTAACCATTCACCGTACTTAGCATCAAAAATAACTTTTACAAATCCGTCAGGAGTTCCAGCAGCTTTAGCCTTACCAGATGCAGAGAAAGGGAATTTACCAACCTTTAATTCGTAACCTTTTTCCTTTGCTTGCTCTTCAGTTAAACCAACAGAAGCAATCTCAGGAGTAGCATAGGTACAACCAGGGATGTTTCCATAGTCAATAGCTTCAGTATGTAAGCCAGCTATTTTTTCAACACAAGTAATTCCTTCTGCTGAAGCAACGTGTGCTAATGCCGGACCAGGAGTTACATCTCCAATCGCATAGTATCCTGGAATGTTCGTTTGGTACCAGTCGTTTACTAAGATTTTATCTCTATCAGTAATAATTCCAACATCTTCTAAACCGATGTTTTCAATATTTGTTTTAATTCCAACAGCAGATAAAACGATATCAGCTTCTAAAACTTCTTCTCCTTTTTTAGTTTTTACAGTTGCTTTTACTCCGTCACCAGAAGTATCAACAGACTCTACAGAAGAACTTGTCATTACTTTAATTCCCGCTTTTTTGAAAGAACGCTCCATTTGTTTAGAAACATCTTTATCTTCAACAGGAACAATTGTTGGCATAAATTCAACAACAGTTACATCAGTTCCCATTGAGTTATAGAAGTGAGCAAACTCAACTCCAATAGCACCTGAACCTACAACAATCATCGATTTAGGTTGCGTCGGTAAGCTCATAGCTTCACGGTAACCGATTACTTTTTTACCATCTTGAGGTAAACTTGGTAACTCACGAGAACGAGCACCAGTAGCAATGATAATATGATCTGCCGAATACTCAGTTACTTTACCATCTTTATCAGTAACATCTACTTTTTTTCCAGGTTTAACCTTTCCAAAACCGTCGATGATATCAATTTTGTTTTTCTTCATTAAGAACTGAACACCTTTGCTCATTCCTTCAGCAACACCACGACTACGTTTAATAACAGCTTCGAAATCTTTATCGATAGCTTCTGCTTTTAAACCATACTCATCAACATGTTTTAAATAATCATATACTTGTGCAGATTTTAATAATGCTTTGGTAGGAATACATCCCCAGTTTAAGCAAATTCCACCTAAGTTTTCCTTTTCAACTACAGCGGTTTTAAACCCTAATTGAGATGCTCTAATTGCAGTTACATAACCTCCAGGACCACTTCCAATTATTAGTACGTCGTATTTCATGTTGTTTACTTTTTACTTGTTGTTTGTTAATTTATTACATTCTTTCAGGAACTTGAATTCCTAATAATTTGAATGCAGATTTTATAGTGTCAGCTACTTTTTTAGATAACTGAACTCTAAATACTTTTTTATCTTGATTTTCTTCTCCTAAAATGGATACATTTTGATAGAATGAGTTGAACTCTTTTACCAAGTCGTAGGTATAATTAGCAATCACAGCAGGCGAATAATTACTTGCTGCTTGCTGAATGACTTCAGGATATTGTTCTAATTGTTTGATTAATTCTTTTTCTTTCTCGTGTAATTCTACTGATACAGATGAAGAATAATCGAAATCAGCTTTACGTAAGATTGATTGAATTCTTGCATAAGTATATTGTACAAACGGACCTGTGTTTCCTTGGAAATCTACCGATGCTTGTGGGTCAAACAAAATTCTCTTTTTAGGATCTACCTTTAAAATGAAGTATTTTAAAGCTCCTAATCCGATAATTTTATATAATTCCTCTTTTTCCTCAGTAGAATACCCTTCTAACTTACCTAACTCTTGTGAAATTTCACGAGCAGTGTTTGTCATTTCATCCATTAAATCATCAGCATCTACTACAGTTCCTTCACGAGATTTCATTTTTCCAGAAGGTAAATCTACCATTCCGTAACTTAAGTGGAATAATTGTTTAGCCCAAGAGTATCCTAGCTTTTGTAAGATTAAGAACAACACTTTAAAGTGATAATCTTGTTCGTTACCTACGGTATATACCATTCCGTTTACATCAGGAAAATCTTTAGAACGTTGGATGGCAGTTCCAATGTCTTGGGTCATATACACCGCAGTTCCGTCTGAACGTAATACTAGTTTTTCATCTAGTCCTTCGTCAGTTAAATCACACCAAACAGAACCGTCTTCTTTTTTGAAGAAAACTCCGTTTTGTAAACCTTCCTCAATAATATCTTTTCCTAATAAATAGGTGTTACTTTCATAGTATAATTTATCAAAGTTAACTCCGATGTTTTCATAAGTAACGTCGAAACCTTTGTATACCCATCCGTTCATCATTTCCCAAAGAGCAACAACTTCCTTATCACCAGCTTCCCACTTACGTAACATTTCTTGTGCTTCAACAAATAAAGGAGCTTGCTTTTTAGCATCGTCTTCAGAAACACCAGAAGCGACTAGGTTGCTAATTTCTTTTTTATATTCTTGATCGAATTTTACATAGTAATTTCCAACCAGTTTATCGCCTTTTAATCCAGTAGATTCAGGAGTTTCTCCTTCTCCAAATTTTTTCCAAGCCAACATAGACTTACAAATATGGATACCACGATCGTTGATAATTTGTGTTTTGTAAACCTTATGTCCCGCAGCTTTTAAAATTTCTGCAACTGAATATCCTAACAAAACATTACGAACATGTCCTAAGTGCAAAGGTTTGTTCGTGTTAGGAGAAGAATATTCCACCATACGTGCATCTGTTTTGTCTTCTTTTACAAAGCCATAAGTTGCATCAGTAGCTATTTGATTAAAAAAGTTTACATAGAAAGAATCATCAACCACTAAGTTTAAAAAACCTTTTACGACATTGTAGCTAGTAATTTCGTTGATGTTCTCGACTAAATATTTTCCTAAATCTTCACCAATTTGAACAGGATTTCCTTTTTTGTACCGTAGTAATGGGAAGACAACTACTGTAATGTCACCTTCAAAATCTTTACGGGTTGCTTGAAATTCTACACTAGGAATTTCTACATCATACAAGGCTAAAAATCCTTCTTTTACTTTCGTTTCTATTAACGATTGAATATTCATTGGTTCTTTTTAATTGTCGCACAAAATTAGTGTTTTTAATTTTTTCTTCCCACGATTTGCCTTATGATTTTTTAAGACAGAATAATGTATGACTTCAAAGGTGCTTTCGTACCTTTGCACCATGGATAAAGACCTTGAAAACTTACCAAAATTAGCCAAAGACGCTTTACAAGAAAATAAGAAGTATTTTCAACGATTAAAAAAGCGTACTCCTAAACGCTTAGATTTATTAATGCAAGAATTGCATGAGGAAGAATTTGAGCGTACCGACTGTTTAGAATGTGCTAATTGTTGTAAAACGACTTCACCAATTTTTACTGAAAAAGATATAGAGCGCATTGCAAAACACTTAAAAATGAGGGTGATTGATTTTACTAATCAATATTTACAGCGAGATGAAGATAATTTCATGGTCTTACAATCTGCTCCGTGTACTTTTTTAGATGAATCAGATAATACGTGTTTTATTTATGATGTGCGTCCAAAAGCTTGCTCAGAATATCCACATACCAATCGTAAAAAGTTTATCCAATTAGCAGATTTAACTATTAAAAATACGGAGGTTTGTCCTGCAACTTACCGAATAGTAGAGGAGTTGAAAAAGAGATTACCACAATCGGGAAGTTCTAAGAAATAAGTTTTTATAGATATTTTTTCTATTTTTAGGAAAAATATATCATAGTGGAAACTCTTATACATTATTTTGAAACGATTCCTTCTAGTCATAGAAGTATTATTTTAGTTGGCGGAATTACTTTCTTTTGGTTATTGGAAGGCGCTGTACCATTATTTAGTTTTAAATACAATAAATGGAAACACGCATGGCCTAATTTATTTTTCACTGCAACTACGGTAATTATCAATTTTGTATTGGCATTCTTATTATTAAAGACAGCCGATTGGGTGCAAGCAAATGACTTTGGATTAATCAACTGGCTACCCGAAATGCCATTGTGGTTGTACGTATTGTTAGGTGTATTATTTTTAGACTTCTTCGGAGCTTATTTAGCACATTTAGTTGAACATAAAGTAAAACCTTTGTGGATGGTACATTTAGTTCACCATTCTGATCATAAAGTGGATACCACAACAGCAAACAGACATCACCCGATAGAAAGTGTAATTCGTTTTACATTTACTTTAGTAGGTGTTTTTTTAGTCGGGACTCCAATAGCTATAATAATGTTGTACCAATCAATATCGTTAGTGTTTACGCAGTTAACACATGCTAATATAAAAATGCCTAAAAAGTTAGATAAGGTATTGAGTTATGTGATTGTATCACCCGATATGCACAAAGTACATCATCATAATTTATTACCCTATACAGATTCTAACTACGGAAATATCTTTTCTATTTGGGACCGTTTATTAGGAACGTATATGGAGTTAGATAGAGAAAAAATAGTGTATGGAGTAGATACATTTCCAGATGAAGAAAAAAACTCTAGTTTAAAAGAGTTGTTAAAGCAGCCGTTTCAAGGCTATCGAAAACCTACGAATTTAAAGGGAATTAAATAAAAAAAGCAAGCCGTTAGGCTTGCTTTCACTATTATATAGGCTCTCCTAATCCACTTCCATAAGGTGTTGGTTCACCAACTTCATATAAAGCTATACATGTATATCCTTTAGCTTGTAATAAATTGGCATAACTATGTGTTCTAACATAAGTACAACCAAAAACGCTACTACAACATTTAGCGACAAATGAAGTTCCACCATTAATAATTTTTTGTTCAGATTTGTTTAAAACTTTTCCTAGGCTTAAAATGCTTTTTTTCATAATAATATAAATTTGATTGTTAATAATGACTCAAACCTAAAAAGTTTTTAAAAAAGGTTACGAATTAACTTTGTAAAGGATAGGAATTAATTTATAAAGAGGTATTTTTTAGGTTAAAAAAGGGTTTTGCCTGTGTTTTAAATAGCTGTTTAACTGGTGTTTGTGTTTTTTAGTTCATGTAAATTTGATTTCATAATTAACCCCGAAAACTATTATTTTATGAAACAACTACAAAACTTTGTATTAGTAAGCGTCGCCTCTGATACTACAAGCATGGCAAAAAGAAGACACTGCAAACGAACTGTTAAACAACAAAAACTTAGAGGTAAAAGAGATTTTCTCGAAACTTAGGGAAGGGAATAACGATGAAGATAATGGTATGATAGCATTCAGAAATGAAGGCGAGTCATTACGATTGGTATTTTCTAGAAGTTTAGAAGAAGATTTCATTATCTCAGAAGATATATCTCTAAGAGACTATATTGCAAAGGAATTAGGTAAAACTAATATTACTTTACAAGCAAATAAATACGTTGTAGATTATTCTCGTTTTAAAAACGGAGAGGTTTTAATACCTCTAAAAAAATTAAAAAACTAACTAATCAAACGAATAAATTCTTAGTAGATGCTAAGGATTTTAAAAAATAAGAAAAAATGAAAAAACAAAATTTTTTATGGATGGCAGTAATGTGTTTTACATTACTTTTTAGCTGTCAAAGTGAAGAAGTAATTGAAAATGAATCAAAAAAAGAAGAATTACAATTAGCAAAAGGAAGTACAGTAACTATTAATCATACGTACGATTATTATGGAAAACAATTTAAAATATCTTATGTATATAATGAAGAAAGTGGAGAAGTATTGAAGGCAGATGGAGATGTAGATTTTGCTCAAGAAATTTTTGGTAACGAAGAAAAAGCTCCAAAATCATTGTTTTTTAATAATCCAGAAGAAGGAAGCACTGATATTGAAGTAAAAGTTTTCGATAATACAGAAGACTTAAAAAAATACACCTCAAAAGTAGCAGAAGGTTTCCCAGGAGATCAAGTTTCAACAGAAGGGAAGTCATCAAAATGTAATAGCTATGATGTGTATGGCTCGGGTAACTTTTATTTCTATAAACATGCCTACTATAACACAGAAATGACAGGCATGAGAAGGCAAAAACGCTATTATTACAGAGACCATTGGGTTGGGTCAGGAAATAACGACCAATTATCTTCTTTAAAAATTAGAAAACCAACTTATAGACGACAAGTAGTATATTTATACCAACACTCTTGTTATGGAGGAAAAGTTATAGGTTTTTATTCACCAACAGGTTATTTAGGGTTAAACGTAGGGAATCTTAAATGGTACACCATGTCTGGTTGGTGGTGGTGGAAGAAGTCTTGGAACGACCAGGTTTCTTCTACATCAGGCTGGGCTTGGTAATAAAATAAACGATATCGTATTTAGTTGCTTGTAAAATAATAAAAGAACCTCAGAAGATTTTTCTTCTGAGGTTTTATAATTGTTTTTGGTCTTTATGTTTTTCAATCAACTCCAATACTTTCTTTCCTCTGGCTTTACAACCTTTACTTTCATGAATCACTTTAGTGCGAATTAGGTGTTCTAACTCAGGATGTACCCAATCTTTTTGTAAACCAAGTAAATATAAAGTATTCATGGTGTAGGCTTTAACTGCTATTTTTTGATCGGTAATTAACCAATCGAATCCAGTTTCTATAATTAAATCGATATCAGTTTCTGTTAACTGTTCTTTTATACCATTGGTTGTTTTTGAGGAAAAAGCAGTTGCTAAATGTTCACAAATTTTAGCACAAGGTCTTATAGCGCTATCAAAGTGTACTCTATATATATTTTTTGTAAAAATAGGGAGATAAGGAATAATATATTCAATTCCATTATGTGTACAAATCCATTCCAGTACCCAAGCAGCTTTAATAGATAGTTTATTATCAACATCGAAAGTAACATCAACTAAAAACTTTACTAATTCAGGTTGCTTTAATACAATATTTGCAGCATTATTTCTGTTTACTCTAGCAGGATTATCAACATTTTCTAGCACAGAAATTAAAAAATCAAGACTCATATTGGTATGGTTTATGTAAATTTGAATTGTAAAAGAAATTATAGCATGATAAATATAAAAAGGATATTTTCAACAACACTTTTGTTATCGGTATTTTTTATAACAGCTACTCAAGCACAAAAAATAAATAAATTTGATACTAATGGAAAGAGGCATGGAGTTTGGAAAAAATATTATGATGATAATAAAAACAAAATAAGATATTCAGGAGAGTTTAAAAATGGAAAAGAGATAGGTACATTTAATTTTTATGAACCTAATTCTTACGGAATTCCTTCTATGACTAAAGAGTTTTCTGCAAAATCCGATAGTGCCTTTGTGCAATTTTTTACGCCTAACGGAAAAATAAAAACAAAAGGATGGATGGTAGGAAAAAAACGAGTAGGAAAATGGACGTATTATTTTTCTGATGGAAAACTTTTTTCAGAAGAAGAATATGCTAACGGTAAATTAGATGGAGTTTTAAAAAACTACTATAGAAATGGTAAGTTAACTGAAGAAAGTATTTATAAAGATGGTAAGAAAAATGGGCTTTCTAAGATTTTTACTGAAGAAGGAGTGATGATTGAAGAAGTGTATTATGTAAATGGTAAATTAGAAGGAGAAGGGAAATACTACGATTTAAAAGGAGATTTAAAAGAAAAAGGGATGTATAAAAATGGTAAGAGAGATGGTAAATGGCAATTTTACATGGATGGAGAAGTAGTTACCGACAAGAGAAAGAAAAAAGCGTTTTCAATTCCTAAAAATTAAATTATAAATATTAATAATTTAAATAACATTAGAAAAGAAAATAAACTGAGCCTTATCAGAGATTAGAATTCATCAATTTTAGTAATGAAGCCATCAATTATTTCCATAATATAAACATTTATTATTTCGTAAATTTGCAGCTTCAAAAGTATAAAATGAAAAGAGTAGTAGTAGGACTTTCAGGAGGCGTAGATAGTAGTGTAACAGCGTATTTACTAAAAGAACAGGGATACGAAGTTATTGGATTGTTCATGAAGAACTGGCATGATGATTCAGTAACCATTTCTAATGAATGTCCATGGTTAGAAGATAGTAACGACGCCATGATTGTTGCAGAAAAATTAGGAATTCCATTTCAAACAGTTGATTTAAGCGAACAATACAAAGAGCGTATTGTTGATTATATGTTTAATGAATATGAAAAAGGACGTACACCTAATCCTGATGTATTATGTAATCGAGAAATTAAGTTTGATGTGTTTATGGATATCGCGTTAAGTTTAGGAGCTGATTATGTAGCAACAGGGCATTACTGTAGAAAAACAGAAGAAATAATTGATGGAAAGCCTGTATACAAGTTATTAGCAGGAAAAGATACGAATAAAGATCAATCATACTTTTTATGTCAATTATCACAAGAACAACTGTCAAAGGCATTGTTTCCAATTGGAGAATTGACAAAACCAGAAGTTCGTGAAATAGCCAAAGAAGCAGATTTAATTACAGCTGATAAAAAAGACAGTCAAGGCTTGTGTTTTATAGGAAAAGTAAGACTTCCAGATTTTTTACAACAAAAACTACAACCGAAAGAAGGAGATATTGTCCGAATTCCAGATGAATTTGAGCAGTACAATCGTTTAGTTCCAGAATTTGAGAATAAAGAAGCGGAGTTAGCATATTTTTCAACGAAGTTCTCTTATAATAAAGAAGATGGAAAAGTAGTAGGTAAACATCAAGGCGCACATTATTTCACCAAAGGACAACGTAAAGGGTTAGCAGTTGGAGGTACCAAAGAACCATTGTTTGTGATTGAAACCGATGTAGATATCAACATTATTTATACCGGAGAAGGAAAAAATCACCAAGGATTGTATAGAAGTGTATTATTTGTATCAAATGAAGAACTACACTGGGTACGTGAAGATTTAGCTTTACAAACTGATGAATCTATGGAAGTAGAAGCACGTATTCGTTACCGACAACCATTAGAAAAAGCTACTCTGTATAAAGTAGACAATGGAATTTATGTTGAATTTGAAAATCCACAATCGGCTATTCAAGAAGGGCAGTTTGTTGCTTGGTATAAAAATGAAGAGCTATTAGGTTCTGGTGTGATTTCTTAAAAAGGGAAAAAATAAAACTATGAAAAAGATATTCTTATTATTGTTGGTGTTCATAAATATTAATGGATATTCACAGAAAGACTCTATTATAAACTATTTAGACAAGAAAGGTAATATAATCAACAATAAGGAGAAAGCAATGTCTTTTGAAATTATTACTAAGAGTGCAGATTCATTATGGTTGGTAAGGAAGTATAAACGTAGCGGAAAACTATATAACTATACACATTATCTAACAAAGGAGAAAAAGATTAAAATAGGAGAGTCAGTTTCGTTCAATAAAAATGGAAAAATATCAGCATTAACTTTCTACAATAAAAAAGGTAAAAGAAATGGGAGAATACAAACATGGTTCGATAATGGGAATAAGGATATTGAAGGAGTTTATATAGATGGTAAGAGAGAAGGAGTATGGAAAATTTACCATTATAATGGTAAATTGGCAGGTAGAGGAATCGCCAAAAGCGATTCGATAATTAAAACAACTTATTATAATGACAAGGGAGAAAAGATTGATGATTTAAAAAACATTATAAAAGAAAAGAGACCAACTTTTAAAGGGGGTAAGGATAAATATTACAAGCAACTTAAAAAGTTAACAAGTAAGATAAGTTACAAAGTTAAAGGTCAGATTATAGTTGAATATGTAATTGATATAAAAGGAGCAGTAAGAGATGTTACCATCAATGAAAAGGTTCCTAAAAAGTTAGAAAATGAAATTGTTCGTTTTTTTGAAAACTTAAAAGGGTGGGAGCCAGCGATACATATGAATAGAAAGATTCCTTTCAACTTTTCTCAACCATTAAACTTCAGAGGATAAAAATGCAAAACAGAATTACCAAACTATTTAATATACAGTATCCAATTGTTCAAGGTGGAATGATTTGGGTTTCAGGATGGAAGCTAGCTTCTGCAGTGTCAAATGCAGGTGGATTAGGGTTAATTGGAGCAGGATCTATGTATCCAGAAGTACTTCGTGAACACATTCAAAAATGTAAAAAAGCAACGGATAAGCCTTTTGGGGTAAATGTGCCAATGTTGTATCCTGATATAGAGAAAATCATGGATATTATTGTTGAGGAAGGGGTGAAAATTGTGTTTACTTCCGCAGGTAATCCAAAAACATGGACCTCTTTTTTAAAGGAAAAAGGAATTACGGTGGTGCATGTAGTAAGTTCAGTAAAATTTGCCTTAAAAGCAGAAGCAGCTGGAGTAGATGCTGTAGTATGTGAAGGATTTGAAGCTGGAGGTCATAACGGACGTGAAGAAACGACTACGTTTACGTTAATTCCTATGGTTAAAGAACAAGTGAAGATTCCGGTAATTGCAGCAGGAGGAATAGGCTCTGGTAGAGGAATGTTAGCAGCAATGGTGTTGGGAGCAGACGGAGTGCAAATAGGAAGTCGTTTTGCAGCTACGGTAGAATCTTCTGCACATGATAATTTCAAGAAAACTATTGTAGATGTAAAAGACGGTGGCACACATTTAACTTTAAAAGAGTTAGCGCCAGTTCGTTTGGTAAAAAACAAGTTTTATCAAGAAATACAAGAGTTATATCAGCAAGGACCATCAGTAGAACAATTAAAAGAATTGTTAGGGCGTGCGAGAGCCAAAAGAGGTATGTTTGAAGGAAACTTGGACGATGGAGAACTAGAAATAGGTCAAGTAGCAGGGCTTATCCATGAAATTAAACCAGCAAAAGAAGTGTTAGAAGCAATTGTAGAAGAATATCAGCAAGTGAAAAAAGAACAGTTGTTTTAATCTCAGGGCGATTGCCAAAAAAATAGAAACGTCATTCCGACGAGGTAGGAGGAGGAATCTTATAAAAATGAGTTATAAACATGCTCTCATCGTACTAACGAGTAAAAGTTAAGGTAAAACAAAATAGAAATGCTTAAACTATTAATTAGCATTCCGTTTTTGATTTTAGGTATTTACCAGTTATTTAAATTAGTTAACTTAATTGAAAATAATAAAGAGTATTTCAGGTTTAAATATCAATCTCAACACTTTTGAGAACTAACAAATTTCTCTTTAATAATTTGTGCCACAGGTTTATTTTCAATCTTACTTTCAAGCCAAGAAAGGATGTCTAAATATAAAAAGGCTCTTTTTTCATAAGGATGATTCTCATAAACCTTAAGGCGACTGTGTACTTTTTTTAACTCCTTTTTTATTTGATGCGGATATACATCTCCCAACGCTTTTATTGAAGAAATAAACTCTTTTTGAACCTCTTGTAAATTTTCCATTTTAAGTAAAAAACGATAGGTATCTTTAAACTGTCGCTCCAAATCATAATCCAAGCCACACTCGTAATGAGCAATTAAAGAAAGCACCCTAGCAAAACACTGTAAATCGTTAGCTACTTGAATATTTTTAGGTTTAATGATCTTATTTAAATACAAAATACACTCTTTGTTTTTACCCATACCAAAGTACAAACAAGCAATTTTATAGTAAAATACAACGATATGATGATTATCAAGACGATCCTTATAACTATTAATCTTATCATTAATAATAGCTACTAAATATTCACCCTCAGAAAAACTACCCTCTAAGAAATGTAAGTGCAATTTGTTAGCATAATAATATAGAAAAGTTAAGATTTCAGTATTGCTATTTTGCGGAATACTTTTTTCTTTAATTTCCTTTTCAAATAAAGAAAGCTCTTCTTTAAACTTATCATAATGCTTTATAAAAAATAAGCTCTCTAATAAGTAGTTTTTTCCTTTTAAATAAAAAACAGGATGCAAAGAAATATTCTTAGTATCATGCTTAAATAAATCTACCCATTTGTTAGCATACTTATAACACTGTAAAAAATCCTGCGTTAAAAAGCTATGCCACAAATGTGCTTTGTATAACCATAATTTTTCTCTAAAACCCAAGTCTTCATACGTATATTCAGGAAGTTTAGAGTAAAAATAAGTATTCACTCCTTGCAGCTCTTCATCGTTTTTTACGTAGCCATTTTTCAGCAACGTACCATACAATTGTAATGACAGATTAGATAACTTACTAGCAATAACATTTTGCATACTAAGCTCTTTTGCTTGAACAGTTAATTCGTCAGAACGTGTATCAATACTTCGGGTTATATACTGACTTTCAATAACCTTTTCAAGCTCAACAATTTCATAGGCAATATTCTTCTCTTCATTCTCAACCGCCATATTTTTTGCTTTGTCAAGCAGCTTTAAACTCTGTTTGTATAGTCCTTTTTGATATAAAACAGTAGCAAAATCTAACTGCTCACGTATTTGAATTCGAATGTTTTTATGAGAAGGATTCATACGAAGACTAATAAGTATTTGCTTGTATAAATGTGCTTTTAAGTTAGATAATTGCTGTTTACTAACCACACCGCTATCTATAATGGCCCTTTCGTTATAACTCTTTTGTTTTTCAAGCAATTTAAAAAGCGCAAAAAATTTCGCATCTACATTACCCCCTAAACGACCAACATATAAATTAAACTGACGTTTTTCTGACTTTGATAAAGACTTAATCAAAACAAACAAAGCATCATTTTGTTGATTGGAGAATGTAATTGGTTTACGCATAACTTTTTGTTTTTCAGTGTTTTGTTTTTGTTTTTTGTTGTTTTGATATCGTAACTAACCCATTAAAAAAGAGCTTGCTAGAAAAGCCAATATATACATTTGGTTTTTATTTTGATAATCATAGTTAGATTTATGCAAAGCGATAAAATTCAAATTTTCGATACCACATTACGAGACGGAGAGCAAGTCCCAGGATGTAAATTAGATACCCAACAAAAACTAATTATTGCAGAAAGACTCGATTTTTTAGGAGTTGATGTAATAGAAGCAGGTTTCCCAGTATCAAGCCCAGGAGATTTTACATCAGTACAAGAAATAGCTAAATTGGTTAAAAATGCTGCTGTTTGCGGATTAACAAGAGCCGTTAAAAAAGACATAGAAGTAGCAGCAGATGCTTTAAAGTTTGCTAACAAGCCTAGGATTCATACGGGGATTGGTACCAGTGATTCACATATTCAGTATAAATTTAATGCTTCGAAAGAAGAAGTGATTAGGCGAGCAAAAGAAGCTGTTTCGTATGCTAAAAACTTTGTAGGCGATGTGGAGTTTTATGCAGAAGATGCAGGTAGAACCGATAATGCTTTTTTAGCCAAAGTTTGTGAAGAAGTTATAAAATCAGGAGCAACAGTGTTGAATATTCCAGATACTACAGGGTATTGTTTACCTGAAGAATACGGAGCAAAAATTAAATACCTAAAAGACAATGTTAAAGGTATTGAAAATGTAATTATTTCTTGTCACTGCCATAACGATTTAGGATTGGCTACTGCAAATTCTATTGCAGGAGCTATCAATGGTGCACGTCAGATAGAATGTACGGTTAACGGAATAGGAGAGCGAGCAGGAAATACAGCATTAGAAGAGGTGGTGATGATTTTAAAGCAGCATCCATATTTAAATCTTCAAACAGATATCAATACCAAATTATTGTACGATACAAGTATGATGGTTCGCGAGCGTATGGGAATGCCTGTACAACCAAATAAAGCTATTGTAGGAGCAAATGCCTTTGCTCATAGTTCAGGAATTCATCAAGATGGAGTAATCAAGAACCGTGAAACCTATGAAATTATTGATCCAGCAGATGTAGGAGTTACAGAAAGTGCTATTGTATTAACTGCAAGAAGCGGAAGAGCAGCCTTAGCATACCGAGCAAAAAAGATAGGGTATGAGCTGACTAAAATTCAGTTAGATACAGCTTATAAAACATTCTTACAGTTTGCTGACAGACAAAAAGAAGTAATCGACGAAGACATTCATCAGATTATGAAACAAGTAAATAAAATTTCAAAAATAGCCATAGCTTAATGGGAAAGACATTATTTGATAAAGTATGGGATGCGCATGTGGTAGACACTGTTAAAGACGGACCGCAGATTTTATATATAGACAAACATTTAATTCATGAAGTAACGAGTCCGCAAGCATTTAATGAGTTAAAAGAGCGTAAGATTCCGATTGCACGACCAGACAAAACAGTAGCAACAGCCGATCATAATACGCCAACCGTAAATCAACATTTACCCATAAAAGACAAACTGTCAAGGCATCAACTAGAGCAGTTAACACAAAACTGTAAAGAAAATGATATTACTTTATATGGTTTAGGACATCGATATAATGGAATTGTACATGTAATGGCTCCCGAGTTAGGAATTACGCAACCAGGAATGACTATGGTTTGTGGAGATAGTCATACATCAACACACGGTGCTTTTGGTACCATTGCTTTTGGTATTGGAACAAGCCAAGTAGCTCAAGTATTTGCAAGTCAATGTTTGTTATTAGAAAAGCCAAAAAGTTTGCGTGTAAATGTAAACGGTAAGTTGAAAAAAGGAGTGCTACCTAAAGATGTAATCTTGTATATCATAGCACAATTAGGAACAAATTCAGGTACAGGATACTTCTGCGAATATGCAGGAAATGTGTTTGAAGAAATGTCTATGGAAGGACGTATGACTGTGTGTAATATGAGTATTGAAATGGGAGCCAGAGGCGGTATGATTGCTCCTGATGAAACCACTTTTGAATATGTAAAAGGACGTGAGTTTGCACCAAAAGGAGACGAGTTTGATAACAAAGTAGCCTATTGGAAAACATTAAAGACTGATAAAAGTGCAAAATTTGATAAAGAATACACTTTTAAGGCAGAAGACATAGAACCAATGCTTACCTACGGAACCAACCCAGGAATGGGAATAAAAATTTCAGAAAATATTCCCCAGTTTAATGATGTTTCCTTTGAAAAGTCATTACAATATATGAACTTTCAAAAAGGAGCATCATTAATAAATACGCCCGTTAACTATGTATTTATTGGAAGTTGCACAAACTCAAGAATAGAAGATTTTAGAGTTGCAGCAGACTATATAAAAGGAAAACAAAAAGCAGCAAATGTAAATGCGTGGTTAGTACCAGGTTCTCAACAAGTAGCAAAACAAATAAAGCTAGAAGGCTTACAAGAAGTTTTTGAAGCAGCAGGATTTCAATTACGACAACCAGGATGTTCAGCATGTTTAGCAATGAATGACGATAAAATACCAGAAGGAGAATACTGTGTATCAACTTCAAACAGAAACTTTGAAGGACGTCAGGGACAAGGAGCAAGAACCATTTTAGCAAGTCCGTTAATGGCAGCTGCTACGGCTGTTGAAGGAAAAATTACTGACTTTACAAAAGAATTAAACTAATGGAGAAATTTGTTAAACTAATAGATACCGCAGTACCACTACCAACCGAGAATATAGATACCGATCAAATTATACCTGCACGATTTTTAAAATCAACCAATAAAGAAGGATTCGGAGATAATGTATTTAGAGATTGGCGTTACAAAAAGAACGGAAGTATAAATGAAGACTTTGTTTTAAACAACAAAAATTATACTGGAAGTATCTTGATAGCAGGAGATAATTTTGGCTGTGGTTCAAGTAGAGAACATGCTGCATGGGCATTAGCGGGTTACGGATTTAAAGTAGTTATCAGTAGTTTTTTTGCGGATATATTTAAAGGAAATGCACTTAACAATGGAATATTACCAGTACAAGTACCCAAAGAATATTTAGCAAAACTGTTAAAAAAAGTAACTGAATTACCAGATACAACCATTATAGTAGATT
Organism: Tenacibaculum sp. ZH5_bin.1; assembly: GCF_042865525.1. NCBI lineage: Bacteria > Pseudomonadati > Bacteroidota > Flavobacteriia > Flavobacteriales > Flavobacteriaceae > Tenacibaculum > Tenacibaculum sp. ZH5_bin.1. The sequence continues at coordinate 147,399 of NZ_JBEGIO010000005.1, read as the reverse complement.
TAGAAAATCAAACACTAAAAACACCTATAGGTAATGTAGATTTTGAAATCAATCCATACAAAAAGCTATGTATGATAAATGGTTACGACGATATAGATTTTTTAATCAGTAAAAAAGATACAATAACAGCTTTTGAAGCAACAATGAAATAAAAGTAAAAAGATGAAGTACAATATAACGGTAATACCAGGAGATGGAATAGGACCAGAAGTAACAGAACAGGCAAAAAAAGTGCTTAGAGCTGTTGGTAATGTGTTTGACCACACATTTTTATTTACAGAAACATTAATGGGAGCCTGTGCTATTGATAAAACAGGAAACCCGTTGCCAGATGAAACCATTGAATTGTGTAAAAAGAGTGATGCTATTTTATTTGGAGCTATTGGAGATCCAAAATACGATAATGACCCTACAGCAAAAGTACGTCCAGAACAAGGATTATTACGTTTAAGAAAAGAATTAGGATTGTTTTGTAATGTGCGTCCAGTAAAAGCATATGACACGTTACTTCATAATTCACCATTAAAGAAAGATAGAATTGAAGGAACCGATATTACTATTTATAGAGAATTGACTGGAGGAATTTATTTTGGAATTAAAGAGTTGAGTGACGACGGACAACATGCTTTTGACGGTTGTTCATACACCGTAGAAGAAATTGAACGAATGGCGCATTTAGCCTTTCAAGCAGCTCAAAAAAGACGTAAAAAACTAACATTGGTAGATAAAGCTAATGTATTAGAAACGTCAAGGTTATGGCGTAAAGCAGTAACAGCATTGGCAACACAATATCCAGATGTTGAAGTTGATTTCTTATTTGTAGATAATGCTGCAATGCAATTAATTTTAAATCCAAAACAGTTTGATGTAATTCTAACAGAAAATCTTTTCGGAGACATACTTTCAGATGAAGCAAGCGTTATAGGAGGTTCTATAGGTTTGTTAGCATCTGCTTCAGTAGGAAAAGAAAATGCACTATTTGAGCCTATTCATGGATCTTTTCCACAAGCAAAAGGAAAAGATATTGCAAATCCGTTAGCATCTATTTTATCGGCAGCAATGTTATTAGAGCATTTAGGTTTAATGCAAGAAGCTAAAGTAGTAGAAGTAGCCGTTCAAAAATCATTAGAATTAGGAATTACTACCGAAGATATCAATTCAGAGAATCCATTTTCTACTAGTAAAGTAGGAGATTTTATTGCGGACTACATCTATAATCAAGAAGATAGTGATATGAACTTCCAAAACATACACATGGGTCAAAGCACTATTATATAAGTTATAAATACTGTAAATTAACCGTAAACTTCCTTTAACCATTTCTGTTAAAGGAAGTTTTGTTTTTAAGTAATTGATATCGTGTTTTTTAATTGTTTAAAAAACCGCTTATTTGTTTGGTATTTAATATTTTATGATTTTTCTGTTTAAATATTCTTTTTTTTAACGTTTTTTTAGGTTTTATTTTAAATATTTAGTTCTAAAGTGTAGATTTACAGTGAATTATAAAACCCTTCATATTATGAAAAAAACAAAGTTAGCCCTAATTATGGGCTTGTCAGTAGGTGTGTTCTTCACCTCATGTTCAAGTGAAAACGAACAAATTAAAGAGCCGGATGCTATACTACAATATAGCGATAACCCAGGGCTCAAACCTGTACCTCAAGAGGTTGTTGATGCTGCAGCTAAATTAGAGTTAAATGTAGATCATATTCGTTATGATAATTTTTACTTTCCTGACGGAACATCAGAAGTGCGCTTATTTTTAGAAGAAGATGTAGTAATGACAGAACAAGAGTTATTTACTTTAGCAAAGGCTAAGGATGATAATCAATCTGGACGTCAATACTCAACCAATAACTTAGTATCTCAAGGTAGAAATATTTCTATTATAGGATATACAGGTGGTGGTGGATATGGTCTTTCTAGTAAAGAGCAAACAGCACTACAATGGGCGGTAGATAATTACAATAATTTAAGCGGAGTATCTATTAGTTTTACTTTAAGTTTTGGAACTGATTATTCCAATAAAGATATGGTAGTTTATCGTAATCCAAATCAATCTGGATCAGGTGGTAGCGCAGGTTTTCCAAGTGGAGGTTTACCTTACAAGTGGGTGCAAATCTACGGATTATCAGGGTACACAACAAATGTAAACGAGCATGTAATTACACATGAAATAGGACATTCAGTAGGATTTAGACATACTGATTGGTTTAGCCGTCAAAGTTGTGGACAAAACACTAACGAAGGAACTGCTGGTGTAGGAGCTAACCATGTGTCTGGTACACCAACAGGATACGATTCAACTTCAGTTATGTTAGCTTGCTTTAGCTCTAACGAAGACGGAGAGTTTAATGGTAACGATATTACAGCATTACAAAACATGTACTAAGAAATAACTAACCTTAATACATATTTTTAAACCACCGAATTAAAGTCGGTGGTTTTTTATTGTTTATATTCCTTAGTTTATCATTTATTTTCCTGAGTTTATAAAAAAGACGTTTTAAAGAATGTAAGCCTTAAATACTTTTGAGGTATCTAATTATAAAACATACCATGATGAACCCAAAAAGAGAACTTATTTTTTTAAGAACATTTGCAGTAAGTATAACAGCACTAATAGGAGTTTTAACTACTGTAGCCTTTAAAAATAAAGGAAATACACAATTTGATACCATTGACGTAAAAAGAATTAATATTATTGAAAATGACGGAACGGTAAAAATGCTTATTACTAACACAGCAAACTTTCCTGGCAAAGGCGATAAGATTAATGGAAGAGTATATCACGAAAGAAAAAAGAGGGCAGGAATGCTTTTTTATAATGAAGAAGGTATAGAGTGTGGTGGATTTATTTATGATGGTAAAAAAACTGAAAAAGGACATAGTTCAGGATTATCGTTAACGTTTGATCAATACGATGGAGACCAAGTAATGCAACTCATAACTACCGATGCTAAGAAAAATGGGAAAAGATACAAAGCAGGTAGGTTAGTGTTTAATGATCGAGGAGACAACGAAACCCAAGAAATGTCCCTAAAAATAGGAGAGGAATTAAAAGCAATCAATGATTTGGAAGAGAAAAGAGCTAAGTTTAAAGAATATCAACAAAAAGGAATGATAGGAGGAGTACCTAGGGTAGCTTTAGGACAAACACCAGGAAAACAAAATGGATTGTTTTTATATGACACTAATGGAAAAACAAGAGCTAAGTTTATTATAGACGAGGATAATAAAATAAAATTAGAAGCCTATGATGAGAAAGGAAATACAGTAAGTACTTGGCCAGAAGATAAATAGGAATGCTAGAGTTTGCGGTGAGATTCTTTCAAAGATTTCATCGCAAATTTGATATATTTGTGAGTACTGATATGAAAACAAACACATCCTTTTTTAGAGAAAATGCTACATTTTTAATCTTTCTCTTTACCTTTTGCTTAATATTTATTTTAAAAAATCAATTTGGGAATTCAGATTCTTGGAAAGATTTTATCTTTTACCCTGATGCTCCTTTTTGGTATTTTTTTAAAGCAGTTTTTATTTTTTGGTGGGTTAGTTTTATCAAAAAGAGTATTAATAAAAACTCAAAAAAGCAGACTTCATTAAGTAGGAGATATGTGCGTTTTTTTGGAATAGGCTTGTTAACATATTTAGTGATAGGAAATAGTTTTGGATTAATTGTCGCGTTCATTTTTGATACTTATTCCAGAAACTTTGGTTCTGTTTATCATATAATATACGTCAATATAAACTCTGTAATTGACTTTATTATTTTTGGTGGATTTTCATTAGCCTACTTGTATTACAAAGAAAATGTAGCGTATCAAAAACAGGTAGCTGCCTATGAAATAAGTAAAGCTAAAAACGAGATTACACAATTAAAAAACCAATTAAACCCTCACTTTCTATTCAATAATTTAAATGTTTTAGATCAGCTTATTGATGAAGACACGGAAAGAGCTTCTTTGTTTTTAAATCGATTTTCAGAGTTGTATAGGTATAGTTTACATAGTGCAGATAAGCAATTGGTTTCATTAAAAGAAGAGTTGTTTTTTGCAGAAGGATATTTTAAGCTAATGGAAGAAAAATATCAGGGGTATTATCAACTACACATAGCACCAGTATTGTATACAAAAAACATTGTAGTACCACCATTTTGTTTACAAGTTCTTATAGAAAATGCCATTACTCATAATAAAGGAACCTTTGAATTTCCTGTACAAATTACCATTACAGAAGATAAAGGAATTAAAGTAACGAATAACAAAGCGTTGTATTCTAAAAAAAGAAAAGGTAATGGAGTGGCATTGGCTAACCTATCAAAACAATTTGAATTGCTTGCTGAAAATACTATTAAGATACGCGAAACTGAAAAAAAGTTTGAAGTTGTTTTACCATTAATACTACCTCATAAACCTGTTTAGAAATGATAAAAGCACTTATAGTTGAAGATGAGTTACCAGCTAGAAAAAAGCTGAAAAAGTATATAGAAAGTTATCATAAACCTATTACTGTGGTAGAAGAGTTTGAAACAGTAGAAGAAGTGCTTCAGTTTTTTGAATCAACTTCTGATATTGACTTGATTTTTTCTGATATAGAGCTACGAGACGGTAATGTTTTTGATGCCTATAAAAAGCTAGCAATTCAAACACCAATTATATTTATAACAGCCTACAACCAGTTTTGGATGCATGCTTTTGAAACCAGTGGAATAGAGTATTTATTAAAACCGTATTCGTTTGAACGGTTTGAAAAAGCGGTATACAAGTACTCAAGCTTAAAAAACTCAATGAAGGTTGAAAGCGATCATAATGTTTTACAAAAATTAGATGCTTACTTAGCAAATCAAACAGCTCAAGCTCCTAAAAGCTATCAAGATTTTATCGCTGTTAAATCCTCTCAATATACCTATTTCTTAAAGGTGGATGAGGTAATGTATTTTCAAGCAGATTATGGAATTGTAACTGCATACGATATAAGTAATAAAAAGCATGTATTAAATCAATCTTCTTTAAAAGCATTAGAAGAAATGATAAATCCTAACGTGTTTTTTAAAATTAATAGAGGCGAACTACTCAATAGAAACTATATAGAAAAGATAAGTAGGTACAATAAAAATGTTGTGGCTATTAATCTAAAAAACAGCCAAACAATTTTAAAAACCAGTCAAAACAAAACAGCAGAGTTTACAAAGTGGTTAGGATTATAAAATAGGTGATTACGGTCATTCCGAACGATAGTGAGGAATCTCTATCAAATGAGAAAAATTATTAGGCTTGTTGTTAGTAATAAAAACAAAGCGGTTTAGATAAACATCCAAACCGCTTTTGTTTATAAGGTTATTCTACATGCGTAAAAACCTTAGCTACAATTTTCCATTCATTCTCTATTTTGTTTAGAGATAAATAGTCATAGTAATTATAACCCAACATAGGTACATGTAACTTTGCCATGGCTATTTTCCCCATAATATCAACCCCTACAATTTTCATGTTAAAAGTTTCTTTTAAATCATTTGGACTTTGCCTGTTAGCAACCCCTTCAATATAATTTTCAGAACTTTTAAAATAGTCAGCGCCTTTAATATCTCCATAAATAGGAGTATTGTTATGAAAGCATGATTGAAGTTTTTGAGTATCTCCATAAAAAATACCCTCAAAGTAGTTCGTTACTAAAAGTTCTATTGCTGTTATATTCTCTTTATACATCTTTTTTAGTTTTAAATGGCATGACCAACGGTGTGACCACCAGCCACATTCATAGTTTCACCTGTAACAAAATTTGAAAAAGCTAAATAGTAAGCAGCTTCAGCAATATCAGTTACCTCACCAATACGGTTTAACAAGTGTAACCCAGCTAAACTATCAGCGTCTTCAATACCTATTTTGCTTTGTAGCGGACTTCTAATAATACCCGGAGCAATTGTGTTTACTTTGATATTATCATTTCCAAACTCAGCAGCGAGTTGTCTGGTTAAGGTATGAATTGCACCTTTGCTCATTAAAGGAGCAGTAGCAGGGAAACCAGCTATAGCATGATCTACTAAAACAGTTCCTATATTTATAATAGCTCCATTTTTTTGTGCTACCATACTCGGAATAACAGCTTGAGAGGCAAAATAAGTTCCTTTTAAATTCACATTCCAGTACAACTCTAAATCGCTTTCTTCAACCTCTAAAAAAGGTTTAGGAGCAAAGATTCCTGCGTTGTTAATGAGTACATCTATACTATTGAATTTTTCTAAAGCTAAGACTACTAATTGTTTACTTGTTTCTTGTTTACTAATGTCTCCAACAAGAAGCACAGCGTTTAACGGACTACCTAACTCTTTATAAGCTTTTTGTAGGTTTTCTTCATTAGAAGCATTCATTACTACATTGCATCCTTTTTCTATAAAAAGTTTAGCAATTTCTTTACCAATACCTGTTGAAGCTCCTGTAATAATTGCAGTTTTGTTCTTCATGAGTCTTATTTTTTAGTTCCTAAATACTGTTTACCATCGTGCCCCCAATTACCCATAGGAACTTCTTCAATAACAATATGGGTAGTTGCAGGATTTTTTTGGAGTACATCAACTAAAAGCTGCGTTGTTCCTTCAATAAGTTGACGTTTTTGTTCTTGGGTTACCTGTTCGTCGGTAACTTTAATGTTTACAAAAGGCATAATAATATGTTTTAAAATTATACTACAAAGTTGCAGTGGACGTACAACTTTAGACAGGAGCTATGTCACACCTTTAAAGTGATGTATGTCACATGCAAACAATAAGAAATATTAAAAACTAAGAATTAAGCCTGCTAAGAGTTTCTCTAGAAACCCCTAAATAAGCAGCAATCATTTTTTTAGGAACCCGTTGAAAAAGGGTAGGGTATTGTTCTAACAGTTGGTCGTATCGTTCTTTTGCAGAATTTTGTAAGAGCGATACAATTCTTTTTTGAAGAGCTATTCTGCCCATTTTACTCTTTTTAGCCCAAAAACGTTCCATTTTGTGCAAAGAGGCAGTTAGTTTATCACGGTTTTCATAAGTGATATACAACAATTCACAATCTTCAATACAATCAATTGCTGTTTTAGAAGGTAGTTGCTTTACAAATGATTCATAATCGGTAATCCACCAATTTTCCATAGCAAATTGAAGAATATGCTCTTTACCGCTATCTTCAATAAAATAGCTCTTTACACAACCTTTAACCACCCAATATTCTTTATTGGCAGTTTCGCCCTCTTGCAGTAAATATTGATGTTTACGTTTAGTAATAGGCTGAAAAAAACTTAGAATATAGGCGAATTCCTCATCAGTAAGAGGTATAATTTCTTCAATATGTTGTCGTAAAGGATGTGTCATTAAGACGGTACTATTTTCTTTTTACTATATGCAAATATAGCTGTAAAGTAAGTAGTATAAGTAAAAATACTTTTACAAACCATCATTCCGAGGAAGGTATGACGAAGTAATCTATTTATTTAGAGTCCCAAACATAAAAACTACACGTTTGTCTCATAACAACGTTATAAAGAGAAGTTTTTCCTCAAAGATTATTGTGGTATTCTTTTTCTTGATAAAAAGAAACAAAAATCAAGACTTACAATAAAATCGTGAGAAAATACTACGACATCCTCCACTGATAAAAAGAACTCGCTATCGCTCAAACAGCTTTTTATCTTACATCCATCACTGCTGTCTTGATTTTCAAAGAATTTCTTGTAGGTCACAAGACATACAGTTATTCCGAACGTCACTGAAATTAAGATATATTTTAATTGAAAGTATGTTGCAAAGCAACTGAGAAGGAATCTCATTGAAAAGTGTTACTCTTTTTTTATTGTAATCACTGTCAGTTCGAGTGATTTTTATTGAGTGATAACGAAATAAAAATAGTATCGAGAACTATTAGAAAACTTCTCGATACAAAATTATTTTTATTTCATTTCAATAATTTTACTCGAAGTGACACTGGATGATAAAAAGAATATAGAAAAAAGAGAATAGAACAAAGACCTATAAATAAGTCTTTACTCTAACAGCGAAGCGGTCTATTCTCTTGGCTCTAAAAAACAACCGTCATAACGAGTAGCAATAGCGACGTAGTTATCTCATTATTTAAAATCCATACGCTAACAACCAAGCATTCTTTCAAAGTATTTAACCTTAAATAAAGTTAGTAGAAGTACCTATTAAGTACAAACAAAGTACACGCTCCGTATTTGCTTAGTACAAAGAGATTTAATAATAAATATGCTAGCTTTTTAAATAGAAAAATTGTAGGTTTGATACGTTGAAATTGCTAAAGATTACTTCAACAAGAAAAAAATATAACTAAAAAAGATGCTATGAAATATAGAACTATGCTGTTGTTTAATAACAGAGAGATAGAAGTACTAACCTATAACTTTGGTTTTAATAGAAATATAAACGTTTCTGACCAACCCACAAGCTCCGCTAACTTTGTAGGTTTAGAATTAGAAATAGAATCAGGTAGTAATACTGATTTTGAAGAGTGGGCTTGTAAAGAAAATGCTATAGACCAACTAGAGTTAAAAATATACTACCCATATTTAAAAGGAGGTTCTAAAACAATGACTTTTTTTGATTGCTACCTTAAAAAGTTTGAAACTATTTTTTCTAATACAAACGACCAGCCTATAAAAGACCGATTAATTATTACGTGTGCAGGAGTAAAAATGCCTAATTCTTCGATAGAATATTCTACGTACTGGAGAAAAACACTTTCTGGAGCACAAAAAGAAGTAACTAATAATGGCAGTACCGTTTCTAGTGACGGTACAAACTTTAGTGTAACCCCAAAATTATCGTAATATGCCAAGTTTTGTCCCCCTAGGAATAGCTGATTACAGCGGAAATAGTGAAAGAGGCTTTGTACAATTTACTTACCAAATAGCCGATAATAATGCCAAGGAACTAACGCTACAAATTAGAGATGGAAGCTCGGTGATTTTTGAAGAAAAAATAACTGATGCTAACAAGCTAAAACAAGGAGAACACATTTGGAAATGGGATGGGTTTGATAGTGGAGGAATTTTAGACACTGCTAAACTAACACAATACGAAAATTTAAACTTGTATACTATTGGCGTAGATAACTCAAATAACTATAGCAGAAAAAAGTTAGATTTTAGTATGCGTTACGATGAGGTTAAATGGGTAGATGTAAAGATTGATAAAAACTCTAAAAGAATAGATGTTACATTACGTGTTAACTTAAAAGATGGAGGAGCAAGAGGAATAGAGTGTAAAGAGGTTATTCATAGAGATCATCTTAACCCAGGAATGAGAACTTCAAAAGAAGTATGTCCTTGGGATAAAATACCACAAAAAACATTGTCAGATTATGGTAAAATTCCTATTAAGAGTATAACAAAAAGCTTTGAAGATTTAGAAAAATTAGCTTTGGAAGGGTTAAACTATCATTGGGGTAGAAACAGGAATCACTACATAGCAAAAGATGTTGATATTGACGGTGAAAAATATGAAGTTTATGTAAACGCAATAAATACAACACAGAAAACAATGGATGATGTTAGTTTAATTTTTAATACTAATAATTCTTGGATGCGTTCAGGAAATCCAGGAACCGTTGAAGATCCAATATCTTACGCGGGAAATATTTTTTCTAGAGAAGCTATTTGTTATAATGTAGGTTATATTAAATATTCGAAAAAGTGGGCATACCAGAGAATAGGAAATGAAGATGTTCAATTTAAGGATACATCAGCTCACGAAATAGGACACACTATTTTAAAAGCATATGGAGGAACTTTTTACAGCTACGGTCATAAAGGAAGTGTAAATACGGTATTTCAATTTCGTAAATCATCAGCACCAAGAATTCCTTTAGAAGGAGAAATAGATATAATGCCGTATTATAGAGAAAACGAGCTAGGAGAATGGTATAACCAACCCAATTATCATAAAAGAAGAGTTGCATCTACAAAAGATGTTTTAAGTTTAATATGGTTAACTAAAATAAAATTAAAATGAAAATCCACCATTCATTATTAGCTTTTATCTTTTTAATACAAAGCTGTAATACTAACTATAGCGGATATATCTATGATATAGATACAAAAGAACCCATAAAAGGTGTTAAAGTATGTAGTTTACAAGATGATAAATTAACTCAAACAGATGAGAAAGGTTTTTTTACTCTAAAAGAAGAAACATTAATAGGGAATGAAATCATCTTAAAAAAAGATAACTATAGGATAGATACATTGCCTGTATACAGTACTCATAATGGAGAGTTTATAAGTAGAAACTTTACTGGAGATACTATTTATTTAATTAGTCATAAAAGTAAATACATCAAGTATTTTCAATAAAATAAAAATGAGATTCTATTACTTACTATTAATAGCACTTATTTTGAATTCTTGTTCGTCAAGAATAGAAAGACCCGAAATTAAAGGAACACTATACGATTCTTTAACATACAAACCAGTTAAAGGAGTATTGATACAGATTGATGATGAACAGATAAAGTCCGATAACCAAGGAAAGTTTACCATACAGAGAGTAAAGAAAAGAGTGATGTTTAATTTTGAAGGCGGGCATGTTCCTTTATTTTATTCAATGGAATTAAAACATCCAAAATACAAGAGTATCAAAATTGAAAAAGGAACAAGAGGAAGTTTTGGAGAAGAAACAATATTGTATGATTCAATCTTCCTAAAACCACTTGAAAAGTAAGCGTATTCTAGACATGTTATGTAGCTAAAATGAAAAACGTATTATTACTAACATTATTACTTTTAACAGTTTCTTGCAAACAAGAACTATGTGATTGTTACCACGGCTATGTATTAGATGAAAACAAAGAGCCAATAAATAAAGTAAAAATAATAGAAAGCTCATCTTATTCACAGTATACCTATTCTAAAAGTGATGGCTATTTTTATCTAAATAGAAAAGCAGATTTTATTAGTGAATTAATTTTTGTTAAAGAAGGTTATATCTCAGATACTATTTCTCCTTATACAGCGAACAGAAGAGGAGATAAATCGTTATTCGTTCATAGAAAAGACACTTTATTTATGAAGAGGAAAGAATAAAATGAGAAAACTTCTATTCATATTTTTCATGGCTTTATTATTATCCTGTAAAGAAAAAAGACTTTTTCATCACGGGGTTATTTTAGATGAAGATAACAGAGCTTTACCAAATGTAAAAGTAAAAGAATTGGACTTTAATAATTCAACATTATCTGATTCTAAAGGGTATTTCAAATTAAAAAAAGACATCAACTTTATTTCTAAATTATCCTTTTCCAAAAAAGGCTATAAAACTAAGATAGTAAGAACGGTTTGGACTCATAGTGGTGAAGTAGTAGGGTACACATTTCTAAATAAAAAAGCAGATACTATAACTTTAAAGAAGAAAGCAATACTTCCTTTAGAAGACTAAGGTTAGGTTCTAATAAATAAAACATGGTAAAAATTTTCCTCATACTATTTGCACTAGGTTCTTTAATATTAATTCTTAGTTCTCGATTTAGAAAACAAAAGCTATATTTAAAAGTACTTATTTACCTCTCTTTTACTATTGTATCAGTTTTTACATTCTCTATAACAATTATATATTTATGGAACTCTAGTGAAGATTATCACCAACGAAGGCATTTTATGGGGATTTGGAATATACAAGTTTTAAATACTACGGAAACCCTGATAAAAAACGTTAAAGTAATTAATCTAAGAGAACCAACAGATACAATTATATCAGATATTGATGGAACTGTAAATCTATATGAGTTTAGAGAAGGCTTGGTAGTACTTCAGGCAGAAGGCTATATTCCAGACACCATAAATGTAGCTGAAATGCCAAGTACAAAGGTGTATTTAAATAAGCTAAAATAAGTTTCTTTTTATCCTCATTACGAGGAGGATACGACGAAGTAATTTGTTTATTTAGAACTCAAAACTTAGAGATTGCTTCATTATCACTCGCAATGACGTTAACAAATAACGATAGAGAGGAATCTTATTAAAAGGTGTAACTCATTGCCTTGAGACCTCTCACATAGGTTCGAGGTGACACCATGAAATTAGAATTTTGTTAGATTTTAATAGAACTCATAAAACTGTTATATAAAAAGAGGTTATTCTTAACAAATAACCTCTTTTTATGTATTATTTCTTTACTGTTCTTGACCCTAAGGAGAACTTATACCCGAATTGAAACTGATAAAAAGCCTCATCGCTTTCGCTTCCTTTGTAATTATAGGTTACTAATCTTGCAAAAATAGCTTGATTTGGGTTTTTGTTAGGGTGATAAAACACCTCTGCTTGATTTTTTACTACGGGCACTTTAAAGTCTAAATCTATAGTGCTAGAGCCGTTATAGTTTTTGTAATCAAACCAGTGAAACCCCAGTTTGTAATTGAATCCGAAGTTGTTAAATCGTTTTGACGACATATTAACCCCCCATCCATAACTAACTGCTTTTATATTCTCTACTCCTTGGGTATCATTTTGAACTCTTGTAAGATTATAATCAGCTGCAGCAAACAAACCTATTCTCATAGGATAACTCTTTTGATATATCTCAAATAAATTCATCTCACCACCAACAGTTAAAAAGCGTTTTTCTACCAAATCTAATGTATTTCCTATTACACCACCTGTTGCAGCAACTAACCCTTTATCTTCTTCAAACTTAGCGTAGTGTACGTATGGGGTAATCGATTTAAAATACTCAAATTGGATAGAAGATATATACCTAGAGAAAATAGGAAAGTTGCTAATGCTCCTTGAAAAAGGAAGCATATAAAACTTTGCATTTCCTTCTAGTTGCACTAAACCATTATCAGACTCTCCAAAGAGTGCTAAAAAGTCGGTATAAGCGCGTAGTTCTACTATTTTATCTAAGTAAGTATCTTGTTTTATTTGATAGGTTGCCGCTGTAGTTAAATTGGTTTCATTTCCATCAATATCTTCTTTAGGCAGTTCTAACGTTAAATCGTATGGTATGTAGTTATTTCCTATTTTGTACTTATACATCAGTACATCACTTAAACGAATGCGAAGGTCTTTAAATTCTGCTTCATCAACATTGGTTGTTGGTTGTTTTTGTGAATAAAAAAGGTAGTTTTTTCTTGCCCAATGACTATACCTTAGAAAACTCACACCTTTATAATTTTCAAATAATAACAAACTTCCCTTATATTCTACCAATACCTGTATATCAGCAAAACTACCATCACGCACTTCTATATCTATCTTTTTAAATTTATACGTATATTTTTCCTCATCTTGACGTTCAAATTTATTATTATAAAAACAAAACTCCTGTCCATCTTTAGGTATCGTAATATCCCCTAGGTAAGTTTCTTGATTTACTTGTTTTAATACCTGATTGAACACCTTTTTCTCTCTAGATGTCTTCTCAGCTCCGTTAATATCTTCACTAATAATTATATTTTCATTAAAATAACTATAGGTTACAGGTTCTTCTACCGTTTCTTCTTGTTCAGCTTCTTTGGCTATGGTTTCTCGTGTAGGTGGTTCTTTATAAGGAAACCAACTAGCTATTGAATCTGCAGGAATGTTGGTACACACGTTTTTATAGCTAGTAAACTTAGCATAGGTAAGGTTTAGTGAATCTATATACGCTTTTCTATCCTTAATTAAAGTACTAAGCTTGTCTAAGCTTTCTTGGGTAATCGACTTTTTGGTTTCGTCTATTTCTTGCTTCTTTTCTTCTAATGTTTTGTTGTAGTTTTCATAAGTACTACTCAACTTTTTAATTTCAAATTCACAGTTAATAGTTTGTGTTTGTCCGTTAATGCATAGCACATAAAAAAAGAGTGCTAAGCAAGTGCTTAGGGTTTTCATAATTTTTAGTTAGTTTGGTTAGTTATTTTTTTGTGCACATACAGTTACAACAGTCTTTAAAACCAGCAGCAAAACACTAGTTAAAACCTTATATAACTGCATATTAACAATTTAAAAGTAGTAAAATATCATTAGTAATAACAACTATTATGTTATTAAATGGTAATTATATGTGTAATAATGTATGTTTTGCGGATATCTGCAATTTAGGTTGCGGAAAACCGTAAGAATGAGTGAGGTTGAACAACTAAATTTAGGCTTTCATTTATATTTAATAATAATTATACCAAAATTAAAATATGTACTTATCAAACCTTAAACTATGGAACTTTAGAAAGTTTGGCAGTAATTCTTCCATTGATTTAGAGAACCCGAATTTAGATTTGAATTTCACAAAAGGAATAAATGTATTGATAGGTGAAAATGACTCTGGAAAAAGTGCAATTGTTGACTCAATAAAACTTACGTTAAAAACTCATAGTTACGAGTGGTTCAGATTAGATTGGGATGATTTTTATGATGGTTCAGATAGGTTACGGATTGAATTGAGGTTTGAAAACCTTTCAGATGATGAAGCCAAAAATTTCACTGAATGGCTAGGGTGGATTGGCGAAGGAGACGAAGCAAAACCTTTTTTAAGGTTGATTTATGATGCTTCAAGGAATTTAAATGATCAATATATCTATCCAACTGAGATTAGATCAGGAGTCGATGAAACGGGATATCAGCTTACAGCAGAGGCTAGAGAATATTTAAAAACAACTTATCTCAAACCCTTACGAGATGCTAAATCTGAATTAATTCCTCGTAAAAATTCAAGATTAACACAAATCCTTCAAGGTCATGATGCTTTTAAGGGCAAGGGTGAAGACCATAGATTGGTAAGCTTATTTAAAGATTTTAATGAAGAGGTAAAAAATTATTTTATTGGAAAGAATAAGGAAGGTGAAGACCTCGAAGGTGAAGATTTAAAGGGTAGTGAATTAAAGAAAGAAATAGATAGGTTTATTGAGGCATTTTATGAAGCGAATAAAGAATCCAATTTTGGCGTACTTGGTAATAGTCTCAAAAACATCTTAGAAAAACTCGAGCTATCTATTAAGGATGAACTAAACCCTGGTTTAGGAACTCTAAATAGATTGTTTATGGCTTCAGAATTACTTCATCTCCAAAAGAAAAATTGGAGTGGCTTAAGGTTAGGATTAATTGAAGAACTCGAAGCGCATCTTCATCCCCAAGCCCAAATGCAAATCATTGAAGCACTACAAAACGAAGAAAATATTCAATTAATCTTAACTACTCATAGCCCTAATCTAGCATCAAAACTAAAGCTTGAAAATTTAATCATTTGTAATGACAACAATGCTTTCCCGATGGGAGCAACATACACAAAATTAGGCTCTAATAACTATAAGTTTCTTGAAAAATTTCTAGATACAACGAAAGCAAACCTATTTTTTGCTAAAGGAGTTATTCTGGTAGAAGGTTGGGCAGAAGAAATATTAATTCCAAGTATCGCAAAGGCTATAGGGATAAATCTAACTGAAAAGGGAATCTCAATAGTAAATATTGGAAATACAGGATTCGACCATTACTCAAAGATATACCTCAGGAAAGAAGAGCCATTTATGAAAATTCCGGTAGCGGTAATCACAGATTCGGATATTAAAGAATATGAAAAAGATGGAGATGATTTTGTAAAAAGAGTTGAAAACACTGTCCAGATTGAAACACAGGGAGTTATTGATGCGAACAATGCAAAATCTGAACAATCTATAAAATATTATACTGCACCAAACTGGACTCTAGAATATTCTTTGTTTAAATCAAATAGCCTAACATCTACTCTACAAAGCGTGTGTAAGTCTATTCATACAAGAACTAATTGGGATACTGATTTTGAAAAGACGCTTGCTATTAAATTGATTGATAAGAACAAGAAACTAAGAAAAACAGAAGTTGCCTACAGGTTAGCAATGACTATAGATGAAGACTTACAAAAGGCTCCTGATGAACGAACCATAGTAATCGATATCAATAATGATGAAAGCATCAAATATCTAATCCAAGCCATAAGATATGCCGCAGGAAATTAATATAACAAACGCGGATATTGAATACGCAGAAAAAGTTCTTTTACCTGAAGGAAAAGAGTTTGACGAAGAAAGAAGATTGTTTATCCGTAATCTAGAAACCCTTGACCTACAAGCTGTACCTGGAAGTGGAAAAACAACCGCTCTTCTAGCAAAACTACTTATCTTGGAAAGGTATATGCCATTGAAAAGTGGACGTGGTGTACTAGTAATTTCTCATACTAATGCGGCTGTAGATGAGATAAAAGAACGAATAGGAAAGAATTGCCCTAAGCTTTTTACTTATCCAAATTTTGTAGGAACAATTCAAAGTTTCGTTGACACATTCCTAGCAATTCCTTACTATACGAACAGTTTTAAGAAAAAACCTTCAAGAATTGACTCTGAAATTTATGATGAGAGGTTGTCACAAATTCTTAACTCTCCATGGCACTATAAACTTGGTCTCTCGAATAATGATTTTAGAAAAATACTTTATCTCAAGAACATAGACGAGTCTCTTTTCTACAAGTACCGACTTGATATTAATGATAACGAGATTATTTTAAGAAAAAGCTTGAATGGTGATCAGCTCGAGATTAGAAAACCAAGAAGGGGGCGTAATTATCAAGATTATACTGCTGAAGAGAAATCAAGCTTATATGGTTGGTTCAAAAGTCTGAAAATCCACCTGTTAAAGACTAAAGAAATATTGCATTATGATGATGCATATTTCTTAGCAAATCTATATCTTGAATCAAATTCTACTATTAAAAATCTACTACAAAAAAGATTTAAGTTCGTCTTTGTTGATGAAATGCAGGACATGGATATTCATCAACACAATTTGATTGAAAAGGTCTTTCATCCAGATGAATCTACCCTGTCAATAATTCAAAGAATTGGTGATAAAAACCAAGCCATCTACAGTGGGGGCTCCGTCTCTCTTGAAAACATATGGTCCATTCGAGATAATGTGATGTATATCAATGGTAGTCATAGGTTAAGTCAAAGAGTTGCTTCTTTGGTACAGAATCTTGCTCTAACTCCAAATCCAGTTGTGGGAAGAAACCTTAATCCTGATGGTTCTGCTATTGACATTAAACCAACAATCTTTGTTTATGAGGATGACACAATAAAACTTGTAATTCCTTCATTTGCCGAAAAAATCAAAGAATTACAAGCTTCTAATTCAATCCCAGTAAACCCAGCTCATAAGTTTATGGCAGTTGCTTGGAGAAAAAAACATGATGATGACGATAAAGTGGGTTTATCTGATTATTGGCCTCAATTTGCAAAAGCCAGTTCTGGTCAACAAATAGATTTCAAAGTCCTTGAAGACTATATTCTGTACTTTAATAAAGAGAAAAAAACCCTAGAATCTGTACGTAAAAATGTTTTGAATGCATTGCTAAAGGTTCTCCGCTTAGAAAATGTCTTAGATGAAAATGATAGAGTATACACCAAAAGAAAATTAATTAACTTCTTTAAAACTCTTGAAAACAACGAGTATGAAAACTTGAAGTTAAACCTTTATAAATGGTCTATTGAATGTATCAGAGGGAAAAGCTCGGACACCATTACTGCCATTAGAGATTACATTCCATCCTTTCTCTCAATTTTTCAAAAAGAAGTTACTTTATCAGTAAACTTCATAAATGGAGAATCTGAAATTAATACAGATGATATTGAGGATGAGTCACAAAAAAACACATTTGATTCTGATGAAGTAAGCATTGAAATTGGAACTGTACACTCAGCAAAAGGACAAACTCATACGGCGACTTTGTACCTTGAAACGTTTTACAACAGAGGTTATGGTAATTACGAATCAGAAAGATTACGAAATCAGTTAAAAGGTGTCAATATAACTGATACTCTTAATAGCAATATAGGAGGAAAAGATAAGATTAGACAGACATGTAAAATGGCTTATGTTGGTTTTTCTCGTCCAACACATTTGTTATGTATTGCCATTCATAAAGAAAGGTTTGATTCGATTCTGTCCGATATAAATGATGAAGATTGGAATATCGTTGAAGTTAAAACTAAATAACCTTATAACGCGGATTCCATATCCGCATTTTCTTTTCCCGTACCTCCCCTATACTTCCTAAAACGTTAAAAAACTCATAAAGTCAGAGAGTTAAAACGAAAAACAACTACTTTAGTATCAGCTATAAAAATTGTTTGTAAAAAGTAAATTGCTATCCCTTATTACTATTATATCACATTCAATTTTACAACATCTTTACGAAGTTAATGCTATAAAGGTACACTTGTACCTGACTGTTTGGTGATGAATAACACCAAGGTTAGTAATTGTTTTGGCATGTATTGGTTATTGCTCCAGTATGCTAGCTGTTACTACCCAAAAAAGGATTCAAAAGGAAAAGTAAATAATTTAAAAATCAATATGATGAAGTACTATTTAATTGAAAACAAGTTAACCGATGAAACCAACTACTCAGCACGCATATTAACAGAGCGTACTATTAATCAAGACGAGTTGATTGATAAAATGTTGAGCAAACGTAACCTAGTAAGTAAAACCGATATTGTGGCGGTGCTTAATTCTTACTATGAAGAAATTATCGAGTCGATAGAAGAAGGCGATAACATTAACCTACCTTTACTAAATATTGGCTACTCTATTTCTGGGGTTTTTGATACCGAGGAAGATGGTTTTAATCCTGATACCCATAAACTACATGTAAACCTTAATAGTGGAAAGTTAATCAACGAAATTAAAGACGATATTCCGCTACAAAAAGTAACTGCACCTATTACCAACACGGTTATTACTAATTTAAAAGATATTACCTCTGCAACTACGAATACTACCTTATCTGCCAACGGATTATTTGAGCTGAATGGTTTGCGTTTAAAGGTTGCTGGTGATTTACCCGAGGTTGGTTTGTATTTTGTTGCCGAAGACGGTACCGAAACCAAAGTGTCTTATTTGGCACAAAACAGCTATAAGAAAATTATAGGTCAAGTTCCAGCCCTTACTGGGGGTAACTACCGTGTTAGAGTTAAAACGCAAGCAACGAGTAGCATTGATATTTATTTAAAAGACATTCGTGTTTCTGACTCTTCTTTTATAGTTACTGTAGCTTAAGATAAAAAAGTAACTCTTTTTTAAAGCCTAATACGTTATACCACTAACGTATTAGGCTTATTTATTATTAAAACGTTTCTATTAGGCATCAAATATCACTTCCACTAGGCACTAAATGTCTTTTCCATTAGGTACGAAAAGGCATTTCCATTATACATATCAAGTTTAATAGTACTTTATAAACTGAACTTTGTGGTAGAAGTAACGTGTAATTAATTACTCTTAGCCTTAATAAAATCAGAAATTAAGTAGCTAATGTATTTTCCTACTTGCCCGTTAGCTATTTTATCTTTAACAACTGCTGGGGCTCCCTCACAAATATGTAAATAAGAAGCATTTAGTAGCTTTCCAAAATAATGTGTAAATCTACGAGCTTGTTGTGGAGTAAATCCGCTAGGTGTCATAGCACTACTTGGAAAATGCTGCACACAATCCAAATCAATTTCAATTCCGAAAGGAGCATTTTCTATAAAACTTTCAGCACGTTGTAATTCGCCTTTAAAAGAAGTAGTGTGATACACTTCTAACTCTTCAAACGTATTATACTCTAAGTTTAAACTATCATGAATCATTTCAAACACATATTGAGGCGTGTAGTTTTCATGCAACCCGAACATAAAGTAATTTTGAATAAAGCCTTCTTGTAAGGCGTACGAAAATCCGTTACCACTATGACGCTCTTCCAAACGACGTAAATCGGTATGCGCATCTAAGTTAATCACATTTACAGGTTGATTTTTCCCTTCAGAAAGCCCTTTAATATTTCCGTAAGCATTGTTGTGTCCACCACCAATGATAATAGGAGTTTTACCACTCTCAACAATTATTTTAATAAGCTTAGAAAGCTCTTTATCTATTGCTTTTACTAATAAATCACCTTTTTCTCTGTCAGAAACATCAAAACTATATACATCGTCCAAACAATCCAAATATCCTAACACTAGGATGTCGTTTCCATTAATAAATTGATTTTGCTGGGTGTTTAAAAACGACTTTAAAGCAGGAATAAAAGCAGTGTGTGCACCACCATTTCCGCCATTCATACGAACACCAATATCTTCTGGAACTCCTAAAATAACAAAAGAAGCAGAGGAATTTTTAAGTTCTGATTGTAGTTCTTTTTTAGAGTCGATAACCGCAACGCACTCACCTAATTTTGTTTCGCCTTCACGTGGCGCAACAAACTCTTGTATGTCTTTTTCGTTGAATATTGTTAGCATATTGTATTGTCTTTTTAGAAAACGTCATTTCGAACTAAAGTGTAACGAAAGGAGAAATCTAAACGGCTTCTTATTACTATTCGGAATGACAGTTTACACATAGTTTAGCTTACTAAACCTCTTTTCCGTTGATAAATACAGCGTCGATTAAGTTACTTCCGAAGGAATACGGTAAAAATCCATACGAAGGAATTTCTTTTGTTAGGATTAAATTCGCCTTTTTTCCCTTGGTAATACTTCCAACCTCGTTTGATAAATTCATCGCATACGCTCCGTTAATAGTTGCTGCATTAATAGCCTCTTCTGGTGTCATTTTCATTTTAATACAAGCTGTTGCTACCACAAAATTCATATTTCCTGATGGTGTAGACCCTGGGTTGTAATCGGTAGCTAAGGCTAACGGTAACCCTGCATTTATAATATCACGAGCAGGGGTGTATGGAATACTTAAAAAATACGAACAAGAAGGTAAGGCAACAGGCATGGTTTGCGTTCCTTTCAAGGCTTCAATGTCTTCTGTGTTCATTACTTCTAAATGATCTACTGACAAGGCATTGTGTTTTATGCTCACTTGAACCCCGCCAATAGTTGTAAACTGGTTTACGTGTACTTTGGGTGTTAATCCGTATTGTTGCGCAGCAGTTAAAATTCTGTCGGTATCTTCTACTGAGAAGTATCCCGTTTCGCAGAAAGCATCTACAAAATCCGCTAGATTTTCCTCAGCAACTTTAGGTAACATTTCTTCAATAATTACATTGATATATCCTTCTCTGTTGTTTTTGTATTCAGTAGGGAAGGCGTGTGCCCCTAAAAAAGTAGCTTTTACAGGAATGTTATAATTCTCTCGTAGCTTTTTTATAACACGTAGCATTTTTAACTCAGCATCTACGGTTAAACCATAACCAGATTTTATTTCAACAGCACCAGTACCTAAAGCAATTACTTCTTCTAAGCGTTTTGCTGATTGTTGGTATAGCTTTTCTTCTGAAGTTTCTTGTAATTTCTTAGCCGAATTTACAATACCACCACCACGATTGGCAATTTCTTCATAACTCAAACCATTAATTCTATCTACAAACTCTTGTTCACGATTGCCTGCATATACAATGTGTGTATGAGAATCGCACCAAGTAGGCAACATCATTTTACCAGTACAATCCACCGTTTTATCAGCAGAAATAGGAGCTTTTTTCATACTACCATAGTCGGTAATAATACCATTTTCAACCAATAAAAAAGCATTTTTTATGGTAGGTAAAATGTTCATCGCAGCTCCTGATACTTTTTTAGTACTTGTTTCTCTAATTTGTATTAATTCTTTAATGTTTATGAATAAAGTTGTCATGTTGAATACTTAAATTTGTTAGACAAACTTACGGTAAAAACTACAATGTATGATACATTTTTTAAGGCTGGTTGGATTGTTAATAGGACATCTAGGTTAGGTAAGCGTTGTTTTTACTAAATACTATTTATTCTTATAGGTTTTAATGTTTTTAGACTATAACCAACTTAATAGTTTTTGTTTAGTTGTTAACTTTAGTGTTTTTATAGCTTACTAAAAGTAATTTGACGTATAACCTCATAAACGCAAACTATTTAGTAAATAAAAACGAACTCTGTTGATAACTATATTAACAGAGTTTTTTATTTTTTCTGGCGAAATACTATTTTAGCACAGACTTCAATTCACACAATTTTTTATGACGCAAGAAACACAATATACCGAAGACAATATACGCTCGCTCGATTGGAAGGAACATATTCGTATGCGACCAGGGATGTATATTGGTAAACTGGGAGACGGATCATCTCCAGACGACGGAATTTACATTTTGGTTAAAGAGGTTTTAGATAACTCTATTGACGAATTTGTCATGGGAGGAGGTAAAACCATAGAAGTTTCTGTACAAGGGAATAAAGTAATTGTGCGAGATTACGGACGTGGTATTCCGTTAGGAAAAGTAGTGGACGTGGTTTCGAAGATGAACACAGGAGGAAAGTACGACTCCAAAGCCTTTAAAAAATCAGTTGGATTAAATGGAGTTGGTACGAAAGCAGTAAATGCGTTATCAACCTATTTTAGGGTAGAATCTAACCGTGACGGTAAATCAGCTTCAGCAGAGTTTGAGAAAGGAAACTTAACCAATCAAGAACTACTGGAAGAAACATCACGCCGTAGAGGTACTAAAGTAACCTTTATTGCAGATGAAACCATCTTTAAGAATTACAAGTATCGTCCTGAATACATTTCTAAACTACTAAAAAACTATGTGTACCTAAACCCAGGGTTAACCATTGTTTTTAACGGAGAAAAGTTTTATTCAGAAAACGGGTTAAAAGATTTATTGGAAGACAACAACAATAAAGAAGATATGTTGTATCCTATAATTCATTTACGAGGCAGTGATATTGAAGTAGCAATTACACACAGTAGAACACAATATTCGGAAGAATACCATTCGTTTGTAAACGGACAAAATACTACACAAGGAGGAACGCACTTAAACGCATTTAGAGAAGCAGTAGTAAAAACAGTTCGAGAGTTTTTTGGAAAGAATTTTGATGCTTCTGATGTACGTAAATCAATTATCGGTGCTATTTCTATTAAGGTAATGGAACCAGTTTTTGAAAGTCAAACAAAAACAAAATTAGGTTCTACAGAAATGGGAGGAGACTTACCAACCGTTAGAACGTATATTAATGATTTTATAAAAACACAGTTAGATAATTACTTACATAAGAATACGGAAGTAGCCGACAAACTTCAAAAGAAGATATTACAGGCAGAAAAAGAACGTAAAGAACTATCAGGAATACGAAAATTAGCTCGTGAACGCGCCAAAAAAGCAAGTTTACACAACAAGAAACTACGTGATTGCCGTATTCATTTTGGAGACACTAAAAAAGATGGATATTTAGATACTACCTTGTTTATTACGGAGGGAGATTCGGCAAGTGGTTCGATTACCAAATCGCGTAATGTAAACACACAAGCGGTATTCAGTTTAAAAGGAAAACCCCTAAACTCGTATGGATTGTCTAAAAAGATAGTGTACGAGAATGAGGAATTTAACCTATTACAAGCAGCCTTAAATATAGAAGACGGACTGGAAGACTTACGTTATAACAATATTGTAATTGCTACTGATGCCGATGTTGATGGTATGCATATTCGCTTGTTATTAATAACCTTTTTCTTACAATTCTTTCCAGAAGTAATCAAAGAAGGACATTTGTATATTTTAGAAACACCGTTATTTAGAGTACGAAACAAAAAAGAAACCATTTATTGTTATTCAGAAGAAGAAAAGCAAGATGCGATAAACAAACTAAGAGGAAAACCAGAAATAACTCGATTTAAGGGGTTAGGGGAGATTTCTCCTAACGAATTTGTCCATTTTATTGGAGATGATATTCGTTTAGACCCAGTAATGTTAGACAAAGAAATGTCGATAGAACAAATGTTAGAATTCTATATGGGTAAAAATACTCCAGACAGACAAAAGTTTATTATTAACAACTTAAAGGTTGAGTTAGATTTAGTAGAAGAAAATTAATATGAAAGAATTAAAGAAAGTAATTATAATAGTATCATTGATAATGATTATTGCGTGTGCTTTAATGATTTATTTTGGTAGATCATCAAGTCAAAATTCATATATAGAAACATTATTAATGTTCATTATGGCTTTAATATTGGGTGTATCTATTAAAACGACAAAGAATAAAAACATCAGATAAAAAATGGGTAAAAAATTATACAATTCAGTAAAAACCTTATTGTTAACATGTTTTATAGTAGTTTTATATAATTGCTCTTCAAACGAAGAGGAAGAATGTTTAAAAACAATTACCATTCCCCAACTTTATTGGGTAGGAAACCAATCGTATCGTTACGATATAGAACAAGAAGTACCATGTGATTTAGAGTTAATTACAGAACCAGTAAATATAGAGCCTCCATCGTTAGAAAATTTCACATACGAGCTATTAAGTTTTGAGTATATATCTAACACAGGGAATAATACTTCTAAGTTAGCGTTTGAAGTAAAATTAAATAATTTAAACAGTTATTCGGTAAAAGGAATTCCTTACTTTACTATGTCAATTGATGGTGTCGAGTTTTCTACTACCTATGCAGAGTTTCTTTCTCCTTCATGTGAAAGTATACTTGCCAATTCAAGCTGTACTGTAAGTGTAGAAATTGAAGAAAATCGAGATATTGGTTTTGCAAACTCAGTAGAAATTCTAGAGGTAGAATATTATTTGACTAACTAAACCACAAAAAACAATTTTAACTATAAACGTTTATAGAATTCATACATGAGTGAAGAAAACAATAAGTACGAACATGACGAAGAACTAAATAAACCTGTTGAAAGTACAGAAACCATTACCAAGGTAACAGGTATGTACAAAGAATGGTTTTTAGACTATGCTTCATATGTAATTTTAGAACGTGCAGTGCCATCAATGGAAGATGGGTTTAAACCCGTGCAACGTCGTATTATGCATTCAATGAAAGACTTAGATGATGGACGCTATAATAAAGTAGCAAACATTGTTGGTCACACAATGCAGTATCACCCTCACGGAGATGCATCAATTGCCGATGCCATGGTACAAATGGGACAGAAAGAATTACTAATCGATATGCAAGGTAACTGGGGAAACATTTTAACAGGAGACCGTGCAGCGGCTTCTCGTTATATTGAAGCACGTTTGTCTAAATTTGCACTAGATGTTGTTTTCAATGCCAAAACTACCGAATGGCAAGCCTCGTATGATGGACGTAAAAAAGAACCTGTAAACTTACCTGTAAAGTTCCCTTTGCTATTAGCTCAAGGAGCAGAAGGTATTGCAGTAGGATTATCAACTAAAATATTACCGCATAACTTTAACGAGTTAATAGATGCTTCTGTAAAATATTTAAAAGGAAGAAGTTTTACGATTGTACCCGACTTTTTAACTGGAGGAATAGCAGATGTTACCAATTATAACGATGGTAAACGAGGAGGAAAAGTAAGAGTACGAGCAAAAATATCGGCACTTGATAAAAAAACGTTGGTAATTACTGAAGTGCCTTTTGGTACTACCACATCATCATTAATTGATAGCATTTTAAAAGCGAACGATAAAGGTAAAATTAAGATCAAACGTATTGAAGATAATACCGCGGCTAATGTTGAAATTTTAGTGCATTTACCAGCTAATGTATCGCCAGATAAAACAATAGATGCCTTATACGCTTTTACCAGTTGTGAAAATTCAATTTCTCCACTGTGTTGTATTATTGAGGATAATAAACCTGTGTTTATTGGAGTAACAGAAGTTCTAAAAAAATCAACAGACTTTACAGTAGAGTTACTTAAACGTGAATTAGAAATTCAATTACATGAATTAGAAGAGCAATGGCATTTTGCTTCTTTAGAACGTATTTTTATTGAGAATAGAATTTACCGTGATATTGAAGAAGTAGAAACTTGGGAAGGAGTAATAGAAGCAATTGACCTAGGGTTAAAACCGCATACTAAGCATTTAAAAAGAGAAGTAACCGAAGAAGATATTGTTCGTTTAACAGAAATAAGAATTAAGAAAATCTCTAAATTCGATATTGACAAAGCAAAACAATTTATTGAAAGTTTAGAAGAGAAAATAGCTGAGGTTAAACATCATTTAGATAATTTAATTGATTTTGCAATAGACTATTTTAAAGAGTTAAAAGCAAAATACGGAAAAGGAAAAGAGCGTAAAACAGAAATCCGCATTTTTGATGATATCGTAGCTACCAAAGTAGTTATGCGTAACTCAAAACTTTATGTAAATAGAGAAGAAGGATTTATAGGAACATCGCTACGAAAAGACGAGTACGTTACCGATTGTGCGGATATTGATGATGTTATAGTGTTTAGAGAAGATGGTTCAATGGTAGTGACGAAAGTAGATTCTAAAACCTTTGTAGGAAAAGGAATTATTCATGTTGCAATATTCAAGAAAAAAGATAAACGTACAGTTTACAACATGATATATCGTGATGGAGCGAAAGGACCTTCATATATGAAGCGTTTTAACGTTACATCAGTTACTCGTGATAAAGAGTACAACTTAGCCAACGGAGATTCAAAATCAAAAGTATTATACTTTACAGCTAACTCTAATGGAGAAGCTGAGGTAGTAACTATTTTACTTAGAGCAGTAGGAAGTGTTAAAAAATTAAAATGGGATATTGATTTTGCAGATTTAGCCATAAAAGGACGTAGTGTTAGAGGAAACTTAGTAACCAAGTACTCAATTAAAAAAGTAGAGTTTAAAGAAGCAGGAGTTTCAACTTTAAAACCTAGAAAAATTTGGTTTGACGATACAGTACAACGTTTAAATGTTGATGGGAGAGGAGAGTTGTTAGGTGAGTTTAAAGCAGAAGATAAAATATTAATAGCAACTCAATCAGGAAAAATCAAAGCAGTATCACCAGATTTAGCGATGCATTTTGAAAATGATATGATTGTGTTAGAAAAATGGAAGCCTAATAAGCCAATTTCAGCAATTTATTTTGACGGGGTTAAAGAACGTTATTTTGTAAAACGATTCTTAGTTGAAACACCAGATAAAGAAGAACTTTTTATATCAGAAGATGAAAAATCGAAGTTAGAAATCATAGCTACAGATTATCGTCCTATGGCAGAGGTAATTTTCTCAAAAAGGAGCCTAGAAAAAATAGAAGTGAACTTTGAAGACTTTATAGCAATTAAAGGAATTAAAGCTCAAGGAAATCAATTAACAACAGATAAAATAAGAACAGTAAACTTATTAGAGTCATTACCTTACGAAGAACCAGAAGGGGAAAAAGTAGAGGATATTGAGGTAACTGATGAAGAAGAAATTAAAGAAGAAGCGTTACCTTTGAATGTAGAAGATACTACGCCTAAAGATAAAACGTTTGTAGAGTCTAAAGAAGATAAAGCAAAAAAAGCATTAGAAAGAGCACTTCAAAAGAAGAAAAAAGATAAAGACGACGAAAGTCAAACAGCATTATTTTAATGGATAAGTTTTTACCATATCGTTTTAACCTAGATACCTTTTTTGGAGCATTAGGGTATATTATAGTCGTATTCTTAGTGTCTTGGGGTATTTCTAGGTTGGTAAGAGCGATTATTTGGCAACTTATTAAAAGCAAGAAAGAAGATCGTTTTGGAAGAACAAGTATTCAATTTTTACGTAATTCAGTATCGTTTGTAATTGGACTTTTAAGTGTCATTTATGTAATTATGGCGGTGCCTGCTTTTAGAAGTAAAGCGACTTTAATTTTTTCTGGAGCTGGTATTTTAGCCGCTATTATAGGTTTTGCTGCACAAGCAGCACTATCTAACTTAATAGCAGGAGCTTTCATAGTTATATTCCGCCCCTTTAGAGTGGGAGACTATATTAAACTGGATGAAACTAGAGTTGGTATTGTTGAAGACATAACGTTGAGACATACTGTAATAAATAACTTTGAGAATAAGCGGTTAATTATACCCAATTCGGTAATTAGTACAGATTCTATTTTAAATCATACCATAGAAGACTCTCATGTATTAAGTTTTAACAATTTTAAAATAGGATTAAAAGCAGATATTGATTTAGCAAGAAAAATTATACAAGAAGAAGCTGTTAAGTTACCAACTGTTATTGATTATCGTACACCATACCAGGTGATTAGTGATGTACATCAAGTAGATGTTCGTGTTATTGATATATATCCAGACCATATTCATATGCGTGCTTATGTATGGTTAAACGAACCGTTTCAAGAATTTAAAACTAAATGTGCTTTAAAAGAAGCTGTGCATAAACGCTTTCTATTAGAAGGTGTACATTTACCAATACCAATCAATATAAATGAGATAATTAAAAGAGTAAACTAAAAAAAATATTCTTTATGGGAAGAGGTGAGTAGTTTGTATATTTTTATAGGTAGTATAAAAAGAATTTTTACCCCTTAAAAATAAATCCTAGTCCTAACCTACTTAAAAACTTCTTTTCAAATTCCCAAAAAAACTTAAATTGTCCAAATAACCAACCAATTAAGGGTAATGTTGTTTGGTAAATAGGAAAAACTAGTAGAATTCTTAAAGGATAATATAACCAAGGATTTAAGGTTTCAGGAGATAACCCTAGCAAATTTGTAATAGGTTTAGCAACCCAAGCTGCAAATGATCCATTTATAGCAAAAACCATAAAAATAGCAGTTAAAGCCCAATTGCTTTTTATACCCCAACGATGTTTAAGTTTTTCCATAAGTACTAATATGCTGCAAAAATAACCAAAAGAAAAGGGGGAAACAAATGTTTCCCCGTTCATTATAAATTATAGCAAAATAAAATTATTTTTTTCCAAACACACCACCTAAAAGTCCTCCTAAAAGCCCTCCTGATTTTTGTTGATTATTACCAGCGTTACCTAAAATCATTCCAGCTACATCATCAACAATACTACCATCTCCATCAGCATCAAGTATCTGTTCTAAGAAGCTTTGTTCTTTTTGAGTAGAGTTACCGCCTAGTAAACCACCTAGAAGTCCACTTAAATCACTGGAATTATTTACATTTTCTTGACGAGATTGCTTACCAAGTAACCCCATTAAAATAGGAGCAGTAGTTTTCAAAATATCAGCAACAGCACCAGTATCCATTCCTGCTTTTTGACCAATAACTTGTTCAACTCCTTGCTGTTTATTTCCTAAAACATGACCTAAAATTTTACCACCGTCTTGTAAAACATCAGAATTTACACCACCATTAAATAAATCACCTAAATTATCTAAGATTCCACCATCATGCTTATTTAATGCGTTCTTTAAACTTTCAGCACCTTGAGGAGTGGCAGCATTTCGTTGCATTGCTTTCATTAAAACAGGTAATGCCATTGTTAGTACACTACTAGTTTTATTAGTGTCTTGCCCAGTTGATCCGGCAACACCAGATATAATTGTTTTTCCTATATCGCTATTTAATAAATCTAAAATTCCCGTCATTTTGTTATTTTAATAAAATTAGTACTCAGTTTATAATAATTGGACACAAGATACGAACTGAAGGTCACTTTTTTTAAATATTTCTTTATACCTTACGGCCAGTTAAAAAATAATAGATTTATAGATTATATGAAGAGACTTGCACTACACTGGCAAATTTTAATAGGAATGATTTTAGGTGTCTTATTTGGGTTAGTGATGACCTTTACAGACAATGGGGCGTCATTTGTATCGGACTGGATAAAGCCTTTTGGAACAATTTTCGTAAAATTATTAAAACTAATAGCAGTACCGTTAATTATCGCTTCTCTAGTAAAAGGAATTTCTGATTTAAAAGATATTTCAAAATTTAAAAACATTGGTATACGTACCATATTAATTTATATAGGTACTACGGTAATAGCAATAACAGTGGGGTTAGTATTGGTAAATGTTGTACAGCCTGGAGAAGGAATTTCAGAAGATACAATAGCTAAATTAACAGCAGATTACGCAAACAGTGAAGGGGTACAAGCTAAAATAGTAGAAGCGAGTAAACAAAAAGAAAGTGGTCCACTTAAGTTTTTGGAAGATATGGTTCCAGATAATGCTATACAAGCAATGAGTAATAATAAAGCAATGTTACAAGTAATTTTCTTTACTATTATTTTAGGAATATCAATGTTATTAATAGGAGAAAAAAAGGCTACACCATTAAAAAACTTTTTTGATTCGTTAAATGAAGTTGTGTTAAAAATGGTTGATTTAATCATGTTAACAGCACCTTTTGCGGTATTTGCATTATTAGCAAATGTTGTGGTTACCTCTAATGATCCTGATTTATTGTTAGCATTATTAAAATATGGAGCAACTGTTATTGGAGGTTTATTATTAATGGTAGCACTTTATATGGTTTTAATAAGTGTATTTACCAAAAAGAACCCATTATGGTTTTTAAAACAAATAAGTCCAGCACAATTATTAGCGTTTTCAACAAGTTCTAGCGCGGCAACATTACCAGTTACGATGGAACGAGTAGAAGAACATATTGGAGTAGATAAAGAAGTATCGAGTTTTGTGTTACCAGTAGGAGCTACTATTAATATGGACGGTACTAGTTTATATCAAGCAGTAGCAGCAGTATTTATATCACAAGCTTTAGGTTTCGATTTAACTTTTGTTGATCAACTCACAATTATTTTAACGGCTTTATTAGCCTCAATAGGTTCAGCAGCTGTACCAGGAGCAGGAATGGTAATGTTAGTAATCGTATTAGAGTCAGTTGGTTTTCCAGCAGATAAATTAGCCATAGGTTTAGCATTAATTTTTGCAGTTGATAGACCATTAGATATGTGTAGAACAGTTATTAATGTAACGGGTGACGCCACAGTATCAACTTTGGTAGCTAAGTCTGTAGGGAAGTTAGGAAAGCCACACCCACATGAATGGGATGAGCATTATGATGAAGTAAAATAAAGTAATATGCTTACAGTAAAATCACCTATAGTTTCTGTTGATTGGTTGCACGATAATTTAAGTGCAGATAACTTAATAGTTCTAGATGCAACTATTCAGAAAGTAGGAGTCAAAACAGATAATAAAAAAGAAAAACAGCAGATTAAAGATGCTGTTTTCTTTGATTTAAAGAGTGTCTTTTTAGATGTTGAAGCAGAATATCCTAACACAATTCCGTCAGAAAAATATTTTGAAACTGAGGCTCAAAGATTAGGGATAAATAATGATAGCTGTATTGTTGTTTATGATGATTTAGGCGTGTACTCATCTCCTAGAGTTTGGTGGTTGTTTAAAGTGTTTGGTTTTGAAAATGTCGCAGTTTTAAATGGAGGTTTACCTACTTGGAAAGACGCTGGTTATACAGTTGAGTCTAAAAAAGAAAGAGAATTCTTAATAGGGAACTTCAAAGCTAATCTTAATAAGGGTAAAATAAGTGTTACAGAGGAAGTATTAAAAGCTTCTCTTGATAATAAAGTTATATTAGACGCTCGTTCAAAAGGAAGGTTTTATGCTACAGAGCCAGAACCAAGAAAAGATTTAATAGGAGGTCATATTCCAAATTCTAAAAGCTTACCTTATGCAGAATTGCAATTAAATGGTAAGATGAAATCGAAAGAAGAGCTTCAGAAAATATTTTCAGAAGTGAATCCAAGTAAAGAAGAAATGATTTTTTCTTGTGGATCAGGAATTACAGCATGTATACTTGCTTTAGGAGCTGAAGAGGCAGGAAAAACTAATTATAGTGTATACGACGGTTCTTGGACAGAATGGGCAAGTAGGTTAGATTTGCCTGTTGAAAAATAATAGAAATAAAAAAAACCTCTAATTAGAGGCTTTTTTTATTATATCAACTTCTTTACTTCTTGTTTTAAAAAGGAGATTGCAGTATTAGCGGGACTTTCCTGTTGCGAGTAGTCAATTAATACATTTTCACGTAAATCTTTAGCAGTTTCAGAACTTTCTGCTGTGTTTCGAAGTTTAGCTATAATAGCTAATTTAGCTGCTAAAACAGCTTTCCAACTATCATCAGAAATGTATAATTGCTGTACTAAATTATGTTCAAACTCTTGTTCTATATTACCAATTAAAAGTTGGAGGTAGTTATCAGTATCATCTCCTATAGGATTTACCCTTAACAGTAATTTTGATGGGTTGATACGCTCACAAAATAACAACATACGTTCATAAGCTTGTAGCTTTGTGGGTAAACTTTCACGCTTTTTTTCAACTAAAGCATTGAATGTTTTTTCTTTGTTGTCTTGTTCAATAAAGCGGCCTAAAATTAAGTAAGCTACGCCGCCAGTTACTAGTGCTGGTAGGGCATAAGCAAGCCCTTCAATAATTTTATCTTCCATAATGCGAATATACGAGTCCTGTTAAAATTGCCAATCCAAAACTTAGTAAAGTTCCAATCAGTACATATTCAGTAAGTTTTCTGTCTTTTGATGCTGTTAAGTCTCCAAATCTAAATATAGATTTTGCCGCGAGTAAAAATCCGACACCAGCCCATTGGTTAATTGCAATAAAAACAAAAATTAATATACGTTCTAAAAAACCAATATACTTACCTGCATTGGCTAACGATTGTTCTGTTGATTTATTACCTTTTTCTGGATTCCATTTAGAAATTAATGTATTTATAATAATAGACGAAGTATAAGTGACAAAAACTAAACAAGCAAAAAGTAATAAGTTTTGTTGGGTTAAAATAGCATCTGTACTAACTTTAAAAGGAGAATATATATAAGTAGCTAAACCTAAAAAGAATATATGTAAAACCTGATCTAAAAAGAAGAATAAACGTTTGTTCTTCTTCTTTTGAAAATATAGTTTTCCAAGATCAATTAAATAATGAGAAATAATAACCAGTAAAAATACATTCCAATACATAGGGTTAAACTGCAGGAATAAAAGTAATAATAAAGCATGAACACCTATATGAGCATAAAGTTTGCTAGATTTTATTTTCTTTTTCTCCTTATCTTTTACCCAATTTTTAGGTTGAAATACAAAATCCCCTAATAAGTGAGCAACGAGTAGTTTTAAAAACAGTATCATAGTTTAGTTAGTTTCTGGTTCATAAGTTTTCTATAACGCTTTTCTAACTTCATAATTTCATCAAATCCAGAACGTTTTCTTCGTTCACTGGCGCTACTTTCTGAAATGGCTAGCTTTTTAGCGATAATTTTTTGAGTAGACTCAGGGTTTTGCAGAGACATATTCACAAAAGCAGCAGAATTAGTTGTCCAATTGTCTATTATTAACAAACTTAAGCCCAAAGAAACCTCAAATTCTTCATTAATACCTTCCCAAGGAGTTTTCAAGGCTAAATTTTGTTTTTTTAATAAATGGTCAAAAGCATACCCAGAATTTATAAAAGCTTCACCGTTGGCTTCGGTAATTTTTTCTGTATCAAAACTTTTATTACCAATACCAATAGCTAAACGAATGTCTAAATCTTTTATTTTTTTAATAGTAGATTTTAGCTTAAAAGTAAAAAGAAGAGCTTCTGCAATAT
Source organism: Tenacibaculum sp. ZH5_bin.1 (assembly GCF_042865525.1). Taxonomy (NCBI): domain Bacteria; kingdom Pseudomonadati; phylum Bacteroidota; class Flavobacteriia; order Flavobacteriales; family Flavobacteriaceae; genus Tenacibaculum; species Tenacibaculum sp. ZH5_bin.1. The sequence continues at coordinate 114,104 of NZ_JBEGIO010000005.1, read as the reverse complement.
TTTCAATTTCAATTTGAAAACTGTCTCCACGAAAAAGCTCCCACGTTTTCGGTGTTTTTCCGATAGTATTGAAGGATTCTTTCAGTACAGGAAGCCATGTTTCAGCAGAAACACCACGAGAATTAATAATGTCACCAGTAATTACACTTGTCATATATTCAATTTTTAGTAAAAATAGGCTTTCAAATTGAAAACCCCAAACAATTCGGGTTTTAAAACGAATATTAAAAAATAAGGGTTATAAGTCGAATTATTGTTGATTCGGGTTTTAGCTTGAATTTATAGGATTAAAAATTAGTGAATAAAAAAAAGGGTAGAATCTTTAAAAAACCTAAAAGATTGGTTAATTTTCCATTTTTAAAATACTTTCAATTTAATTTCCATTGAATACTTATTTAGAGCAACTTAACGAACCACAGAGAGCAGCTGTTTTACAAAAAGACGGCCCAATGATAATTATAGCAGGAGCAGGATCGGGTAAAACGAGAGTGCTGACTTATAAAATTGCTTATTTAATGGAGCAAGGAGTAGATGCTTTTAACATTTTATCGTTAACATTTACCAACAAGGCTGCCCGTGAAATGAAAGATCGTATTGGTAAAGTAGTGGGGTATAGCGAAGCTAAAAACCTTTGGATGGGAACATTTCACTCAGTTTTTGCACGTATCTTACGTTCAGAGGCTGATCGATTAGGCTATCCGTCAAACTTCACCATTTACGATACACAAGATTCAGTTCGATTGATAACGGCGATTATCAAAGAAATGAATTTAGATAAAGATCGATATAAACCAAAGCAAATATTAAGTAGAATATCGTCTTTTAAAAATAGTTTAATTACGGTTAGAGCATATTTTAATAACTCTGATTTACAACAAGCCGATTTAGAAGCGAGTAGACCGAGAACAGGTGATATCTATAAAGAATATGTAGATAGATGTTTTAAGTCTGGAGCGATGGATTTTGACGATTTATTATTGCGAACCAATGAATTATTAGCACGTTTTCCAGATGTGTTGGCAAAGTATCAAGATCGTTTCCGATATATTTTGGTAGATGAGTACCAAGATACCAACCATTCGCAGTATTTAATTGTACGTGCGTTGGCAGATCGTTTTCAGAATATTTGTGTGGTAGGAGACGATTCACAAAGTATTTACGGATTCCGTGGAGCAAATATTCAAAATATCTTAAACTTCCAGAAGGATTATCCAGATGTAAAAACTTTCAAGTTAGAACAAAATTACCGCTCAACAAGTAACATCGTACGTGCAGCGAATAGTGTAATTGATAAAAACAAAACGAAGCTAGATAAAGAAATTTGGACAGCTAACGATGCAGGAGATAGTGTAAAGGTAATGCGTACAATTTCTGATGGAGAAGAAGGACGTTTCGTAGCTCAATCTATTTGGGAAAACCAAATGAATCATCAGTTAACAAGCGATCAATTTGCTATTCTATACCGTACCAATGCACAATCGAGAGCGATAGAAGATGCGCTACGAAAAAAAGATATTAAGTATAAAATTTACGGAGGTATTTCATTCTACCAACGTAAAGAAATTAAAGATTTACTATCGTATTTACGAATTTTAATCAACCCGAATGATGAGGAAGCATTAAAGCGTATCATCAACTACCCAGCAAGAGGAATTGGAGCTACAACGTTAGATAAACTAACAATTGCAGCGAATCACTACAAAAAATCAATGTTTGATATTTTAAAGAATATCAATACGGTAGACATTAATCTTAATTCAGGAACCAAAACAAAGTTGCAGAATTTTGTAAACATGATTCAGCGTTTTCAAATTGAAGCACAAACAAAAAACGCTTTTGAAATTGCTGATTTGGTAGTTAAACAAACCCAATTAGTCAAAGATTTACAAAAAGATGGAACTCCAGAAGGCGTTAATAAGGTTGAAAACGTTCAAGAACTTTTAAACGGAATAAAAGACTTTATTACCGATAAAATAGAAACAGGAGAAGACGCATCGTTAACTTCATTTTTAGAAGACGTCGCACTAGCCACTGATTTTGATTCCGATAAACAAGATGAAGAACCTAGAGTTTCGTTAATGACAATTCACTTATCCAAAGGGTTAGAGTTTCCTTACGTGTACATTGTAGGTTTAGAAGAAAGTTTATTCCCTTCAGCAATGAGTATGAATACTCGCAGTGAGTTAGAAGAAGAACGTCGTTTGTTTTACGTAGCGTTAACAAGAGCTGAAAAAGGAGCTTATTTAACTTATGCACAAACACGTTATCGTTGGGGTAAATTAACTGATGGTGAGCCAAGTAGGTTTTTAGAAGAAATAGATGAGCAATATTTAGAGTATTTAACGCCAAAAGTACCTGAACCATCAGTAAATAGGTTTATTGATGCTAGTTTATTTGAAGACGATTCACCAAAGAAAATACGTTTTCAAAAACCAATTCAAAAGAAAAGAAAAGAGTTCTTGGCGAAGAAGGAAAAACCAAATATGGTTCCTCCAAAAAGTAAAATGAAGAAGGTTTCAGAAATGAGCCCAAAAATGAATTTGTTTGATGGAGAAATCACAGTAGGAAACGTAGTAGAACATAACCGTTTTGGTACTGGAAAAGTAGTAGCTTTAGAAGGGAAAGGACCCAATAAAAAAGCAGAAATAGAGTTTAGTACCGTAGGTAAAAAGAAATTATTGTTACAATTTGCAAAATTGAAAGTAATCGGGTAGTTAATTCATAATAATTACCTATTTTGCATAGATAAAATATAGAGAAATGACGTTTGATTTAGAATACAATTCGAAAAGATCCAAATTAATTATCCCAGAATATGGGAGGCATATACAAAAGCTAGTGAATCATTGTATCGCTTTAGAAGATAAAGAAGAACGAAATACAATGGCTAAAGCTATTATTGATGTAATGGGTAATTTACAACCTCACTTACGCGATGTGCCTGATTTTAAGCATAAACTTTGGGATCAGTTACATATAATGGCAGATTTTCAGTTAGATGTTGATTCTCCTTACGAAACACCTTCAAAGGAAGAGTTACAAGAATCTCCTGAGCGATTGCCATATCCAAAATCAGCATCAAAGTATCGTTTTTATGGTACAAATATTCAAACCATGATTGATGTAGCATTAACATGGGAAGAAGGAGAAATGAAAGAAGCTTTGGTATTCACCATTGCTAATCATATGAAAAAATGCTATTTAAACTGGAACAAAGACACAGTTGAAGATAGTGTTATTTTCGATCATTTATATGAGCTGTCTGAAGGAAAAATAGATATTCGAGATATTGATGAGGACTTAACAGATAGCAAAAGCCTGTTAAGAAAACGTAGCGGACAAGGACAGCACAAATCAAAAGGAAAAACAAATACTAAATACAGAAAAAAGTAAATGGCATCATTTAAAATAGAAGGAGGTCACAAATTAAAAGGAACAATAACACCACAAGGAGCAAAAAATGAAGCATTACAGGTAATATGTGCGGTGTTGTTAACGTCAGAAAAAGTAATTATAAACAATGTTCCTGATATTATTGATGTTAATAAACTGATTTTTATTTTAGGAGAATTAGGAGTTAAAATAGAAAAATTATCTAAAAACTCATATAGTTTTCAAGCAGACGATATCAATTTAAAATATTTAGAGTCACCAGAATTTAAAAGAGATGGAAGCTCTTTAAGAGGGTCTATTATGATTGTTGGTCCGTTATTGGCTCGTTTTGGAAAAGGATATATTCCTCGACCAGGAGGCGATAAAATAGGACGTCGTCGTCTAGATACTCACTTTGAAGGATTCATCAATTTAGGAGCAAAATTCCGATATAATCGTGAAGAATATTTCTACGGTGTAGAAACAGAAACAGGATTAGTAGGAGCAGAGATGTTGCTAGATGAAGCTTCGGTAACTGGTACAGCAAATATTATTATGGCTGCAGTATTAGCCAAAGGAACCACAACAATATATAACGCAGCTTGTGAGCCTTACATTCAGCAATTATCAAAAATGCTGAACTCAATGGGAGCAAAAATTACTGGAGTAGGATCTAATTTACTCACTATTGAAGGAGTGGAAACTCTAAAAGGCTGTGAACATACTATATTGCCAGATATGATTGAGATTGGTAGTTGGATAGGTATGGCTGCTATGACACGTTCGGAATTGACAATTAAGGATGTAAGTTGGGATGATTTAGGACAAATTCCTAATGTATTTAGAAAACTTGGAATTCAATTAGAAAGAAAGGGAGACGATATTTACATACCAGAGCAAGAAAGCTACGAAATTCAAAGTTATATTGACGGGTCAGTATTAACTGTAGCAGATGCACCATGGCCTGGGTTTACACCAGATTTATTGAGTATTGTATTGGTAGTTGCCACACAAGCAAAAGGAACCGTACTAATTCACCAAAAAATGTTTGAAAGCCGTTTATTCTTTGTTGATAAATTAATCGATATGGGGGCTAAGGTAATTTTATGCGATCCTCATAGAGCTACAGTAATAGGTCATGACTTTAAATCGCAGTTGAAGGCAACAAAAATGACCTCTCCAGATATCCGTGCAGGTATCTCATTATTAATAGCAGCACTTTCAGCAAAAGGGACAAGTATTATTAATAATATTGAACAGATAGATAGAGGTTACGAAGATATCGAAGCACGTTTAAAATCTATCGGAGCAAAGATTGAACGAATTGATAGTTAAATTAGCTAGAGTTAAAGTTGTAGAAATCTCTCAGTGAACTAAAAGTTTGTTGAGAGATTTTTTTAAATCTAGTTCATATTTTACTACTTGAGTTTTTTAATAAGAACAACTAACTTTTTTATACAGTATAAAGTTTTAAATTTGAAGGTCACTTTTTTTAGTTATCATACTTTGTTCTTACTCTAATGCTATTTCAGGATGAAACATGAATAAGGAATAAACACTTTCTTATATAACAGAGATTTTTTTGTAGTATGATTTGTTATTTGTACCTTCAAACTTTGAAAAAGCAAAAGTAATCCTCACTACATTCCTTTTATTTTTTTAATAGAGCTAAGAGTACACTACGCATAGGTGTAAAAGTGTATTGTCGTGGTTTATGTGTTCGGAAACACAAAGAGTAATTGTAAAAAAGTAACTACTAAAAATCTAAATAAATAATTATGACAAAGACAGAAAATAATAGGAAAGGGGTAATAGGTATTACCCAACAAGCAAGTTTAATAGATAAGAATATTGGTTCATATAAAGAGCATTTTATAAACGAACATTTTGGATACACCGTAAAATTATCTAACGGAGCAATTCGTATACCAAGAAAAACCGCTGAGGATTATGAGGTACAAAAAGGAATTGTTACTAATGAAAGAATAAAAGAAATAGCTAAAACCTATACATATCAAGAGATATAATTTATTTTAAAAGTTCGTTAAACAGAAAACCATAACATTTTGTTGTGGTTTTCTATTTTTTAAGCTTATTTTGATGATTATTTTGTTCGCTAATACTTAGTTAATCATCGCCCAAAATAAAAAACTAAAGCATCATTTAAAAAGTAAAGTATTCTATGTATGCTTTTACTTTATAATGTGGAAAATTGTTAGTTTATAAATAAAATTTATAGAGTAATGGTTTGAGGGAAAAAGAATCACGGTTTAAAATAATACCCGAAATTGTTAAATTTATTTGCCTTAAGTTTGTTTTTTGAAAAATAATTAATGGTTTTTGCTATAGCAGGGTTTTGTAAGCTGTGCCTAGAGTAAGCTAAACCTACTTCTCTATAATAACGAGGGCCTTTATACGGCCTAGTTTCAAAACCATACCAACCATCAATAAAATACTCAGGTAAAAAAGTTAAACCTAAACCTGCCATTAATAAAGTTAAAGTTTCAGTTTTTGTACTACAATTACCTACAGTATTAATAGTTTTATTAGCAAAATTTAGGATAGAAATACATTGTTTATGAGCTTCACAAGGAGGACAATGAATGAAGTTTTCATCTTTTAAATCTGCTACCAAATCAATTTCGTTTTTGGCTAATAATTTATGTCCATTGGGAATACATAATAAATAATCTTCTTGCCATAGTGGTAAAAACAAATCTTCTTCTTTCTTCCATTCTTTAACTAATAAATTAATCTCATTATTTTCATTACAATGATTTACTGTCCAAAATACATTACTATTTAATTCGTTAACCTTTTTTATAAATTGTAGTTTGTATTCTTGTGGTAAACTATCTGCAATACCAATTTTAACCTCATTTTTAAACGCACTTTTTGTAAATATGTTAGGTAAATCATTTAATTCATTTAAAATTCTTTTAGCTATGGGGTATAGGTAGTGTGCTTCGTTTGTAGGCTCGACACCTCGTTGATGTCTTTTAAATAAAGTACAATTCATTTTACTCTCAAATAATTTTATTCCGTTAGAAATATTAGGTTGAGAAACAAAACATTTATTGGCCGCACGTGTAAGGTTTTTTTCTTCATATACAGCAATAAAAAACTTTAATAAACGCTCTTCCATTATAATTATAAATTATGATTAAGATACAAAAATAGTATTTTGAGTAGTTTTTTTTGAAATGTACCTTTGTAAAAGCTAATAAAATAGTTAGCTAGTAGTAAAGTTGAATTTAAATTAGTATAAAAAATAATTATAACAAAGGAATGATTTATGGAAGATAAAAAATTAGTAGTTATTACTGGAGCTAGTTCTGGTTTTGGGTTAGAAATGGCTAAAATGTTTGCAGAAGACGGATACCCTCTTTTATTATTAGCAAGAAGGGTAGAAAAGATGGAGGCTTTAAATTTACCTCATACCTTGTGTAAAAAAGTTGATGTAACTGATAAAACGGGATTAGAAAAAGCAATAAGAGCGGCTGAAGCTGTTTATGGAGAAACTGATTTATTGATAAATAATGCAGGGGTTATGTTATTAGGATCCATTGAAACACAAAATGCCAATGAATGGCAAAAAATGTTAGATGTTAATGTAATGGGAGTGATGCATGGTATGCAAACGGTAATACCAAGTATGAAGGCTCGTAAAGGTGGAACTATAATAAATTTGTCATCTATGGCAGGCTATCAAGCTTTTGAAAATCATGCAGCATATTGTGCTAGTAAGTTTGGTGTTCGTGGGTTAACACAAACAGCGAGATTAGAGTTATCTCCCTTTAACGTGCGAGTAATAACAATTGAACCTGGTGCGGTTAAAACAGAATTGCTCGAGCATACTACGGATGATACAATAATTAAAGGATATAATGAGTGGAAAGAGAGTGTAGGAGCTGTTAATATTACTGCTAAAGATGTTGCTAAGACTATAAAGTTTGCATATGAGTTACCACAATCTGTGTTGTTAAGAGAAATTGTTATTTGCGATACTATGCAAGATGCTTAGTCTTTTCTTTTAGGGTAACATTATTTTAGAATGAGATAATACAATATAATATGCAATAAAAAAACCACAACATTTTGTTGTGGTTTTTTTATATCTATGGTAAGTAAAGCTTTTATGATTTTAAGCTACCTGTCATATCTTCTGGTTTTACCCATTCGTCATACTGTTCTGGAGTTACGTATCCTAAACGTACTGCTTCTTCTTTTAAAGTAGTTCCGTTTGCGTGTGCTGTATTTGCAATCTCAGCAGCTTTGTAATATCCAATTTTAGTATTTAATGCCGTAACTAACATTAATGAGTTATTTAATAACTCAGTGATTCTTGTTTGGTTTGGTTCAATACCAGCAGCACAGTTTACATCAAACGATACACAAGCATCCCCAATTAATTGAGCCGATTGTAATACGTTAGCTGCCATCATAGGTTTAAAAACGTTTAATTCGTAGTGACCTTGAGTACCACCAACAGTTACCGCAACATCGTTACCCATTACTTGTGCACAAACCATAGTCATAGCTTCTGCCTGAGTTGGGTTTACTTTTCCTGGCATAATAGAAGATCCTGGTTCATTCGCAGGAATAATGATTTCTCCAATTCCTGAACGAGGTCCGGAAGCCATTAAACGAATATCATTTGCTATTTTATTTAATGAAACGGCTAATTGTTTTAGCGCTCCGTGAGTTTCAACTAATGCGTCATGAGCAGCTAAAGCTTCAAATTTATTTTCAGCAGTTATAAATGGTAATCCTGTAAACTCAGCAATGTATTTAGCAACTAACACATCGTAACCAGCAGGTGTATTTAATCCAGTTCCTACCGCTGTTCCACCCAACGCTAATTGTGCTAAATGTGCTAAGGTGTTTTTTAAAGCGTTTAACCCGAAGTTTAATTGAGCAACATATCCAGAAAACTCTTGACCTAAGGTTAGGGGAGTAGCATCCATTAAATGTGTACGCCCAATTTTCACCACATCTTTAAAAGCTTCAGCTTTTGTTTGTAAAGTATCACGCAATTGTTCAACACCAGGAATGGTTACTTCTACAATTTTTTTGTAGGCAGCAATGTGCATTCCAGTAGGGAAGGTATCGTTAGAAGATTGCGATTTGTTTACATCGTCGTTTGGTTGGATGGTTTTTTCACCTTCACCAATTACATTCCCAGCGATTTCGTGAGCACGGTTAGCAATAACCTCGTTTACATTCATGTTAGATTGTGTACCAGAACCTGTTTGCCAGATTACTAATGGGAATTGGTCGTCGTGCTTTCCAGCTAATATTTCATCACATACTTGTGCAATCAAATCACGTTTTTCAGTAGCTAATACACCTAACTCAGCGTTAGTGAAAGCAGCTGCTTTTTTTAAGTATGCAAATCCATATACAACTTCTAATGGCATAGAGGCAGTAGGACCAATTTTAAAATTGTTACGAGAACGCTCGGTTTGTGCTCCCCAATATTTATCAGCAGGAACTTCTACTTGTCCCATTGTATCTTTCTCAATTCTATATTTTGTCATTTGGAATGATTTAAAATGCTTAAAATTAATGATGTTCAAAATTACAAATTCTAATAGTTTTTAATAGTGATTTTTATCAGATTTTATTGGAGGAAAAGAAAAATAGTTATAATTTTGTGGCATAACAATTATTAATAAGAAACAAATGTTAGATTTTTCAGAATTTTCAGGATTGGTATTATTCATGTTTATTTTTACAGCTGGATTTTGGTTGTTAATTTTCTTATTAACATTTGTAGTTCCTTACTGGATTGGTGGAACTATCTGGGAAAACATGAAGTTGAAAAGAGAAGCTAAAAAAGCTGCTGAAGAAGGTAAGTAAGCTTTTAATATGATATAATAAAAAAGCTCGCAATTTTGCGAGCTTTTTTTATGTATAAAATAGAAAGCTTATCTTTTCATTAAGTACTTATTAAAACTTTTTCCGTTTATTTTAGTGTATTTAGAGTCTATATCAAAAGCTACTTCCATTCCAGTAATATCAAACTCTCCTGATACTTTTGTGTATTTAATATTTAAGTCTTCTTCAAACTTTACATTTCTAAATGATACCCCATCTTTAAATTCGGTATATTTAAAAATAGCACTTTCATTGAAAACAGAGTTTTTAAAGCTTACAAAACGGTTAAAATCTGCATACTTAAATGTAGCTGGTTCCTCAAAAGAGGTGTTTTCGAAAGTAATATCTCTATCAAATTTTGCGTACTTAAATGTTGAGTCACCTTTAAATTTAGTGTTAGAAAAGTTTGTGTTTCTCTCAAAATCTGAATATTTAAACATCGCTTTTTGTTCAAAAGTACAATCTTTAAATACAACAATATCTTCAAAATTAGCAACAAAAGTATATCCACTTTTCTCATGAGGAATGTAGGCTAAAACATCATCATCAAAAACACAATTTACAAAAGAAACTTTATTTGTAATTTGTTTTTCAACGGTGTTAGATCCTCCATTATTCCACCAACTTTTTCTTTTAGGTAATTTAGGTAACGCTTCATTCATAAAAGTAAAGTCTAATGTACCTTTAATAGTAGTGTTAGAAATTTCTATTGCTTTTCCGTTTTTAACATCTCTCATAATGTCAGATGCATTTATAACTTTTTGAGCAAAAGCAGTTGAAAAGCAAAGTAAAAGTCCTGTAATAGTAACTATAATTTTCATTTTTAATGGTTTTTTAAGTTCTATATAAAAGACAACTAACTTTTGGTTTTTGTGACACTTAAAAAAAAACAGTATTTAGTTGCCTAAATACTGTTAGTATATTTTCTTAAAAGAGGATATTAGTTTACTGAGTCACTTAAACCAGCACCAGCTTTAAATTTAACTACGTTTTTAGCAGCAATTTTTATTTCTTTTCCTGTTTGAGGGTTTCTACCAGTTCTAGCAGCTCTCTTAGAAACAGACCAAGTTCCCCATCCAACTAAAGCAACTTTATCACCTTTCTTTAAAGTATTAGTTACGTTAGTAGTTAAAGAATCTAATGCAGCTTTAGCGGCAGCTTTAGAAATTCCTGCATCAGCAGCCATCGCATCGATTAAATCTGATTTGTTCATAATTTAAATAGATTTTAAAATTAATTAATATTTTTTTGCTTCAATAGCTCAACAAATATAGACGGAACGCGAGATTGTGCAAGATTTGACTTGAAAAAAATACTCTTTTGTTAATAAGTTACCTTAAATTGTTAATAACCACTCATCTTTTTTTGTTAAAAACGCTAAAACCCCATGGATAAAGGGCTAGAGAACTTTTGCGTCTTTTTCGAATTGAAAACCGTTTAATAAACTCTGAACATCCATTAACTTTTTACCAGAAATTTTAATTTGATAAATATTTAAGTAACCATCTGTAACAGCAATTTTTAACTCCTTTTTAGTGGTAACGATAGCACCAACCTCAAGATTATGAGAAGTAGGATCTTTACTAACTCCGTATATTTTAGCAGAAAGTTCATCATCTCCATTTACAATAGTAGTCCAAGCAGCAGGATATGGATTTAATCCGCGAATATGATTATAAATATCATTTAAAGAGTTAGACCAATCTATCTTACAGTTATGAGGATATAATTTTGGAGCAGACTTTTCTTCTAATTCAGGTTGTTTAGTAGTTGTAACATCTCCTTTAGCAATTAAATCTAAAGTTTCAGCAACTAGTTTAGCTCCTAAGTGCATTAATCTGTCGTGTAACTTACCAACAATTTCATCTTCTTTAATAGTTATCTCACTTTGTAATATGATTTCTCCTGTATCAATTTTATCATCAATAAAGAAAGTAGTAACACCTGTTTTCGTTTCGCCATTTATAATTGCCCAATTAATAGGTGCAGCACCACGATATTCTGGTAATAATGAAGCATGTAAATTAAAAGTACCATATTCTGGTAGTGCCCAAACGGATTTAGGTAACATTCTAAAAGCAACAACTACTTGTAAGTTAGCATCCCACTTTTTTAAATCTTCTTGGAATTCTTCGTTCTTTAAGTTTTTGGGTTGAAGAATAGGCAAGTTTTGAGAAAGTGCATATTTTTTTACAGCAGATTGATTAAGCTTACGACCTCTACCAGCAGGTTTATCTGGAGCAGTAATAACTCCTACTACATTATAATCATTCTCCACTAAATGCTGTAAAATGGTAGCAGCAAAATCAGGAGTTCCCATAAAAACGATGCGTAAATCTCTCATTTATTTTAAAAAGTATTTATTGTTTTTTGTGTGTATTTTTTCTTCGGAAAGAAGCTCTCGCAAAAGTATTAAAATGTTCGTTTCTTTTTCATTTAATAGCGAGCAGATTTCAGTAACTGTATAGGTTTTTTCTTTTTGTAAGTTAGAAAGAATATCTTTTTGGCTTATACTAGTTTTGTTTTTTCTTTGCAAACAAACATCACAGATTCCACAACTTTGAGAGCTGTGTTCACCAAAATAGGAAAGAAGTTGTACGCTTCTACAAACCGAATTGTTTTCTACAAACTGAAGTAAGTCTCTATTTTTTTGTTTTTTCTGTTTAATGTATTGTTTAATGTTTAGAGAAATTCGGTTGATGGTTTTATCATCTTCTCTAGGGTGTAAAAAGAAAAGTTCCGAATTGTTAGTAGCTTTTGTATAAGCTATTAATTCTTTTTGAGCTAACTTTTCTAAAGTATTGATTACGAACCAAGAGGTAGTACCTAGCTTTTTAGCAATATAAAATTCATCAATTTTTACAGGGTTTTCAAAAATGCCACCATACATACGTAAAATTTGTTGGACAAAATTTTTAATTTGGGAGTTTTGATTTGTATGTGATATAACTTGTTTACTTGAGGCTAAAAACTGAACTGTAGATTTTTGTTGGAAGCTATGATTTAATTCAATAATGCCATTATTATTGAGTATTTGAAGAGCATTGAATGTTTTATTGGGGATGAAATTATACTTGTTACAAAAAGCTAAAAAATTAAAATCGAAAGCAGTTTCGATTAATTCACCTTTTGCAATTTGAAAATGTTGATATAGTTTTTGGTGAATAGTTTTTATTTCATCAATGGTTGGTAATGATTTTTCAAGTAATTCACTACTTAAAGAAATATCACTATCGTTAGTTAATACTACAGAAAAAGACTTTACTCCATCACGTCCACCACGACCCGCTTCTTGAATGTAGTTTTCAATAGAAAAAGGTAGGTTAAGATGAATAACAACTCGAACGTTGGGTTTGTCTATTCCCATACCAAAAGCATTGGTAGCAACTATAATTGGAGTTTTCTCTGTCATCCAATTATCAAAAGCTAACTTTTTTTCTACAGGAGAAAGACCTCCATGGTAAAAAGAACTTTTAAATCCATTAGCATTTAAGTAACTACTAATTTCTTTCGTTTTACTACGAGTATTTACATATATAATTGAAGGAGCTTTTGTTTTAGTAAAAATCTGATTGAGCTTACCAAGCTTGTCTTCAGTTTTAAAAATTTGATAGGCTAAATTCTCTCTAAAAAAAGATTTTTTGAAAACGGTAGGTTTTTCTAATTCAAGAGAAGAAACAATATCTGAAATTACTTTTTGAGTTGCCGTAGCTGTTAAAGCAATTATAGGGATTGTTGGTAGTAACTCTTTTAAAACAGTAATCTCTTGATAAGAAGGACGGAAATCGTGCCCCCATTCAGAAATACAATGTGCTTCATCAATAGCTATTAAGTTTACATTTAGTTGCTTTATTTTTTCTTGAATAAAACGAGATTGCAACCGTTCAGGTGAAATGTATAAAAACTTAGTATTTCCAAACCGAATATTATCAAAAAGTGTAATAATATCGTCTTGTGAGCTTCCAGAAGATATTAAAGTAGCTTTTATGCCTTTATCAATAAGATTAGCAACTTGATCTTGCATTAAGGCAACTAAGGGAGAAACTACTATACAAACTCCTTCCTTAACCAATGCGGGTACTTGAAAACAAATAGACTTTCCACCTCCTGTAGGAAGTAAAGCAACAACATTGTTTCCTGTTAAAACTTCAGTAATTATTTCTTGTTGAGGTTTTCTAAAAGAAGTATAGCCCCAATAATGTTTTAATATTTGTAGCGATTTATCATACATCGTGTTTTAACGAATGTAAAATAAAATCACAGCGCTCTTGTACCGAACCAAAAGGAACATCAATAATATTATAGCCTACTTCCTCGTAAGCTTCTTTTAAAAAGGTATCTATTTTCACTGATTGCTCGAAGGTTTCATAACGTTCGTTGTCAGATTTATAAATAGCCTCCCAAGGAGCGCACATAAATACTTTATTGTATAAATATTTATTGCTTTTTTTAATAAAAACATCTGGGTAGTCAGAACCTAAATAATTCATATAAGCGTGTACATCAGGAATCCCTCTATCAAAAAAGATAATCTCAGCATCACTTTGGTGAGCTTCTAAGTACTGTTGCTCTCTTCCTTCTAATAATAGTTGGCTAAATAATAAAGGTTGCTCTAAAAAAAGTTGATCAATACCATCTTTTTGAGCTTTAAGTGTAACCTCTCTTGAAATCTCTGGCATACATTCATACCCACGTCTAATAAATTCTCTTAAAATAGAGGATTTACCTGTACCAGGACCACCTATTAAAACTATTTTTTGTTGCATGGGGCAAAAATAAAAGTTTCAAGTTATAAATATAATAAATAGTGTAATTTTGTGCATCATCACTACATGCTTTAAATTTTTGATGAGTTTTTATAAAATAGTAATTTCTGAGTTATGCAAGATAGAGAAGCTTTTTACGCAAAATTAAAATCACAATTAGAAGATACCACAACGTTTCCAGCTAAGTATTTATATAAATTTATTGTTCCTACTGACGGTAGTCAGGAGAAAGAAGTACAAGACTTATTTAATAATGCTGGAGCAGTTATCAATACAAAAAAATCTAAAACAGGAAAATACGTAAGTGTATCAATACATATTACAGTAAAGAGTTCAAACGAAGTTATTTCGTATTATAAAAAAGCAGAGGCAATAAAAGGTATTATTTCTTTGTAAATTTATAACAAAAAAAGTTTTACACTTTCATTTTTGGATGTAGTTTTTCTTTTAAAAAAAGAAAAATTATGGCTAAAAATCTTTTACTAAGCTAAAAGTATGGCAAAGAACTTGATGCAATAAAAAAGATAAGTAATTATTTCTAGTAAGGAAAAGAATGATAAAAAAGCTATGAAACAACTATATGGTTAGAGTAAGAAAAGGGGATTAATAAAATTTAAGAATACGTTTAACCAATAATACAAAGTGAGAAAATATATTTTTTTAACAACATTATTTATAATCGTTTCATGTGATCTTGTTAGTTTAAAAACTAAAAGGGTTACGAGTGAAAGACCAATTGCTACTGTTTATAATAAACATCTATACAAAAAAGATATTGCTGGTTTATTGCCAAAAAATCTTTCACCCAAAGATAGTTTAGTTATAGTAAAAGGTTTGATTAATTCTTGGGCTAAACAAGAATTATTGTACATTAAAGCAGAAGAGAATATCTCAGAAGTAAACAGTGAAGAAATACAAAACTTAGTTAACGATTATAAAAAGAGTTTATACATTAACGGCTATAAAGAACGTTTGATAAAACAACAATTAGATACGGTTGTTACTGAGGAAGAAATAGAGTTGTATTATGAGGAAAATAAAGAGAATTTTAAAGTAAGTGAAGAACTTGTACAATTTGAATATGTACATTTTGGTAAAGATTACCTGGATAAAAAAGAAACAATAAAGCAGTTTAAGTCAGAAAAAGAAGAGGATAAAGAAGATTTAGAAAGACATTTATTAAATTTTAAATCATATCGATTACAAGATTCAACTTGGGTAACTTTTGAATATTTAAAGAAAAAAATTCCACCTTTTCGTAACGAAACGAAAGAAAACTTGTTAAAAATATCAAAATTCATACAAAAAGAAGATAGTTTAGGAGTATATTTGGTCGCTGTAAAAAATATGTTACCACAAAACGCTACGGCTCCACTGAGCTATGTAAGCGCTAGAATAAAACAGATTATTTTACATAAAAGAAAATTAGAATTAATACGAGATATTGAAAAAACGCTGATAAATGATGCAATTGAAAACAAGAACTTTAAAGAATATTAGTATAGTATTTACGTTGTTTTTAGCAGGCTTAACAACAGTTAATGGACAAGGAACAAAAGTAGATGGTGTTGCTGTGGTGGTAGGTAAAAACATTGTTTTAGATTCTGATATAGATAAGTTTAAGCAAGAAGTAGAGTTAAGAAGTGAAGGAAAAGTAAAGATATCTGACTGTGAAATGTTAGAAGAATTAATGCAACAAAAACTATTAGCTCATCATGCAATTATTGATAGTGTAACAGTATCTCAATCTGAAATTGATAGTAGAGTAGATAGAAGTATTGCTTTTTTTACACAAGAATATGGAAGTGAAGAAAAAGTGGTTGAAGCTTATGGTTTTAATGATGTTGAAGATTTAAAGAAAGAACTAGGTAGAGTTCAAAGAGAGAATTTACTAATAGAAAAAGAACAGCAAAAGATCACTGAAAATATTGACGTAACTCCAGAAGAAATTCGCATCTATTTTAAAGGATTACAAGATAAGGGAGAGCTTCCTGAAATACCAGCTGAAGTTCAATTGCAACAATTAGTAGTAAAAGCAGAACCAACAGAAGAAGAGAAAGAGCGAGTAATAAACAAATTAAAAGAAATAAAAAAAGAAATAGAAAACGGTGCAAGTTTTAAGTTGAAGGCAATTATTAACTCAGAAGATCCAGGAGTAGCTCAAAATGGTGGGAAATATGTAATTACAAAAGATAGTCCATTTATTAAAGAATTTAAAGAAACAGCATTTTCATTGGATGTAAATCAAATCTCAGAGCCTATTAAATCAGCTTTCGGATACCATATACTTCAACTGCATAAAATTAAAGGTAATCAACGAGAAGTATCTCATATTTTAATGCAACCTGAAGTTTCTGATGAAAAATTAAATGAAACTAAAGAACAAATAGAAAAGATAGTAGCTGATATAAAAGAAGAGAAAATAACTTTTGAAGAAGCTGTAAAGAAATATTCTGAGGATGAAGAAACAAAAAATAGTGCAGGTATTATAATGAATCCTTATACTCAAGAACCAACTTTTGAGTTAACGAGAATGCCGCCTGAACTATTCGCAAGAATTAGTGAGTTGAAAAAAGGTGATTTGTCTGATATTTTTTATGATGAAACACGAGAAGGAGAAAAAATGTATAAAGTAATCTTATTAAAAGATAAAACAGATACACATAAAGCTGATTTAGTAGATGACTATGTAAGAATGCAAGAATTTGCTCTTGCTAAGAAAAAAGAAGAAGAAATTACAAAATGGACCAAGGATAAAATCCAAGAAACTTACCTAAAATTAAGTAACGATTATAAGAAGTGTACTTTCAAGAAAGATTGGAAGAAAGAAAACAAATAAGAAATAATAAATTTAGTATATTGTCATTCCCGCGAAAGCGGGAATTTCATTTTATAAAAGTTTGTAATTAAATTTATTGAACAAAGAAAAATTTTGATTTATGTCTGACGTAACAGCAGTAAACACACTTGTAGAAAAATATAGTCAACTACAACAAGAAATAGGTAAGGTTATAATAGGTCAGCAAGAAGCTGTAAACTATACATTACTTTCAATTTTTTGTGGAGGACATTCGTTGTTAATTGGAGTACCAGGATTGGCAAAAACCTTATTAGTAAATACAATTTCTAGCGCATTAGGGTTGAATTTTAATAGAATTCAGTTTACTCCAGATTTAATGCCTTCTGATATTTTAGGAAGTGAAATATTAGATGAAACGCGTCATTTTAAATTTATAAAAGGACCAATTTTTTCAAATATCATTTTAGCAGATGAAATAAATCGTACACCACCTAAAACACAAGCAGCTTTACTAGAGGCTATGCAAGAAAAATCGGTAACTGTAGCAGGACATCATTATAAGTTAGAGCTACCATTTTTTGTATTAGCAACTCAGAATCCAATTGAGCAAGAAGGAACGTATCCTTTACCAGAAGCGCAACTAGACCGTTTTATGTTTTCAATCAACTTAGAGTATCCAAGCTTTGAAGAAGAGGTACAAGTGGTAAAAAATACGACATCAATAGCTGAACAAACAGTCAACGCTATTTTTTCTTCAGAAGAAATTATTGAAGTCCAAAAGTTAATACGTAAAATTCCTGTAGCAGATAATGTAGTTGAGTATGCTGTTGGTTTGGTGGGTAAAACACGTCCTAATTCAGATAAAGCTACTGAATTAATTAAAAAGTACATTGATTGGGGAGCAGGACCAAGAGCTTCACAAAACTTAATTTTGGCAGCCAAAGCACACGCAGCGGTACATGGAAAATATTCTCCAGACATTGAGGATGTTCAAGCGGTAGCTATTCCTATTTTATCACATAGAATTGTGAAGAATTATAAAGCAGAGGCTGAGGGAGTGACGGTAAAAGAAATTATAAATTCTCTATTTTAAAATGAAAAAATTTTTAAGTATTGTTTTTTTAGTGATATTATTTGTTTCATGTAAGCAAGAAGCAGCCAAAACCGTTTCAGAAGAAACAGAAAAACAAGAGATTTTATCGGTGATGAAGGCACAAGAAGAAGCTTGGTCAAATCACGATTTAGAAGGTTTTATGCAAGGGTATTGGAAGAGTGATTCATTAAAGTTTTACGGACGAAATGGAGTTACTTTTGGATGGCAAAAAACCTTAGATAATTATAAAAAAGGGTATCCAACAAAAGAACACTCAGGAACATTAACTTTTAAGATTAATGACATTTCTAAAATTACTGAAGGAGCTTATTCAGTTATGGGTGAATATCATTTAAAAAGAACAATAGGAGACGCTAACGGCGTTTTTATGATTATTTTTAAGAAGATACAAGATGAGTGGAAAATCATAGCGGATACTTCGTGTTAAATAAAGAGAGATGAAAAAGGAAAAAGTTATAGTAATACTACTTCTAATAATTGTAGTATTCTCATGTAAAAGTACAGAAAATGAAAAGGAAGTAGTCTTTTTTAATAAGTCAAAAGAAGTTGTAGAGAGTAAGTTTCCTTTTCCGATAGGTTATGTGAATGATTATGAAGATATGTTCACAAATGATGAAGAGCAAAAATTGGAAAAACTAATTGATGATTATGAAAAAGAATCAACAAATGTTATAGCAGTTGTTACTGTAAGTAGTTATCAACCGTATGATAATATTGAAGATTATTCTTTAGCGTTGGCTAATGATTGGGGAGTAGGGAGAAAAGACAAGAATAATGGCTTAACAATTGTTATCAATAAATTAAAAAGAGAAATACGAATATCTACAGGGTTAGGAACAGAAGAAACGCTTACCGATGAAATTTGCAAAAAGGTAATAGATAGTGTAATTGTTCCTGAGTTTAAAAACGAAAACTACTATAGAGGAATTGAAAAAGGAATCGGTAGTTTAATAAAACAATGGTAAAGTATTAGCCCTAAAAAAGCTTCTGAAAGTATTCTCACTACTTTCTCAGCTTTTCTATTTTCAGAATAATCGTAAAAAGCTATTAGATAAACTTATAATTTAGGAAACTAGTCTTTAGTTTACTATGATGGGGGTAATCATCTTTTCAGTTATATTTAGGAAAAGGAATTTTCTTATGCTCCATGTAATCAATTCCCCAAGCATGTAATGGGGCTAAAGCATTGACTAAATCATTGCCAAATGGAGTAAGAGAATACTCAACTCTTGGAGGTACTTCAGCATATATTTTTCTGTTAATAATTCCATCAGTTTCTAACTCTTTTAACTGGCTAGTTAACATCTTTTCTGAAATTGTTTCACATGCAGTCTTGATTTGTCCATACCTAAGTGGTTTTTCAACAAGCCTAGAAATGATAAATAACTTCCATTTTCCACTTACAACTTTTGTCGCATAAGTTAAAGGGCAATAATCAGGTGAAAATTTTTTCATTTTTTTTAAATTCTATCTTTTTGGTACTAAAAAAACTAACCAAAAGGTGCGTAAGGTACAAAAATGTAACGTATTGTTTCTTGTTTAAAAGTGCTTTAGTTTCGTGACTATATAAGAAAAAAAACATATAAAAATGAAGAAACGTTATCAATTGCTACTCGTAATTTTAACCATGATTAGTGCGTGTAAAACAACTAATAAAACAAGAAGAGAAAACACAACAAAACTGGAATATATACGACAGGCTACGGTGTTTTTAGAAGTAAACTCAAAAAAAATATTAATAGACCCTGTTTTGTCAGATAAGGGAACACAAGACCCAATTCCTTTTTCTAATGATAAACGGATTCCTATGAATGATTTACCGATACCTAAAAATAAAATTATAGAACAAGCCGATGCTGTTTTGATAACGCATTACCATCCAGATCATTTTGATGCTGATGCTGAAAAATTACTTCCTAAAAACATACTTATTTTTTGCCAACCTTTTGATGTAGAAAAATTAAAATCAAAAGGATTTACAAACTTACAAAGCATAGAGCAGGTTGTAAATTGGTCTGGAGTATCGATAAAACGCTACGAAGCACATCATCATGAAGGAGCAACAGGAGCAATGCCTTTTGGCGAATCATCTTCTTTTTCTTTAACATTTAAAGAAGATACAATATTTATTACAGGAGACGCCGTTTTAGATAGTCTTTTAAAGAATGCTTTGAAAATTGAAAAACCTACTCATATTATTGCAAATACAGGGGAGTGTACTTTTAGCAAGCCAAACCCTGTTTTAGAACCAGGTAAACATATGACGTTAAGTAAAGAAGAATTACTAAGGATAGCTGTTGAGAATAAGAAAGCTATTTTAATAGCAATTCATATGGACGCAATAAATCATTGTGGATTAACGAAAGAGGAGCTTCGCTTATTTTTAAAAGAGCAAGAAAAATCTATTCAAGATAAAATTGTAATCCCTAATGAAGGTGAAGTATTACAGTTATAAAACAAAAAGAAGCCTTTTGGGCTTCTTTTTGTTTTATATTTTTCTTAGTTTTTAAGAAAACATCTTAGCAACTTTCTCAGCTTTTCTACTTTCAGAATAATCGTAAAAACCTTCACCAGATTTAACACCTAATTTACCTGCTGCAACCATGTTTACTAATAACGGACATGGAGCATATTTAGGGTTTTTAAATCCGTCATACATTACGTTTAAGATAGATAAACAAACATCTAACCCAATAAAATCGGCTAATTGTAATGGTCCCATTGGATGTGCCATTCCTAATTTCATTACGGTATCAATTTCAGCAACACCAGCAACACCGTTGTATAACGTTTCAATACTTTCGTTAATCATTGGCATTAAAATACGATTGGCAACAAAACCTGGGTAATCATTTACTTCAACAGGAACTTTATTTATTTTCTTAGTTAAATCAACTGTAAAGTCCATTACTTCATCAGAAGTGTTGTATCCTCTAATAATTTCAACCAATTTCATAATTGGCACAGGATTCATAAAGTGCATTCCAATTACTTTTTCAGGTCTATTGGTAGCTGCTGCAATTTGAGTAATTGAGATTGATGAAGTGTTGGTAGCTAAAATAGTATCCTCAGCACAAGCTTCATCTAAATCTTTAAAAATCTTAAGTTTTAAGTCAATATTTTCAGTAGCAGCCTCAACAACTAAACTAGTATTCTGTACACCTTCTTTAATAGAAGTGTAGGTAGTAATATTGTTTAAGGTATTATTTTTATCGTCTTCAGTAATTTTTTCTTTCGCTACCATTCTATCTAAGTTTTTAGTAATGGTTGCTAAACCTCTATCTAAGGCAGCTTGCGAAATGTCGATAAGTTGAACATTGTATCCAAATTGAGCAAACGTATGCGCAATTCCATTTCCCATTGTTCCTGCTCCAATTACGGCGATATTTTTCATGTTGTTGTGTTTTGGTATTTATATGGGCGTTCCCCTATGGGGCGGGCTTTCCGCTACAATCTTTTTGGTGTATTCTTCGCTTTACTCAGAATAACAAAAAAGGATTTTCACTGCAATCCCTAACGCGGTTGTTACTTATTTACTTTATTCTAAAAACAGTCTATAATCTGATGTGCTACACGTAAAGCTTCAGTACCTTGACGTAACGAAACAATAGGCGTAGTATTATTGTGAATAGCATCTGCAAACGATTCTAATTCATCTAAAATAGCGTTGTTAGCTACTACTTCAGGATTATCGTAATAAATTTGCTTTTTAACACCTTCAGCATTCTGCAAAATCATAGCAAACTCATCAGGTTTTTCTGGTACGTCTTTCATTCTAACAACTTCTGATTGCTTTTCTAAGAAGTTTACTGAAATGTATGCGTCTCTTTGGAAAAAACGGCTCTTACGCATGTTTTTCATCGAAATTCTACTTGCTGTTAGGTTCGCAACACAACCATTTTCAAATTCAATACGAGCATTAGCAATATCAGGAGTTTCTGAAATTACTGATACACCACTTGCATGCACACTTTTTACTTTTGAGTTTACAACCGATAAAATAATATCAATATCATGAATCATTAAATCTAAAACTACAGGTACATCTGTTCCTCTAGGATTAAATTCAGCCAAACGATGTGTTTCAATAAACATTGGCGTGTCAATCAAGTCTTTTACAGCCATAAAAGCAGGGTTAAAACGCTCTACATGTCCAACTTGACCACGAACATGATGCTGGCTAGCTAAAGTTCTTATAGCTTCAGCTTCTAACACTGTATTCGTAATAGGCTTTTCAATAAAAATATGTTTTCCTTTTTCAATGGCTTGTTTTGCACAATCGAAGTGAGAAAGTGTAGGAGTAACAATGTCAACTACTTCAACAGCATCAATTAATGCTTCTACTGAATCGAATAATTTATAGCCGAACTCATCAGCTACCTTTTGTGCATTTTCTGTAAAAGGGTCATAAAACCCTACTAATTCATATTTTTCTGATTGTTGTAACAAACGCAAATGGATTTTTCCTAAGTGACCTGCGCCTAAAACTCCAGCTTTTAACATAAGTGAAAGATTATTAGTTATTTGATTGGTTTGTTGAAAAAGAAATGATTTCTACAAAAAATCAACGCAAACAAAGATACACTTTTATACAGATTTATTACTACTTTTATCCTCCTGAAATTTTATAATTAGTGAGAGATACAACCAAACACCAAGGACTTAGAAATCAATTAGCAAACGTTTTAGAAGCAAAAGGAATTAATGACGAGAGAGTATTAAAAGCTATCAGAAAAATTCCAAGACATTTGTTTATGGATAGTAGTTTTGAAGCGCATGCGTATCAAGACAAAGCTTTTCCTATTGCTGCTGAACAAACAATTTCTCAGCCTTATACAGTAGCGTTTCAATCACAAGTATTAGAAGTAAAGCCAGGAGAAAAAGTATTAGAAATAGGAACTGGATCTGGATACCAAACGGCAGTATTATTAGAATTGAATGCTGTGGTGTATTCAATAGAAAGGCAACATGAGTTATTTAAAAAAACTTCAATGTTTTTGCCAAGACTTGGATATAAGCCAAAAAGGTTTATTTTTGGTGATGGTTACAAAGGATTACCAGAAGAAGCTCCTTTTGACAAAATTATTGTTACAGCTGGAGCACCGTATGTGCCTAAAGCATTATTGGCGCAAATTAAAGTAGGAGGTAGGTTGTTGATTCCTGTGGGGGATCAAGAGCAAGTAATGACACTTTTTATAAGGAAATCACCAAAAGAATTCGAAAAGCATGAGTTAGGTGATTTTAGGTTTGTGCCAATGTTAAAAAAGAAAAATTAATCATTAAAACTAAATTATATTATGAAAAAAGAGAATGAAACAAAATATTACGTTATTACATGTGTAGGAATCATGTTGTTATTAGTAATGGTGTTTGCCTTTGAAAAAGGTGCTCTGTTAGGAGAAATTATAGCAAAGTAAAAAACTAACACACATAAGATAAGCTCAAATCCTTTTCTATTTTAGAAAAGGATTTTTTGTTATGAGAAAAATCAAAATAAAAAAATCCGCCTAAAAAAGCGGATTTATTGAATTTGAATAAAGAAACATCAACTTATTCAGCGATTGCTATTTCAGTTGCATCTGCAACTACTATCTCTTGTTGTTGATGTTGTTTTTGTTTGTTTTGATTAGTTTTTGCTAATCCACAAGGACTAGTACTTCCGCAAGAAGAAAAACCTAATAAACTAACAGTACAAATTGCAATAAATACTACTTTTTTCATCATTATTCCGTTTTATAAAAATCAAATATACATATTTCTGATTAAGTCACCAGAATTTTCCTTCTTTTCAATAACGTTGAACTCCACCATTTTATTTTGTATGTCCGTAATTAAATTTTCGGAAATAGCTTCGCCGTCATTCCATTCAGTAATAGATAACCATTCCTGAATATCATCTATTTGTTGTTCATACCTATTGGAAAGAACTTTATCAATATTATCGAAGTCTTTAAAGTCTTTAGTACAAGCGTTAATGATATTGTGTACTTTTTTTACTTCTTCAAAATTATTTTCTAAGATTTCATCACGAACAGCAATTACAAAACAAGGCCATGGGGTAGGGCAGTTACCAACTCGCCTAAAAGTACCGTTATCAACCAATGGTTTTGTGGTAAAGTGCTCCCACATAAAATAATCGGCTTCTCCATTAGTTAAAGCGTCTATTCCTCCTTGTAAATCTCCAACTACTTTAAATTGTAGTTTATTAACATCCCAACCATTGTTATGGGCATTTACAATTGCCATAAGTTGAGAACCTGAACCAAATCGGCTAATAGCTACTGTAGCATTCTCTAAGTCATTAATGGTTTTGAATTTTGAGTTCGCAGCAACATGAATTCCCCAAACAAGTGGACTTTTTACAAAAGTTTGTGTAATTTTTGAAGGATTTCCATTAATAATATCTTTAATAATTCCTTCAGTAAGCACTAGGGCAATGTCAACTTCACCAGAGCGTAAAGCTTTCGTCATAGCTCCAGTACCTCCAGGATAATCTTTCCAGCGTAAGTTGATTCCTTCTTTGGTGTATTCTTTATTTTTTAATGTAATGTACCATGGGTAATTAAAATGTTCAGGAACACCACCTATTTTTAATTTCAGCATTTATTCAACTAATTTATCTAGGGTATATGCAATCAAATCATTTACTACTTTATACGGATCTTTACTGAATGTTCCGTTGGCTCTGTTAGCAATAATTGCATTCATTGATGCTGCATTATGACCTAGCAGTTTAGCCAACCCATAAATGGCTGATGTTTCCATTTCAAGGTTGGTAATTCGATTGTTATTATAGTTAAAACTATCAATCTTCTTATTTAAATCGGGGTCTTGCAAAGGTAAGCGTAAAACACGTCCTTGAGGACCATAAAAACCACCAGCAGTAGCTGTAATTCCTATATATACTTTGTTAGATATTAATTTATCTTCTAAAGGTTTTCCATTAGAAATGATTAACGGATATGATTTTTTTGCACTCCAATTGGTATGTTTTATGAAAGCTTCTTCTATATCTGGATGTGAGATTTCATCCACTTGATACGATTGTAACATTCCGTTTAAATCCAACCCGTGAGAGCTTAATAAAAAACTATCTACAGGAATATCAGCATGTAAAGAACCAGAAGTTCCAATTCTTGTAATGTTTAATTGTGTATGTTTTTCTTTAGGTTTACGTGAGTTTAAGTCGATATTAACTAAGGCGTCTAACTCGTTTAAAACAATATCAATATTATCAGGGCCTATTCCTGTAGAAATTACAGAAATTCTTTTTCCTTTATAGGTACCAGTAGTGGTTTTAAATTCTCTTTTTTGTGTGCTAAATTCTATAGTATCAAAGTGTTTGGTGACTTTGTCGACACGATATTGGTCTCCAACAAAAATGATATCGGTAGCAATATGTTCAGGTCTTAAATTCAAATGGTAAATACTACCATCTGGATTTAAGATGAGCTCAGAATGTTGTATACTCATTTACGATGTTATTTTTAACAGCTTATCAGTAGAGTTTACGTAGAGATAGCTGTATTTTTTTGCGCCACCAAGATACGAAAAATCAGAACGAATTTTAGCATAATAGTTTGTTTGGTTTTGCAATACTTTCTTACCTGTTTTACTAAGTTTTACAGGATCAAAAGAGGTAAATAGCTTTTTAAGGCTTTCAAGTTTGTTAACGTATTGAATATCACCAAACCCATAGTTTTCTTGATGAGTTAAAAGACTTCTAAGCAGTTCATCTTGGTTTGCAAATGTATGCTCGTTAGCAACCTTTAAAATATTATTTTCTATATAATTTAATCCATTTTCAATTGAAGGAAAACGAAGTAAATGTGCTTTTATAGCGTTTTCTAGATATACAAAAGGTGATTTTGGATTAAATTTATGTGCATTTTCAAGAGGTAACGGACTATCTGAGCAATATAATTGCCATATATAGTCAGCATATTCTATATCATCTTGAGAAAGCTCTATTTTATTTTTAAAGTGCTCTTTTAATTGATCGTCAGATAATTCTCCTAAACCATATAACTTTTTAGAGTTATCTATTTTACCACTTGTAACTAAAGATATTTTGTGATTTTTACGGTATCTTTTTAGCCAGCTTATTACTGCTAACATATTTACTTGACAAAATAAATCGTATTCAAACCATAAAACAATCTCATCTTGTTGTTTTTGATTACATAGGTTTCGGTATTCTTTAAGGGTATAATCTATAAACTTCTTCTTAGTAATTTTATAAGTAGTTTTTAAAAAGTCAAAACGTGTTTTCCAGAAGTCTTCACTACCTACGTCTACTGATGTTTTTCCTTCACATAACATTTCACGCCACGTAATAATATCACCTTCAATATTTAGTTCTTGAAGTCTTTGAGTTGTAACGTCTCCATTGGTTATGTGTAATAAAGAATGTTTCATAATTTTAGGGAATTGGTTGATTTCTTTATTTATATAAAATAAACGATTTATTTTATACGTTATTATTTACTGGTTGGTATTTAACACTTTACAAAAGTTGTAAATATAAAAAAAATGTCGAAGATTTGCTTCTTCGACATTTTTTACTTATCCACCAACGCGTTTTACGTTGAATCCTTTATCTTTTAAAAGTTGCATTATAGTATCTCTATAATCACCTTGAATTATGATTTTATCATCTTTAAAACTACCACCAACACTTAGTTTGGTTTTGATTTCTTTTGCTAATTTTTTAAAGTCTTGGGTAGCCCCATTATAACCGTCTATTATAGTAACTGGTTTCCCTTTACGTTTTTCATACTTACAAAGAATGGGTTCATCTTGTAACCAGACGTCAGGTTTTTTTTCTTCAGGTTTTTCCTCAAACTGATGATCTGGGAATAAATTTTTTAATTGATCTTGTAAATCCATTAGATTTATTTTTTCAATCCTAATTCGCGTAAACGTTCATCTAAAAACTCACCAGCAGTAATATCTTCAAACTGTTTTGGATTGTTTTCATCAATACAGTTTTCTAAAACATCTAATTTCATATCAGAAACAGGATGCATGAAAAATGGAATTGAATAACGTGATGTTCCCCATAATTCTTTAGGAGGGTTAGTTACACGGTGAATTGTTGATTTTAACTTGTTGTTACTATGGCGTGATAACATATCACCTACATTAATCATTAACTCGTCATCTTCTGCTATAGCATCAATCCATTCACCTTTATGGTTTTGAACTTGTAATCCTTTTCCTTGAGCTCCCATTAATAAAGTGATTAAGTTAATGTCACCATGAGCAGCAGCTCTTACAGCTCCTTTAGGTTCTGTTGTAATAGGAGGGTAGTGTATTGGACGTAAAATACTATTTCCGTTTTTGATGTAGTTGTCAAAATACGTTTCTTCTAAACCTAAATGTAAGGCTAATGAACGTAAAACGTATTTAGCTGTTTTTTCTAACATTTGGTAAGCTTCTTTACCCACTTTGTTAAATTCAGGTAATTCTTCAACTTCAACATTTTCTGGGTATTCTTTTGCGTATTTTGAATCTGTATCAACATACTGACCAAAGTGCCAAAACTCTTTTAAATCTCCTTCTTTCTTTCCTTTAGCACTTTCTTTACCAAAAGAAACATACCCTCTTTGACCTCCAATACCTGGAATTTCATATTTTTCTTTTACATCTGTAGGTAAATCAAAAAACTTTTTGATTTCAGCATATAAGTTATCTACTAATTCATCGTCTAAAAAGTGTCCTTTTAATGCTACAAATCCTATATTCTCGTAAGCGTCACCAATTTCATTGATGAATTTTTGTTTTCTTTCAGCATCGTCCGATAAAAAATCTGCTAAGTTTACGCTTGGAATTTTATTCATTGTTAATAAGTTTTATTATTCAGGCAGTAAAGTTAGTGAAATCAAGCGTATGCTGATAATTTATTTATTAACAAAAGGAATTAAGTACGATATTGTATAGTTGAATCCGAAGCCTGTACTGCTTTCAAAAACACGATTAAAACCTGGTGTATATAGCGTTTTAAAGCCTTTTTGATCGTCAACACTTAACATAATTTTATATGAAAAGCTAAAACCTATAAACAAGTTTTTAAAAGTTTCTGCTTTTATACCTAGCTGTAATTCAGTCCAATGAGCGGTAAGTCCGTCGTCAGACATAGGTGTTGTAACAGGGTTTGAAGGAAAATAAGGAGGTAAGTTTTCAGTACCTGAAGAAACATTAGGTTGATAGCTATTTAAGGTATGATCAAATATGGCAAAACCATAACGCATACCAACATAAATTTCGTTATTCATGTCTAACCAATTCTCGTAGGCGTTGTAGTTTGCTCCAAGTCTAATATAACTTCCTTTTGAACTAGAAGAAGAAAAATCTTCATAGGTAGTTTCATCTTCAAAACCTAATTCAGTAGCGATGTACCATTTTTTTGATACTCTATAATCACCTACTAATTCAAGTCCGCTATAACTTTTATCAATAATGGCAAGACCAGGTTTACTAATGTCTAATCCAATACGTAAGCCATATCCTGTTTTATATGTAACGGTATCTTTTTTTTCTTTGGTTTCTTCTTTAGATGTATTTATTTGTGAGTATCCGTTCACAAATACAAAAACGAAACATAGACTAATGAAATACTTGTACATGGGCGCTAGCTTGATTATCGATTAATGGAATTTCTGTAGTTGATAAACTGTTTATCCAACCTGTATCATTTAAAGTTACATTTTCATAAATAATTCTGAAACCACATGAACGAGACACAAAGTCTTCTTTAGGATTGTACTCAATGGTAAGTGTAGCCGTTTGGTTATTAGCTATATTGCCATCTACATCATTCATTTTTAGTGTATAGACTGTTTTTTGAGATAGGCTGTTTAAAGGAATAGCAATACTGTCTACTGTTCTATTGGTAAAAAGGCTATCAGTTTTTCCTTCTGCAATTACAGATAAACGTTCTACATTTTTTAAATCATTCGTATTATCCATATCGTAAAAACGAAGCACTAAATTAGGGGTTACTGGGTTTTGTGTACAGAAATCATCTTTTTCACAGGCCGTTAAACCTGCTATAAATATGAATAGAGCAATGTATTTTTTCATATAATGTTTATTTTTCAAATAGAACTACCGTTTCTATGTGTGATGTATGTGGAAATTGATCTACTAAACTAATCTTTTTTAATTGATATCCGTTTTTCATCAATTCCTCCGTATCACGAGCTTGTGTTGCTGGGTTACAAGATACATAAACCATTCTATCTGCATTTAAGTTTATGATTTTCTTAAGTGTTTTTGGTGCAATACCCGCACGAGCTGGATCTAAAATAATGGTTCTTATCTTATTTTTATATTGTGGGTGTTCGTTTAAGAACTTTCCTACATCAGCTGCATAAAATTGTAAACCTTCAATATTGTTACGTTCTGCATTTTTCTTAGCGTCTTCAATAGCAGAGGCTACAATATCTACACCAACAATTTTAGTGTTATTCGACTTTGAAGCAATAATTTGTCCAATAGTTCCTGTTCCACAGAATAAATCCATCACTACGGTATTGTCAATTGCATCTTTGTTTTCTAACGCATAATCAACTACTTTGGTATATAGTTTTTCGGCAGATTTAGGGTTGGTTTGAAAAAAGCTTTTCATGCTAATTTCAAAATTTAAACCTAATAACTCTTCAACAATTTTATCTTTTCCGTACACCAATTTGATACTTCCTGAGGTAGCAATAGTTCTATCGCCAGTTTCGTCATTAATAGTATGTAATAAACCAGCCACTCTATCGCCAAATAACTCTACTAAATAGTTAGCAAATTCTTTTAAATCAAATTTAGGTAAATCGTGAGAAGTGGTTACTAAGTTGAATAACAATTCGTTGGTTTTGTATGATTTTCTTACCACAAAATACCTAAAGAAACCTTCTTTTTTAGGTCCGTGCCAAGGAGCTAAACCAGTTTTTTTACAGTATTCTCTAATGTTTTTGATGTTGTCTTCTACTTGTTTGTCAAATAAACCAGAATCTTTTTCAAGGTTATCACCCATCCACCAAACACCGCGACGTTTAAAACCTAAGGTAAATTCATCTACATCGGTTTTGTTTTCACGATCGTAACCAATGGCAGAAAAACCATATTCCATTTTATTTCTATAGTGGAATACATTAGGGGAAGCGATAAATTCATCAAATAAATCTTCAATATTTTCAACTTTACCAATACGCTTAAATAAAGATAACGTACTTTCTTGCTTGTATTTGTGTTGTAAATCTATAGGTAATTGAATGTAAGGTGCTCCAGGAATATCTTGATAAGGAATAGCTACTTCGTCCTCAGAATGTTTTAAGACATCAATTAATTTACACTCTGCATACTTTTTCTTTGATTTGTCTACACGTGCTTTTACTAACTGTCCTGGTAAAGTGTTAGGAACAAAAACAACAAAAACACCTTCTTCTGAACGTATTCTTCCAATTCCTTTTCCGCCGAAGGCATAATCTTCAATTAAAATTTCAATGACTTGTCCTCTTTTTACAAACTTATTTCGTTCTCTTCTTGGCATTCTATACTATGATTTATAGTGTGCAAAATTAGGAAAAGATATGGTTTGAAGGTAAAAAAAAGACCACTCATTGTAGAGCAGTCTTTTTAGGTATAGTTTGTAAAAGTTATTTTTTTATTGACGAGCTTCTTGCTTAGCTTCTTTTATCATTTGCTCGTTTGCAACGATAGCAAACTCTACACGTCTATTTTTACTTCTTCCTTCAGCAGTATCGTTTGTTGCTATAGGATCTTTAACACCAAGTCCTTTAGTTTCAAAACGACTGTTTTTTAATCCCTTACTAGCTAGGTAACTTTTTACAGAGTTAGCTCTTTTTTCTGAAAGCGTTTGGTTGTATTCAACCCTACCTGTACTATCTGTATAACCATAAATTACAATATTAGTATCTCCATAATCTTTAAAAACAGGGACTAATTTATCTAAGTTAGCTTTAGCAGTAGTTGTTAAAGTAGCTTTGTTAGTAGCAAAACGAACGGCGTTTTCTCCTAAGGTAAGTTTAATACCTTCACCAACTCTTTCAACTTCAGCACCAGGTAAAGCTTCTTCAATCTCACGAGCTTGTTTATCCATTTGATTACCAATTACACCACCGGCAACACCACCTACAACGCCACCTAAAATAGCTCCAAGTTCTGAGTTGTTTTTACTTCCTACATTATTACCTATTACAGCACCTATCACAGCACCAGCGGCTGTACCAATAGCAGCTCCTTTTTGAGTGTTGTTAGCATTTTGAATAGATTTACATGAGGTAAAAACTGTACTAGCTAAAAATAAAATTGATAAACTATAAATTATTGATTTTTTCATAATGTTTTATTAATTATTGTCTTTGAAATGAATAGGTAATGTTTTTTACTTGGCCAGCAACGTTTACTTTGTCTATTAAATCGAAGCTAGTTTCAGTAACATTATTTATATTTAATATATATCCTTGGTTTACTTCTTTTGCTTTGTGGTTATTTATAATTTTTAAAACAAAATTACCATCTTTATTAACATACCAAGTAATTGGAGAACTAAAGTTTTTACAATTTGTACTTGGATTATTTAAATTCATTTGTCCTTTATTATTGTTAGAGATAAAACTCCAATCACTACCAATAAAACAGTTAGAATCTTCTAAATTAAATGAGTTTACTTTTAAATAATTTGAACCCGGAAAACTTACAGCAGTAATGGTCCAGTTACCCTTTAACATTCGTTCAGTTTTGTTGTCAAGTTTTGTGTTAGTTACAGATGTAGATTTACAGCCGATTGTAACTATAGAAAGCAGTAGTAAAAAAAAGATTTTTTTCATAAAAATGATATTTAGTTAAATTCTCTTAAAGATAAAAAAACTAATTAACTGTTGTTTTATTGTAAATAATAAAAAGTTAAGTAGTCTATATTTTTAGACCCTATAAAATCTAAGAAAGTCACTTAAATTTAATAATTTTGTAGCTAGGGATGATTTCTTTCCCACGCTGAATTTTCGAAACTTCTTTTTCGAAAGGATAAAGGTAGATAAGGAATGGTTATTTTATAAATTTTAAAAAATTAAGAAAAATGGCTGTTTTAGACCAATTAACTTCGCAACAAGCGATTGACTTAGAAAACAAATACGGAGCACATAACTACCATCCATTACCAGTAGTATTGAGTAAAGGAGAAGGAGTATATGTATGGGATGTTGAAGGAAAAAAATATTATGATTTTTTATCGGCTTATTCCGCAGTAAACCAAGGACACTGTCACCCAAAAATTGTAGGGGCAATGGTAAACCAAGCGCAAACATTAACATTAACATCTCGTGCTTTTTATAACGATATGTTAGGAAAGTACGAAAAGTTTGCAACTGAATACTTTGGTTTTGATAAATTATTACCAATGAATACTGGTGCAGAAGCTGTTGAAACGGCTTTAAAAATCTGTAGAAAATGGGCGTATGAAGTAAAAGGAATTAATGAAAACGAAGCGCAAATTATTGTTTGTAAAAATAACTTCCACGGAAGAACAACTACCATTATTTCTTTTTCAAATGATCCAGTAGCACGTAAGAATTTTGGGCCATTTACTAATGGGTTTATAAAAATAGAGTACGATAACTTACAAGCTTTAGAAGAAGCGTTAGAAAACAACGATAACATTGCTGGTTTTATGGCCGAACCTATTCAAGGAGAGGCTGGAGTATATGTACCTTCTGAAGGGTATTTAGCAGCAGCGAAAGCGTTATGTGAAAAACATAATGTATTATTTATTGCAGATGAAGTACAAACAGGTATTGCACGTACAGGTCAGTTATTAGCAGTAAACCACGAAAATGTACAGCCAGATATTTTAATTTTAGGTAAAGCATTAAGTGGAGGAGCATATCCAGTATCTGCAGTATTAGCAAATGATAGCATTATGAATGTTATTAGACCTGGAAACCACGGTTCTACTTTCGGAGGAAACCCAGTTGCAGCAGCAGTAGCTATAGCGGCTTTAGAAGTAGTTAAAGAAGAGAAATTAGCTGAGAATGCTGAGCGTTTAGGTAAAATCTTTAGAGAGGAGTTAGCTGAGTTTGCCAAAGAAAACGAGTTAGTAACGTTAGTACGTGGTAAAGGGTTATTAAATGCTGTTGTAATTAATGATACTGAAGATAGCTCAACAGCTTGGGATATTTGTATGAAGTTACGCGATAACGGATTATTAGCAAAACCAACGCATGGAAACATTATTCGTTTTGCACCACCATTAGTAATGAATGAAGAGCAATTAAGAGACTGTATTAATATTATTAAGAATACTATTACTGAGTTTAAAAAATAGTTTATAGCCTTGATTTATAAGGCATGAGTTATAAACTACTCTTAATCACATTATATACTTTATGGAATGAGCTCGATAAAAATCGAGCTCATTCCATTTAATATTAAAAGTGTTCTATGGTTAATTTAATTAGTTTAAAAGTTAATGGTAGAGTGTATATTTAACTTTTATCTTAAAATCCCTCAAATAGTATCTAACTATTTGAGGGATTTTTTAAAGTGTGTTTTCAGTTAAAATATATGCTGAAAACTTATTTTTTATTTTTAGCGCGTTGTTGTGCAGCTTGTTGTTCCTGAGCTTGTTTCATGGCAGCATCTAAACGCTCACGGAATTTACTCTTTTTAACAGGTTTCTTTTTGTTTTCTTCAATTTTAGCATGAATCTTAGCTTCATCAATAACATAGTTCTTAATAACAAACATGATTATGATGGTTAATAAGTTTGAGATAAAATAGTATAAACTTAATCCACTAGCATAGTTATTAAAGAAGAATAACATCATAATAGGAGAGAAGTAAATCATCCATTTCATCATCTTACTCATGTCAGGCATTCCTTCTTGAGTAGGAGCTTGCATATTAGCTTGCTGGCTTTGGTTCATTTTCATGTAGAAGAAAATAGCTACAGAAGCTAAAATTGGAAATAAACTTACGTGGTCTCCATAGAAAGGAATTTTAAATGGTAATTTAAAAATAGTATCATATGAAGATAAGTCATTAGCCCATAAGAAACCTTCTTGTCTAAAATCAATATTGGTAGGGAAAAATTTGAATAAAGCAAAGAACACAGGCATTTGCATTAATGCGGGTATACAACCAGACATCATGCTCACTCCTGCTTTTCGCTGTACAGCCATAATTTCTTGCTGACGCTTCATAGCGTTTTCTTTCCCAGGATACTTTTTATTGATTTCTTCCATTTCTGGACGAATCACTTTCATTTTAGCACTTGATAGGTACGATTTGTATAATACAGGAGACATTATAATACGTACTACGATTGTCATTAAAATGATAATTAGTCCGTAGTTCCCAATAAATCCTTTTAACATATTAAATACAGGGTAGAATATAGTACGGTTTAAGAAACCAAAAATTCCCCAACCTAAATCAGCAATTTCGTCTAAGCTAGTCCCTTTATAAGATTTTAATAAATTATAATCTGTAGGCCCGTAAAACCATTGCATATTATAATTTAATTCTCCGTTTGTTAAAGCTAATGGAGTTTTTAATCCGTAAGTTTTAGTGTACACACTATCTTTATCTTCACCTGCAAAATCAACAGATTTCAAAGTGGCATTACTAAACGGTGTATCAGATGTTAAAATAGAAGAAAAGAAGTGTTGTTTATAAGCAACCCAATCAATATCACTCACAACATCATCATCGTTCATTTGTAAGTAATCTACTTCATCGTCGGCTTTATAATAGTAGTAAGAGTACATGTTTTCGGTTTTCAAACTCTTTTCGTGTCTAAAACCTTTTAAACTCCAATCTAAATTTATTTCTTGAGAACTATTAATTGTATTACTCAACCCTTGTGAACGAACGGCAAAACCTACACGGTAATCACCTTTTTTCATTTCGTAGCGGTATTCTAAAAACTTAGATTCAGAAACCTTTAACTTCATAGAAAGTACTTGTGTATCTCCATTTTTGGTTAGAGTAGGAGTAAATAGTAAATCTTTAGTATTTAAAATTCGGTTATCAGTAGTTCCGAAGTTGATATTGAAAGAAGCATTATTATCTTTAACCAAGTATAGAGGTAAAGAATCGTATGTTTTGTAGTTTTTAACTAAAGCTTCGATGATTTGCCCCCCTTTGTTATCAATAGTTAACTTAACAACGTCATTTTCTAATGTTGTGTTTCCTTTTTGGCTTTTTGAAGCTCCGTAAGCAAAAGCACCAAACTTATTTCGTAAAGCAATTTGCTGTAACGAGTCGTTTACAATTACATTATCGGTTAAATCGTTTTCAGTGTTAGTAGCATTAGTAGTTTGCTCTGTCTGGGTAGTAGCTTCAGGAGTTTCTTCTGGCTTTTGAGTATTCATCCACCAAAGCATAATTCCTCCTAATAAAAGCATTCCTATGAAGGAATTTAAATCAAATTTTTTTTGTTCCATTGATATATGTTAAAATGTCAACTTGTCATTTAAAGTTTTTCTTAAAAGCTGAAAAACCCGACAAAGGTAGTAAAACCCTATAGTTTTTTTGAGGTTTTACGGTGAATAATTTTGTTAGTAATGGTAGTTCAAACAGTATTCCAATTTTTATAAACAATAAAAAATCCTGTAAACTTAATTACAGGATTTTAAAATTTATTTCTTTGATTGTTTTAAAGCCGCTTTAATAAAGCTAACAAACAATGGATGCGGATTCAACACCGTACTCTTGTATTCTGGGTGATATTGAACTCCAACAAACCAAGGGTGAGAATCAATTTCAACAATTTCTACTAACCCTGTTTTTGGGTTAACACCTGCTGTTTTCATACCAGCGTTTTCTAATTGCTCTTTATAGTCGTTATTGTATTCGTATCTATGACGATGGCGCTCACTAATTAATTCTTCTTTGTAAGCTTGAAAAACCTTAGAATCTTGTGTTAATTGACAGTCCCAAGCACCTAAACGCATAGTACCACCTTTTTCAGTAACATCTTTTTGCTCTTCCATTAAATTAATTACTGGGTGTGCTACATCAGGATTCATTTCGGTAGAGTTAGCGTCTTTTAAATTTAACACGTTGCGAGCAAACTCAATAACAGCCATTTGCATTCCTAAACAAATCCCTAAGAAAGGTATATTGTTTTCACGTACATATTGTACTGCTGCTATTTTACCTTCAATACCTCTATCACCAAATCCAGGAGCAACCAATACACCGTTTAATCCTTCTAGTTGTTTAGCAGCATTCTCGGGAGTTAGTTCTTCAGAATGAATCCAACGAACGTTAACCTTTGTTTTATTAGTAGTTGCAGCTCCTGCATGAATAAATGCTTCTGTAATTGATTTATACGAATCGTGTAATTCAACATATTTTCCAACCAAACCAATTTCAATACTAGAGGTAGGGTTTTTATGACGCTCTAAGAACTTATTCCAAGTTTTTAAGTTAGGTTGTTTACGTGTAGATAAATTTAATTTATCTAATACCACATAATCTAGTCCTTCTTTAAACATTAAGTTAGGAACATCGTAAATAGTCTCAGCATCTAATGACTGAATTACATTTTGCTTTTTAACATTACAAAATAGGGCTAATTTACGTTTAATGTCATCAGATATTTCATGTTCTGAACGACATACTAAGATGTCAGGACTTACACCACTTTGCATTAATGTTTTTACAGAGTGTTGTGTAGGTTTCGTTTTTAATTCTCCTGCAGCAGCTAAATAAGGAACTAAAGTTAGGTGTATAACAATAGCATTATCTTCTCCTAAATCCCATTGTAATTGACGAACAGCTTCTATATATGGTAAAGATTCAATATCACCAACCGTTCCTCCAATTTCAGTTATAACAATATCATAATCGCCAGTATTTCCTAAAATTTGAACTCTGCTTTTAATTTCATCAGTAATATGAGGAATAACCTGAACGGTTTTTCCTAAAAACTCTCCCTTACGCTCTTTGTCTATTACAGATTGATATATTCTACCTGTAGTTACATTGTTAGCTTGTGAAGTAGGAATGTTTAAGTAACGTTCGTAGTGTCCTAAATCTAAGTCGGTTTCAGCTCCATCATCAGTTACATAACATTCTCCATGTTCGTATGGGTTTAATGTTCCTGGATCTATATTAATATATGGATCTAACTTCTGAATGGTTACAGAGTATCCTCTTTCTTGTAATAATTTGGCTAGAGAAGCGGCAATAATTCCTTTCCCTAGTGATGAAGTTACGCCTCCGGTTACAAAAACGTATTTTGTGTTGTTCATGGTACTGTTAGGTTTGCGCAAAAGTAAGAAGTCTGGCAATTAGAACAAATAAAAAAGATAAAAAACGTGCAGAAAAATTATGTATGTTTGTCAAATAAACTTTTTTTTTAAAAAAATAAAATAAGGGTTTGTCAGACTGAAAAACTGTTGTATATTTGCCCACGCTTTTAGCAGACGGAATTTCACAAAAGCAAAACATTTTTAAAGAAGATATTTAAGATATACTGTAATGAGTAAAAGAACGTACCAACCATCGAAAAGAAAAAGAAGAAACAAACACGGTTTCCGCGAAAGAATGGCTTCTGCTAATGGACGTAAAGTATTAGCTAGAAGAAGAGCAAAAGGAAGAAAAAAGTTGTCTGTTTCATCTGAATCTAGACCAAAGAAATAATGATTAACTATTGTTAATATTTTAAAGGCGTTACTATTAAGTATCGCCTTTTTTTATAACCAAACAATTTTTATTTTTACATCACAACACAACACAGACTAAAATGCCTAAAAGACAAGACCTTAAATCGATTTTAATTATTGGATCAGGACCAATTGTTATTGGTCAAGCATGTGAATTTGATTATTCAGGATCTCAAGCGTTAAGATCTTTGAGAGAAGATGGAATTGAAACCATCTTAATTAATTCTAACCCTGCAACAATTATGACAGATCCTTCGATGGCTGACCATGTATACTTGTTGCCACTTAACACAAAGTCTATTGTTCAAATTTTAAAAGAACACCCACAAATTGATGCTGTTCTACCAACAATGGGAGGGCAAACAGCACTAAACCTTTGTATTGAAGCTGATGAAAAAGGAATTTGGGAAGACTTTGATGTTGAAATTATAGGAGTAGATATTGACGCTATTAATATTACAGAGGATAGAGATAAGTTTCGCTTATTAATGGAAGAAATAGGGGTGCCTATGGCTCCTCAAGCTACTGCAACATCATTCTTAAAAGGAAAAGAAATAGCACAAGAATTCGGATTTCCATTATGTATTAGAGCGTCGTTTACTTTAGGAGGAGCGGGAGCATCTATCGTATATGATGAGAAAGAGTTTGAAGAATCATTATCTAGAGGATTAGAAATTTCTCCGATTCACGAAGTAATGATTGATAAAGCAATGATGGGATGGAAAGAATACGAGTTAGAATTATTACGTGATGATAATGATAATGTTGTAATTATCTGTTCTATTGAAAACATGGATCCAATGGGAATCCACACAGGAGACTCTATTACAGTAGCTCCAGCCATGACATTATCGGATAAGACGTTCCAAAAAATGCGTGACATGGCAATTAAAATGATGCGTTCTATTGGTGAGTTTGCAGGAGGATGTAACGTTCAGTTTGCGGTTTCACCAGACGAGAAAGAAGATATTATTGCGATTGAGATTAATCCACGTGTATCTCGTTCATCAGCATTAGCATCAAAAGCAACTGGATACCCAATTGCAAAGATTGCTGCTAAATTAGCAACTGGTTATACTTTAGATGAGTTAGATAATCAAATAACGAAGTCTACTTCAGCTTTATTTGAACCAACATTAGACTATGTAATTGTAAAAATACCTCGTTGGAACTTTGATAAGTTTGAAGGTTCTGATAGAACTTTAGGTTTACAAATGAAAGCGGTTGGTGAAGTAATGGGGATCGGACGTTCGTTCCAAGAAGCATTACACAAAGCAACGCAATCGTTAGAAATTAAACGTAACGGAATTGGAGCTGATGGTAAAAGTTATACAGATTATAACCAAATTAAAGACAAGTTAAAATATGCTTCTTGGGATCGTGTATTTGCTATCTATGACGCTATTCAAATAGGAATGCCGCTGAGTAAAATCCATGAAATCACTAAGATTGATATGTGGTATTTACGTCAATATGAAGAGTTGTATATGTTAGAAAAAGAAATTTCTACCTATACTATTGATACCCTTGATAGAGAGTTATTATTAGAAGCTAAGCAAAAAGGATATGGAGATCGTCAAATCGCTCACATGTTAGGATGTTTAGAAAGTGAAGTGTATAAAAAGCGTGAAGAATTAAAAATAAAGCGTGTATACAAGTTGGTAGATACTTGTGCTGCAGAGTTTAAAGCACAAACTCCTTACTATTATTCAACATTTGAAAGTGAAATTGAAACTGCTGAAGGTGAAGTTTCTGTGTCAAATGAAAGTGTGGTGTCCGATAAGAAAAAAGTAATAGTATTAGGTTCTGGACCAAACAGAATAGGTCAGGGAATCGAGTTTGATTACTGTTGTGTTCATGGGGTTTATGCTGCAAAAGAATGTGGTTACGAAACCATAATGATTAACTGTAATCCTGAAACTGTTTCTACTGATTTTGATACGGCAGATAAATTATACTTTGAGCCAGTTTTTTGGGAACATATCTACGATATAATCAAGCATGAAAAGCCAGAAGGGGTTATTGTTCAATTAGGTGGACAAACAGCTTTAAAGTTAGCAGAGAAACTAGAGCGTTACGGGATTCCAATTTTAGGAACAAGCTATAAAGCATTAGATTTAGCTGAAGATAGAGGAAGTTTTTCAACTTTATTAAAAGAAAATAACATTCCTTATCCAGAATTTGGAGTTGCAGAAAATGCAGATGAAGCTTTAGCTTTAGCTGACGAGTTAGACTTTCCAATTTTAGTACGTCCATCATATGTACTTGGAGGGCAAGGAATGAAGATAGTGATTAATAAAGAAGAGTTATTAGAGCATGTAGTAGATTTATTACGAAAAATTCCTAATAACAAATTATTATTAGATCATTACTTAGAAGGAGCAATTGAAGCAGAAGCAGATGCGATTTGTGATGGTGAAAATGTATATATCATAGGAATTATGGAGCATATTGAGCCTTGTGGAATT
Source organism: Tenacibaculum sp. ZH5_bin.1 (assembly GCF_042865525.1). Lineage (NCBI taxonomy): Bacteria > Pseudomonadati > Bacteroidota > Flavobacteriia > Flavobacteriales > Flavobacteriaceae > Tenacibaculum > Tenacibaculum sp. ZH5_bin.1. Next base: position 74,016 of record NZ_JBEGIO010000005.1, on the reverse strand, counting down.
CACTCAGGAGATTCAAATGCAACTTTACCAGCGTTCAACTTAGGAGAATTAGTATTAGAGCAAATTAGAGAGTACACTAAAACAATTGCTTTAGCACTTGATACTGTTGGGTTGATTAACATTCAGTTTGCGATTAAAGATGATAAAGTATATATTATTGAAGCAAATCCACGTGCTTCTCGTACAGTTCCATTTATAGCAAAAGCTTATAAAGAACCTTATGTAAACTATGCTACAAAGGTAATGTTAGGAGAGAAGAAAGTAACTGATTTTGAATTCAATCCTCAGTTAGAAGGTTTTGCAATTAAACAACCAGTATTCTCTTTTAACAAGTTCCCAAATGTAAATAAGAACTTAGGACCTGAGATGAAATCAACAGGAGAAAGTATTTTATTTATAGATTCGCTTAGAGATGATGCCTTTTACGATTTATATGCAAGACGTAAAATGTATTTAAGTAAATAAAAGCATTTTAGAATAATAATATAGAAAATCCGAAGTAAATATGCTTCGGATTTTTATATTTTATATAGGACAATATTAAACTTATTTACTTTCTAAGTATAATTTCTTACTGTATATTTGTTATTTAAAACAAATCTAAATAAAATGAACAGAATAGGATTAATTTATGGTTCTGATACAGGAATGACTGAAGAAATTGTAAGTTCAATAGTTGATGATTGGCAGTCATCTGAAATAGAAGTTATTGAAGTTTCTAACATGAAGAAGGAAGATTATAATCGGTTTGATAAATTTATTTTAGGTTTATCAACTTGGTACGATGGCGATTTACAAAGCGATTGGGAGACCTATTATGAAAATGAGTTTCAAACTATTGATTTTACAGGAAAGAAAGTGGCTATTTTTGGATTAGGAGATCAATATGGTTATGGTGAATATTTTGTTGATGGTGTAGGAATTTTAGCTAAAAATGTGGTTAAAAATGGAGGCGAACTTATTGGAAAATGGTCGTGCAAGGAGTATGATTTTGAAGAGTCAAAAGCTCAAATAGAAGAAGATAAAGACTATTTTTATGGTTTAGCTCTCGACGAAGATAATGAACCTGAAAAAACACCAGATAGATTAGCGAATTGGCTTAATCAAATAGAAAAAGAGTTTGACTTATAAGCTTTCTTTTTGTGTTTAAATTTTATTTTAAATCAATCTTAACATTATAATTTTTTAATTCTTCAATGTAGTTTTGAGCAGTAAAATTATTATTATCAAATTTTTCTTGTCTATTTTTTTTCATTTTAATTCTATGGATGGCTTCTAAAAATCGACGCATTTCATTGTCATCATTAATAATAATTCCTGGTACTTCAGCATTATCACCATTGTCTTTTTTTGCTACCATTGTAAAATAAGAAGAATTACAATGTTTGGTCTTTTCAGTTTGTATATTTTGTGCTTCTACGCGTATACCAACTACCATCGAAGTTTTACCTACATAGTTAATAGACGCTTTCATGGTAACTAATTCGCCTACTTCAATAGGGTTTATAAAGTTAACGGTATCTACAGATGCTGTTACGCAATAGGTACCTGAATGTTTAGAGGCGCATGCAAAAGCTATTTGATCCATTAGTTTTAAAATGTAACCTCCGTGAATTTTGCCACTAAAATTGGCATGAGAAGGAAGCATTAACTCAGAAATAGTAATGCGAGTATCTTCTATATTTCTATAAATATTATTGTTCATTATCTTTTCTTATTCCTCTAAAATGAGGAGATTGTTCTTCTTCAACATGGGTTATAAAATACTTTGTATCACCTAACCAAAAGAAAGTTCCAAAACGTTCTTTGTAAGTAACTTTTACATAACGACCTTGATATTCTTGAAGTTTTTTTATGACTTCCTTTTGATTGTCCTCTACAGAAAAGGCAAAAATTTGCGCTCCAGAAATACCTTGGCTAATTTCACCCTCCCATGTTTTTACTACCACACCTTTGTAGCTAATTTTAATAAGTTCACCAGAGCGAACCCCTTCACTATAAGGAACAAAATAAATAAAAGCATAGTATAGTGCTGCTATAAGAGCAATACCAATTAAAATTAATCCTAAAATTTTTTTCATAGTAAGATATTGAAGAATGTATAATAACAAAAGTAAGGTTTATATTTTGACTTGTAAAATGAATTGAAAGTGGTAAGTTTGTGTTGCTTCAAAAAATGATTAATATGAACTATATTTTATTTGATGGTGATGTACGTACAGCTCTACTACCATTTACATATACACGACCAGTAGCTGATATTAGAGTAGGTATTTTAACTATTAGAGAAAAGTGGGAAAAATATTTAGGCTTAACAACAACTACCGTAACAGAGGAGTATTTAGAGGAAAAATATCCTATGGTTGAAATGGAAGAAAATGTATTATTAAATGCCTCTTTCTTGCCAACTAAACCTTTGGTTGAAATGGTTAAAAACCTACAAAACAATCAAGCTATTTTTAAAGGTGAAGATGTTATTGCTTTTTATACGACAGATACTCAGGAAGAAGTAGATTTTTCTTCTTATGAACATATAGAGTTTGAAGATGATATAATTCAAATAAAAAATACTTGGGATATTTTTTCGTTAAATGACAAAGCAATTAGAGCTGACTTTGATTTAATAACTGAAGGTAGAAAATCGGAACCAATTCCAGAAACTGTTAATTGTGTTAATAGAAACGATATTTTTGTTGAGAAAGGAGCTAAACTAACTTTTGCAACGTTAAACGCTTCAACTGGACCAATTTATATTGGTAAAAAAGCTGAAATAATGGAAGGAGTAGTTGTACGAGGTGCTTTAGCTATGTGTGAAAACTCAGTATTAAAATTGGGAGCTAAAATATACGGAGCTACTACTTTAGGACCTTATTGTAAAGTAGGAGGAGAGGTGAACAATTCAGTACTATTTGGGTATTCAAATAAAGGACACGATGGATTTTTAGGAAACTCAGTATTAGGAGAATGGTGTAATATTGGAGCTGATAGTAATAATTCTAACCTTAAAAATAATTATGCAGAAGTTAAGTTGTGGAATTATGAAACAGGACGTTTCGCTAAAACTGGATTACAATTCTGTGGTTTGATGATGGGAGATCATTCAAAATGTGGAATTAACACAATGTTTAATACAGGAACAGTTGTTGGTGTTTCTGCGAATATTTTTGGAAGTGGATTTCCAAGAAATTTTGTTCCTTCATTTAGTTGGGGAGGAGCATCAGGTTTTACTGAATACAAAACAAATAAAGTTTTTGAAGTAGCTAATGTAGTAATGAAAAGACGAGGTATTGAGTTTGATGAGAGAGAAAAACAAATTCTAGAACACGTTTTTGAAGAAACAAAACAATACAGAAATTATTAAACCAAAAGGAAGGACTTTACAAAATGTAAAGTCTTTTTTTATTAAAAATTAACTCTAAAAACAAAGTTAGGTGTAATTCCTAGAGATATTTTGTTAACCTCTTTTAACTTATATTCAATTTCATTATCAGAATTTCTAATTGGAATAGCATTATAAGTTCTACTTAAAATATTTTTGTTATTAAAAAGATTAAGTAAAGAGAAGCCCAATTTACCTTTCCAGTTTTTAGAAAAATTAAAAGAATACGTCATAGATGCATCCAATCTACTATAATTAGGAAGTCGAAGCCCATTTATATTGTCTGAATCTATAATAATACGAGGAATTCCTTCATCATCTGTATAAAATCTTTTAACGGCAGTATAGGGATTTCCTGTTCTAAATATCCACCCAAGAGAGAACTCATAGCTGTTTAATTTGTAAGCATGAGACCAAGAAAGATAATTAGTTATATCATGATTTGCAGGAAAAAACTTATTTTCTAAGTCTAAAAATTTAAATTTATTTTTTGTGTATGAATAATTAACCCAAGTTCTATAATTATTAAATTTTTTATTTATAAGTATATCAATACCATGTATTTTACCTTTACCATTAGAAAAGTCATTGGTTTGGTCGTTATAACCACTTGTTTGAGACGTCATACCACTAACTTTTTTATAGTAAGGTTCAATATCAATTTTCCAATTATTTTTATTAAAAAGTATTCCCGCTGAAACCTGTAAGCTTTTTTGTAGAGGAATATTATCATCATTTACTTGAGCCCATATCTGATTTTCTAAATCAAAACCTAATCTGGAAGTTTGAAACTCTATAATTTGACTCAATGTTTGGTGTTTTTGTTCAAAAGAAGCTTTAAAACTTAAGCTTGATGTAAGTTTTTTCTCCAAATATAATCTAGGTTCAAAAACAAATTTATCGATTTTTGAAAAGTAATTCAATCGTATGCCAGAATTTATATTCCAGTTATTGTTATCATATATATATTCCGTAAAAATTGAATGTGTATTGTTTGTAACTTTATCTTTTTGTATCGAAGAGTTCCTATTTCCTTCTAAGTCTATGAGATATTTTAATTCGTAAGTAGCTTTCGTAGATGTAAAATCATAACCCCAAAATAAATCTGTTTTATCGTTAAAAGAATAATTCATATTGTAGGAAAGCCCAAAATCAGTTAAAGAATTATTTTTAGTTGATAATAAAATCAAATAATCATCTATATAGTTATAGTTTCCTTTATATTTTAATTTAAAGTTAGAAAAATAACTTTTTATATTATGAGTCTTTTTTTCCGAAGATTGTTTATTCCAATTTACACTTACACCTGTATTATGGATATCTAACTCATCATTATATTTGTCTTTATACCTAGGAATTACAAAATTGTTAAGCATTTGATTATTTGTGTATAAGAAACTAATGTTTAAAGATTCGTCTTTACTAGGGGTGTATATAAATTTTGTGGTATAATCTGAAAAATTAAATTTATTATCTCTACTAAATTTAATGTTTTTATCTATTATTTGACTTTCTTGATTATCATCAAATGTTTGAAAAACACGCATAGACAATTTATCAAAGGTGAAAGTTTTTAAAACATCAGAAAAAGACCTTCTTGCAGAAATAGAAAAAGCAGTTTTTTTTGAAAAAGGAATAGTAAGAAGTGCATCAGCATGCGTCATGTTCAATCCGAAACTTCCAGTTATTTTGTGCGGTATTTTATTTGTAGTTTTAATATCTATTACACCAGATACTCTATTACCATACCTAGCTCCTGTACCGCTTTTAGAAAGGTTAATCTCTTTGGTTGTATAAGGGTTAAATGCTGAAATCATTCCAAAGAAATGACCAGAATAGTACATTTTTATACCGTCCCATAAAACTAAGTTTTGATTGGGAGTTCCACCCCTTATATATATTCCTGCAGCTGTTTCATTAGGACTTTGAACACCAGGAATAATTTTTAAACTTTCTAGTATATCTGGTTCAGTTAAACCAGGTAAAACACCTAATTGTTTTGGAATAATAGATATAGTTCCATCTCTTTTTTTATTAATACCAGAAGTAATATAATTAGTTACAAGAACTTCTTTTAAAAGATTATACTCATTTGATTTAAATGTTGAATTTATTGTTATATAATAATACCGCTCATTAATTTTATTAAAAATTAATGATGTTTGACGTTGAATTTCATTGATAAGATAAACAAGTTCACATTTCTTTTTTTTAAAAGAAATATTTTTATCATTAATGACTTCTGTACTAAAAGAAAATTTTACTTTAAAAAGAGCTTCTGTTTCTTTTAAAACGTTTAATAAAGGAGCATCAATAAAAGAAATGTCTACCTTTTCCTGAGAAAAAATAGACATAGTTAAGCATAAAAAAAGTATACTTAATTTTATCTTCATTTATTAATACGTCAATATAACTGAACTATTTTCTGCTAATTTATAAGAAATTTTCATAGGAGCAAAAACAGTTTGTAACGCTACATCAACATTTTTATGTGTAAAAGTACCTGTAAAACGTTTAGAAGTGTCAACGTTAGAAGTATCGAACTTTAACTTAAATTGATTTTCTAAAGCTTTTATAACTTGATGTAAAGGAGTATTATTAAAAGAGCTTTCTCCTTCTATCCAAGAGGGAACAGAGCCTACAAATTCCCAATTTTCACCAGAGTTATTATAATTTCTATAAGCTTTCCCTTTAGTTAGTATAATTTCTTCTTTACTTTTTGACGTAACTTTAACTTTACCTTCGTAACATTCAATTTCAAAATAATTTTTTGATGTATTTACTGTAAACTTTGTTCCTAGTACAGTTACATTACCTTCATTAGATTTTACAGTAAAAGACTTTCCTTTTTCGACTTCAAAATAAGCTTTTCCTGTCAAAAAAAGCTCTCTTTTATTATTCCAGTTTTGTTTATCATAGCTAATTTCAGACTTAGGTGATAAATATACTATAGAATTATCAGGTAATGTAATAGTTAATTGCTCTCCGTATTTTGTGGAAAAATCAACAGTATTATTATTAAAGTACAAGAAGCTAATTAATAATATAACAGAAGCAACCGCCCCATACATCCATTTAGGAACTAATTGCACTACTTTTTTATTAGCTTTAGATTGTTTGATGTCTGTTTTGAGTTTATTAAAAGCCTCTTCCTTATCATAAAAAGGTGTTTTTAAATTTAGAGAAGCATCATCAATAGCTTTAAATTGATGATAAACATCTGTTTTTTGAAACTCTTTTAATTCTTCCGCTGTTAGCTCATTGGCTATCCATCTTGCTAAAAAGGTTTCTTCTTTATAATTTATATTCATTTTCTAATCTATTCGTGCTATTTGTATTAAAAACAAGTAAAAGATTAATTACCCTACCTAATTAACACAAATATTACTTTTGTTATACTTTACCTATCTGTTCTTTTAAAGTAAGTAATGCTTTACTCATTCTTTTTTCTACAGCTTTTACAGAAACTCCAACAATATCTGCAATTTCAACATACTTTTTCTTATCTATTCTACTAAGCAAAAAAACTTCTCGTTGTTTTTCAGGCAAGTTAGCTATTGCTTTTTTAAGCTTAGTATGAAATTCTTCTTCTTCTAAAATAAAATGAGGAGTTTCATTAGTTTTACCAGAAGAAACATTTTTCTTTTGATGTTCCAAAACAACTTTTTTGTGAGCAACATCGTTTAAAAAATGATTGTTGGCTACTGTATATAGATAAGATTTAGCTTTTTCGAAAACAACTTTAGTACAATTATTCCATAGTTTTATATACGCTTCTTGTACGATATCTTCAGCTTGCTGGAGATCGCCGCATTTGTAATATATATAATTTCTCAATGTTTGCGAATGTTGGTTAAAAACTTCTTCAAAATTTTTTTGCTCACAAACAGATTTTAATGGGTCTTTATTCATTTAAATCAAGTTCCTAATCGGTGACAAATGTATGAAAATGTAACTAAGAGGTTAAAAAATTATCAATATAACTTATAAATTGGTAATTTCTTATGAGCTTTTTCATAATGAGGTGTTTTTTTATAAACCCAATATAATTGTGTTTGCGCATTTTTTGCAAAATCTTCTTCTGTTTTTACTTTTTGAAGAAACTCTTGTTTTAATGAGGGATTGTTATTTAAAAACTCTTCAGCAATATCTTCAAAAACGTAAGAAGAGTATCCCTCTTTTTGTTGTAAAATAGTATCAAAGAAATTCCAGTTGAAGAAAGAATCAATAGTTTCAGCTTCCAAGGTCTCTATAATATAACGTATTCCTGTTTGGTTTGTAGGAATATAAATATCTCCATTATTAAATTTAACTTGCAGACCTCTTGTTTGGGTAACTTCAGTATTGTAGTGTAAATAATGACCTTCGTATGCCGTTTTTCGAGTTTCAAATTCTTTGATGTGCTGAACTTCTACAGTTAATAAGGTGTCTTTTTCAAAACGAGTAAATTCAATTTTATTATTTTCTAATCGTTCTACAACGTCATGCCAACCTTGTTCTAATATATAGGCCTTGGGTATGGCGATTTCTTTGGTAGGAACAAAGTAGTTATAATAAGAAACTTTTTTATTGTAAGGTTTTGTTCTATCATAAAACAAACGTTTTCCATTGGTAACTTTACTGTCTATAAAAGTTCCTTCGTATCCTTTAAAATGAAGAGCTGTAGGATTGTTCTTATCAACTGTAAATAGAATAGGATATGTTTTTTTGTTTATTATTTCTTCAACAGCATTTTTTCGTAAATCTTTTATTTTGTTACTGTTTTCTTTGGAAAAATCTAAAGCAGAAAACAACAATTCATAGGTTTGTTCTACTCTAATTTTATACGGTTTCAACATATGAGTTTCAACCATTAATCCTAAGGTATTGAAGAGGGTAGTGTACCCAGTAGAATATCTAGGTGAATCGAAAAACTGTGACCAACCACTTTCTGGAGTTGTTCCCCAAACATTTACATAAGGAGTAATAATAATTCCTTTCTCAGCCAAAGAATGTTCTATTTCAGGACGCATTTTTGTTTCAATAAACTCACCTAAATTTCCTCCCAATTTATTGTGTTGTGTAAATAGATGTGTAATTGCGTACTGATAATCTGCTCCATTGCTTACATGATTATCTATAAAAACATCTGGATTTACAGTGTGAAAAATCTCAGCAAATGTAGCGGCATTTTTAGTATCTTGTTTAATAAAATCACGATTTAAGTCGTAGTTACGAGCATTTCCTCTAAAACCGTATTCTTTTGGACCATTTTGATTGGCTCTTGTGTGTGAGTTTCTGTTTAGGGAGCCACCAATATTGTATATGGGAATAACACAAATTAAAGATTTTTTGTACTTGTTTTTTAAAGAATCATTTTGAACGATGTCTCGTAATAATAGCATCGAAGCATCTATTCCGTCAGATTCCCCTGGATGAATACCGTTATTGATTAAAATTCTATTTTTTGAAGAATTTTTAAGTTCTTCAATATTGGTTTTTCCATCAGTATTAAAAGCAACTAAATGTAAAGGTTTTCCAATATCTGTAGTGCCTATTTCAAACAATGAAATTTCAGGGTAAGTGTTAGCCAACTCTTCATAAAAAGAAATAACCTCTTTATAAGTAGGAGTCTCCGTTCCGTTTGATGTTTCAAACAGGGTGGTGAATTCGATGTTTTTTTTTGTAGGTTTTTGTTTACAAGCAGCAGCTATTATTAGGAGTAATACAAATAGTTTTTTCAAAAGAATAGTTTTAAAAAGTTTAAATTCTAACTGCATCTGGAACCAAGCCTGTGTAGTCTCCATCGTTTCTGATAACATCTCTTACAATAGATGAAGAAATATAGCTTTTACCTGAAGAGGTTAGTAAAAACACAGTTTCAATTTCAGAAAGTTTTCTATTAGTATGTGCAATCGCTTTTTCAAACTCAAAATCGGCAGGATTTCGTAAACCTCTTAAAATAAATTGAGCGTCTTGTTCTTTACAAAAGTTTACAGTAAGTCCACTATAAGTAAGTACTTTTATTTTTGGCTCATGCTTAAAAGTTTCTTCAATAAAACGTTGACGCTCCTCTAGAGAAAACATATATTTTTTATCGGCATTCACCCCAATTGCAATAATTAATTCATCAAAAAGGGTAACACCACGTTCAATAATATCTAAGTGTCCTAAAGTAATTGGATCGAAAGATCCAGGAAAAATTGCTCTTTTCATTATATCTTGTCATTTAAAGCCATTTCAATAGCGTTTCCAAATAATTCAGTTAAAGAAATACCCGCATGATTGGCTTGCTGTGGTAAAATACTTGCTTCTGTTAATCCAGGAACAGTATTCATTTCTATAAAATGTGGTTCATCGTTAACTAAAATATATTCAGAGCGAGAAAAACCACGCATATTTAAAATTTCATACACACGTTTGGCTACTTCTTTAACTCTCTTTCTTTGAGAATCAATTAAACGTGCAGGAGTGATTTCTTGAGATTGACCTTCATATTTAGCTTTATAATCGAAGAAATCATTTTCAGAAACAATTTCTGTTATTGGAAGTACTTTTGTTTCTCCTTTGTATTGAATTACTCCAACAGAAACCTCAGTTCCATCTAAAAAGCTTTCAATTAATATTTCAGTATCTTCTTCGTATGCTTTTTCTATAGCAGGAATTAACTCTTCTTTAGTATACACTTTAGATATGCCAAAACTAGAACCTGCTCCGTTTGGTTTTACAAAGCAAGGAAGTCCTACTTTTTTAATAAAAGCATCACAATCAATCTCATCACCTTTGTTTAGATATATAGAAACAGCTGTTGCTATTCCGTATTGTTTCACTACACTTAAGGTATCACGCTTATTAAAGGTTAAAGCCATTTGGTAGAATGGGGCAGAGGTGTGTTTTAAACCAATAAGATCAAAGTAAGCTAAGATAATTCCGTTTTCGCCTGGTGTACCATGAATAGCGTTAAAAACACAATCAAATGTAATTTTTTGACCTTTAATTTCAATTGAAAAATCTTCTTTATTTATTGGATATTCTTCTTCGTTATCATCAACATACACCCATTTATTTTCTAAAATATGAACTTTGTACGCGTTATATTTTTCTGTATTAATATGTTTGTAAACTACATTACCACTTTTTAGAGAAATTCCTACTTCAGAGGAATAACCTCCCATAATAATAGCGATGTTTTTTTTCACTTCAAATGTATTTCAATTACTGTTTTTATCATTGTTTATCTAAAATCCAATCGTTGGATTATACAAACTTACCAAAAAAACTCGTTTAAGACTTGTTGAATTTAAAATAGTAATATTTTTACTGTAAATTTGTGCGATCTTACAAAAAAATGATATGAGTAATTTAACAGGAAAATCTGGAGGTTTATTTGAATTTATTAAAAGTAAATCTTTTTTAAAAAATATAATTATAGCAGTTGTTTCAATACTAGTTTTTGTATTTGTTCTACAATGGTGGTTAGGAGTTACAACAAACCATAATCAAAAAATACAAGTACCTGACCTACATAAAATGTCGTTAGCTGATGTTGAGCAAAAATTAAGTGAATTAAATTTAGATTTTGTGGTAATTGACAGTGCAAGTTATAATCCAGATTATCCTAAGAAGTCAATTATTGAGCAAGATCCGGAAGCAGGTGATTTTGTAAAAGAAAAGCGTAAAATATATTTAACCTTAAATCCGTCAAAGTATAGAGATATAGAGGTGCCTAATTTAAATGGACGTACCAGACGTCAGGCAACAACACACCTACGTTCAATAGGGTTTAAAGTAGGAACTAAGGTTACTTGGGTACACGATATAGGAAAAGATGTGGTTCGTGGATTAAAGTATAACGGACAAAAAATTGAACCGGGAACTAAATTACCAAAACAAACAACCATCGACTTGATTTTAGGGGATGGTAACGGATACTAATTTTTATAAATTGATTGATGCAGGAAGATAACACTCCAGAGATAGAAAATGATGATTTATACGAGCACCATAGGTTTGTAGCAACAGATGGTCAAGTACCATTGCGAGTAGATAAGTTTTTAATGAACTTTATTGAAAATGCAACTCGAAATAAAATACAGCAAGCAGCTAAAGCAGGAAATGTTTTAGTAAATGATGTAGCAGTAAAACCAAACTACAAAGTAAAGCCTAAGGATATTGTTAGGGTGGTATTAACATATCCACCTCACGAAAACTTATTAGTAGCAGAAGATATTCCTATTGATATAGTATATGAGGATGATGAAGTAATAGTGGTGAACAAGCCAGCAGGTATGGTAGTTCATCCTGGCCATGGAAATTACTCTGGAACATTAGTGAACGGACTAATTCATCACATAGAAAACTTACCAACCAACTCTAATGAACGTCCTGGTTTAGTACATCGTATTGATAAAGATACAAGTGGATTATTGGTAGTTGCAAAAACAGAATACGCAATGGCACATTTGTCTAAGCAGTTTTTTGATCGTACTACTGAACGGTTGTATTATGCTTTAGTTTGGGGAAATATTGAAGAGGATGAAGGAACGATTGAAGGAAACATAGGACGTAGTTTTAAAAATCGCTTACAAATGGATGTCTTTCCTGATGGTGAGCATGGTAAGCGTGCTGTTACTCATTATAAAGTACTTGAAAGACTTACGTATGTAACCTTGGTACAATGTAAGTTAGAAACGGGTAGAACGCATCAAATTAGAGCTCACTTTAAACACATTGGACATACACTTTTTAACGATGAACGTTATGGTGGGAATGCTATTTTAAAGGGAACTACGTTTACTAAATACAAACAATTTGTAGATAATTGCTTTAAAGTGTTGCCAAGACAAGCTTTGCATGCAAAAACTTTAGGTTTTACACATCCAATAACAGGAGAGTTTTTACAATTTAACTCTGAAGTACCAGAAGATATTACCGCTTGTTTAGAGAAATGGCGTACGTATTCTGAACATTCTAAATTGGAAGAATAAAAACTTATTCAAAGGCAAAGGCTATATAAAATGAATTCATTTTATATAGCCTTTGTTTCATTTTTCTTGTAGATCCACTCAATAATAAAACATAGAGTAATAATACCAAGAGAAACAAATACACCAATAAGATTTGATTCTAATTGTTGTCTTATAAGAATAATTAGGGCAACAGCACATAAAATGCAACCGAATAAAGAAATTCCTTTATTAGAGTTTGTTTCTTTTGAAAGCTTAAAACCTACATAATTTACAATTCCGAAAATAAGGATAAAACCAACACTACCAGCGATAGAAATACTTTCTAAATTCAAGGTGTTAACTAATATTAAAGTTGCTATAGCTGTAATTAGTAATCCGATAGGTTGATTCCAAAATTTAGCTAGAAAGTGATGTGGTAATTCATCATCTTCTGCAATTTCATAGTTCACTTTACTACCTCCGTATAATGAAGCATTAATGGCAGAGAAAGTAGAAATTAATGCTGCTATAGTTATGACAGTAAAACCTACCTGTCCTAACATTGGTTTAGCGGCTTCAGCTAGTACATAATCTTGTGCTTTGGCAATTTGATTAAAAGGAAGGGAACCTACAGTAACAAGAGCTATGATAATGTACAATATAATTACAAATATTACAGAATAGTAATAAGCTTTTGCTATGTTTTTTTCAGGATTTAAAATATCGGGAGCAGCATTAGCAATTAGCTCAAAACCTTCATAAGCAACAAAAATGACCATACCTCCAGCAAATAATTTGATAGGATTCTCCCAGTTACTAATAGATAGTTGTGCCATATTAGGATTTCCTATTAGTCCATAAGCACCGAAGGCAATAAAACCAATAAGAATTATAAGTTTAATAGCTACTGCGTACGATTCAATTTTTCCTACTACAGCAATACTGTAGTAGTTAATTGCTGTAGCTATAATAATAATAGCACTAGCATATATATGGAAGTTGATTGTTTTGTTTTGAGTAATTTCCCATAGGTTAGGAGCATATGAACCAAAAGCAGAAGCATATAAAGAAAGCATTACAATATAGCTTATCCATAAAAGATTGTTAATTGCTCCACTAAAAATAGTTCTTCCAAAACCTTGATTAATAAACTTTACGGTTCCTCCTCTATCTGGATATTTTTTGGAAAGATGTACATAGCTGTATGAGGTTAGTAAAGCTAATATACCTGCAAGTAAAAAAGCAATTGGAGTTCCACCTTTGGCAAGTAAAACAGCAAGACCTAAAATGGCAAAAATACCACCACCCACCATACCTCCAACTCCTATTGAAATGGCTTCTTTTAACCCTATTTTTTTAGACATATTTAGTGACTGTTAGTTAGTGTAACAGTCACTAAAGTAGTTATTTCTTTTGAAAGTGTTTTTTTAAAGTAAAAGTGATGGTGCAATGAGTTATTTAAACCCCAATTTCATTAGATTTTGATAGAACAATAGGAGTTTGTTTTACCTGTTACTAATATTGTTTGTTCGTGTTGTGTTATATATCCTCCTTTATTTCCAACCAAAGGCCATTCATTTTGCAACTAAACAGCTATAGTTGAGCTTGTAGAGATAAAAGTTTCAATTGCTACAGTAGTATTTTTTCTAAATCGTTCTTGGTTGGTTTTTACTCTGTAGTTTAAAATATTTTCTGGTTCTTCGTGCAAACTTCTTCCAACTCCATGTCCAGCTAAGTTTTTAATTACTTTAAATCCAATTTTTTAGATTCAGTTTCTATTAAATATCCAATATCAACCATTTTAACACTTCCTTTTATATTATTTATAGCTTTTTTTAAGATGTTTTTAGAAGCATCTACAAGAGGTTGATGATTGTAAATGTCTTTACCCAGTACAAATGAACCTCCATTATCTGACCAAAAGCCATTTAACTCAGCAGATACATCAATGTTAATTAAGTCTCCTTCTTTTAGAATTTTTTTATCAGAAGGAATTCCATGAACCGCTTCTTCATTTACACTAATACAGGTATAACCAGGAAAACCATAAGTTACATAAGGAGCAGATTTAGCGCCAAAGCTTTTTAAAATTTCACCACCATATTCGTCAAGCTCTTTGGTAGACATTCCAACTTTAGCATATTCTCTCATTAGTTTAAGTGTTAATCCAACCACTTTACTAATTTTTTTCATTCCAATAAGCTCTGATTCTTTTGTTATTGACATTTTATTTTTTTTAAATTTATGCTTCTTCCTCTTTTCAAGAAGTATAAGCAAACTTTATAAAGTAATAAAAGTACCAAAAAGTATAAGGTTTTAGTAGATTAGGTTTATGATGGCCTTTTAGATAAAGTCAATTTTTTATTAAAACTAACCGTTTTTTTATATTCTCAATATAAAGTATAGTGTATTCGTATTTTATGTTTGTTTTCAAATAGTTACTATTAAGGAAGTAGGTTTAATTGTTTTCTACAATTTGGTCTCCTCGATAAGTATGATTTTTATCCTTATACAGTAAAGAATGTTTTTTATTTACTGGTCCAAAAGTAGCCACATCAGCGTCTTTTAATAGTTTTCCATAAACAAATACATGGTTTTTATCTTTTGAATAAAAAGAGGTTTTAAATATACTGAACGTATTTGGGTCAGCTTTTTCAATTATATCTCCGTGATAGAACACGTTGTTTTTATCTTTAGAATACGGGAATTGAATTATTTCAAAAGAAGCAGGATCAGCATTCTCAATTTTTACTCCATCATAAACAACCTTATTGTCAAATAATAGAAACTTATCTTTTAAAACAGTTAAATTGTTGATGTTTTGGTAAGGTATCGATATTAGAGAGTCTACCATTTTACCATTTTGATACTCCTGAAAATCATAAATATTGTTTTTATCAGCAATATATCTATTGTTGATTTTTTTAGTTGTAGCTGGATCTATTGTAGAAGCTAGTAATTTATAGCTTTTTAATGAGTATACATTATTTTTATCTTTAACAAAGTTGCTATTTATAATTGTAAATGAATTATAATCTACATTTACAGGCTTATAGTTGTAAAAATAAAATTTGTCGTCTTTAGACCAATCATTATCAATTTTTTGAAATGTATTTGGATTAGCTTTAGCTATTTTCCACAAGTGCTTTTTTCCTTGACTTTCCTCTTGAATATCTTGGGGTAAATAGTTTACAGCTAAATATACATGGTCTTTATCAAAACAGATGTAATTGTCTTTGTGGACATAAAAGGTAGAAACATCTACTTCATTATCTATAATATGAGTTTTAAAATATAGGTGATTTTTGTCTTTTCCAAAATCTCTTCCTAAGACCTTGAAGCTCTCAACATCTGCATTTATTTTAGTGTTACCCAATTCAAACCAATTTCCCATAGGAGAATAACAGATGTTATTTTTTGATTTTGAATAGTAATAGGAATCTGAAATAGATTTATCTACAGGACCTGCAAAAGGACTACAGGCTTGAGAGATAATCGCCATTATAAATAAGAATGCCTTTAGAAGAGGAGAATGTTTAGCTCGTGTAATTTTTTTAATTATAAAATTCAAAATAAGTATAATTATGATTGTTGATATATAAGGGTAGTTTGTAATTAAGTTCATTAAATAACTATATAATTAGTGTTTGTAACTTAAATAACTTTTATTTTTCGTAATAGTTGTATCCAATAAGTTTAATAAGTTTTTGTATTCTTTTTTTATCTGTAATTTTATGTAAAATAAAAACATATTCGTCTGACTGAGTATCTATAAAACCTAATTGAAGATTATTTTGTCTTAAAGGTTTATCGAAATCCTCAAAAACGTTATCAAAAGAAACAGATGCATTTTTTTTGTAATTATTAGGACTGGGTAAGTCAATAGATAAGTTAAAATTATCTTTTAATGTTGATTTTAAAAACCATTCTAAATCTTTAATATCAGCTTTCCAGTCTAATCTTATAATAAACGAAATATCATCCTCTTCTAAAAGGTCTATTAAATAGTTAAGTGTTGTAAAATATTCACTGTCATTATCATAGTTTTTAAGGTTTTTTATATGATTTAAAACGCATTCTTTTTTGTTTAAAACACATATTTCAGTCAGTTCTTTGTATGCTTCTCGCTGAATACTATTTATAGATGGACGCTCTTTTTTTATGTTTACTTTTTTGTTAGAGTTTTTTTCTCTTTTTAAATTTTCTTCTACGAGTTTAATGAGTTCTGAGAAAGTAGCTTCTATTTTAGTTATAATTCTTAAATCATATACAGGTTTATGCATATCTGGAATATGAAACCATTTTATATCTTCACCACCATTGCATTTTCTTATTTCAATTTGGTTTTCAATTCTAACAATAAAATAAAACTCTGTAGGGAAGTTATAATCTTCATAATCATAAAATATAATTGAATTTGGAATATAAACTTTACGTTTACTTGAATCATATTCAATATCGTCTGTATATAAAAGTAACGTTTTAAAAATCTCTTTTTTTGAATTAGTAAACTCTATTTTTTTTGGAAAGTTTTTTTCAATAATTGTATTTTCAAATATGTATTTGAAAGAATTGATGTTAAGAGTAGTTGATTTAAATGGTTTTCCGTATAGTTTTTTTTCATCGTAATATATTCTTGCCATATTTCTATTTATTATTTATTAGGAGTTTTATTTGGTTGATTAACAATGATTCTTAAGATATTTGTAAGTGTTTTTATTTTGTACAACGAAAAAACAAAGGTTGTTTATTTTCCAAACTAATTGTTTCTCTCTTTTATTAAGCGTTAACCAAGGTGAAATTAAATAAAAAACATACAAAATATAGGGTTAAAAAAGTATAATTAAACTATACATTGTTACCAACTACTTTCTTCTTTAATCAGTTCTAGTTGTCCGTTTACAATTTTATAAAACATCATTTTTTCATTTCCTTTTTCTACATACGGAAGTCCATATATAATTAATTCTTTATGTGAATTTGTTTTAGTATATAGAAATTGATATTTTGGTTTCAATAGAATGTTTTTGTTTTTATCGGCAATACCGTAAGAATAATAATCCTCAGTTTTACTTCCACCGCCACCAAAACCAATTAACATGGCATCTTTTGAATGTTTATATTTTTTAATTAAATATAGGTTATCTTTAAGTTGTTCATTAACATATCTCAGTTCCTCAGAGTTCTCTATATATTCAGTTCCAATAAGGTTTATTTTCCAATAAGGTTTTCCAAGAAATCGCCATAATAAAAATGAGAGTACAGTAACTATTAGTAGTACAATTATTAAACTTATTTTTAATGTTTTATTCATTTATTAGTTTTCAGAAGTAGCAAACGTGCAACGATTTTTTTAGTCTAAAACTAATAATTTTTTATATATGTTCTTTAATAGAGATGAATTTATATTTTAGTTTCGTTTTTTAAGCTGATTATTGCATGAAAAACTATTAACTCAAATCTAGTTGTAAAGATTCCTCCTCGAGCCTCGTTTGGAGTGACTAACCACTAACCAAGCTTCTCTCGTATCTTACCCAAACACAAATTATCAATACTACCCACATGTGTATGTTTTTTAGAAGTATCGGGTGTATATGTACCGTTGACAACTTCGCCACCAATTTTTTGATAAGCTTCTCTAAAACTCATACCATTTTCTACCAAGGTATTCATATTGTCTACTGTAAATAGATATTTGTATTTCTCATCCTGTAAGTCAATATCTTTTACAATAACTTGCTGAATAGCATAGTCAAAAATATCTAACACATCTTTTAACTCTTCAAAAGCATTGATGATATTTTCTTTTAATAACTGATAATCTCTATGATATCCACTTGGTAAATTGTTGGTGATTAATAAGGTTTCGGTATACAACGCTTGAATCTTATTACACTTTCCTCTAATCAATTCAAATACATCAGGATTCTTTTTATGCGGCATAATACTACTACCTGTAGTTAATTCATCAGGAAAAGAGATAAAGTCAAAATTCTGACTCATATACAGGCAGATATCCATGGCAAAACGAGCTAGTGTATTACTCACGCTACCCAACGCCATGGTAAGGGTACGTTCACTTTTTCCTCTGCTCATTTGTGCAGCAACCACATTATATTTTAAGGTTTCAAACCCTAGTTCTTTTGTGGTGAATTCTCTATCAATAGGAAACGAACTACCATAACCAGCCGCAGAGCCTAAGGGATTTTGATCTACCGTTTTTAGTGCAGAATTAACCATGTACAAATCATCAATTAGCAATTCAGCATAAGCAGAAAACCATAATCCGAAAGAAGAAGGCATTGCCACTTGTAAGTGAGTATAGCCTGGTAATAGTTTAGTTTTGTATTGCTCTGCTAACTGTAATAATGTATTAAATAGTGTTTTTGTTTTATCTGAAATCGATTGAAGATTGTCTTTATAATACAATTGTAACGCTACTAAAACCTGATCGTTTCTTGAACGTGCTGTGTGAATTTTCTTACCAACTTCACCGCATATTTTAGTCAATTCGAATTCAATTTTAGAATGTACGTCTTCAAATTGAGCATCTATTATAAAAGTACCTTCTGCCACTTGTTGTTGTAGCGTAGTAATTCCAGCAGTTACTTGTGCTAATTCTTCCGAAGTAATAATACCGATGGAAGCCAGCATTTTTGCATGCGCTAATGATGCTTGCAAATCATACGGTGCAATGTGTATGTCTATTTCTCTATCGTTTCCAACAGTGAAATGTTCTATTTTTTTATCTATGGATAATCCTTTGTCCCAAAGTTTCATGTTTTTATGTTTTTTAATTAGTATTGAGTATTGAGAAGTTAGTATTGAGTGTTAAACACTATAACTAACAAAATTCTCATTGTTTGTTTGTCACCTTGAACGTATGTGAGAGGTCTCAAACTTATGAGTTACTCTTTTTAATGAGATTTAGCTACGCTGAACCTTACGGTTTCTCTCTTCGTTCGGAATGACGATTGTTTTTTAGAGCCAAGAGAATAGACCGCTTCGCTGTTAGAGCAAAGACTTGTCTATAAGTCTTTGTTCTTGACTCTTTTTATTGTTTTTTGTCATTTCGACCAGTGGGAGAAATCTTAAGTATGTTTGTTACTCATTTTATTAAGGTTCCTCCTCGTACCTCGTTCGGAATGACGGTTGGCTTAGAATAAAGATTTTAGGAAGTCTTTGTTCTTGGTTCTCTGTTCTTCTACAATACTTTCTCTAATAATTTTATATACAACTCAATTCCTTCCTCAATTTCTTGAAGATAAATAAACTCATCAGCGGTGTGTGAACGTGTGCTGTCTCCAGGCCCTAATTTTAACGACGGACAACTTAATACTGCTTGGTCAGATAGGGTAGGAGAACCATAGGTTTTTCTTCCTAAAGTAATACCTGCTTGTACTAATGGATGTTCTTTTGGTATTGAAGATGAATTCAAATTCAAACTTCTTGGTTGTATCTTACAAGGTGCGTGTTCTTGTAAAAAATCACTAATTTCCTGATTGGTATATTGATCGTTTACACGAACATCGACCACTAATTTTACTTCGGAAGGAACAGCATTGTGTTGTTTTCCTGCATTGATTTGTGTTACCGTGAGTTTTACGTCTCCCAAGGTTTCCGAGGTTTTTTCAAATACAACATCTTTAAACCACTGCAATACTTCAATACTGTTATAAATAGCATTATCGTGATTCGGGTGTGCGGCATGACTTGGGGTTCCTTTTACCTCAGCATCAAAAACTACCAAGCCTTTTTCAGCAATAGCTAAATTCATTAAAGTAGGTTCTCCTACGATGGCTACATCAATGTTTGGTAAAGTTTTTAGTAATCCGTTTAAACCGTTAGGACCACTGCTTTCTTCCTCGGCAGTTCCTGCAAAAACAAGGTTGTAAGTCAAGTTTTCTTTTTGGTAGAAGTGGGTGTAGGTTGCTAACAGCGAAACCAAACATCCACCAGCATCGTTACTTCCTAATCCGTAGAGTTTACCGTCTTCTACAATAGCTTTAAACGGATCTTTGGTATAGCCGTTATTAGGTTTTACCGTATCGTGATGCGAGTTGAGTAATAACGTAGGTTTGTTAGCATCAAAATGTTTATTTACTGACCACACGTTGTTCTGAGTTCTAGTATATGGAATATCAAACTCTTTAAACCAGTTTTCTAGCAGTAGGGCAGTAGCATCTTCTTCCGAAGAAAAAGAAGGTGTTTCTATTAGGTTTTTTAACAGATTGATGGCTTTTGTGGTAAGTCTTTGTATCATGATAGTTGTAATGAGGTGTGTTTGTTTTTTGAGTTAAATAGCATAGTTGTACTACCTATATGAACTTTGTGAACGTTATTTTTTAGGGCGTGAAAGCAGTTGTCTAGTTTAGGAAGCATTCCTTCAAATATGACTCCATCAGCTTTTAATTGCGCATAGGATTCTGAAGTGATTTGTTCGATAATAGAGTTGTCATCGGTTATATCACTTAGCACTCCTGATTTTTCAAAACAGTAATATAGTTCTGTACTAAAATGAGCAGAGAGACCTATAGCAATTTCTGAAGCTATGGTGTCTGCATTTGTGTTCAATAACTGTCCGTTAGCATCGTGCGTAATGGCACAAAACACAGGCGTTACTTCGTTATTAATTAATATGGTTAGTACTTGCGGATTCACGGTAACAACGTCGCCTGCAAATCCGTAATCTATAGGTTCAGCAGGACGTTTGGTTGATATAATAGTATTTCCGTCCGCTCCTGTAAAACCTATAGCGTTGGCGTTATGCGCTTGTAACTGCGCAACAATTTGCTTGTTGATTTTACCTGCATATACCATAGTAATCAAATCTAAAGTTTGCGTATCGGTTACACGTCTGCCATCAATCATCGTCACAGGAATATTCAACTGTTTAGCCAATTCAGAAGCTAATTTTCCACCACCGTGTATCAATACTTTAGGTCCTTTTAACTGAGCGAAATCAGCTAAGAAGCTATGTAAGGCTGTCTCATCATTAATAATGTTTCCGCCTATTTTAACAATCTTTATGGTTTTCATTTGTCAATTATCTTTTAATTTAATGTCACGTCGAGTGATTTTTCGTACTGAAAGGAAGAAAAATTGTATCGAGACGTTTTCAAGTAGTTCTCGATACATCTCCCTGCGGTCGACACTCGAACTGACAAGTCAAAATTTAAATTCAACTTAAATGAGTTAAAATCTCTTTTAATACTATTTGAGCTGCAAAAGTTCTGTTGTTGGCTTGTTCAATCACAAGAGAATTTTCACCATCTAAAACAGCATCTTCTGCTACTACATTTCTTCTAATAGGCAAACAGTGCATAAACTTAGCATCTCCAATTTTTTCTTTGGTAATCATCCAGTTGGGGTCTTCATTTAGAATTTTGCCATACTCATTAAAAGAACTCCAGTTTTTGGCATAAATAAAGTCGGCATTTTCAAAAGCTTTCTCTTGATTGTATTCTACAGGGAATCCTTTCGTAATTTCCGGGTCTAGCTCATAACCTTTGGGATGTGTTATAACAAACTCTACATCCATGTTGTGCATAAGGTGTACAAAAGCATTGGCAACCGAATGTGGTAAGGCTTTCGGGTGAGGAGCCCAAGACAACACAACTTTAGGTTTGTCAACTTTTTTAGTTTCCGTAATAGTAATCGCATCTGCCAAGGCTTGCAGTGGATGGTCAGTAGCGCTTTCCATATTGATAACAGGTACCGTAGCGTATTTTATAAAACTGTTGAGTACAATTTCAGAGGTGTCTTTTTCTTTGTCTTTCAACGTTGGAAAAGCTCTTACTGCAATCATATCAGCATACTGAGAAATTACCATGGCAGCTTCTTTAATATGCTCTGAAGTACTTAAGTTCATTACAGTACCGTCTTCAAACTCCATGTTCCAAGCATTGGTAATGTTTAACACGCTTACCTCCATACCTAAATTTTTAGCCGCTTTTTCGGTGCTTAATCTTGTACGTAAACTAGCATTGAAAAAAAGCATGACTAAGGTTTTATGTTGTCCTAAATCAGTAAACTGATAGGGATTTTCTTTTAATTGAATTGCTTTTTGAATGGTTTCTGAAAGGTTTTCAATATCGTTTAGGCTGGTGTATTTCTTCATGACAGTTCCTTTTTTAAAGACTCAAAAAACACATCGATATGTTGCTTTTGAATGGTTAACGGGGGAAGAATTCTTAACAAGTTCGGATTCTTAGCGCTTCCAGTGAAAATATGATGCTTGAATATTAGGTTTTTTCTTAGGTCAGCAATAGGAGAATCGAATTCTAATCCTAACATAAGACCTCTTCCTTTTACAGCTGTTATTTGTGGAATTGAAGCTGCTTGTTCCATAAAATATGCAGCAATTTGCTGTGCGTTTTCCATCAATTGTTCTTTTTGGATGGTTTCAAGAACAGCTAAGGAAGCAGCACAGGCTAAGTGATTACCGCCAAAGGTTGTCCCTAACAAACCGTAAGAAGCCTCAATACTTGGATGGATTAAGATTCCACCCACAGGAAATCCGTTCCCCATTCCTTTTGCCATGGAAATAATATGTGGAGTAATTCCATGTTTTTGAAAAGCAAAGAAATCTCCTGTTCTACCAAATCCGCACTGAATTTCATCAGCAATAAGTAACGTGTTGTATTGTTTACATAGGTTTTCTAATCCTTGGTAAAAAGTTGTAGAAGCTTCGTCTAATCCTCCAATACCTTGAATGGTTTCTATTATAATAGCACAAACATCGTTGCCTTGTAAAGCTTTTTCAACACCTTCCAAGTCTTCAAACTCTAAAAAAATAACCTCTTGCTGCGCATTGATAGGCGCTACAATCTTAGGATTGTCAGTTGCTGCTACTGCAGCTGAAGTACGTCCGTGAAATGAATTCTTAAAAGCAATTATTTTCTGCTTACCAGTGTGAAAAGAAGCTAGTTTTAAAGCATTTTCATTGGCTTCAGCTCCAGAATTACATAAGAATAGTTGATAGTCTTTACAACAAGAAATGTTTTCTAGTTGGTCAGCCAATTCAACCTGTAACGGATTCTGAATCGCGTTGCTATAAAAGCCTAGTTTGCTCACTTGTTCACTAATGTTTTTAACATAGGCAGGGTGTGAGTGCCCGATAGAAATTACGGCATGTCCGCCATATAGATCTAAATATTCTACGCCTTTATCGTCGTATACATATACATCGTTGGCGGTTACTGGGGTTATATCAAATAGAGGATATACGTTAAATAAACTCATTAGTTTTCTTTTTTTATGGTGTTAATTTTGTTAAAAGAGGCTACCATTCCTTGTATTAATGCTGCACTTAATCCTTTGTGTTCCATTTCATTCAAACCTTCAATGGTACAGCCTTTTGGAGTGGTAACTTTATCGATTTCTTCTTCAGGATGATTTTGGGTAGCTATGAGTAGGTTGGCAGCACCTTCACTAGTATGCATAGCGAGTTCTTGTGCTTCTTTTGCATCGAAACCTAACTGAATAGCGGCTTGTGTAGTTGCCCGTATTAAGCGCATCCAAAAAGCAATTCCACTAGCACATATTACAGTGGCTGCTTGCATTTGATCTTCAGGAATAATCATTGAAGTTCCTAGTTGATTAAAAATAGTTGTAGCTATTTCTAAATCTTCCTTCTTTTGAGTATTACCACTAATACAAGTCATCGATTTTCCAACGGCAATAGCAGTATTA
Organism: Tenacibaculum sp. ZH5_bin.1; assembly: GCF_042865525.1. Taxonomy (NCBI): domain Bacteria; kingdom Pseudomonadati; phylum Bacteroidota; class Flavobacteriia; order Flavobacteriales; family Flavobacteriaceae; genus Tenacibaculum; species Tenacibaculum sp. ZH5_bin.1. The sequence goes on along the minus strand of NZ_JBEGIO010000005.1, from coordinate 50,016 downwards.
GGCATGGCTCTGATAATAGTAGTATCTGAATCAATAAGCGCTTCCATTTTTTCAATAGAAAAACCAGCAACTGTAGAAATCACTATATGATTGTCTGATAATAGGGGAGCAGTTTCTTTTAAAAGAGCTTCTAAATGTGTTGGTTGTACAGCAAAAATTAATACATCAGATGCTGTGATTGCTTCCTTGTTATTAGAACTAATGAAAACGTTGGAAACTTCTTTAAATTCATTGAGTTCTTCAATATTTCTTTTAGTTAAGAAAAGTTGAGAAAATGATTTGTTTTGTATCAATCCTTTAGCGATTGATTTTCCTAAGTTACCTGTACCTATAATTGCTATTTTCATGTCTTTTATTTTAAAAATATGTTGCTTTTAGTTGTAATCCTGTATTCTCTTGAAAACGAAACATTAGGTTCATATTCTGGACTGCTTGCCCAGAAGCTCCTTTTAATAAGTTGTCTATGATGCTTGTTATTAGAAGTTTATCTCCGTGTTTATGCAAATGAATTAAACACTTATTGGTGTTTACTACCTGTTTTAAATGTAGTTCACTATCAGCTATGTGTGTAAAAACAGCACCTTTATAGTAGTCTGAATACAGTTGTTGAGCTTCTTCTAAACTTCCTTCAAAATCTGTGTATAACGTTGCGTGAATACCTCTGGAAAAATCTCCTCTGTTAGGAAGAAATAAAACCTCTGATTTAAAACTGGTTTGAAGTGTGTGTAAGGTCTGATTGATTTCTCCTAAATGCTGATGCGTAAAAGGCTTGTAGTACGAAAAATTATTATCTCTCCATGTAAAATGCGTGGTTGCTGATAATGAAGTACCTGCTCCAGTAGCACCAGTAACCGCATTGACATGTACATCATTTTGTAATAAACCTGCATCTGCCAGTGGAAGCAATCCTAATTGAATAGCCGTAGCAAAACAACCTGGATTTGCAATATAAGAAGCGTTTTGTATTGTTTCTTTTTGAAACTCAGGTAAACCATACACAAACTCTTTTTCTTGAAAATTACTATCTGCTTTTAGTCTGAAATCATTTCCTAAATCAATAATTTTTGTGTGTTCTGAAAAGAGATGTGTTTCCAAAAACTGTTTAGAATTTCCGTGTCCTAAGCATAAAAATAGCACATCTACTGAAGCATTGATTTTATTGGTGAATACTAAATCGGTACTCCCCACCAAATCCTGATGTACATTCGCTATTTTATTACCGGCATTAGAAGTGCTATACACAAAATTAATAGTCGCTTTTGGATGTTGTAATAAAAGTCTAATTAACTCTCCTGCTGTATAACCAGCACCTCCGATGATTCCTACTTGTATCATATTGTTTGTTGTTTTAAATAGTAGAATGAGTTTTCATTCATGAGATCATCACGTCGTTATCACTCCTCATGATGACGTTTTTGTCATTTCGAGCGAAGCGTGGCAATCTGTTTATTGTTAATCACTCACTGTTTACTGTCTACTGATTAACCTGTTGGTATATTTTATTCTGATTTCCTAAGATTTTAATAAAACCTTTTGCATCTTCAGCGGTCCATCCTTTGTTTAGCTCACCGTAGCTACCAAATTTGGCGTTCATTAAGTCATGTGGAGAATCAATTCCATCTAAGGTAAAATGATAGGGTTTTAGCGTAACAAAAACATCTCCAGTAACTTTTGACTGACTACTCTCTAAAAAAGCTTCTATATCTCGCATTACAGAATCTAAATATTGTCCCTCATGTAAGTGCATCCCATAAAAACTTGCTAAATATTCTTTGTGTTGTAATTGCCATTTAGTTAAAGTGTGCTTCTCTAACAAATGATGTGCTTTAATTGTGATTAACGCAGCAGCAGCCTCAAAACCAACTCTTCCTTTAATTCCAACAATAGTATCACCTACATGAATGTCTCTACCAATTCCGAATTTAGAAGCTAAGGCATTCAATTGTTCAATATTTTGCACAGGAGCTTTTTCGTCATCATTAATAGCCGTTAATTCACCCTTTACAAAAGAAAGCTTTACTTGTTCAGGTGCTGTTTTTGTTACTTGAGAAGGGTAGGCGTGTTCTGGTAACGGATGTTCTGAAGTTAAAGTTTCTTCACCTCCCACACTGGTTCCCCATAAACCTTTGTTGACAGAATATTTAGCTTTTTCCCAAGACAAATCAATGCCGTTACTTTTTAAATACTCAATTTCTTCTTGTCTTGAAAGTTGCAAATCTCTGATAGGTGTGATGATTTCAATTTCAGGAGCAATCGTTTGAAAAATCATATCAAACCTCACCTGATCGTTTCCAGCACCTGTGCTACCATGCGCAATAAAGCTAGCACCAATATTTTTAGCATAGTTTACTATTTCTATGGCTTGTATAATTCTTTCGGCACTTACCGAAAGTGGATACGTATTGTTTTTTAACACGTTACCAAAAATTAAGTACTTAATTACTTTATCGTAATAATCAGTTACGGCATTGATATTTTTATAGGTAGCCACACCCATGGTGTAAGCATTGTGCTCAATCTTTTTAATTTCTTCGGAAGAAAATCCGCCAGTATTCACGCTAATTGCATGAACTTCATATCCTTGTTTTGATAAGCTTACTGCACAGTACGAAGTATCTAATCCGCCACTATAAGCAATTACTAATTTTTTCATTTTTTATCTTTTTTTAGGAAGATGCTTTCCTTGATTCTTTTTAGCCTTTGAAAGACTTTCTCTTTTACTTTTATGTTCTGAGTTTTTTTGTTAGGATCGTATAGCATACCAGTACACAAACACATTTTTTGTTGAGTACGTTGTAGCACGTCGTAATTTTTACAGGTCTGACATCCATTCCAAAAAGACTGATCTTCTGTGAGTTCAGAAAAGGTTACAGGTTTATAGCCTAGTTCGCTATTCAGTTTCATAACCGCCAAACCAGTAGTAATACTAAATATCTTAGCATTAGGAAATTTAGCTTTAGAATGCTCAAAAACTACTTTCTTAATTTGTTTGGCTAAACCAATACCTCTATAGTTTGGGTGAACAATCAACCCAGAATTGGCTACAAATTTGCCATGACTCCAGGCTTCGATATAACAAAAACCAGCAAATTGATCGCCATCTAAGGCAATAACAGCGTTACCATTTTCTAGTTTTGTAATGATGTATTCTGGTTTTCTTTTGGCAATTCCTGTGCCTCTAACCAGAGCAGCTTCGTCAATAGTTTGACAAATAATTTCAGCATACTTACTATGCGATTGATCAGCAATAACAACTCTCATTGAAATTGATTTTAGATAAACATTTTGTTAAAAATCGGTGGTTTAAAAAGAAGAACCGGACACACCTAGGTTCCCAAAATGAAGTAGTACCCTTACGGGCGACGTCGGATAAAAATAGGTCGTACAACAGTAATGTTATTGAAAACAATAACAAGAGTTAATAACGATATAAAAATGTAGATTATAGAAATCAAAAGAATGAAAATAAAATTATACAATACTCAGTTTAGGACAAAAGGAAGACTAGCGTCGGTTGAAAGACCGCACTAAAAAACTGGGTATATAGTTGTATATTTTATTTGTTTGCATAACGGCACAAATCTATAAAATAAATTTTGATAAATGCTAAATAAAAAATAAAAACTTTTATAATGTTAAGTAAAACAGTGGGTTAGGAGGTGTGTTTTTAAGGGTAGAAATAAAAAAATCAAAAAAATATTAGGATAACTAAAAAATAATTTCAAATATTTGTGATATCAGATGAAAAAACAAATATTAAATATCATTTCTATTATTATTGTCATTGTGATTATTTCACAAGGATAGGGAAGCGGTATTTAATATTTAACATATAAATTAATCAAGAAGGCTTCCTAAATTTAGGAAGCCTTTTTTAGTTGCAAAAAACATGAATCAAATTTTTAACATCGTGGTAATTATTATTGTCATTATTAGCTCTCCACCGAGTTGATACAGATAGTTATTGCCTATAAGGAAGCCTGTATCTAACTCTAGATACAGGCTTTTTTTATTCCGTGAATATCATAATGATTTGGTTTTAAGTGCTTGGTTTTTAGTTTTTTGTTTGTTTTTTGGAGTCAGTGAAAATCATCAAAGCCTTACAAAACAAGAAAGTAAATTAAAAAGCGAAAAATAATTTTGAACAGCAAAACAACTGAAAAAATGTATTACAACGAAGAAACAGTAATCTATTACAACGGAGAGTTTATCAAAGCCGTAGACGCAAGCGCTAACTTGTATAGTCAAAGTTTACACTATGGAAATGGGGTTTTCGAAGGTATAAGAGCATACAATACCAACGAAGAAACTAAAATTTTTAAGTCATATGAGCATTACAAAAGGCTTAAGTATGGAGCAGAAGTCATGAATATTAAATTGAATTATTCTGAAGAACAACTAACTCAAATTACTTACGAATTGTTAGAACGTAATGGTCTAAAAGATGCTTACATCCGTCCGTTAGTCACTACAGGATCAGATATGAGTTTGTTAACTTCTAAAGAGACGAATTTAGTAATACAATGTTGGGAGTGGGGCAAGTACATGGGAGATAAATTACTTAAAGTAAAAACATCATCGTTTCAGCGTCCGAATCCGAAGTCATGTTTTGTAGAAGCAAAAGTAACAGGGCACTATACGAATTCAATATTATCAACTAACGAAGCAAAGAATAACGGTTATGATGAAGCATTGTTATTAGATATGAATGGCAATGTTGCTGAATGTTCTGGAGCAAATGTTTTTATGCAGAAAGATGGGAAGTTATACACGCCTCCAAGAGGTCATATCATGGCAGGAATTACCCGTGCTACGGTTATCGATTTATGTAAAGAAGAAGGGATTTCTGTTGAAGAAAAACATTTCACTTTAGAAGAATTAAAAAACGCAGATGCTTGCTTTTTTACAGGAACTGCAGCCGAGGTAGTTGGCTTACAATCGCTAGACGACTATGAGTTTCCACTAGCATGGGAAAAAACATACGGACAAAAACTAATGAAAACATATAAAGACGAAGTATTAGGCTTACGTCAAAAACGAAAAGCAAGCTAAGATGGAACTAAACAAATTTAGTAAACAAGTAACGCAAGACGATACGCAACCAGCAGCACAAGCTATGTTGCATGCTATAGGTTTGTCGAAATCAGACTTAGAAAAACCCTTGGTAGGAATTGCAAGTACAGGATATGAAGGAAATCCGTGTAATATGCATCTAAACGATTTGGCAAAATTGGTAAAAGAAGGAACTGAAAATGCCAATTTAGTTGGGTTGATATTTAATACCATAGGGGTTTCTGATGGAATTTCTATGGGAACACCAGGGATGCGCTATTCACTACCATCTCGTGATGTCATTGCCGATTCTATGGAAACGGTAGTGCAAGCGATGTCATATGACGGATTGGTAACCGTAGTGGGGTGTGATAAGAACATGCCAGGAGCCTTAATGGCAATGTTGCGTTTAAATCGTCCATCAGTTTTAGTATATGGAGGAACCATTGCCTCAGGGTGTCATGAAGGAAAAAAATTAGATGTGGTATCTGCTTTTGAAGCTTGGGGAGAGAAAGTTGCGGGAACGATTACTCAAAAGGAATATGAGAATGTGATAGAAAAAGCATGTCCAGGAGCTGGAGCTTGTGGAGGAATGTACACCGCAAATACGATGGCGTCAGCAATTGAAGCCTTGGGTATGAGTTTACCTTACAACTCGTCTAACCCTGCGATTAGTGATAACAAAGAGCAAGAATGTGTCAAGGCAGGAGAAGCACTACGCGTATTGCTAGAAAAAGATATCAAACCATCAGACATTGTAACGAAAAAGTCTCTAGAAAATGCAGTACGGTTGGTAACGGTTATGGGAGGTTCTACCAATGCAGTATTACACTTTTTAGCCATAGCAAAAGCAGCAGACGTGCAATTTACTTTGGAAGATTTTCAACGTATTTCTGACGAAACGCCATTTTTAGCAGATTTAAAGCCTAGTGGAAAATACTTAATGGAAGATGTACACAAAGTAGGAGGTACACCAGCAGTTTTAAAGTATTTGTTAGAAAAAGGGCTGTTACATGGCGATTGTTTAACCGTAACAGGAAAAACTTTAGCTGAAAATTTAGCAACAGTTCCAAGTTTAACGGAAGGGCAAGAAGTAATTAAACCAACAGAACAACCTATCAAAGCTACGGGACATTTACGAATGCTCTACGGAAACTTAGCTAAGGAAGGTTCCGTAGCGAAAATAACAGGAAAGGAAGGATTGTATTTTTCAGGAAAAGCAAAAGTTTTTGAAGGCGAATACGCAGCAAATGATGGGATACGAGATGGAAAAGTTGAAAAAGGAGATGTTGTAGTAATTCGTTATGAAGGACCTAAAGGAGGACCAGGAATGCCAGAAATGCTAAAGCCAACAGCTGCTATTATGGGAGCAGGGTTAGGTAAAGATGTTGCTCTAATTACAGATGGTCGTTTCTCGGGAGGAACGCACGGATTTGTAGTAGGGCATATCACACCAGAAGCACAAGAAGGAGGTGTAATAGCTTTGGTAAAAGATGGAGATACCATAACTATCAATGCAGAAACGAATACGATTAATCTAGAAGTTTCAGAAGAAGAGTTAACTAAAAGAAAACAAGAATGGATAGCTCCACCTTTAAAAGTGAAAAGGGGAGTGCTATATAAATATGCAAGAACAGTAGCATCAGCATCTAACGGATGTGTAACCGACGAATTTTAATCGCAGGGCGATAGCCAGAAGATAAATTTCTTGAGGCTTGCCTAAAGGTGTTTGATTTTTAGATAAAGACGAGAGAATTAAGATTCAAGACTACATATAGTAGCACTAAAAATTTAATAAAAATAACTAAGCATATAGCTAAAAGCTAAAAGCATAAAGCTGAGTTTATGGAAACAAAAACGAAACAACAAACAGAACAAGAAATCACACAAAAAGTAACCATTACAGGTGCAGAAGCTGTAGTAAGATGTTTATTAGCAGAAGGAGTCGATTTATTGTATGGGTATCCAGGAGGAGCTATTATGCCTGTATATGATGAGCTGTATAAATATCAAGATAAATTACATCATGTATTAACACGTCACGAGCAAGGAGCAACTCATGCAGCACAAGGCTATGCGCGAGCTACAGGTAAAGTAGGAGTTGCCATGGCAACTTCGGGTCCAGGAGCAACTAACCTAATTACTGGTATTGCCGATGCACAGATAGATTCTACGCCAATGGTATGTATTACAGGACAAGTAGGAGCACACTTATTAGGGTCTGATGCTTTTCAAGAAACAGATATCGTAGGTATTTCAACTCCAGTAACGAAGTGGAATTATCAGATAACCAAAGCAAGTGAGATCCCCGAAGTAATGGCAAAAGCATTTTACATCGCCCGTTCAGGAAGACCAGGACCTGTTTTGGTTGATATTACTAAAAATGCACAGTTTGAAGAGTTTGATTTTGAATATAAAAAATGTACTTCAGTACGAAGTTATCAACCTGTTCCAACGATGAACATCCAAAGTGTTGAAGCAGCTGTTGAGTTGATTAATAACGCGGAAAGACCATTTATAGTTTGGGGACAAGGAGTAATACTAGGAGAGGCAGAAGAAGAATTCAAAGCTTTTATAGAGAAAGCAGGAATTCCATCGGCAAGTACGTTGTTAGGTTTATCGGCTTTACCAACCAAACACCCATTACATGTTGGAATGGTAGGAATGCATGGTAACTACAGTCCAAATAAACTAACGAATGAATGTGATGTATTAATTGCTATCGGGATGCGTTTTGACGATCGTGTTACTGGGGATTTAAGCCGTTATGCAAAACAAGCTAAAGTGGTGCATTTTGAAATAGATCCTGCGGAAGTTGACAAAAATGTAAAGACAGATGTAGCTGTTTTAGGAAATGTAAAAGAAACCTTAACGGTAGCACTTTCTCTTTTAGAAGAAAACTCACACAAAGAATGGTTACAAGAATTTAGAAACCTCGATGCTGTAGAGTTTGATAACGTGATAAAAAATGATTTGTTTCCAACGAAAGAAGGGTTAACAATGGGAGAGGTTATCAAGCAAATAAATGAAGCTTCTGAAGGAAAAGCCATTGTAGTTACTGATGTTGGACAACACCAAATGATAGCAAGTCGTTATGCAGAATTCAATCAAACGAAAAGTAATATTACATCAGGTGGATTAGGAACTATGGGTTTTGCTTTACCTGCGGCAATTGGAGCTAAAATGGGAACCCCAGAGCGTGAGGTAGTTGCTGTAATTGGTGATGGTGGTTACCAGATGACCATACAAGAACTTGGAACGATTTTACAAACTAAAGCAGCTGTTAAAATAGTAGTATTAAATAATGAATTTTTAGGTATGGTACGCCAGTGGCAACAGCTGTTTTTTGATAAACGATACGCTTCTACCATAATGACAAATCCAGATTTTGTAGCAATTGCAAAAGGTTATCATCTAGCAGCTAACAGAGTAACTAAAAGAGAAGAATTAGCAAGTGCTGTAGTAGAAATGATGGCAAGTAAAGAGGCTTATTTCTTAGAGGTTTGTGTAGAAAAGGAAGATAATGTATTTCCAATGATTCCAACAGGAGCGTCAGTATCTGATGTTCGATTAAAATAAGAAAATATGAGTACAAAAAACACTTATACAATTTCAATATATACTGAAAATAACGTAGGGTTGTTAAATAGAATATCAGCAATATTTCAACGAAGACATATCAATATTGAGAGTATCAACAGCTCTTCTTCAGAAATTAAAAGTGTGTCGAGAATTACACTTTTGGTTAAGATTACAGAGGAACAAATGAAAAAAATAATTGGTCAAATAGAAAAGCAAGTAGAGGTAATCAAAGCTTTTTATCATACCGATGAAGAAACGATTTATCAAGAATCGTGTTTATTCAAACTAAGTACCGATTTGTTAACGGATAATGATGAAATTCAAACTATTATCAACCAAAGTAAATCAAGAGTCATTAATGTAAATAAAAGCTTTTTTGTTTTGGAAAAATCAGGACGTAAAGAAGAAGTAGAAGAACTCTATCACATATTAGATAAACATGGTATAAAGCAATTTGTTCGTTCAGGAAGAATTGCGGTTACTAAAGAAGAAATGCCAGTATCGCAACTATTACAATTAATACAGCAATAAACAAACAACACAAATACAATAGAAATGAAAAATTATTTCAACCAATTATCATTAAGAGAGCAGTTAGAACAATTAGGAAAATGTAGATTTATGAATGCTGAAGAGTTTTCAGAAGGAATCACAGCATTAGAAGGAAAAAAAGTGGTAATTGTAGGATGTGGAGCACAAGGATTGAATCAAGGATTAAACATGCGTGATTCAGGGTTAGATATTTCGTATGCTTTACGTGAAGCAGCCATTAAAGAGCAACGTCAGTCATTCAAAAACGCAACCGAACACGGTTTTGAAGTAGGAACATACGAAGAATTAATTCCTATTGCTGATTTAGTATGTAATTTAACACCCGATAAACAACATACACAAGTGGTAAATGCGGTAATGCCATTGATGAAATCAGGAGCGACGTTATCATATTCTCACGGATTTAATATTGTTGAAGAAGGCATGCAAGTGCGTAAAGATTTAACCGTAATTATGGTGGCGCCAAAGTGCCCCGGAACAGAAGTAAGAGAAGAATATTTAAGAGGTTTTGGAGTACCAACTTTAATTGCGGTACACCCTGAAAACGACCCAGAAAACAAAGGATTGGCCCAAGCAAAAGCTTATGCGTATGCTACAGGCGGACACAGAGCAGGAGTATTGGAATCGTCGTTTGTTGCTGAGGTAAAATCAGACTTAATGGGTGAACAAACCATCTTGTGTGGAGTGTTACAAACAGGATCAATTTTGTCTTTTAATAAAATGGTTGAAGAAGGAGTAGAACCTACCTATGCATCTAAGTTAATTCAATACGGATGGGAAACGATTACAGAAGCATTAAAGCACGGAGGGATTACCAATATGATGGATCGTTTATCAAATCCTGCAAAAATTAAAGCTTACCAACTTTCTGAAGAATTGAAAGAAGTGTTAGCTCCGTTGTTTAATAAACACATGGATGATATCATGTCAGGACATTTTTCAAAAACCATGATGGAAGATTGGGCAAAAGATGATGTAAATCTATTAACATGGAGAGCAGCTACAGGAGAAACGCAATTTGAGAAAACAGCAGCTACTTCTGAAGAAATCTCAGAACAAGCCTATTTTGATAAAGGAACTTTATTAGTTGCTTTTGTTAAAGCTGGAGTTGAGTTAGCTTTTGAAACGATGGTGAAATCAGGAATTATTTCGGCATCAGCATACTATGAATCGTTACACGAATTACCATTAATAGCCAATACGGTAGCACGTAAGAAGTTGTTTGAAATGAACCGTATTATTTCTGATACTGCTGAATACGGATGCTACTTATTTGACCATGCAGCAAAACCAATATTGATTGATTTTATGAAATCGATAAATACTGATGTTATTGGAAAAGAGTACAGTGCTACCAACGAAGTAGATAATCTAGAATTAATTAAAGTGAATAGAGCAATTCGTAATCATCCTATTGAAAAAGTAGGAGCAGAATTGCGTGAAGCAATGACGGCTATGAAGGTAATAAAAACCAATGTAAGCAAAGAAGAACCCGTTTTAGCATAATCGTATGGAAGTTCAAAAAGAAACCTATTTTCCTAAATTATCTGCAATACAACAAGCTGCTACGACTTTACAAGAAGTCGTAGCAGTTACACCTTTGCAAGAAAATTTTAATTTATCCCAGCAATTCAATGCTACTATTTTATTAAAAAGAGAAGATTTACAACAGGTCCGTTCCTATAAAATTAGAGGAGCTTATAATAAGATAAGTTCATTAACAGAAGAGGAACTAACTAATGGAATTGTGTGTGCTAGTGCAGGAAATCATGCACAGGGAGTAGCCTTAGCATGTAGAAAAAAAGAAATCTATGGAACTATTTATATGCCTGCACCAACACCTAAACAAAAGGTAGAGCAGGTAAAAATGTTCGGTGGTGATTTTGTGGATATTCGATTGATAGGAGATACATTTGATGATGCTTACAAGGCTGCAAAACTTTTATGTGATAGTTTGCAAAAGACATTTGTACATCCATTTGATGATGAAAAAATTATTGAAGGGCAAGCCACAGTTGGTTTAGAAGTTTTAGAACAATTTGAACAACCAATAGACTATGTTTTTGTACCTGTTGGAGGAGGTGGATTGGCTTCTGGTTTATCAAGTGTTTTTAAGTTATTATCTCCAAAAACAAAAATTATAGGAGTAGAGCCAGCAGGAGCACCTTCTATGAAAAAATCGTTAGAAGCAAACAAAAATGTTGTGTTAGAAAACATCGATAAGTTTGTTGATGGTGCAGCAGTACAACAAGTAGGAGCGTTGACCTATAAAATTTGTAGAGACAACTTATCGAATATGATTACTGTTCCTGAAGGAAAAGTATGTAAGACTATCTTAGAAATGTATAACAAAGAAGCAATAGTGGTTGAGCCAGCTGGAGCTTTGACTATTAGTGCACTTGATTTTTATAAAGAAGAATTAAAAGGTAAAAATGTAGTGTGTGTTGTTAGCGGAAGTAACAATGATATTACTCGTACCGCCGAAATAAAAGAACGTGCATTACTGTACAGTAAATTGAAACATTATTTTATTGTTCGTTTTCCTCAGCGTGCAGGAGCTTTAAAAGAATTTGTAGCAGAGGTATTGGGAGAGAATGACGATATTACTTTTTTTGAATATTCTAAAAAAACGAACAGAGAAAACGGTCCTGCTGTTGTTGGTATAGAACTAGAGAAAAAAGAAGATTTACAACCGTTAATTCATCGGATGAAACAGCGAAATTTTTATGGTGAATACCTAAACGATAAACCGAATTTATTTGAGTTCTTGGTGTAAAATAGATAAAACTGTCTAAGGTGTCATTTCGAACAAGGGAAGAGGAGGAATCTCTCAAAAACGAGTAACAAACAAAAGATTTCTCCCTTTGGTTGAAATGACGTTTTTGACAGTCTTATTTTTGACCAAGATATACCCAATGGTCATTTTCTTTACAAAAAATAGAGTTTTCGTGAATCACATCGATACTACTATTTTCCATAAAAAAAGCTTTGAATTCAACTGTAGTTTCTGTTGTACGTAGCACTTCTAGTTTTATCCAATTAACAGCTTTTGTCCAAGCTAAAATATCTTTCTTTTCTCGCTTAGAAGGTCTGGTGCTGCTGTGGTGACTTTTTTGTAGGTAATTAATATCTGCTAAAACAAAAGCACTATATCTTGAACGCATTAGAGCTTCAGCTGAGGTAGCTGAATGAATATTTTGATGTGCTTTTTGACAGCAATCACTGTATTTTTTATTAGGGTTACATGGACACTGCATATTTATTTAATTGATTAACTCGGGCTGTTCTTGTATTCTAAAACAGCGTTCTTCTCCTAGAAATAAGGGATTTCCGTGTTTTTCAGACCAAAATCCTTCTAAGATATTTTTAGAAAGGCAAGAGTACACAGCGACTCCTTTATATATAGTGTTATCATCGCCTCTGTAATTAAAGTTAATAACTAAAATGTTTTTTTTAAAGAAACCAGTACCAAATTGTTCTTGTTGCTTGTTAATAAGCCATTTGGCAATAATTCTGTTGTCTTTATCAAGAGTTAAAGAGAGTGTGCCTTTGTAGGTGTTATCACTTTCATCTTGATTACTGCCTATAATATCATAAGTTCCTACTAAATCTTCTACTGTCATTTAATGTTCAATAATTAAGCAAAATTAAGATAGTTTATGATAAGTAACTACTTTTCTTGGTTAATAAGAGCAGTATTGTGTTTTTTTATTTTAATTTTTACATGCTTTGAGGCAGGCATATTACTACCTTTAACAGTATTGTGAATTGACACTAAAACATTAGTTTCCGGAAAATAAGTAACCGTGTTTTTTTCAGGAATAGGATATTCAACTATAATAAATAGTGGAGCAATACGCTCTGTATTGTCATCATAATTGTACAAGTCTACTTTATCACCTGCATTAAATCCTGCTTTTTCAATATCTTTTTTATTCATAAAAATTACACGACGCTCATTATAAACTCCGCGATAACGATCATCTAATCCATAAATAGTAGTATTGAACTGATCATGAGTTCTTACCGTAGCCATTAAATACTCATCATCAGCCAATGTGTTTTTAGGCAATGTGGTTATAGAAAATGGAACACGATCTCCAAACTCTTTAGTTTTAAACCGTCCTTCACGAGCCGCATTAGGTAAGTAAAATCCGCCTTTTTGTTTTACACGAACATTGTAATTGTGAAAACCTGGAATACATTTCTCAATATCATCTCTCACAGCATCATAACTATTCATATAACGATTCCAATCAACCACACTTTTACTTCCTAAAGTAGCTTTTGCAATACGGCAAACAATATGAGTTTCGTTGATAAGTTTGTCAGATATTGGTTTTAATACTCCTTTAGACCACTCTACGATTCCCATGGCATTTTCAGCACTTGTATACTGATGCTCACCATTAATCATATCAATTTCACTTTTAGAAATAGTAGGCAAAATTAAAGCTTCTTTTCCATGAATTAAATGGGTTCTATTAAGTTTAGTAGAAACAGAAACAGATAAGTCTAGTTGTCTTAATCCGTTTGCAGTATAGGTGGTGTCAGGAGTAGCAGACAAGAAATTACCTCCCATACTAAAGTGTACTTTAACTTTTCCTTCATTCATTGCTTTTATAGTATCAACTACATCGTAACCGTTCTCTCTTGGCGGGTTAAAACCAAAAACTTCGTTAAGTTTATCTAATTGTTTTTGGGAAGGATGATTATTAATTAACATTGTTCTGTTTCCTTGTACATTACTATGACCTCTTACAGGACAAGAACCCGCTCCGGGTTTACCAATACTTCCTTTTAAGAATAAGAGGTTCAGAACTTCTTTTAAAATATCAACTCCGTTAGGTTGTTGCGTAAGCCCCATTCCCCAACAAAAGATAATTCGGTTTTTATAAGCTAACATTTCAGCAGCTTTTTGAATATCTTTTTTTAGAACACCAGATATACTTGCTAATTCATCTACGTCATAATTTTCAATTTGCTTAATTAAATTGTTATAACCAACTGTTTTATTTTTGATAAATTCTTGATCGAAAACTTTACCTGGGGTTTCTTTTTCAAAATGAAATAGTAAGCGTTCGATAGCTTTTAGCAGTGCTAAATCTCCATTAATTTTAACGGGAAGGTGTAAATCGGCAAGTTGGATACCTTTTCCTAAAACACCACTTATTTTTTGAGGATCTCGGAAGCCCATTAAACCAGCTTCGGGAAGAGGATTAACAGCAATAATTTTAGCTCCATTCTTTTTCCCTTTTTCTAAAGCGCTTAACATTCGTGGAGAATTCGTTCCTGGATTTTGACCAATAATCATAATGATATCAGTATCGTAGAAGTCTTTTAAAGTGGCTGTTCCTTTTCCTATCCCTGTAACTGAGGCAAGGGTGAAACCAGAGGTTTCGTGACACATATTGGAACAATCAGGAAAGTTATTTGTTCCAAATTCACGTACAAAAAGTTGATATACAAAAGAAGCTTCGTTACTTGTTCTTCCAGAAGTATAAAAAGCAGCATTATTTGGAGATTCTAATTTATTTAAGTGCTCAGCAATTTTAGCAAAAGCATTGTCCCAGCTAATAGGTTCATAATGTGTACCATTTTTAGGCAAGTACATTGGTTCAGAAAGTCGCCCTAAACCACCTATTTCATAGTCACTCAAGTTGGTTAATTCTTCAATAGAGTTTTGTTTAAAGAAGGAAGCAGTAATTTTTTTATTAGTAGCTTCTTCTGCTAAAGCTTTAACTCCGTTTTCGCAATATTCAGCAATAGGTGATCGTTCATCATCTGGATCAGGCCAGCCACAACTAGGACAGTCAAAACCATTAAACTGATTCATTTTAAATAAAGCTTTTCCTCCTCGCGTTAGAGTTTTATCTTTAATTAAACTTTTTATAGCGTTAGTAACTCCGGGAATACCCGCAGCCCAATCTTTCGGAGCACCAGTTCTTAAACTTAATAGTTTATAAGGAGGTTCTGCAGAAGGTTGTTTGCTTTTGTCTTTTTTATTTTGATTTTCCATAATTATAAATAGACTGTTGTTATGAATAAAAAGCGTTTCATTATAAGTCTTTATAAAACTAACAAAAAAAGACTAAAGAGAAATGCTTAATTTGTAACAGTATTATTTTTTTTATATATTGTATGAAAATTGTTCAAAATGTTCATCGATACTTTTTGTTCATTCATCGATAGTTAGGTATAAGTAGTCTATTTTTAGATGGAGTGTTAAGAATTTGCATTAATATTGGTATAGTTAATAAATATATCAGAAAACAAAATGAAGAAAAATCTTAATGTCCTTTTAATAGAAGATAATACTATTGAAGTAATGAAAATGGATAGGACAGTTTCATTACTTAAGCTAAAGCATAAAATAATAGAGGCTAAGACAGCCGATGTAGCACTGGAAAAGTTAAATGAAGGATTTGATCCTGATATAATTTTGCTTGATTTGAATATGCCGAAAATAAGTGGTATTGAGTTCTTGTCAATAATTAAAAAAAATGAAGATTTTAGGCACATACCAGTTATTGTATTAACAACGTCTAATAATAAAAAAGACATTGTAGAGTGTTATAAAATAGGTATTTCAGGGTACATTTTAAAGCCTTTAAAGTATGAAGATTATATTACGAAAATAGATATAACATTGTCGTATTGGGCTATTAATGAATTAAAAAATAATTAATGAAAGGAATTGTTTTTACAGAGTTTTTAGATTTAGTAGAAGAAAAATTTGGTTTAGAAATGGTAGATAAAATTATATCCCAATCAGAGTTAGAATCTGATGGGATATATACTTCTATAGGAACCTATAGTTTTTCTGAAATGTTACAATTACTTGAAAACCTAAGCTCGAATACAGGTGTTTCTATAGATGACTTGTTACTTATTTATGCGGAACATTTTTTTAGTGTTTTGAAAGAAAGTTATTCTGGACTTTTAGAGTCTTTTAATGACCCCATAGAAATGCTTTCTTCAATAGAAAATCATATTCATGTAGAGGTGAGAAAAATTTATCCAGATGCAGAATTACCCACTTTTATAGTTGAAAGTAGAACAGACACATCATTAGTAATGATTTATAAGTCCAATAGAGCAATGCATCATTTCGGATTAGGTTTAATGAATAAAACATTTGAACATTTTAATAGTAGTGCAACAATAATATTAGAAAAGATTAAAGAAGACGGAACAGAAGTTAAATTTATTATCAATAAAAATTAATGAGTCAAAATGAAATAGAGATATTAAAAAGAGCTTTAAAAAGAGAAAAGGCAGCAAGAAAAATAGCTGAAAAAATATTAGAAGATAAATCTAGAGAATTATTTTTAATTTCTGAAAAACTAAAAAAAACAAACGAAAAGTTAGAGGAATTATTAAATGAGAAGTCTTCACAACTAAAAGGAGTTTTTGAAAATATTAACGACTCTTACCTAGTTATGGATCTAGAGGGGAATGTCTTAACAATGAACGATGCTGCTAAAGAACTTTTTGGCTATGATATATCAAAAGAAGATTTAAATGTAAAATCTTTACTACATCCTGAAGACACAGTATATGCTTTTGAGTCGTTTGGTAAACTGTACGAAATAGGTACTTTTTCAAACTACACTTCCAGAATTATTAGTAAGGATAAAAAGGTAAAATGGGTTCAAATTAATGCAAGTATAATTTATAATAAAAAGAATGAAAAAATAGCTGCACAAGGAATTATTAGAAACATTTCAGAAAGTAAGAGAGCAACAGAGTTAATTGAAGAGCAGAAGAGAGAGTTAGATATAATTGTTGAAAATTCATCTTTAGGAATAGCATTAGCCAAAGACGGTAAAGTTATAAGAACGAATAAAGTTATAGAAGAACTTTTAGGGTATTCTAAAGAGGAGTTTGCAGGATTAACTATTAAAGAAGTGTCTTTTAAAGATGATGTTTCGTTGTCTATGAACCATTTAGGTAAGATGGAAATAAACGAAATAGATAATTATGTGATAGATAAACGATATAAAAGAAAAGATGGTTCTATTTTATGGGCTAGAGTTAATGTAAACTCTGTAAATGATGCTCTAGGACAAACAAAATTTCAAGTTGCTATCATAGAGGATATAACATTACAAAGAGAAAGAGCATTAATTATTGATATGATTAATGAATTGGCTAAATCTATTTTAGGAAAAGATGATATTTATGAAATAGCCTGGGAAGTAACTGAAAAAATAGCTGAATATTTAGACTCTCAAGACTGTGTAATATATTTGTTAAACAATGATAATAACACATTAGAACAGATTGCTTCATATAGTTTTGGACTAGATAGAGGAGAGATAATTAAAGATGTTTTATCAATTGGAGAAGGTATTATTGGAAGTGTTGCAAAAACAGGAAAAGGCGAAATTATAAACGATACTTCTTTAGATGATAGATACGTTGTTGGTGAAAAGGTTAGATATTCTGAGATAGCAGTTCCTATAATTAGTGAAGGTAAGGTGATAGGTGTTATTGATTCTGAACACGAAGAAAAAAATTATTACAGAGAAGAAAACTTACATACATTAGAAAATATAGCAAGTCTTGTATCTATGCAATTAAAGAGTGCTATAAACTTAAGAGAGAGAGAAAAAGCTGAAAAAGAAAATTTACAACTTTTAAAACAATTAGAGAAAAGTAATAATGAGCTAAATGAATACGCACATGTTGTTTCTCATGATTTAAAATCTCCATTAAGAAGTATTGATGCTTTAGTTTCTTGGATAAAAACAGATAATGAAGGTAAATTAGATGATACTACCCTTCAAAACTTTAATTTGATAGGAGACACTTTAGAAACAATGGAGAATTTAATTTCTAGTATTCTAGAGTATTCTAGCGCAGGCTCAGAGGTAAGAGAAAAAGAAGAAGTAAATTTAAATATAATCATAAATAACTTAATTCAAACACTATATATACCTGAAAATATTTTTATAAATGTCCTAGAAGAGTTACCTACTGTAAAAGGAGACTCTATTAAATACCAGCAACTTTTTCAAAATTTAATAAGTAATGCAATTAAATTTTCAGATAAAGAAAAAGGAATAATAAACATAAGCTTTACAGAAAAACCTTCATTTTATCAGTTTTCAGTACAAGATAACGGAATTGGAATTGAAAAAAAATACCATGATCGTATTTTTAAAATATTTCATTCTTTAAAAGAAAGTAAAGAGTCAACAGGTATCGGACTTTCTATTGTAAAGAAAATAGTACAGTTGTATGGAGGAACAATGTGGTTAGAAAGTGAATTAGGTATCGGTACAACGTTTTACTTTACCATAAAAAAATAAAATATTACATTAAGCGCAACTAGGATAAATACTACGATGTTTGCGTCGAAAATTAAGAACTTTTTTTATAAATACTTCATAAGCTTGCTCTGATGTAGCTAACTTAAATATATGTATATGTTTTTAAATCAGGTTTTTGTATTGCGATAAAACGAAAATTAATATGAGTTTTCATATAAAATTATTATTTTAGATTTTATAAAAAGTAGAAGCCCCCAAAATAATAAGTATGGAAACCCCGAATTTAAACTATGTTAATGAGTTAGCAAGAGGAGATGAGTCAATAAAAAATACATTGATAGATATAATAAAGACTGAATTTCCAGAAGAAAAAAATGATTATTACGAGAGCTTAGAGGAGAGAGATTGTAAAAAATTGGAAGATAATGTTCATAGAATTAAACATAAAATTAGTATTTTAGGTCTTGAAAAAAGTTATGAATTAGCTAATGAATTTGAACATAATTTAAGAGATAATAAGATTGATAAAGTTGATGAGTTCGAAAAAATATTAGTTATAATAACAAATTATTTGAAAACCATTTAAATTTTATGAATTGTATTATTATTGATGATGAAAAGTTAGCAAGAGCTATTATCAAAACTTTGTGTGATGATATAAGTACTATAAATGTATTAGGAGAGTTTTCTAATGCTTTACAAGCAATTAAATTTCTAAATGAAGGGCACAAGGTAGATCTTGTTTTTTTAGATATTCACATGCCTGATTTTACTGGTTTAGATTTTGTAAAAACCCTAAAATCACCACCCCTAGTTATTCTTACAACATCTGACCCTAAGTTTGCAATTGAAGCTTTTGAGTATGAATGTATAATTGATTATCTATTGAAACCATTGGATGTTAACCGTTTGAAAAAATCAGTAGAAAAAGCTCATAAGAAAAATATAGAAAAACCATTAGAAAAAATAGCTTCACCTACTGAAGTAAAAAATGATTTTTATA
This sequence comes from Tenacibaculum sp. ZH5_bin.1, assembly GCF_042865525.1. Lineage (NCBI taxonomy): Bacteria > Pseudomonadati > Bacteroidota > Flavobacteriia > Flavobacteriales > Flavobacteriaceae > Tenacibaculum > Tenacibaculum sp. ZH5_bin.1. Next base: position 30,549 of record NZ_JBEGIO010000005.1, on the reverse strand, counting down.
TAAATATAGATAGGCGCCTTATTAAAATAGATTTACCTTCAATATATTTAGTAGAGGCTAAAGGAGATTATATAAATATAAAAACAGAAGAAAAAAATTATATAGTACATTCCACACTAAAAAAAATAGAAGAAAAGTTGCCTGATACATTGTTTTTAAAAGTACATCGTTCTTATATAATTAACTTAAAAAAAATTATAGATATAGAAGATAATAGTGTTTTAATAAAAAAAGATGTTGTTCCTGTAAGTAGATCAAAAAGACCTGAGTTAATGAAGCGTTTAGATTTACTGTAGCATTCCATCTAAATAAAAATGCATTTCGTCTATACTAATAACTAATACAACGTGTTGTAAACTTTTTAAAGTGTTAATAGTCATAGTTTTGTGATATATCAAACACAAAATATTATGAAAAACAAAACTATACTATTAAAAAAAATATTATACATTAAAATAATATTACTTTCTTTTTCAAGCATAGCACAGGAGCCTTTTAATTGTGTGTACGATGCATATTTATTTCAGTATAACGATGTTTATTCTATTGATTTAGCATCAGGAAATTCTTATTTAGTTAAAGAAGATATTACCCAAGGAAACATAAATGCAGCAGCCTATAATCCAACTGATGGATATATTTGGGGGTCTTTAACTAGTCCAGAAAAAACTATTGTTCGTATTGGAAAAGATTTTTCAACAACAACTTTATATGTAAATGAATTACCAACAAATAATAGGTATGTGGGTGATATTAGCTCAGAGGGAGTATATTTTTTAAAAGGAGGAGGGACTACTTTTTACAAAATAGATTTAAACCCTAACTCGCCAACATATGAAAAACACCTAGAAACCGAAACATTATCTCAAAATATCAACATTCACGATTGGGCCTTCAATGCGGTAGATGGAAATTTATACGCAGTAGAAAAGAAAACAAATATTTTATACAGAATAAATCCAAGAACTTATGAAGTTGAAGCACTAGGAGTAGTACCAATTCTTTCAGGGCTAAATTACACTTATGGAGCAGTATATTTTGATTTATCAGGGCGTTTTTACGTATCAGCAAATCAAACAGGAACAATTTACGTAATTCAAAATGTACAAGATATAAAGCTGCCTACCGATATTGAGTCAAATTTATTTGCTTTTGGACCATCAAGTGCTAGTAACGATGGTGCTAGATGCCCAACTGCACCAGTGCCACAAGAAATATGTGATAATGGGATTGATGATGATGGAGATGGATTAGTAGATTGTCAAGATCCGTCATGTTCAGGTTTTGGAGTATGTGGAGTAATGTTAGCTCCTACATCTGGAGGTAATGAAGGAGGATTGGAAAGTAATGGAAGATTATCTGAATTAATTAATAAGAGGAACTACAATAGAACCAAGGTAAATTATAAATTTAATAGAGCAAGTGCAAGAAAATTAAAAAAGTCAGCAAAGTATAGCAAGAGGTCAAAAGGAGAAATTATGTTAGAAAGTTTCATCCCTTTAGAAGTAATAAAGGAAGATAATGTAATAGAATCAACACCAATAGACCTGTTGGCTATTACAAATGCTACAGAAATTTATTCAGTAGATTATATGAAAAACGATGTTCCTGTAGCTTCTATATTAGCAATGAAAACCGAAAATGGAGTTTATGAACATTCAAAATATATCTGTGATCGTTTACTAGGGGCAGAGTTAGTTTCAGTATCAACAATTGAAATTAAAGGAAAACAGTTTATAAAATCACTAATAAGAAATGCTGATAATACAGTTGAGTTTGTGTTAAGCTTATCAGCTAAAGCAACAAATAATGAAACCCATTTTTCTATAGAAAGCCATTGGAATTTAGATAAATATGAAAAAGATATTACTTTTTATAATTTTCAAATATGGTCAAACTCGTTAGATGATTTATATCTTCTTGCTGATGAAGTAATTAATTTATTAGAAGTAGTAAAACCAATTTCAGCTTATTATTTATCGTCTGCACCAACAGTTTTTGTTAGAAAAGGTAAATATGTTAATGGAATACTTGATCTAGAAATAATTAATACAAATAAGAGTGATAAAGTAACTTTTGACTCAGGGTTTAGAAGAACAGAAACAGGTGCTTTTAATAAAGCAAGTCAACCATTAAATTTAGAAGAAAATTATATTACAAATATAAAAGTACCAACAGGAAATTTATTTGATATAGGTTTCAGAATAGGTGATGGTATTGCTACTCCAGATGATTTATTTATGTCTGATGGTCCTTGGGGGGTTGATGACTCACAAGAAAACACAACCATAGTAGATTATAATGTATTTCAAAATGAAAATAAATTTAGTGAAGATGATTTCCCTATAGAGAGGAATATATACTTAAAGGCAACAACAGAAAGTTATTTTGCTGCATATAGAGCATTAACTCCACGTTTTAGCGCTGTAGATTTATCTGACTACAATAGTTTTAACTTTAAAGCAAGAGGTAATGGTAATGTAGAAATAGTTTTATTGAAAAAAAGTATAACATCATGGGAAAATCAATTTAAAACAACAATATTATTGACTGATGAGTTAAATGAGTTTAAAATTCCTTTTTCAGAATTTAAGTCAAAAAATGGAGAAGAACTATTATTAAACGATATAACTACAATAACATTTACAATGACTTCAGATGATGGCAGTATGGTAGTTAAAGAAATGAATTTACAAGATGTTTATTTTTCTAAAAATAGTAAATTAGAGGTGTCAAACTTTAACTTACAAACTAATCAAGTTAAAGTAGTACCTAATCCTGTAAAAACAGTATCTAAAATTTATTTTAACTCAAAGTATGAAGAGTTGGTTAATATTAATATATATAACTCAATGGGTAGGATAGTAAAAACTATAACTTTTGAGGCTAAAATAGGAGAGAATATAGTTTCTTTTATAAAAGGAGATCTTAAAACAGGAATATATTTATGTAAAATAATAGGAACAAAACAAAAGTATAAAACAGTTAAATTATTAGTAGAATAAAAAATTAAAATAATTGACTGTTAAAAAGAGGTTTTTTGAATAAATACCATTTAAAACGAATTCCAATCTCAGAAAAAACAAAACCAGCAGCTGTAGTAGATGCAATATTACTTTGATTTCCAAAAACGTTCAAAAAACTTCTTCTATTTAACTTATAACCTATTTTACCTTGAAGACGGTAAGTACTTTGTTTTTCGTTATTTTCAATAAATTGATAACCTACAGCTGCTGTTAATTCATAAAACCATTTATGTGTTTTAGTATCATTTTCATTTTTAATTATATTTAAGAAGAGCTCAGAAGCGTTAAACTCTTTTGGACTAAAATACAGTATTGGAACTTGATTTTTAAAAGAAATATATTGATAGTTAAGACCTATCTTTAAAGAAGGTCTCTTTAATACATTGTAGTATAAAGATGTAAAAAGTAAATCTCTTTTATTATTATCATTTTGTGAAGTGTAATAATATTGTGTAAACCATCCCAAATTAAAGTTAGTATTTAAGTTATAATTAACAACAAAATTATTTTGAACAATTTCTCTTGCTATTAAAGCAGCATTAAAATTTTGAACCTCTCTTTTGTAAGCAAAACTTAAATTTTGAAGTTTAAAAGGTTTTATGTGTAAGCTTACATCTGTAAGTAACTGTTTGTAAGAATTTACCTTTGTGGTAGAAGAAGTTATTCCAATACTACCATTGAGAGTAATGTTGTTTTTAAGTTGATAAGAAGCTCCTAGTAAAAGGTTATTGGAAGTAGCCTCATCTTCGGTATCAGAATTATTAGTTGTTCTGTAGGTATAATTAGCTGAAAATTTAAGTTTAGTATTTACTGGAAACTCAACGTTGGTTAAAAAAGAATAAGCGTTATTATTACCATTATCAAAAGAGTATAATACTTTAGTTTCTGTAAAAGGAGTAAAGGTTTTATTTAAATTATTTATAAAATTTAAGGCATCTTTTTGGTTGTTATATATCTGTAGAGTTCTGTATGCACTATTGTAAGCTTTTTTATAATAACCAAGAGCTTTTAATGTGTTAGCCTTACCAAGATTACCGTCAAAAGAAGCAGTGTCTTTTTTTAAAATAGTATTATAGTCAGTAAGACTTTTTTTAAAATTACTCTTATAAATATTTAAGGTAGCCCTTAAAGAAAGCATCCAGTTTTCTGGAGTTTCTTTTGTAGCTAACAGTTTATTTATTTCTTTTTCAGCCAAACTATACTTTTGATTCCAAATCAAAGCTTGTATATATCTTTCTTTTGTTTGATTTATAGTTTTAGCATCGGTAGTTATATGTATATTTTTAATAGCTTTTTCACTAATTTTTAAGGACTCCTTTTCTTTAAAATTTAAATGATTTGTGAGTGATAAACCATTTAAAGAAATTAAATAATTTTGGGGATTATTACCAATAGCGAGGTATGTTTCTTCAGCTTTTTTTAATTGTTTGGAAATAAGATATAGTTCTGCTAAATTGAGTAATGTTTCTTTATCATTAGGAAAAAAATGTAAGTTTTTCTTTAAGTAGTTTTCAGCAATAGTGTATTTATGGTTATTTTTTAAGAAATTAGCATAACCTAAATGAATATATTTTTTAGATAATAAAGCATTATTATTTTTTGGGGAAATGATTAATGCTTTGTTAATGTAAATTAATGCTTCTTTGTATTTTTTTAAGTTTGATAAGGTGTTGGCATAACCTAAAAGTACTGTAAAGTTTTTTGGAGCTTCTCTTAATAATTGTTCATAATATTTTTTAGCAAAGGTATAATTGTTATCCCATAATAATGATTCTGCATAATTTATCTTAATTTCAAAATCATTAGGAAATTTTTTTAATAAATTTTCAAATAATAAAACAGCTTTTGTTGGATTTCCGTTTAATCCAACGGCTCTTCCATAACATAAGTTTGCAGTTTTATTGTTTGGGTATGTTTTAAGAATTTCTTTAAAAAATGCAAGAGCTTTATCGTATTTACCTGTCTCTAAATATGTGTAACCTTGTTGCATGTCTTGAGCAAGGCTATGTAGACTAATAAAAAAAAATATTAGAGGGGCAATATATTTAAGTTTCATATTATTTTTTTGTTAATGCAAGTTAAGCATTAGTATTTAATCTTTCATCGAAAGTAAATTGTTTTTCGTCGATAAACTGTTTTTTTTGAGGATATTAAGGAGATATTTGTAGTGTTAATAACCTATAAAAACTTTAAATCATGGCTTTACAAATTTCAGAAAACAACGGAACTTTTTATTTAAACGGAAAAATTAACAGTACAACAGTTAGATCTTTCATAATTCATTTTGAGTACTGTATAGAAAAGTGTAAAAATGTTGTAATTAACATTGATAACGTAAATGAGATTGGAGTAACAGGCTTGAATGCTATTAAAACATTAATGGCAATTGCATTAAAACAGCATAAAATGTTCTCTGTAGTAGGGTATGGATGCAAAGAAGTTTATGATCATTTTTATTCTTCACAAGTAGCTTAACAACAAAATAGCAATCAGTATGATAGCAATAACAAAAAATAATTATAGAATTAACTCAGAGCATTTATTTATGATAAGTGCTCTTTTAGTAAATGGAGGAAATTATATTTATAACCTATTACTAGGTAGAATTCTTGGGCCAGAAAAGTTTGCTGATGCAGCAATTATGATAACTTTTTTATTAGTGTTTTCTTTTGTCGCTATGACTTTTCAATTAGTTACAGCAAAATTTTCTGTGATATTTGAGCAAAAAATTCTTAAGTCGTTTATTTATAAGATGAATAGAATAGCTGTCATATCTGGAGTTGTTTTAGGTATAGCAATAGTTTATTATTCTAAAGACTTACAACTTTTTTTTAAAACAACAACATCTAATATGTTCGTTATTTTTGGAGTAGGGGTTCCATTATACTTTTTAATGAGTATTAATAGAGGTTTTTTTCAGGGTAAAAAAAAATTTGGAGCTTTAGCAGTTACTTATCAATTAGAAATGATAAGTAGACTGGTGTTTACACTAATATTATTATATTTTTTAGAAATAGATTCATCAATACTTATTGCAATAGGTATTTTTTGCTCTTTTTTATTTGGGTTAATACCTTTCAAGATTCAAAAGATAAAACCAATAAAAGAAATTAAATTAAGTGTATCTCAAAGAAAAATGATACGTAGCTTTTTTTTAATTACTGTTTTTTATGAGCTTACTCAAATAATTATTAACAATAGTGATATTTTATTGGTAAAACATTATTTTGAGACTTATGATGCAGGTTTATATGCTTCACTAGCTTTAATAGGTAGGGTGGTTTATTTTGTAACGTGGATGTTTGTAATGTTATTGTTACCAAAAGTAGTACAATTAAAAAAGGAAGGCAAACCCACACGTTCAATTTTATTAAAAAATGTAGGTTATATTTCATTGCTAATTGTAGTATTAGTTGCTGTATGCTCTCTTTTTCCTAAAGAAGTTGTATTAATATTATTTGGGAAAGATTATATAGCTATAGCTCCTTTATTATGGAAGTACGCACTTGCTACGGGAGTTTTTGCAATATCTAACGTTTTTGCATACTATTATCTATCTTTAGATAAATACATACCAGTCGTAGCATCTGGTATTTTTGGGTTACTACAAATTATCTTTATAGTCTTGTATCATAACACATTAGGTCAAGTGGTAAATATGCAAATTTTAGCAATGACACTATTATTAAGTTTACAATTAAGTTATTTTCTTTTAAGAGATACTAAAAAACCAACAACATCTAAACATTAATACCATTAAACTACAGATATCTGTATTTCAACTAAAAAAAGGGCTTAACTTGTTGTTTTGTAGGATCTTTGAAATGTAAATTAAACAATACTAACCATGAGACTAGCAATTGTAACAGCATATCCACCAAGTAAAGTAACGTTAAATGAATATGCATATCATTTAGTTAAAAACTTTAGACAAAAACAAGAAGTAACGGAGCTTATATTGTTAACAGATACAACCAAAGAAATAAAAGATGTTAGTTTTATTGAAAATGGCTGCAAAGTAACAGTAAAAGAATGTTGGAAATTTAATAGTTTATTTAATATTATAACAGTAACTAAAGCTATTAATCAAGTAAAGCCAGATGCTATATTATTTAACCTACAATTTATGAAGTTTGGAGACAAGAAAATTCCTGCAGCTTTAGGCTTAACTTTACCACTGGTTTGTAAACTAAAAAAAATACCAACAATAACTTTGTTACATAATATTTTAGAGCAGGTAGATTTAAAGAGCGCAGGTTTTACTTCTAATAAGCTTTTACAAAAAACTTATAACTTTATTGGTACTTGTTTAACAAGGTTAATTTTACAATCAGATACTGTAGCTGTAACTATTGAAAAATATGCAGTGATTTTAAAAGAAAAATATAAAGTTAAGAATGTAAAGTTAATACCTCATGGTACATTTGAAATTCCAAAAAAACCATGTTACGAGTTGCCAAAAGGTCCCATGAAAATAATGACTTTTGGAAAATTTGGAACTTACAAAAAAGTAGAGGCTATGATTGAAGCAGTTGAAGTAGTGAGAAGTACAACAGGATTGAATTTAGAAATAGTTATAGCTGGTACTGATAATCCGAATGTAAAAGGGTATTTAGAAGGAGTAAAGGAAAAATATAAAAATGTATCTCAGATTGTTTTCACAGGATATGTAGAAGAAAATGAAGTAGAAAATTTATTTAAAGAAAGTGCTGTAGTAGTTTTTCCTTATACCTCTACAACAGGCAGTTCTGGAGTTTTACATCAAGCTGGAAGTTATGGAAAAGCAGTTGTAATGCCTAATTTAGGAGATTTAGCATTGCTTGTAAAAGATGAAGGTTATAAAGGTGAATTCTTCGAACCAGAAAGTGTAACAAGTTTAGCTAAAGCAATAGAAGCAATCGTAATAGATGAAAATTATAGGGTAGAATTAGGTAAAACAAATTATAAGGCGGCAACAAAATATCCTATGGAAAGAATAGCAAGTTTATATCTTGAAGAGTTTTCTAAAATTATAGAAACAAAAAAAATAACATCAAAAAACTTAGTAACCAATTCTACTGTTTAGAAATATATTTAAAAGAAGGTTTCTTTTCCCCATTATTTTTAATAAACCCGAATTTTTTTTGTGGGTTTACTCTCCAAGGGCGTTTACCTACAACGCCCTTTGGTATTTTACTAAAATCGTATAAAGTCCAAGAAAGAAAAGGAATATTGTTTGTTGTTAAAATATGCTGCATGTTTTTAAAATATTCAGCTTGTTTTTTTTCAGACCCCTCAAAAAAATTCCATATACCACTATATGAAGACATACCAAACTCTCCTAAAACAATGGGTTTGTTAGGCAAATTAGATTTTAACTTTTTATACTTTTTCTCAAACATTTCTAAATTATCATAATAATGGAAAGAAATAAAATCTAATTTATCACTTAAAAGGTGAGCACTTTCAGTGTTTGACCAGCCAATAGTTACAGGGTGTTTTGTATCAATGGATTTAACCAAGTATAATAAATGTTCTAACCAAGGAATAACGTTTTCTTTCCCTCTGGATTTAAAATCTAAATTAGGTTCATTTTTTAAATCCCATGCTAAAATGGCATTATGGTTTTTAAATTTTGAAACAATTTTCTCAGCATGTTTGAAGGTAAAAGTCCAATCTAGCACATCGTAATTTCCATAAAAATCAAACAGAGTAACAATTACCTTTATTCCTTTTTTATCAGCTAAATTTAATAGTAAATTGAGTTTTTTTAATTTGTTTTCATCCACATTTTCCTTCCCGAAATCGTCATAAGGAACAAATATCCTAATAGTATTTAAATTTACTCTTTTTATAATATTAAAGTCTTCTTCAATAATTTTTAATTCAAAATTATCACCAAACATGCTCCATGGAGTAGCTTGAGGGTAATAATTAATACCTTTAATATTAGTATATTCTAGATTTGTTTTCTTTAAATCTTCTTGAAAAGAAGATGAACCTTCTTTAACTAAATGTCTTATACGCCAAAAACCATCTTCAAGTAACAAAATGGCTTTATAGTTTGAAAACTCTGTAGTTTCATGAATATTATATTTATTTTTAATTATTCTTTTATACTCTAAAACATTTTTATCTTCTAAAACAGCTAATTGTCCGTCTTCACTAAAAAAAACAATATCAGGATTATGCTTTAGAGTTGTAGCGTCTATTGTAATGTTTAGGGAATCGTTATATTTAATGATATTCTGTATATTTTTACGAGCATTTTTAGTGTAATAATCGTTTATACCTGTAGTAAGATTAGATTTATAAGCAATATGTTTAACATACCAACCATCTAAATAATCTTTTTCAATTTCAGTTAAGGTTTGTGTATCCATAATTCTACCTTCATTTCCATCTTTTACCCAGGTTATTTTAGGTATGTAATTACGAATATCTTTTAATTCGGTGTGTAATATTTTACTTCTATCAGCACCTGTGTTAAGGTAACTGTATAAAGAGCTAATTAAAAAAAGGAGCATAGAAATAATAATAATGTAAAATATTATTAAAGATGAACGCATTATGTTTTTATCTATACCTACCATAGTTCTATGTTTTTAAATTCTTTGTAAATACCAGCAGCGTCAGTAGTTATTTTATATATCCCTTTTGGTAAAATATTAGGGTTTAAGTTAAAATATACATAACCATTTTGTGTTTCTTTGATGAATTCTTGTATCAAGATGTTGTTTTGGTATAGTGAAACTTTAACCTTTAATCCATCAGGTATCATTTGCCCCATAAAACTTTGTAATGGTCCTATACTAATAGTTCGATTCTTTTCAGTAAAAGAAACTATATAATTTTTAATAGCCTTTTTATAATCTAATATTATCCTATCACTTTCAGCAATTCCAATAACATAAGCTTTTACAGACCATTGATCTTCATAATCTGGATGAACTATTTTTGCAGTAGCAATACCGTTGATAGTAGTACCTGATGTTTTCAATACATTTCCTTTACTATTAGTAATAAAAAAATCTACAAAACTACCATCACTTATAATATTATCATTAGTGTCTTTTAATTGTGATGTATATAAGGTTGTAATTTGATTTCCATCTGCATACTTGTGATGTCTTTTAGCAAAAACGTTAAAATTAACAGGAATTGCAGGCATTATATTAATATCATATTCCTTAGAGTGTAATTTAAAACAGTTTGAAGAAATTAAAACTCTACCGCTTTTTGTAGGAGAGTATATGTTTTTGTATGCGATTAAGTTTTTAGTAAATACTTTTTCTTTTTGGGTATCTGTTAAAAATTGTTGATTTATTGTAATAGGGGTGTTTTTTTTAAGAGGATTGTCCAATATATCTGTTGGTATGGTAACAATCATTGCATAATCTTTTCCACCTGCTTCTATACTAGGGGGACCTAAGTAGGTTTCTATAAATGTAGGTTTATTTTGTGCAATTATAGTAATCTTACCAGAAAGTACTTTTTCAGTATTAATGAGTGACCAGTTAATGATACCTTTTTTTTTGCTTAAAAACATTGGAATATCAAAGATTAAAGAATCTTTTTTAGAGGGGGTAATTATAGTGCTACCATAACTATTAGCGCAATATAGTTTGTATTTTGTAGATTTATGAGTATTAAACTTTAGTTGAATTAAAGTTCCTGCTAAAAACTCTTTTTTTGTGGATAATAACTTTAAAGTTGTATTATTACTTTCATTGTATTGTGCGTTTACACAACTAATAAATAAGCATGTGATACTAAAAAAAAACTTCTTTTTAAACATCGTTACTTTGGATTTCCTATAAAGTTATTCATTTCAATTTTTACATATTTATATTTAGGGTGTGAAATTTTTTGCAATTCTGAAAAAGCGTGATTTTTAACCCTATTTGGAATCAATTTGTTAGAGATTTCTTCGTTGGGAAGTCCATTAACAAAACAATTTTGCATATCATCATTAATAAATATGATTTTTTTATCTTCTAACAATTTATAATTAAAATGTTTTTTGCGTTGTTGTCTAATGCCACTTTTAATAAATAAGTGATCTACCCAAGCTATTTTTTTATCTTTATTATAGTATGTAATGATTAATTGAGGTACGGTAATCTCTTGAATTCCACTGTTAAACAATGTTCCTTTTATATTTTTTTCTTCTATAATAAGCTCACTTAAGGCAAGGTCTTTATATAAATCAGAATTAGAAACATTTCCAGCTGCTTGTAAATTGAATTTAGTAGGTTGCTCTTCAAACTCAATAGGTGTAAACTCATCAGGATTAAATGTTTTTGGTATGGAATCAAGTGTTTTGGACCAGGCTATACCTTCAAAATTAATCCTAAAAGAACTAATCTCTTTAGGCATTAGTTTATGTTTTATATGATACTTTGCATTATAAGTAGCTAATTTTTTATTCGAATCATTATATAAAGTACCTTTAATAACAACATCTGCAGGTACATTATCTATGTTTTGTATTTCACCAATGATAGCATAATGATTATCAAATTTCACGAGCTTAGCTGTAACGATTTCTAAAACAGGTTGTTTTAAAACATCTTCATGGTGAGTTTGTTCAGTTGTAATTCTTTTTCTTCCTTGATTAAAATATCCTGTTTTATTATTTGAGTAAAGTTGATCAGGAGGTAAATCAAAATCAATTACATCAGGTTGTAAAAACCATTTACCGTTTAGTTTAATAGCCGTTTTATAATCTGTTTTATTAATTTTTTCTAAAGGTGTAATCCATTTTGTATGCACAGTTATAGTAGCTAAGCTATCTGTTTTTTTAGTAACAACAGTATTTAAAGCGTCTAGTTTAGCATAAGAGCTTAATAAACCATCAGTAACAGAGACTTCTAACATATATTGTGCTATTGAAATATTACTTTTTGGATTAATAAGGTTGTAAGCTTTTTCAAATTGTTTAAAATCTAAAGCATCATAATAAGATATTACAAGGTTTTCGGGCGATTGCTGTGTATTGTTTTCAAGATAAAATTTATACATACCAAAAAAAGAAATAACAGTTAAAAACAGTAACCATATATGAGCAAAGGGTAATACTTTTTTTGTAAATCCAGAGTAATTTTTATAGGCTTCAATACATAGCAAGTAAGTATTCTTTCTCATTTTTATGTGCTTGTTAAATAAACTCTTGACATTTAAAAGTAAAGCGAAAATAACAGTTAGAAAAGGAACTGTTCCCCAAAGTAATTTTTGCCATATAGCTACATCTTCTTTTGGTAAAATAGAAGAGAGAGGTGGAATGTTTAATTTTTCCCAAACTATTATACCGTTTTCTAAAGGAGATAATCTTTGCCAACCACAGAAATATAAGATGGGATCATAAAATTTATCATTAGAAAAAATATATTTTAAATTATACTTTTCTGGAGTTGTTAAAAATTGTTGAAGCGATCCAATACCGGCAATACCTTTGAATTTTGAATTTTCAAGTCGTTCTATAGGCCTTGTTGTAAGTTCTGGTAAACGTCTTGCAGAATGATAATTTCCATCTACAGTCATAGCGTTTGTTTGAGCAGATAACCATGCCATTTGATCTCCAAAACCAAGTGTAAGATAACGCCATTGGTCGTGTTGATCTTGGTTTAGAAAGTTAATAATAGGCAACATTTTTATTTTTTGAGGCTGTGATGGTCTAAAATAGCCAAGACTCATTGTAAAAATAATAGTAAATAAAAATAAAGAGGCTATTAATCCTGCAAGTAAACGGTGGTAAATTCTTCCTAATTTTTTATGAATAACGTTTTTTAAATCACCATGTATAAAGTGATAGGTTATTTCTCCCAAAAGTGGTATTGCCATAATAGAAGCCCATAGGGTAAACCTATCTAAGGTTAAAATATTAAAAGCATTTTCGCCCAAAAGTTTTAAAGGAACTGGGGTAGTACCTCCTGTTCCTAAAATAAAAAGCATAGTAAAAGAAATACCAATAAATAAAAAACGCTTACTAAAATATCTATAAAAAAAATAAGGAAGAAAAACTAAAAGTATTCCCCAAGGAATCATAAAAAAAACCAAACCAGAAGATGTAACTTCTAGAAAATTATCTCTAGAACCATGTGGTATTGGAATTTGTGTAATAGGATTTTTTTTAGAGTTAATCCAGTAAGGTAGTAAGCACCCTACTATGATTACTAGAGCTAAAATTATAAAAAGGATATTATACTTAAACTGAGATTTAAATTTAACTAAGAATAATTTAAATGTAATTTTCTTATACGATTTAACTTCATCAAAACAAACATCCATAATAACCATTCCTATTAAAGGTAAAATAAAAAATACCATTCCAAAAATAGGAGTAACATGATGCGAGGTTACAGTAACTGAAATTAAAGAAAGAGATGTAAGTAAATATTTATATTTTTTTGTTTTTAACCACAAATAAATCTCGGGTAAAGCATGCATTAAAACAGAAACACCAATAATACTGGGTAATTGTCCAAAAATATGTAGTGTTTCTAAAAAAGAAGAAGAAAGAGCAGCTGTAATTGCTGCATAACCAGCTATTTTTTTATTAGCAGTTATAAGTAGAGAAAAACGATATGCACCAGAAATAAAAAGTATAACGCCTATTATAGCTACAGTAAAAAGCCCAAATTTTAACCCTCCTATATACGACAAAGCAGCAATTGATTGATGTACCAGAGGTGGGTAGCTCATTACCGTAAATCCAGTATACCATTTGTAGTTCCAAGGCTCAAACCAATTACTTGCATAATGCTCTGCAAAAAACAAATGTATTAGAGCATCATATGTGTTTTCTAAGGTAAAAAAGATAAAAGAACCATGAAAAGCTATACCCAAAAGAAGCGCTAATATTAAAAGTTTGTTTGATTCCTTTCTCATTGAAATTTATATAGTTAGCTTTTGTTATTGTAAATATAAACGATTTAAAGATATAATATTTTTTGTTTAACTAAAGTAAACTACCATTCGTCTAAAGAAAACATCCCTTTAAGTGTTGTAAGTCATTAAAAAAAAGATACATAGCTATTTTTGGATCAAATAACTGTTAAAAATTTAATTATGAAAATACTAGCTATAGATGATCAAAAGCTAATATTAATCCCCCTAAAGAAGAGATTGTTAGAGTTAGGTTATGATGTAAAAACTGAAACGAATGCTTTTGAAGGTATGAAATTGTATGATTCATTTCAACCAGACTTAGTTATAGTAGACATGAATATGCCAACAATATCGGGTATGGAGGTTATAGATTATATAAGAAACTCTAAAAAACCGTCTACATCAGTAATTGTATTATCAGGAAATACAGATGATAAAATGATAACTAAAGGTTTTGATTTAGGAATTGATGATTACATGAAAAAGCCATTAAGCTTAAATGAAATTTGTGTTAGAGTGAAAAGGCTAATAGGGGCTCCTGAAAATATAGTAAGTATAGAAAAACAAAATAATCTTATCATTAAAGAAAGATGTGTTGGGGTAGTAATACCTTGTTACAATGAGGAGAAAAGACTACTAAGTAAAGAGTTTACCAGTTTTATTGACGAGAATTCAGGGTATCACTTATGTTTTGTAAATGATGGAAGTACAGATAAAACTTTAGACGTGCTAAATAATTTGAGAAATGGAAGAGAAGATTTTATAACAATATACAATTGCGAAAAAAATGGAGGTAAAGCAGAGGCTGTTAGACAAGGAATGCTACACATGGCAAACTTTAAAGATTTAGATTATATAGGTTTTTTAGATGCAGACTTATCTACAGACTTGTTAGATTTTGATGACTTAGTTTCTACAATTGAAAAATCTAACTTTAAAATAGTTAGTGGATCAAGAATTACTAGAATGGGAGCTAATATAACAAAAGAATCTGCTAGAAAAATAATTAGTCTTACCATTAATTTTATTATAAGAAAAATATTATCAATGGATTTTAAAGATACACAATGTGGAGCTAAAATTTTTCATAGAGATGTAATTGATATCGCATTTAAAGAAAAGTTTATTACAAAATGGTTATTTGATGTAGAGATTTTTTTAAGAATTAAAAAGCATTTTAAAATTGAAAAAGCAAGAGAAATGATGTGTGAAAAACCTTTAAAAAGATGGATACATGCAGACGGGTCTAAGCTTTCTATGAAAGATTCTATAAAAATAATAGGTCAATTAGGTCAAATAGCATGGAATTACAGAGTAAAAAAAAAGAAAGACTCAACGCTAATTGGTAAAATGAAAATGGAAGAATTTTCAATAACCTTGAATAACTAAGCAAGTATAAATAAAAAGATTTAGCAAGTAACTATTAAAATATTAAGATATGATTAATGAAGCTACACAAACATTTAATTTATTAGCGCTTACAGGGCAGATTCAAAATTATGATTGGGGAGGTGATAATTATATCACAAAGTTGTTAAAAAGAAAAAACGACGGAAAAAAAATAGCAGAGTACTGGTTAGGAGCACACAGAAAAGCTCCATCTATAATAAAAACATCTGTTGGAAATCAAACTTTAGATAATTTTTTAAAAAGAAACTTAAAAAAATGTTTAG
The DNA here is from genome assembly GCF_042865525.1 of Tenacibaculum sp. ZH5_bin.1. Lineage (NCBI taxonomy): Bacteria > Pseudomonadati > Bacteroidota > Flavobacteriia > Flavobacteriales > Flavobacteriaceae > Tenacibaculum > Tenacibaculum sp. ZH5_bin.1. The sequence continues at coordinate 14,981 of NZ_JBEGIO010000005.1, read as the reverse complement.
GTAAAAGAGTAGCAAGAAAATACGGAAGATTACCTTTTTTATTTAAAGTGTTAGATGTAAAAAAGACATTGTCAATTCAGGTTCATCCTTCAAAAAAAAATGCAGAAAAAGGATTTAAGGAAGAAAATATTTTAGGAATTCCATTAACAGCACCTTACAGAAACTATAAAGATGATAATCACAAGCCGGAAATTATGGTTGCTTTGAGTGAATTTTGGTTATTACACGGTTTCTTACCCAAAAGTAAATTAATAACAAGATTAGAAGAAACACCAGAATTTAAAAAGTTAGTTAATATATTTAAAGAAGAAGGATATTTTGGATTATATAAAAATGTGATGGAAAAATCAAATGAAGAAGTATATGAAATATTAAAACCTTTAATAGACAGAATTACTCCATTATATAAGAACAAAAAATTAGATAAAAATAGTCCTGACTTTTGGGCAGCAAAAGTTGTTGATGAATCTACAAATAATAAAAAACTAGATAGAGGAATTTTTTCTATATACTTTTTTAACATAATGAAATTAAATAAAGGAGAAGCTGTTTTCCAAAAAGAGGGAGTACCCCATGCTTATTTAGAAGGTCAAAATATAGAATTAATGGCTAATTCAGATAATGTTTTAAGAGGAGGTTTAACAAAAAAACATGTAGATGTTGCTGAGCTATTGAAGAATATTGTTTTTGAAGAAACAAATCCAGAAGTTTTGTATGGTTGTTTGAAAAAAGATAATTTAGAAAGAGTGTATGAGACAGAAGCAAAAGATTTTGAATTGAGTAAAATTAATATTGCAGAAAGTCAAGTATACAAGGCAAAATCTAGATCAGTAGAAATTTTAATAGTCATTGATGGAGAGATAGAAATAGTAGAAACAAAATCTGTTTTAAATTTAAAAAAGGGACAATCAGCCCTCTTAAAAGCAGGAAGTATTTATAAAATAACTTCTAAAAAGAAAGCAACAATTTACAAGGCAAAAGTACCTTATTAAAATTAAAGTTTTTTCAATAAGCCTTTTTTCTTTTTTGAAGCTTTTAAAAGTCGGATAAGATTGTTCATTCCAATAACAACTAATATAGAAATACAAGCGGCTGTACCTAATGCGCCTCCATAACCATTAAAAAAAGTAGGACTAACCGTATAGATAAATCCAAAAACAATTCCTGCAAAAATAATTGAAGTATAGTTACGAGTAAGTTTACTAGAGGTCATACCAACAAAAGAAGCACCAAAAAATACCCAAGGAATTTGATTGGCTATATCTTCAGAAAATAACTCAGAAAAAAGAGAACATGTACTAGCAACAAAAAGAGTGAGTAGAGCAGAAGCTCTTACAGGACCCTGTTTGTATTTTGTACTTACTAAAAACGTTAAAAAAGCCCCAAGTATGCTTGTTAAATATATTGATATGGTGGTAAGCACTATGAAAGAATTAAAAGAAATAACGATGAAATAACTACACTACCAAAGGCAAGAGTACCCAGTTTACCACCAACTCCATTAAAAAGGTTTTTAGAGAGTATAAAAAAAATACCCGCTATGATACCTGCAATAATTATAAGGCTATAATCAATAGCAACGTTTTTTTGTGACATTCCTACAAAACAACCACAATACATAGCATTGGGAATATTTTGTAAAACCTTCGACTTTTTATTTAAATCAGGTAAAAAAGAAGCAACTGTACCAATAAGTGTTGCTGCAAAAACAGAATTTAATTTAGTGAAAAGATGTAAGTAACTTGTAAGTATAGCTCCAATTATAACAAAAATTATTACATAGAATGGCTCAAAATCTACTCTTTTAATTTTAAAAAACTTTATGTAACTATAAATTATAAGTGTAGTAATAAGTGTTGTTAACGATAGTATTGTAAAAGTATTTTTATGCTCAAACAATAATGCAGTAATAAATGCAAATTGAGTAAGAACTAAAAAAATGATAGAAAAAAAGTGAAAATATTTTTGTCTCAAACCAGAGTTATTCTGCAATTATAATATAATGGCAAATTTACGGTATAAACTATGATTTATCAATTAATTTCCTTGAATTCTAACCCAAAGATCTGTTAATAATTGTTTAGCTTTTTCACGATTTCTAGGTACTTCGTTTATAACTATTTTATTTTGCTTTTTTGTTATTTGAAAGCTAAAAGCAAACTGCTGAAAATTAGGAGCTACGCTTAATAACCCAAAGCGTAAATCATTTAAATAAATTAAATTATTCTTTTCTGAAATTGTATACCAACCTTTGGTAATTTTAATAAGTCGTTTTATTGAAACATTATTTTTATAATCGTCTAATAAATGATGATTTTTAGGGTAGGAATAAAATTCAATTGGTTTAGTATCAAAAAAAGAATAATAACCTATTAGATAAGCATCATCTGTTTCAACATTTGCAGACCATAAAATGGTGTTAAAAGGCGTAGGTTTGGTTTCTATTTCTTTATAAGAAATCCCTTGTTCTTTTAAAGCGTGTGAAAATTTAGTATAAGTGATTCCTTTAATAACAAGAGTAATTGCCATGTAAGAGCTACTAATAATTAGTCCTAAATTGTTATACTTTGTTCTTTTAGCTGTCCCTTTACGTTGAAACATTGCCATTAGTAGAAATACTAAGAAAGGTAATGTGTATAAAGGGTCAATAACAAATATATTTTTAAAAGCTAACCGCAAATCGAGTGGCCAAAAAAGTTGAGTTCCCCAAGTGGTATGTGCGTCTAGAATTGGATGTGTTATAAATCCCCAAAACATAAGTAGAGCCCATTCTTTAGTGGAGGCATTTTTTTCATATAAAGAGATAAGCCAACCAAAAATCCACCCGAAAACAATTGCAAAAAATACAGAATGTGTAAAACCTCTGTGTATTTCTAGAGCAGTAACAGTGTCAAAAAGCTTACCAACATAAACATCTAAGTCTGGAATAGTACCAGCGATGGCACCATAAAGCATTGCTTTGTTTCCTACTTTTTTACCTAATACAGCTTCTCCAACAGCTGCCCCAAGAACAATTTGTGTGAGTGAATCCATTAGGCAAAAATACTTATAAAACGGTTAGTAAATAGTGTTATAATATTCGTTAATCCATTTTGTAGGATATTTATTGTATAAATCGTTAAGAAGTAACTTGTTTGCTTCGGAAGTTTTAAAATCTTTATAAAAACTACCAAGAACCCAAACAGTTTCTCTAGATAACTCTCTTTTATGACACTCTAAAAGAACTTGCTTCGATTTTATTGAAGGGTCTGTTAATAGTAATACTAAAGCTCCCGCTGTTTCAAAATTGAACTCATTAAAGAAAGGCGTTATTTTTTGAGCTCTTTTTAAGAGTATTTCATTCTCTAAAAAAAGAGATGCTTTTAGTTTTTTTCGTAAACTAGGATAGCTAGTATATGAGTTCACCTTGATAACAAATTTTAAGTTTTCTAAAAACTCGCTATACTTTGTATTGTATAGGTTTTCTATATCATTTAGTGAGTTCACTCCAAAGAGTACATATACCGTACTAGGTCTTAAAACATTAATATTATATCCCTCACCAAGAGACGATAGTGTTTTTTCAATTCCTTTTAAGAAAAGAGGGTAATTGTTTTCTTTTACTTTTGTAATAATACCTAATCTAGAGGCGTGAAAATAAGCATCAATAATTTTTTGCTTGTCTATTCCTTTTAAAGCTTTTGTTAGTGTTGCATTAATATCATAATGACGATACGGATAAAATTGACCTTGAAATTTATGGAGTAAAGCTTCGTTTTCGCTTTCAATAAAAAGATCAATAATTTTACTTGTGGTAAGTTTACCTAAAGATTGATATTTTTTTTCTTGTAACTGTATTATAATCTCTCTTTCCATTTATGAGATGTGTTTTATTAATTGTTGATGTTTTTAATGAAAAACTATAGCTGCTTTGTTGTGAATACTATGTTTTGCAGCTTTGAACAACTCACACCAAACTAGTTTTTCTTTCCAAAAATCTTCTTCTGCGTTTATTGATTTATTTACAGCTTCAATATTTACAATAGTATCGTCTTCATCTAGTTGAATATTAAGCTTATTTGCTATAAATTTTAATTCCTTAAATAGAGTGTATGACGAACCAATCATTGCACCATCAATAGGAATTTCATCATTATCAAAAACAATATCGATAAAATCTACAGGAACATAAAAACCTGTACAATCTGAATGACATATAAGATGACAAGTAAGGCCTGATGCATGATCATCTATAATAGAATCTTCACAAGGCTCACTGTTAGGGCTAAATGGAATAGGAGTCCAATCTTCATATTCGGCACAATAAGCATAAAAACGCCTTAAGTGATGAATAAAATCGTAAGAAAACCCACCAAGTTCTAAAGAACCACCTTCTAATTCAGTTGGTTCTTCGTAAGGTGTAAGCCCATTTAATTCTAGTAGTTTGTTAACATCTTTAAATACTGAAGAATAATGTTTAAAAGCTTCTTCATCCATTTCTTTAAAGCTAGCAAGTGCTCCGCTAGTAATGTATAATCCCATCTTTTGTTTTTTAATTTAATTGCTTGTAAAAGTATAAACAAGTGTAAGTAGAAAGTAATCTGTTTTATAAGCGTAGTTAACCGTTGTAAATTTGAAAAAAAATGAATCTACTTCCAGATACAGAAAGTAATATAATTTCTCCCTATGCGCAGAATGCAGAATATTTTATCTGTGGATCTGGTACTATGATAGAAAATACTCAAAAAGTATTACAGAGTATGGATGTTCCAGATACTCGAATTCTTATTGAAAGCTTTGGAGGAGGAAGATTAGAAGAAACTACAGAAGTCATCGATAATGCTCATTTAACTGCTAGTTTAGATGGAGAAGAAATAAACATACATATTCCAAAGGGTAAAACTATATTACGCGCCATGTTAGATAATAATTATAATCCTCCATATTCATGTGAAGGAGGAGTATGTTCTAGCTGTATGTGTAAATTGAACAAAGGAGAAGTTTTTATGAAAAAGAATCTTACTTTATCTGAAGAAGATGTTAAAGAAGGATATATTTTAAGTTGTCAAAGTCTTCCCTTAACACAAGATATAGAAATTGTTTTTGAATAATTTTATACAATAGTTTCGAACAAATAGAAAACAAAGTATTGTGTATAATTACTACTTATAAAGTTTTGGGTAAGCCCCAACTCCAGGCTAGGGAGCTGGTAGCTTCAGGCTTTATTTTTCTTCAATAGTATCCATGCTTCCTTGTTTTAAAAAAGGATAATCTGTATATCCTCTAGCATCCCCACCACCAAATAACGTATTAGTATTAGTAATTTTGTTTAATGGAGCATTTAGTTTTACTCTTATCGGATAATCGGGGTTCGTTAAAAAATTGCGTCCAAACCCAATTAAATCAACCAGTCCTTTTTCTAATAAATCTTCTCCTTGTTCAGGTGTTTTATTTCCTGTAGCAATAATAGTTTTGCTAAATGTTTTACGTAGGTTCTCTCTAAATTCATTAGGAATTTCAGGAGCATCATCCCAATCTGCTTCACATAGATGTAAATAAGTAATTCCAATGTTTTCAAGTTCTTGAGTCGCAATCATTATAGTGTCTAATATTTCAGGATCGTTCATGTCTTTAAAACTAATAAAAGGGGAGAGGCGAACTCCGGTTTTTTCATGACCAATTTCCTGAGCAACTGCTTGAGTGATTTCGGTTAGTAATCGAACTCTATTATCTTTAGTTCCCCCATATTCGTCGGTTCGTTGGTTAGAATTACTTCTTAAAAATTGGTCAATTAAGTATCCATTGGCTCCGTGAATTTCAACACCATCAAAACCTGCTTCAATAGCATTTTTAGCTCCTGTTTTAAATTCTTCAATTACTTGATTAATGTCTGCTTTTGTCATTGCCCTAGGTTCTTCTACAGTAACAAAAGTAGCATCACCATTAGGGGCTCCATTAAAAATATAAACATTGGTGTCTTTGGCTGTCTTTTTAGAAGGAGCAATAGGTTGTAATCCGTTTACTTTAGAACTAGATACGCGACCAACATGCCATAGTTGTAAAAATATTTTACTTCCTTTTTTATGGACTTCATCAGTAATTAATTTCCAACCTTCAACTTGTTCTTGTGTGTAAATTCCGGGTGTTTTAGCGTAGCCTTTTCCTTGCAATGAAACTTGAGTAGCTTCAGATATAATTATTCCTGCTGAAGTTCTCTGTCCGTAATATTCAGCCATTAGTTCATTAGGAATATCACCAGGCTGTGAGCTTCTAGAACGTGTCATGGGAGCCATTAAAAATCTATTTTTTAATGTCAAGCCATTTTTATTATAGTGTTGATATAACTTTTTAAAAGCCATGATTTACAAAGTTTTAATTGTTTAATAGTATAAATTTACTACGGTTTGAAGATGTTTTTGTTGTATAATTTCATGTTTTACTTGTGAAAATACATTGTCTTATTCCACAAACTCTACAGTTGTAAAATGTAGGGTGGTAGTACCTATGTTTTCTAGATTATGTATAAAGTAGTTTTTAGTGCTTAAGTTATTAAAGTACTTAATATCATTAGGTTTATAGGATGTTTCAATTATAGAACCATTAGAAAAATAAGAACGAGAGTTACCCCTTGTATGACAAACATAAAAATAAGGTTTATCATGTTTATGAAACGGAAGACTTTTTCCGGGTTCCAATTCAATATGCCATATTTTAACATGTTTATTTTCTAATAATAATTGTTGTCCAATTTTATGACTATTAGCTCCTAATTGAATAGACTTTTTTAAGGATTCTGTCCAATGTACAGACCAATTACCAGCTGTGTTTATTGTTTCTACTTTCATAAGGAAGGTATTAGTTTATAGCATATAATAACCATTCTTTAAACTCATGCTTAGGAAGAATGATGTCTTTTTTAAAGATGAAACCTAATTTATTGAGTAACTTTTGAGAGCCAGTATTACTAGGACGTGTAATAGCCACTAGGTTTTGAATTCTGAATTCATTTATAGCTACTTCTTTTATTTTTGAAGCACTTTCAAAGGCATATCCTTTACCTTCAAATTGGGGTAAAAAAGCAAAGCCAAAATCAATTCCATCAACTCCTTCACGATCATAAAGTCCCACAGTTCCTATTTTTTCATTATCAGATTGTCTAATTACAGTATAGCTAGAGTATCCTAATTGCTTGAGTTGTTTAAGCATAACTGTTTCAATATATTGCTTTGCATGAGTAGTAGAAGTTATGTTTCTATCTCCAATGTTTTCAATCCATTTTGGAGTATTAAATAAGTTGAAAATAAAGTCGGTATCTTCAGTATTTGTCGGTCGTATGATTAACCTCTCAGTTTGATATTGTGAACTCATTTATTTTGATTATTTACGGAATGTTACTTGGTTTGTTTTATCAAAAACTGCACTTTCAGTATTCTTGAAGCCTTTTAATTCCCAATCTTTTTCTAACTGGAAAGGTAATTTGTTTTGCGCATTAATAATTGTTAGTGTACTAAGTAGAAGGTATAAATAGATTGCATGTTTCATGTTGGTATTCTTATTTGTTAAATTTTAATTCGGCGTTATCAATTGGTGTATTAGGATCGTTTATTACCATTTTAGCAATATCATCTTTACGCATAAACACTACACCTTCATGTTGTTTTGCATATTCAATGAATTGATTTACAACATTAACTACTGCTGGAGCACCTCCAATTCTATCGTGTAAACTCACACTCATCATTCTTCTTTTAGAGACTCCTTCTTTATAAAGTTGATTGAATTCTGTTTTTAGTTGGAATAAGAATTGATCTGGCGACCAGTTTTTACCAGCAATATTTACAATGTCGTTGTTACGCAACGTATAAGGCATTACAACAAAGTTTTTACCTCTTACTTTAGTAATGAAAGGCTCATCACGACTTACATCATCAATATGATATAAAAAGTCAAGTTCTTGTAAAACCTTAAGAGTGTTGGGGCTTCGGCGTAACCAGTTAGCATTGTATCCACGACCTCTTTTTCCTGTAATTGCTTCTACTGTGTCAATTCCTTTTTTAACAAAGGCAAGTTCTTCTTCGTAACTTAAATTCCACTGATCGTCCCAAGCAATTCCGTGAGCAGCTATTTCATGTCCTTTACTAGCCATAGCCTTAGCTATTTCAGGGTATTTTATTGCAGCTTCGCCTACAACATGAGAGGTTACTTTTATATTGTGTTTATCCCATAAATCCATCATTCGCCACATTCCTTCTCTTGCTCCATAGCGAAACCAGCTTTCAGCAGGCAAATCAGGATTTCCTTTAGGTAATGAGTTTCCTGAAAAAGGACTTTCAGCTCCTTCAGGTTGTCCTCCTGTTTCAAACTGCATTGAAAAAGAAATGACTAATTGTGCTCCGTTAGGCCAATAGCTTTTTTTTGCTACAGTTTTTGTTGAAGTAGAACTTATTTTACGTGTATTCTTTTGCTCTTTTTTACAAGCATTTAATGTTAAGCTTACCGCTATGATAACCAATGCTATAATGCTATTATTTTTCATTTTATATTGTTTAATTAACTGTTGTGACTGCAAAATTAGCAGCTATTTTAAGTTATGCTGTTGTATGAATACATTGTATATTTGTATAAAAACATTCTAATGACACAACGTTTTTATATTACCAAGAACTTAGATGTATTTGAGTTTGATGCAGAGAAGGAGTGGGGCTACCCAAGACATAAGCACCATTTTTTTGAGTTGACTTTTGTTTTAAAAGGAAGCGGAAAACATGTTTTAAACGAAAGTGTTATTGATTATAAAGAGGGAGATTTATTTTTTTTAACTCCAAAGGATGAACATGAGTTTATTATTGGTGAGCCAACAAAATTTGGAGTGCTAAAATTTACAGAACAGATGTTTTTAGAAAAGGCTACATTTTCTACAAGTACTTATTGGAGAAAGAATTTAGAGGCAGTAATTTTTCATCGAAACATTGTAGCTAAAAGTGTAATTAGTTGCGAAACAGATAAAGAGCAACTTTTTAGACTTTATCATTTGATAAAAAGTGAATTGCATAGTCCGTTAACTTACAGTCGTAATGTATTATCTGAATTGTTTGGAGCTTTGTTAATTATATTGTCGAGAAACTTAAAGTCTACATTAAAAAATAGTGGACATGTTTACGATAAGAATAAGGCAGATTTAATATTGACGTATATACGACAAAATGTACAAAATAAAGAACTTATAAAGGTTGATGTTATTGCAGAAACGTTTCATTTGTCACCAAACTATGTTGGTATTTTTGTAAAGAAACATACAGGTATATCCTTACAGCGTTATATAATGGAAACCAAAATAAAAATGGCAGAAAGCTTGTTAAAACAAAGTAGTTTAAGCATAGGTGAAATTGCTGAGAAAACAGGTTTTACAGACTCAAGTCATTTTAATAAAACATTTAAAAAGTACACGGGTAAAAATCCGAGCGAATATATTTAAATTCAATATTTTGTTGAAGAGTTTCGTTTCTTACTTCCCAATACAGAAGTTTCCGAAAATGTGACCTAAAATATCCTTATCTACATCATATTCACCAGTAATATTTCCTAAATGACGTAAGCACTCACGAATATCTATGGCAAATAAATCAGAAGAAATATCTAACTCAATACCATTTTTAACAGAATTGATACTTTCCAAAGCTAAAGTCAACGCTTCAAAATGACGAGAGTTAGTAACAATTGTTTCATTATTACTCAAAGCTCCAGTATTGACTAATGAAATAAGTTCTTGTTTTAACTCGTCAACTCCAATATTTTGTTTTGCAGAAAGTAAAATTAAATTTTCAATTTCTGATTGTAAAATAGATGAATCGTGGCATGACAAGGTGTCTATTTTATTGGCGATTACCAATAAACGTTTGTTAGGAAAACGTTGCTTTATAGTCTCAATTTCCTCTAAGAATAAGTCTTTAGAATGTATATACTTATTGGAGTCAATTAAAAATATAATTAATTGTGCGTTATCTGCTTTTTCATATGCTTTTTTGATACCGATGTTTTCAACAACATCTTCAGTTTCTCTAATTCCAGCGGTATCGATAAAACGAAAAACAACACCATCAATAATTAATTCATCTTCAATAGCATCACGAGTTGTACCAGCAATATCAGATACGATAGCCTTTTCTTCATTAAGCAAAGCATTTAATAGAGTAGACTTTCCAACATTTGGTTCACCAATAATAGCTACAGGTATTCCATTTTTCATAGCATTCCCAAAGGCAAAAGAATCTATTAAACGTTTTAAAACTGCCGATATTTTAGCTACTAATTCTTTAAACTTGGTTCTATCAGCAAACTCTACGTCTTCACCAGAAAAATCGAGTTCTAACTCAATTAAAGCAGCAAAATCAAGTAGTTGTCCTCTTAATTCTTTTAGTTCATTGGTAATTCCTCCACGCATTTGCTGAATTGCCATTTGATGAGAAGCAGCAGAGTTTGAAGCAATCACATCAGCCACAGCTTCCGCTTGCGATAAATCCATTTTACCATTTAAAAAGGCACGCATTGTAAACTCACCGTTATCAGCCATTCTACAACCATTTTGTAAGAAAAGTTGAATGATTTCTTGTTGAATAAAACTAGAACCATGACACGAAATTTCTACTACATCTTCACCTGTATATGAGTGCGGATTTTTAAAAATAGATACTAAAACTTGATCAATAACAACTCCATTATTCACAATATGACCTAAATGTAAGGTATGAGATTTTTGATTTAATAATGATTTATTTTTCTTTACAGAAGAGAAAAATGAATCCACAATTTTTATAGAATTTTCTCCAGAAAGTCTAATAATAGCAATAGCACCAACCCCTGCTGGTGTTGCTAAAGCAATAATTGTATCGTTTTGTATCATATCGCAAAATTACCTAATTTAGTATGAAGTATTATAAAATATCAACAACATATTTTTACTAAACAAGTATGGGGAAAAACCCCTTTTTTAACTTTTCATTTTTTAAACCTGAAAATAAATGCTACTTTTGGTATAACTGTTTTTTAGAACTTAAAAAACGTTAATCCCTCAAAAATAATACTATTCCATTTAGTATTGGCTTCCTCGAAAAATCTTATTGTACATTCTTTATGTGTTATACTTATATAATACTCTGAAATGCGTACCTCTTAATTACCCTGCCCCCAAAATTACAGTTACCCCCACTTTTAAAGTTAGATATACAACTTTTATTGCTTGTATATGTAGTATAATAATTATAAAAACAAATAATATGAGAAAAAATATTATTCAAAAACTACTGTATTTATTCTTTTTAGGTAGCGGTTTAAGTCTTTGTTCACAAAATTTAACAGAGTTATCGGTAGTTTCCTATAGTGATAAACCAGATTATGAAAGAGTGCATGTGCATAAACTAAAGATTAGCAATAATAGCATAGTAGAAAAAGAATATCGTTTTTCCATAAACAATGTACCGTGCAAAAATCAAGAAAAAATAGAAACGATATTAGAGTATTCATTATTAGATGAAAAAAAGAAACCTCTTATAAAAGCATTAAAAGTACTATCTAAAAGAAGTAAAATACTTTATTTAAAAATAACTAAACCATACAATATCAAATTAGGAAGTTGGAATTGTATAGAACTCCTGGTAAATGACCTTCAAGAGCAAGTGTCATTACAGAAAAAAGCTCCCTCTAGCAAGATTAATATAAAAACATATATACCAAATCAGAGTAATGACAATTAGACGATTAGCATAAGATTGTTGTTATTAGAAAAACTTAGAGGACATGAAAAAAATTACTAGTTTTACTTTATTTTTTATAGTGGTTTTTCTCGTTGCTGGCGGAAAATTAGAAGCCCAAATAAAAAAAGGATTCCAACCTAGATTTTCAGAAGCAGTTAAAGGAAATGTAACATTAATAGCAAATAATGTTTTATCAAGAAATAAAACAACGAGCTATATAGGAAGCGACGGAAACCATGACTTTAGTAATAACGTTTTTGTTGATATAGATAGTGATGCAAGTACATTCAATTCAAGTAGCGCAAACTTATCTAACCCAGAGCCAACAGTTAGTTGTTTAAGTATAAAGAAAGCATATTTATACTGGGCAGCAGCTGATAAAGAGGAAGACAATTCTTCAGATGAACCCAATTGGGATTATAATAAAGTAAAATTGCAATTACCAGGAAGTTTAGGTTATACAACTATAACTGCTGATGATGTTATTTATAGAGGAAGAGACGAGATAGGTCACTTTGTTAATGATCCATACATTTGTTTTAAGGATATCACAAGTGAAGTAAAAGCTTTGGCAACACCCTATGGAACTTATCAAGTAGCTAATGTTAGGGCAAAGGAAGGAAGTTTGACTTCACATGGTGGAGGAAATACAGGAACTTCTGGAGGTTGGCAAATAGTATTTGTATATGAAAGCCCTACTTTACCAGCAAAAAATATATCGCTTTTTGATGGTTACGCACATGTTACAAGTAGTGTTAATAATTTTGAAATTGGATTTAGTGGTTTTCAAACAGTACCAACAGGAGATGTAGATGTAGATGTAGTAATAGGTGCCTTAGAAGGAGATAGAGATTTATCAGGAGACAGGTTGCAAATAAAAAATACTAGTAACAATTGGGTAGATTTATCATATAGTTTAAGGAGTTCAAGTAATTTTTTTAATAGTAGAATAGCTAAAAATGGAAGTAACTTTATAGATAGAAATCCAGCTAGTACTAATACTTTAGGATTTGATGCAGATGTATTTGCTCTTAGTAATCCAGGAAATAGTATAATAGCTAACAATCAAACTTCTGCGACAATAAGATTAACATCAAACCAAGAAACATACGGACTCTTTTTAATAGGATTGTCTGTAGATGTTTGGAAACCAGATTTAGCGCCATTAATATTATCAAGCTCAACAAATACTAGTAGTGTAGAAGACACTGTTAGTTTTTCAGTCAATATAGAAAACAATGGTAATGACAATGTAAAAGACTTAACAATAGAAACAACAATACCTCAAGAAGTAGATTTAATAGAACCAATAATAGGGTTACCTTTTGGGGTTACTTATAGCTATAATACAACAACTAGATTATTAACCTTTGATGCTATTGATGGAATTACAGATGTTGGAGGTACACCATATAGTTTAAGTTTTCAGGTGAAAGTAAAAGAACAGTGTTATTTTCTAGAAGAAATGTGTTCCGATAAATTTCAAATGCAATTAATAGCAACTTATGCAGGAGAAGAAAATAATAGTACACAAACAACTTTAAGTTCTAAATCAGTTGATTCTTGTGGTATAGGAGATAATTTACCTAATGAGATAAGTATTAACCAACCTGACGAGGCTAATTGGACAACTACAGTTGATTCATTAGATAGAACAGTGTCTTGTGAAGATAGTGCTGCCCTAGCTACGGCGCAATTACTTACCCCAGAAGCAAGTTGTGATTTAACAATAACCAAAATACCTGGAAGTTTTGAGGCTTCAACAACTAATTGTCCTGTTATAGGAACATATACTAATATTTGGACATTTACAGATAGTTGTGGAAGAACAAGTGGACAATTTACCCAAACCATTACAGTAACCGATACCACTGCACCCGTATTATCAGCAACACCAGCCGATGTAAGTGTCGACTGTGAAGCCATCCCATCAGTACCAACCATCACAGCAACCGATAATTGCGATAGCGTAGTAGACGTAGTCTTTACCGAAGTAAACAATACAGTAGTAGACGGCTGTGGAGAAATTGTACGTCAATGGGAATCAACCGATAACTGTGGCAACACCGTAAGTCATACCCAAACCATTACAGTAACCGATACCACAGCACCTGTATTATCAGCAACACCAGCCGATGTAAGTGTCGACTGTGAAGCCATCCCATCAGTACCAACCATCACAGCAACCGATAACTGTGATACTGTAGTAGACGTAATCTTTACCGAAGTAAGCAATACAGTAGTAGACGGCTGTGGAGAAATTGTACGTCAATGGGAATCAACCGATAACTGTGGCAACACCGTAAGTCATACCCAAACCATTACAGTAACCGATACCACTGCACCCGTATTATCAGCAACACCAGCCGATGTAAGTGTCGACTGTGAAGCCATCCCATCAGTACCAACCATCACAGCAACCGATAATTGCGATAGCGTAGTAGACGTAGTCTTTACCGAAGTAAACAATACAGTAGTAGACGGCTGTGGAGAGATTGTACGTCAATGGGAATCAACCGACAACTGTGGTAACACCGTAAGTCATACCCAAACCATTACAGTAACCGATACCACTGACCCCGTATTATCAGCAACACCAGCCGATGTAAGTGTCGACTGTGAAGCTATCCCATCAGTACCAACCATCACAGCAACCGATAACTGTGATAGCGTAGTTGACGTAGTATTCACTGAAGTAAGCAATACGGTAGTAGACGGCTGTGGAGAAATTGTACGCCAATGGGAATCAACCGATAACTGTGGTAACACGGTAAGCCATACCCAAACCATTACAGTAACCGATACCACTGCGCCCGTATTATCAGCAACACCAGTTGATGTAAGTGTCGACTGTGAAGCCATCCCATCAGTACCAACCATCACAGCAACCGATAATTGTGATAGCGTAGTAGATGTAGTATTCACTGAAGTAAGCAATACAGTAGTAGACGGTTGTGGAGAGATTGTACGCCATTGGGAATCAACCGACAACTGTGGTAACACGGTAAGTCATACCCAAACCATTACAGTAACCGATACCACTGCGCCTGTATTATCAGCAGAACCTGCTGATGTAAGTGTCGACTGTGAAGCCATCCCATCAGTACCAACCATCACAGCAACAGATAATTGCGATAGCGTAGTAGATGTAGTCTTTACTGAAGTAAGCAATACCGTAGTAGACGGCTGTGGAGAGATTGTACGCCAATGGGAATCAACCGACAACTGTGGTAACACGGTAAGTCATACCCA
>NZ_JBEGIO010000004.1:61431-239118 GCF_042865525.1 Tenacibaculum sp. ZH5_bin.1 | reverse complement strand
GATGTAACTTCTACACGAATCTCACCATTCCCACTTCCATCATAACATAATGTAGGTGTTAAATCAAAATCTACTGTATTTGGTTCTATAACAGGTACACTTACAGGTACACAAGTTGTACTCGCAATATTAATTTGTACGTCGTCTATAAAATTCCCTACAGTGTTATTTCCTCCAGCTGTTGATAATGCATCAAAAGCAATTATTGTGGTTGATTGCCCTACTGGAACGGTATAACTTCCTGTATAAACTTTCCAAGCGGTGTTATTTGTTTCCATGGTTTCAACAACTCCGGCTGTGGCTAAATCACCTCCTATTTTCACTGTTGCTCTATCTAAACCACTTCTTCCTCTATGCGCTACAGACCAAGTAATTATATCTCCTGGTTGAGTACAGTATTCTTGATATAATGATGATACTCTGTTAGCATTTAGTTCTGCAAAAGAGTTTCCTTCATAAGCGGTAACACCATTAAATCCATTATGCCAAAGCTCTATTTGATTATCAGACGCAGTAGAATCCCAACCTGGTATATCATCTTCATTATAAAATCTGAATCTTGTTGTTGTTTCTGCTGGTCTTTCAAAGCTTCCATTTTGGAATAGTTTAGCTGTACAACCACATTCGTTACAATTTCTACTATCTCTAACCATTACAACATAGTCCGTAGCTCTTGGTGGCACGTTATTAAATACATTGCTACTATGCCAACTAGCACCTCCATCAATACTATATTCGTATGGAGGGATTCCTCCTGTAGCAGTAGCTGTAATAGTTCCTGTTGCAATATTACAAGTTACTTCTTGAGTTACCGATGCTGCTAAGGTTAATTCTTCTGGTTGCCCTATTGTAACATTACCTAAATCAATTACACAACTTGCCACTCCTCCATCAGCTTCCCTTATAAACACATTATATGTTCCCGCTGCTAAACCTACAACTCTATAAGGGTTATCGGCTGTCATTGACCAAGTTGCTCCACCATCTGTCGAATACTCAAAACTTCCTCCTATAACGTTATTTGCTAATATTGTGATTGACCCATTATCTGAACCATAACACTCACTATCTGTAGAGCCTACAATACTTCCTGAAAATTCATTTCCTGCATTTACCCTAACTCTAATGTCTTCTACACAACTACCTCCATAAGTTACTTCAGCGGTATATCCTCCTACCGGTACATTATTAAATACCCCCGTAGTATTTGAGTTTCCGTTTAAAGTATAAGTATATGTTCCTGCAGGAGTAGCTGTTATTGTTACGTTTCCTGTACCATCACAATTATATACCACAGAACTTGTTACATTTGGTGCTGATGGTAAACCATTTATAGTTACATTATTTAGATCTATTATACATCCACTTGCGTCTATTGCTCTTGTGTTGTATGTTCCTGCAGGGAGCCCTGTTACTGGATTATTTGCTGCTAATGTATAAGTTGCAGCTGAATTTAACTTATAATAATATGTATAATTAGGAGTACCTCCTGTTGGTGCTGTATAGGTTATAGTACCAAAGGTAGTTCCTCCAGAGGTATTACATTCTAAATCAGTTTTTGTAGCACTTCCTCCATTAAGTGGTGCTGGCTCATTTATTACTACATTAGGAATTTCATATAAACACTGATAAGAATTTTTTGATGCCCTTATATAAATGGTATAAGTTCCATCATCTAAACTATCAAAAGCACCTGTAGTGTTCCATGTAGCATTATCAATGCTATATTCTACTGCATATCCTAAATTATCTCCATTAACACTAACATTAATAGTTCCATCTGTTAAACCATTACAAGTTACATCTGTTTCTGAATGAGTAAAAGCTAATTCTGGCTCTACAGTAATTTCTACCGGGTCTGAAATTGTATAACAGTTATTATCATCAATAACAATAAATCGATATATTCCTTCACTACCAACAGGCACATTGTAGGTGTATGGGTTTGTTGCTGGTGTTAAAAACGCAGTATTAGGAATGTCTGATGGGTTTGTATATAAATCTGTTCCCTGACTCGTCCATACAGCAAAATTATAATTATTACCTGACGATGTGTCTAATGTTCCTCCACTTGCAGTTAACTGAATAATTCCGTCTGAACTTCCTGATTCGCAAGTTATATCTTTAGTTTTTAATGCTGTAAGTAATAACTCATCTGGTTCATTAATAACAATCGTTTCTGTAGCGGTACACTGAGGTGTTGTAACTCTCACTGTGTAAGCCCCACCATCTGTAACATTAAAAGTAAAATCGTTATTAGCAGTTGGACCTTCTATTCCTACTACACTTCCACCTTGTAATAATTCATATGTATAATCTCCAGAAACATTATTTACTTGAACTCTTATTTGTGCTGAATCATTAAAACACTGCATAGGTGTTGTAATGACGTCCATATCTATGTCATTTTCCTGAATATTAATAGGAGGAAAAGTATATGTACATGAAGCAGCAGACGCACTACTTACACGAATTGAAAGGTTATAGTTTCCTGCAGCTGTTAAATTTGAAAAAACATTACTATTTTGAAAAGGAGCATTATAACCTCCTGGACCTGTTAAACTGTATTGATAACCTGCTGGTATATTGTTTACTGTAATAGACCCATTGTTACCACATAAAATATCCTGTGTAATAAAGGAAGGGTTTAAAGTTGCTTTGTACACATTGAAGTAGTAACTTTTAGGGCATCTTCCATCATATAAAACATCTAATCGATATTCTCCAGCATCTGCAAAGTTTCTAGAAAATTCTCCGCTTCCTACCTCATTCCATGTACAGCCTGTATTTATATTAGGACATCCTGATTCTGTTACATCGGTACAAGAAGATTCATCCAATTTAAACCATTGTACTGTTGTAGCTGAAGAGGTATCAAATGGTAAATTAATAGTTCTAGAACCACTATCACCACATAAGTAAACTTCAGCTAACTCTTCTCCATTACTTGCACAAGTTAATACTTGGTCTGCAAATGGTTGTAATGGATTTGGTTCTGAATTATATCCTACAACATGTATGGTTTCTTCAGCATTTATACATCCTGATGCTACTGAGGCTATCTTATTAACTGTGTAAGTTCCTTCATTAGTTACATCAAAAGATGGTACTGTAGTAGTTCCTAATAAAGTACCTGAGGCATCTCTCCATTCGTATGATTCAAATCCTGCTCCAGCAGTTAATGTTATACTAGAACCACACATTACTTGTGTCGTTTCAAAAGAACATCCACTTGTATCAACTAAAAAGTTTGAAGTACCAACTATACCAAAATTACAATCATCTAATCCCGAAAAACTAGGCTCATTATTAATAACTACTCCTCCTCTAACTCCTTCGTATCTGGCAAAAGCTTGATTTCTAACTTCATTAGAACACACATCTCTTAATTGACTACAGTCTGTTACTACTTGAACGTGCATACGAATATTATAAAGGGCACCTCCCTCTAAAACCATATTATCTGGTACTGAAATCTCTAATTCAGCTCTATTATCATTAGCTGCGCTTGGTGGATCGTATGCTGTTATAGATACTCCTGGAGGTAAATCTATATCAAAACGTGTTCCATCTGGAGCAACAGAGCCATTTGGTGCTGTAGTTGTTAATAAATCTACATTTTTTGGTAATCTATCTGTAATTATTGTATTTCTTGCATGATCTGTTCCTACATTTTGAAAGCTTATGTTATAAAATAATTCATTTCCTAAACCTACAGGTGTGCCTTGTATATCATTTCCACTAGCATCTTCAATTGTTTTAATTAATTGTACTTTTGGTTCTATGATTTCAACAGCCAAGGCATTTAAAAAAGGCCAGTACACATCTCCACTAGTTGTAAATTTTACTTCTGCAGAAGTTTGTCCGTTGGTTATGACACTGTTATTAGGGTTACTTAACTGATATAAATCTGCATCGAAACCTAAGGTGTTTTCACTATCAGGGGTTCGTGATGTTACATATTGATCATACCTAGTAATACTACCATTAAAAAAATTACCACTTGGATTTGTATTAGGAGTAGATTGATTTATAAAATTACCAGCTGTATTTTTAATTTGAAATCTATCTCCATATATACTTCTATCTCCTTCTAAGGCTGCGGCTAATAATGTTGCTCTAACTGGTGCTGGGTTCGCTGGGTTTGGCCCTACAGGTACTGTTGTAAATCCAGAATATGATAAATTTACATTATTCCCATTACGTACATCTGCAAAACCATCAAAAATAGATATGTTTTTACTTGACTCTGTTTCGTTTTCATAAACTACGACCATTGTCCAACCTCCAGAACCTCCTAGACCACCTGAATAATCTCTTCCTCTTGTTGCTCTAATGTTAGCTGCTACATAAGTACCATTATGCCC
This sequence comes from Tenacibaculum sp. ZH5_bin.1, assembly GCF_042865525.1. Lineage (NCBI taxonomy): Bacteria > Pseudomonadati > Bacteroidota > Flavobacteriia > Flavobacteriales > Flavobacteriaceae > Tenacibaculum > Tenacibaculum sp. ZH5_bin.1. The sequence continues at coordinate 234,751 of NZ_JBEGIO010000004.1, read as the reverse complement.
TTCCGGGTTTACAGTTGCTAACCCTTGAATATCTGAAGTAATGTCTTTATAACATATATAAGCAACACCATTATCATAAATTAGCTCCCTCTTTGTAACATCACTCGCATCTGCTTCTATATCTTGATAATTTCCTCCTGGTAATTTGAATTTTATTTGATATGGATTATATCTCCTACTTTCTCGTCCCCCCCAAGTTTCGTATGGATAAACACCAGCCCAATACAATCCTGCATATACTACTCTAGAACAACTTGGTAAGTTTAACTCATCTGAACTTGATGAATCTGTAGAAGAATCCCCATCAATGTCAATATACTGCATATTAACAGTTCCGTTTGAACTAGATCCATCGTAAGGGTCTTCTGGGTCATACCCCCATTGATCAATACTTAAAACATTATTGGCTATAAACGTAATATCACCTTTAATATTAATACCTCCTGAACTTCCATCTGGCTTAACAACTCTCTGATCAAAATAAGGCGTTGATGGCGGTCTTAATGCCTTCTCTTTAGGAAGCCTTTTTATTAGTTTTTCATAACCTACCGTCTCATCTAAAACTACTTGTGATGGTTTTGATGTTGGTTTTTGTTTCTCCTGAGAAAAGCAAAAAAAGGTTTGTAATACAATTATTAGTAGGGTAATTATTCTCTTCATAATATCAATTGGGGAAATTAATTAATCAAGTTCTTTTATTTTATTATATTATTTAATTTGAATGATTGCTTTACGATCATAAAAAGCACCATTTAAATTTGTATTGTACATTTTAATCGCTTCCGATCTATCTGTTGTTTTAAATATATATATATGCATGTAGCCTGTTTTTGGATCTACAAAATAATCTGCATCTATGTCATCGTTTCTTAATTCATCTACATTTCTATCAGCTAATGCTTTCTGAGAATTTACGTATACTCGTAAATAATATCCGGGCTCAACTCCTTCGGCCTGCATCGGATAAACCCTCGCTGGTGGTTGAGTTTTTGGCTCTTCATAACTACTAAGCTCTCCTCCTAAGGTAATTTTAACTACGTACACAGGGTCTTTAGTAGTCTTATTAACCTTTATTGTAGAATTATCTTTTTTCTCATCATTCTTTTCAAATAAACGTGTTTTATCATTAAAATCGTCTACCTTTTCTTCTGCCTCCTCTTCTTTAGCAAACCTATCTATGTATACATAGTATAATTTTTTATTAGGTTCAAATACATACTTAGCTTCAATATCTAATCGGGCCCATTTATCTATCAAAGCTTCTGCATTTTCTTTACTTCTAAATTGGTCCGAAACCACATAATACATAGTTCCTCCTCCACCAGAGCGAGTTACAGTACTCTTACGCCATGGTTTATTTGATCTTCTTCTTAATGTGGTATCTTTTGTTTGAGCACTATCTTTAATAATTACTGTATTAGTATTGGTAATTACTTTAGGAGCCGGTTGATTTTTCAGTATTCGTAATACTTCATCTATCTTTTTATTTAGTATATCAATAGAATCCTGTGCTTGTTGAATCTCGTCAGATAAATCGTTATGTTCTGGGTTTTTATATTCTATTTCTTTTTTAGGTGTTCTTTCTGGAAGGTTTACTTTAATATTTCCTGTTCTCCTCTTAGGTCGTTCTCTTGTAAACCTTTTTTTACCAAAATTATAAATAAGTCCAACTTCATTTGTTGCTGCAAAACTACTTTTTTCGTAACTAAATCCTATCGCTAAATTTTCTGAAAGGTTTATTCCAACACCAGCTGAAATTCCATATGTTTTGTCATAACCAGCTTTAACCCAACCTGCTTTAGGTAAATCTACTATAGCGCTCCCTCCAAAACCAAAATCATCATTCCCTGGTTTTCTAGCGGTTGCTAGGAATCTTACATCAGCTCCTTCAAAAAGCCCTGATGCGTAAGTAAATTCATGAGAGTACATTAGATGTCCCGAAAATGTTTTTTCTCCAAAAGAGGTTGCCATCTCACTTTTTTTAAGATTAAAGTCTACTAAATTCTCGAAAAAGACACCAACATCAAACTTTCCAATAGACAACGTTACTGCTGGTTGAAAATTAACCACAGGATCATCTTGATAATTACTTAAAAAAGTATCGTCATCATCAGTTACTAGAACCTTCCCCCAGTTTAAACTTCTTCTACTATATAAAAAGTTAAATCCAAAAGTTAAATCCATCGTTTCATTTAACTGTAAACGATGTGCATAATTTGCTATAGCTCCAAAATCTTTTACCGACCCTACATCTTGTTGATATACAGCCACTCCTGCTCCAACATTTTCTCTCATTTTCCCTGAATACGTAAGCACATATAAACGGGGATTATCATCAAAATCTATGTTACTATTTCTTACTATAGCTGAAAGAGATGTTTTGTTTTCTCGTAATGCAGAAAATGTTGGCACGGTTAAAAAGCGATTAAACTTCATAAAGTTACGAGAACTGAAGCTATTATATTGCTGTTCATTACCAGATGTTTGCGCTTGTATAACAAACACATTTAATATCAATATAATAAGTAAGGTAATTTTTCTAATCATTCTAACCTTTTTAGTGTAAAACAGATATCGTTCCAGCTTTAATCAATTTGTCTTCTCTTATTATTTTATAATAAAAAACTTTTTGATTTCCTAAATCTTCTGTTGGCCAATCATTTTTGTACTCAGTTGTTTTTAAAATCTCTTTACCATTAGCATTATACAACATTACAGTTACTAGTGGTTGAAACGCATATTTGTTTGATATCTTCCATGTGTCATTTTTACCGTCTCCATTAGGAGTTAAGGTGTTGGGCACTATAATTTGATCATCTGGCTCTACAACTTCTACCGTTCTTGTTACCGAACAGGCCCCTACTTTTACTAATACTGTGTAAAAACCTAGCTCTGTTACTTCTAACTGTTCTGTTGTTGATAATGTGGTTCCTGATATACTCTCTCCTTGATACCACTCATATGACTCTCCCCCTGCTGCTGTTATAGTAGCTGAACTTCCTTCCTCCATTACCACAATCTCAGAAGGAGTAATGGTTACCGCAGAATCATCAAACATCACTACGTTTATAGGCTCTAGTTCATTATCACAACCAAAACCTGAATATTTCAACACATATTCTCCAACTTCAGTTACTATTAAGTTTTCAGGGTTAGCAGGGGTAACATCATCCGTACCATCTTTAATCCATTGATACGTATAACCTGCTACTACATTATTTATTGTATAAGTTATAGAAGACCCAGCACAAAGTGAGTTTGAAGTTGATGTGCTTCTTATTTCGGGTACTTCAGCCAACTTAACATCTAATTCATTAGACACCCCCTCTACACCATTAAAACTTACTTTTAGTGTATATGTCCCATTATCTAAATACGAATTAACTTCGTATTCGCTTACTGTTCCTCCTGTTGATACATTATTTTTATACCATTCAAAACTTAGTAAAGCTATTTGATCTGATGTTAGATCATACATATCTCCATTTTCTGCCTCTGCCTTCACCCCTACTATACTTAACTCTGTACTTCTAGTATTACATTCCTCATAGCTCGTTTCCACTCTAATGGTTGGCTCAAATGACGTTACATTTAACAATGTAAACTTTTCAGAATCAACTATATCATCACAAGCTGAACCTGTACTCTTTGTTACTCTTGCATAATATACCCCTGCTGTAGCTGCATCTATGCATAACTGATTTCTAACAGCAGTTCCCATAGTTACATCATCTCTATACCATTCTATAGTAACTTCTGAGGGGTCAGCATCATGTGTAATACACAATTCTTTTTTTTCACCAAATAAAATAATTCTTTCTAAGGCTCCAACATTCGTTACTGTAAAACCTGCTGTAGTTTGTTGTTGTAACACTACATCGTTTGACTTGGTAGTACAGGTTCCTGTATCAATTACCAAATGATACGTTCCAAACTGCCCTGTTGTTGGTGTTGTATAGGTTGAAGAATTAGATGATTGTACTAATTTATTGTCTAAGTACCAATTATAGGTTAAACCTGAACGATTTGTGTTAGCTTCAAAAGTATGTGACTCATCTCCACATATTTCTACGGTTGAAGGCCCTTTAATTTGTTTGGCTGTATTATCTAAGATAATTACATTAGATATTGTAGACTGCCTAAACCCACAAGCTCCATAATCAATTTTCACTTCATACTTTCCAGATAAAGTGACCTCTAGTTTAGGTTCCGTTGTAGTGGTAAATAATACATCATCTTTGTACCATTCGTAATTACCATTCTGATTAGTATTTAATATAAGTTCTGCTGATCCACTATCACAAAGTACAACATCATCATAATTATTTAAAACTAAAGTATCTGTTGAAAATTTATATGCTGCAAACGAATCTGAATCTGGACTGGTCATTACTGGTGAACTAGCAACCAAACGTATCTTGTAATTAGTTCCGTAAGTATTATCAGGCAATTGAAAAGTTCTAGAAAAAGTATATGAAGAATTTTCAGTAGTTACTGTACCTACATTGATCGGACTTCCCCAATTTCCATCTGCATCAGATAATTCTATCGTAAATACATTATTAGAGTTAAAATCTGAACCCGAGTATTTAAAAATCACATTAAAATCTGTAGCTGCACCATTACAAGCATTAGAAAACTGAATCTCAGGCTTAAGCAGCGTCTGAGATACAGCACTTGTTGCACAAAACAGAAGTGTCGCTAAAAGTAATAAAATGCTTTTAGTGTAATTTTTCATCTAAGGGATCCTTTAAGGGGTGTCAAATTTATAGTTTTTCTTAACAAAAACGGTATTAAAATTAACAAAATTTAACGCCGAAATATATAAAATCTATGTGTAACCCACAACTAAAGTTTAAAAACACAAAAAAACAACCAATAAAACACTACAATACAATACTTTAAAAAAAATCAACAATCTTAAACTTAACCACAAAAAAGCAACCTCGTAATATTAAAAATCCACCGTATATTTGCTATCTATTTTTTTGAATCATGACAAAGAAAATCACCATAGCCATTGACGGTTTTTCATCTACAGGAAAAAGTACTATTGCTAAACAATTAGCTAAAGAGCTTAGTTATATTTATGTTGATACTGGCGCTATGTATAGAGCTGTTACTTTATATGCCATGCAACATGATTATATTTCTGAAAATCATTTTAACTCAGAAGATTTAGTTGCTGATTTACCTAATATTTCTTTGTCTTTTACATTTAATGAAAAACTTGGTTTTGCTGAAATGTTTTTAAACGGAACCAATGTTGAAAAAGAAATTAGAAGTATTGAAGTTTCTAAATTGGTAAGCAAAGTTGCTGAAGTTTCTGAAATTAGAAAAAAGTTAGTTCGTGAGCAGCAGGAAATGGGTAAAAACAAAGGTATTGTTATGGATGGTCGTGATATTGGTACTGTAGTTTTTCCTAATGCTGAACTAAAATTATTTATGACTGCTTCTGCCGACAAACGTGCTACTCGCCGTTATAAAGAATTAATAGATCGTGGTGACAAGGTTAAGTACGAAGAAATTTTACAAAACGTACAAGAACGTGACAGAATAGATTCTACCCGAGAAGACTCTCCTTTAGTCATGGCAAACGATGCTATTGAGTTTGATAATTCTGATATGGGGCTTAAAGAACAATTTGAACGTATTATGAGTTTGGTTAATGCTAGAATTCAATAAAAACTACGTATACCATTAATTATAGTAAACCCACAAAATTCTTTGTAGGTTTCTTTTTGCTTTTTTTATGTAATGTTGTAAATTTCTTACATGGAAAATCTTCAAAAAATAATTAACGTTGCTCAAATACGAAAAGCTGACGAACATACTATTACTAAAAAAGGGATTACCTCTTTTGCTTTGATGGGACAAGCGTCTTTAGCCTTTGTAAAAACTATTGAACCTTTACTAAATCGTTCTCTAAAAATTGCTATTGTTAGTGGAGTTGGTAATAATGGAGGTGACGGATTTGCTATTGCAAGAATTTTAAAAAGTAAAAAATATATTGTACAACCTTTTCTAGTTCAATTTAAAGATACACTTAGTCCAGATTGTGATATTAATTTTCAAAAGCTTGATGATACTATCATTATAAAATCAACCAGTAAAGTTCCTGACTTCTCTGAATATGATGTGATTATTGATGCTATTTTTGGTTTTGGACTTTCCAAACCTATTACTGGTTTTATAAAACATGTTATTGAAAGCATTAATAATGCTAAAAAAACTGTATATGCTGTTGATGTTCCTTCTGGGCTGTATTGCGATAAGCTTCCTGATTCTGAAACTGTTGTACAGGCAGACCTTGCTGTAAGTTTTCAACGACCAAAATTTTCATTTTTTTTTCCTGAAAATGGAACCTTTGTAAAAAATTGGAAAACAGTTGATATTGGCTTAGATGAAGATTTTATTCAACAACAAGAAAGCAACTATTTCATTCTGAATGATAAAATCGCTGATATTTTAACTTCTAGACCGCGTCAATCACACAAAGGAAGTTACGGACACGCCTTATTAATTGCTGGTTCTTATGGAAAAATGGGAGCTGCGGTACTTTCTTCAAAAGCTTGCTTACGAAGTGGTGTAGGTCTGCTGACTAGTTACGTACCAAAATGTGGGTACCAAATTATACAATCTTCCATTCCAGAAGCAATGTGCCTAACCGATGAGAATGAAGAATTCGTGACCCAACTCCCAGAAATTTTCAAATACGACATTCTCGGGATAGGTCCTGGAATAGGTGTTAACGAAAAGACAACACTACTTGTAAAAAAGTTAGTATCGGAAAGTAATAGCCCGTTAGTTATTGATGCTGATGCTATAAATATTATTGCTCAAAACGAAGAATTAAAATCGTTACTTCCTAAAAACTCTGTCTTAACTCCACATATTAAAGAATTTGATAGATTGGTTGGAAAATCTGACACCTCAACTGAACGTTTTCAAAAGCAACTTGAGTTTTCTAAAAAATATCAATGTGTCGTAGTTTTAAAAAACGCATATACTACTATTTCTTCTCCTGAAGGAAATTTATACTTCAACACTTCTGGAAACCAAGGAATGGCAACAGGTGGTAGCGGTGATGTACTCACAGGAATTATCACAGGGTTGTTAGCACAAAATCACCCTCCATTACATTCCGCTTTATTGGGTGTATTTTTCCATGGAAAAGCAGGTGACGATGCCGCTTACAAAAAAGGACACAAAGCATTAATTGCTTCTGATATTATTGATGCTTTACGAATAGAAAAAAGTTAGTTTTCTTTAGACGTTGATTGAATTAGTATTGCTAATAGCATTACTAAACCGCACCCTAAGGCATTCAACCACAAATACGGTAGCCAATCGATGTACCAAACTGCGATAATAATTAATTGCGTAATTATCGCTGCAATAAATACTGCATTTCCTTTGACAAACTTTACAAAAAAGGCTAATAAAAAAATTCCCAACACATTTCCGTAAAAAATAGAACCAATAATATTTACGAGCTGAATTAAATTATCAAATAAATCTGCTATACAGGCGACTAAAATTGCCAAAATCCCCCAACCTAGGGTAAACCATTTTGACATTTTTACATAATGCTCTTCGCTATATTCTATTTTAGTATTTCGTTTGTATAAATCAATAGCTGTTGTACCTCCTAAAGCGTTTAATTCAGATGCTGTAGAAGACATGGCAGCTGATAAAATTACCGCTAACAACAAACCTATTAATCCTTTGGGTAAATTATTCAGGATAAAGTGAATAAACACATAATCTTTATCATTTGTTTCTACCAATGGATCTACTTTTGAAATAATAGTCTTTGCTTCTTCTTTTAGCACCTTATCTTGTTCATTAAACTCTTGAATCTGTGCTACATTCTCAGGTGTTAATCCTTCAAAGATCAATGCTTTCTTTCTTCCTTCAATAAAACGATGTTGTTCTTCTAGTTTAACATACTGCTCTATTGTTTCAAGGTTAGAATTTGCTATTGCTTCTCCAGCTTTTGGGTTGAAATTTATAGGAGACGGATTAAACTGATAAAATACAAACACCATCACTCCTACTAACAGAATAAAAAACTGCATCGGTACTTTTAACAGCCCATTAAAAATCAATCCTAATTGACTTTCTCTTAATGATTTTCCTGATAAGTATCGCTGTACTTGGCTTTGGTCTGTTCCAAAATACGATAACATTAAAAATGTCCCTCCTAAAATACCTGTCCAAACCGTGTAACGGTTATTCAAATCCCAAGAAAAATCAAGCACTTTCATTTTATCGGAAGCTCCTGCAATTTCTAGTGCTTTGGTAAATGTAATATCGTCGGGTAAGTATTGTAATATCAAGTAAAAAGCTACAAACATTCCTGCGAAAATTACAGCCATTTGTTGTTTTTGTGTAACACTTACTGCCTTTGTTCCTCCAGAAACAGTATAAATAATTACCAAAACCCCAATGATGATATTCAAAGTAATTAAATCCCAACCCAAAACAGCAGACAAAATAATAGCGGGCGCAAAAATGGTGATTCCTGCTGCTAATCCGCGTTGAATTAAAAACAGAATTGCTGTCAAGGTTCGAGTTTTTTGATCAAACCTTCCTTCTAAATATTCGTAGGCTGTGTAAACTTTTAATCGATGATAAATAGGAATAAACACCAAACAGATAATTACCATGGCTATTGGCAACCCGAAGTAAAACTGTACAAAGCCCATTCCGCTATGGAACGCTTGTCCTGGAGTAGATAAAAAAGTAATAGCACTGGCTTGTGTTGCCATAACTGACAAACCAATCGTCCACCATTTACTTTCGTTTCCCCCTTTTATATAGTCTTCAACATTTTTACTTCCTCTGGTTTTCCAAGCTCCATATAAAACAATAAACAATAAGGTTACCGAAAGAACAATCCAATCTATTAGTTGCATGGTTTATTTTGTATATATGTTAGTGATTATGTAAAATAACACGATGTATACTAAATTAGCCACTAAGACTAATGTATACTCTTTTTTCCATATATACTTTTTATCCATACTTTGTTTTTTATTAGTTGATTATTCTTTTGGTTTTTCGTAAAAACTATTGGCTAATGATGCTTCACTTAACAAAGGCATTTTAAACTGAATTGGTTCTCTTCCTGGTTCTGTTGGTTGCCCGTTTTCATCTTTAGCATACCAAGTTATGGATTTTGGTAATAACAAACCGTTAACATTTTCCCAATCGTTATATTTTATAATTTTATAAGCATCAGTTGGTTCTTTGCTAAAATAAGTAACCGTATACCCTAACCATGCCATTTGTTTTGTTTCTGGATGGTAAAATATAAAATAATTATCATCTGGTGAAGTTCCTACGTTGGCTTTGTATGAAATTTTTATTCCTGGATAGCTAACTCCTTCAAAAGTCAGCGGTTTTGTTTCTGAATACACAATGCCATCATCAGCTAATACAAAAGGCATTGCATAAAAATAAAAATATAGATTGTAATAAAACTCAGGGTTTCCTTTAAACGCTGTTGAATCTTGTTGCTGTAACCACACTTCTTTTCCATCAAACCCTAAAGAATATTCTGGTGAATTCACTACTGTTTTTCGTGAATGCAAATCCGTAGTATGTTCTTCATTTTTTAATGTGAATGACAATGTTTTCATTTTTTTCCATTGTTCAATCCCTCCATGTTTTTCAAGAACTTCTTCTAATGCTTTCGGATATTTTAATATTGCTACCTCTTCATTTTTAATTGCTTCCTTTTTAACTTCTTTTTTGCATGCTCCTGAAACAAGAGTTATAGCGATTAGTAGTACTATTTTTTTCATGATAATTGATTTGTTCTAATTGGTCGAAACTACCATTAGAAATTACAGTAAAAATAAAAAACTCTCTAAATATATATTAGAGAGTTTTATGTTAACTATAAAAATTGAATGAATTATTCATCCGTTAAGGCTTCCATAAAAGCTACTAGGTCTTTAATTTCTTTTTCTGACAAATTCAATTTATCTGATGGTAACGTTTGATTTGGTACTTTATATCCTAATCCTTGTCCACCACCTTTATTATAAAAATCAACTACTTGTTCTAAGGTTTCATACACCCCATTATGCATATAGGGAGCCGTTTTGGATATGTTACGAACGGTAGAAGTTTTGAAAAAGTATTTTCGTTCTTCAGTTTTAAATATATCATAAGCTCCTAAATCATCATCTAACCCTGTTTCTTTCATATTTGGAACTCCAATAGATTCTACTTCTGTTTCCGTAAAATTAGGTGGAACTGTTCCGTTAAATACAGGTGGAAAGTGACAAGTGGCACATTTTGCTTTCCCCATAAAAAGATTAAATCCGTTGATTTCAGAAGTTGTTAAAGTGTTTTCTTTATTGTTTATGTTTTTATCAAACTTAGAACTAAAATCGCCTAAACTTCTAATATAATTTGCTATTGCATTTCGGATGTTAAAATCAGTTACTTTTCCATATAGATTAGCAAACGACTTTGTATATACACTGTCATTTTTTACAGTTTCTGTCAAGTTTTCTAAATTGGTATGAAACTCATTCTTGTTTTCAACAACTCCCACAATCTGACCTTCTAAACTACCTGCTCTTCCATCGTGAAAAAAGGTTTGTTGATAAGCAGCATACGATAAGGTTGGTGTATTTCTTTTTTGTTTTGGAAAAGTTGCTAACCCATCTGTAAAAGCCTTATCTTTAATATGACAAGTAGCACAGCTCATCACACCTTCTTTTGATAAATTCTTATCATTAAATAGTTTTCTTCCTAAAGCTATTTTTTCATTAGACATTGCCTTTTCTAACTGATGATAATCGTTAAAGAAATCAATATTAAATGTTTCTTTAGAAAATAATGAAGTAATGTTATTATTGAACGCCATAGTTAAAGGGAACTCTACTTTCCAATCTTTTGAGGTTTTTGCCAACAGCTCCAATTGTTTATGTGTGTGATTTTTTATAAAATCATAGCGATTAAACGACTCAAAATTGCCTTCTTGTAACATTTTTTGAGCTGTCTGCAACTCATTTACAAAATCAGTATACAATTTATCTTTTGAAAACTCACTTTTATAAGTACCTATAATAAAAAGTAAGGTTTCGTAGTTTGTTTTTGCTTCTAATAAAGATTGCTCTAACACTGGTGAATCAAAACCTGTTATTCCTACCAAAGCTATACGGGCAATTTGATCGCGCAACAGCCATAAAACATGGTGTTTTTTTAAATACAACGTGTTATTTGCCGCTATTAGTTTAAGCCTACTTACTGTCTTTTTTATAATGCTCTCTACCTCTGCAACGTCAACTTCATCCTCATTTAATAACTCTTCAATAACTTGAAACCCAAAAGGGGCTCTTATTTTAATATCCGTAGCATCCTCCTCTTCAATCTTTAAAATATTAGGAGCATTTAGACTCTTGTAGTTTTCTTTATCAGCAAAAGCTAATATAGGTTCTATCAACTTAAATTCCCTTCTCGCTAACTTATACTTATTGAGCTTTTCGGAAACCTCATCAACAACATTAATTTCTTCTAAACTTGAAATGCAGTCATCAAGACGCTTTGAATAATATTCTTGAACTTTTGCTACCAAAGCTTGATTATCTAGCTTTGAATAGCTTGTTGTTTTTTCTTGTTTACAACCAATTATAGATACCAGAAAAAGACACATGATAACATGTGCCTTTTTTATTTTTTGAAAATTGTTTGTCATTATCTATCTAATCCTTGAACTACATATAATTGACTTCCTTCTTTTCTTGTTTCTGCTGCATCGTTTGCCATAGGGTCAGTAAATGCTCCTCCATCAGCAGGTTCCCAGCCATGATTTTGAGTAATTAATAAAAATGTATTGCTTACTCCTATAGTTTCAGAAACATCAATCATACCAGTAATTTCCCATGCCTTATCTTGATAAGATGCTCCATAACCTTGGGTAGAAGCTGCAACCTGATCGCACTCTAATACCTTCTTTAACTCTCCTGTTTTCAAGTTGTATTGATATAAGCTAGCTGCGTGATTCTTTTCACCATCAAAATATCCGTTTGGATCTTCTTGAATATACGCATAGTTTTCTGTAACTACGATATTATCTGGACTATGGAAAGCTTTTGCTTTACCATCTAATTTATCTCCATCTAAAACACAGGTAATTTTTGCTGCTCCAGTAGGATCATTTTCATTTAACTCTACTTTATATACACGCCCATAGATAGTTCCTTTTCCTACTAAACCGTCTTTTTTACGACCTGTTACACAAAAATAAATTTCACGATTGTTTTTAGCAGAACCTCTTCTCCAATCAATATCTTCTAAACGAGAGAATCCCATCACTCCTTTTTCTTTAGCCTCTGCATCTAATAAATCGATATTCTTTTCGGTTAACTCAACAAAAGAAGCATTATAAGTTGTACCTTCTTTCATATCTACCTCATAAGTAATCCCTTCATCAGTTACCTTTAAACCATATAATTTACCACCTTCTAAATCTCCTCTATCACCTACATACATTCCTAATTGACCTGAAGGTACTTCATTATCTGAATGATCATCTCCAATAAATACAACTGTTTTATCTGCGTACGCATCTTTACCAATTGCCACTGCATTTTCTGTAGACCATTGTCCCATAGCTGTTAACATTTTTGGAGTACTTGCTGCTGAAACATTTTTTAAAGGATCAGTTGCAAAAACCCCTTTAGAAGCTCCTCCCCATTCTCCACCAGATAAATATAATGGACCAAAACCGTGTTCTGCCTCTGTAATTAATGAACCTGAGCACTGTGCTGTACTAGCAGTAGCATTTGCATTTAAAATATATTCACCATGTACAGGCTTAAAAGTTTTATCTAATTTAATACGAGCAATTGAATAATCTGCCTCAATATTATTTATTAAAGTATAAGTTCCATCTGAATTTCTCATTAACCCAGCTCCATCTGCCATAGAACCGTATACAAAGTTTGGTGTATCTTCTAACTTATCTTCAGAAGACAATAAAGGAAAAATGTTTACTCCAGAAAACTCTGATTCTAATTTTAAAAAGTTTGGAGTTTTTGAATGTGCTTTTAATTCAATTGAATCTCCGTGACTAGGTGTACTATCAGAATCGCAAGATGTTAAAGCTATAGCTCCGCAAACGCCTAAGAACCCTAATTTAAGTAAGTTTTTCATTATTATGTTAATTTTTGTGTTATGTCCGCAAATCAACAACACTTACTTTAAGAAGCTCTTAGCTGTAGTTTAAATCTAGCTCACTAAAAGGTTACCAACTTTAACTAAACTTAAACAACTATTTTTATTCCCACCTCTAAACACTTGTTATTAAAACACAGCACTTAACTATTTATTAACTTACTTAACTCGTTTATTTTCTGACTATATAGCTTTTTTCTAATAAAAAAAGAGCGCCTTAAAAGACACTCTCAGTTTGAATATTTTACTTTGGTTAGAGTAAAAATCATTTTGTTTTTCTTTTTCTTCATAGAACTTTCCCTACGACGTGATATAATTCCCCATTTTATATCTTAACCTTATTGAAGGTCTAAATTTTAACCGAGACAAAAATAAGTCGTCTAATTTTCTTTTTGGTAAGTCAGTGACTTACTTTTAGTAAGTCACTGACTTACTTTTTCACCAAAATGAGGTAAAAAAGACCTCAAAAGCCAAAAATTTCGTTAAAACAGAAATTATTTAAAATTTTATATATTTGTTTTTTATGAAAAAAATGAATTTACATATAACACAAGAGCTTGTAAGCTCAACATGTGGTTTTCGTGGGAATCCTGATGAAGGAATCTTTCGAAACCGGACGTTGTATGTTAATTATAATGAAAACTCAGATATGATTTGATTATAAAAACTAATGATATATAAAGCGTCCAATTAATTTTGGGCGCTTTTTTTATATTTTTTTGAAAAATGGAATTTTAATTTAAACATACTAAAAACTCTTAATTGAACTCTAAGCTACTAACGTACAAAACGTTACAAAAACACTACTTATCTGGATATTATCCGGACAGTCCTTCTTTACCCCAACAACAATATAATCAACTGATTTACAATAACTTAAATCTAAAAAACACTTGTTTTATTGTAAAAATTTCGTATATTTGTACCATACTTATTAAGATACACTTAATTGGTATTATTAATAAATAAAAATTTAAAACTATGGTATTAACTAACATAAACAGAAGTATCTGCTTAGCTTATAGAAAAGGAGCTGGTTACGGAACAAAAAAAGACAAGGATGTTTATTGTGGAGCAAAATATTTAATGAGGAATTAGCAATTATTCTACACTTATATATAACACAAAAGCGTCTTTTTAAAAAAGACGCTTTTTTTATTAAAAAACACATTTTTAACAAGTTAAAACTTGTATAATTCGTTTTTTTTCATTATATTAAGAAGACAAAATAAATGCTATGAAAACATTAAAATTGCACATACTAAATGAAAAAGGACGTTTACTCATTCAACAAGAACGCTTACTAAAATCATCTTCATTATATATAATGTTGTCACTATTTTAGAATTAAAAATCAACTAGCGTTCATTTCAAAATTGCAAACGCTTCCTTTATGACAAAGTAGAATTCCCTGAAGTCTGTTGTACTCAATAGGCCTTAGTAGTAACGCATCTTCATGAATTGATGTTTCAATCAATTTAATTCTACCTACTGCCCAAACACTTGGGTTAGATGACTATTGCCTCATTTAAAAAATGATGTAATACACACGAAAATTTATTTCGATGCTATACGAGCCGCACATGCGGCTAGGAAAACTATTGTCAAAATTTAAAAATTGAAATTATGAGAACTTTAAAATTTACACTACTAATAAGCATGTTATTTTTGTTAACTACAAGTTGTACAGACTTAACAGAAGATATTGTACCGAACAACACTGTTAACCAAACAGAATTAGTTTCAAACACTAATGTACCTACCGATGGTACCGGCGATGACGGTACTGGGGGAACTACCGACCTTGATACAGGTGGCGGTGATGGTAATGGTGATGGAACCAAAGGAAATTAATCTTTATAGGCTTTTAACAAATTTGTTAAAAGCTTTTTTTAGTTTTGTATAAAATCAACAATCTTGAATTATTTTAAAAAAAACTTTTTTTTATTTATCATTCTCTTTTCAACAGATTCTTATTGTTTCTCTTTTCCCTTACAAGAAATAAAACAAAATGACAGTATCAAGCTATGGATTAAACAAGCCAAAAGTAAAAAGCTAGATACAGTTTCCAAAAAGCAATTACTTCTTAAATCTTATAATTACATTAAAAATTATAGCAAAAAAGCGCCTTTAGAACTTAGCTCTATCGCTTATGAGTTTTATAAGTTAAAGGATACTCTACATTTTTTTAAAATTAACAAAGAAGCATTACAACTTGCTACTGAAACTCATCATATCTATGCTATTGGTGATGCTCATTGGAATTATGCCACTTATTATGTAAAGTTAGAAATTTATGAGAAAGGATATTATCATTTTGACAAAGCCTATCAAAGTTTTATAAAAGAAGGTTATAAAGATGAAGCTTCACAAATACTACAAGGAATGTCTAGAATTAAAGGAAAGTATAAAGACTATACTGGAGCCGAAATTTTAAACATTGAAGCTATAAAACTATTTAAAGAATTAGAAAATTACAAACGTTTACATACGTCATATAATCACTTAGGTCACTTACAATTAGATATTAAAGAATATGATAAGGCATTAAACTATTATAATAAAGCTATTGAAAATTATGAAAAAAGTAATAAACGAAAATACATAGCGATATATAACAATATTGGCAACGTATACAGAGAGGCTAAAAACTATAAAAAAGCACTTTATTATTATAATGTTGAATTAAAAAATGACTTAACTCCTATTCAATATTCTATAGTCATAGATAACAGAGCTTACTGTAAACTTTTGATGAATGATACAAAAGACATTAAGGAAGATTTTTTCAGAAGCTTATCTATAAAAGATAGCCTAAAAAGTAAAGGAGATATTTTAACTTCAAAAATACATATTTCAGATTATTATAAACATCTAAAAGATACTACTAATGCTTTAAAATATGCTAAAGAAGCCAACCTATTAGCCAAAGAACTAAAAAATGGAGGCTACTACCTAACCTCTTTAAAACAGCTTGCCAATTTAGACACACAAAATTCTAAAAAATACTTAGATCGCTACATAGAGTTTAACGATAGTTTAATTAGTGCTGAACGTAGAATACAAAATAAGTTTACACGTATTGAGTTTGAAACAGATGAATACATTGAAGAAACCGAGCGATTAAGTCAACAACGTATATGGATTATAGTAACTAGTTTTGCTGGTCTACTAGTTCTTAGCTTACTATATTTTTTACGTGTACAAAAAGTAAGAAATGAAAAATTAAAACTAGAAGCGGAACAACAAAAAGCTAATGAAGAAGTGTATGTATTAACACTACAACAACAAGCCAAATTAGAAGAAGAACGTGTTAACGAACGTAACCGTATCTCAGCAGAACTTCATGATGGTGTTTTAGGAAAACTTTTCGGTACTCGAGTAAATCTTGGCTTTTTAGCTATGCAAATGAAGCCTGAAACTCAAGAAAAACACCAAGCTTTTTTAGATGAGTTACAAGAGATAGAAAAGGAAATCAGAGATGTTTCTCATAGGTTAAGCGATAATTTTGATAGTTCAAATATTAACTTTACAACTATCTTAACCCAACTTTTAAAAGATAGAAGTACTATTGGTAATTTTTCTTATAAGTTTAACTTTGATAAAACCATTCCATGGAACGAAATTAACGAGGTTACTAAAGCTAACGTATACCGCATCATTCAAGAGGCTTTACAAAACATTATTAAGCATGCTAAGGCAAAAAATGTTACCTTAGACGCTTCTTTTAAGAGAGAAGAGCTTATTATTTCGTTAAAAGACGACGGAATTGGTTTTAATGCCGAGAAAAAGAAAAAGGGAATTGGAATAAAAAATATTACAGCAAGGGTACAAAAATTAGGTGGTACTTTAGAGTTTATTTCTAAAGAAAACCAAGGAACTACACTTGTTATTATAACCCCTTTTAATACTAAAAATGGAAAGTAAAAAGTATAACGCTTTAATAATTGACGATCATCCTTTAATATCAGAAGCTTATAAAAGTGCTTTTGCCTATATCGAAAGTCAAAATGAAAATATTTCTTTTCATATTCAAATAGCAAATAACTGTGGTGCTGCCGATGAAATTATAGAAACGTATTCTTCTTCTAATCGATCTATTGAAATTATTTTTTTAGATATTAGTTTACCTCCTCTAGAAGAAAAAGGTATTTTATCTGGCGAGGATTTAGGTTTGATTATAAACGAAAAACTTCCTGAGTCTAAAATTATTATCTCCACTACTTTTAACGATAATTACCGAGTACATAGTATTTTAAAAAACGTAAATCCTGATGGGTTCTTAGTTAAAAATGACATTACCCCGGTAGAATTAGTTCATGCTATTGAAGAAGTACTTAACGACCCTCCTTACTACAGCAAAACGGTAATGAAAATGCTGAGAAATCAAGTGTCCAATGAGTATTTTTTAGATGATTTGGATAGAAAGATTTTGTATGAACTATCTATTGGTAATCGTGTAAATAAACTACCTAACATCCTACCCTTATCTTTAGCTGCAGTACAAAAAAGAAAACGACAAATGGCTAAAATATTTGAGGTTGATAATTCTGATGATCGTGATTTGATTTTAATAGCAAAAGAAAAAGGATTCTTATAAGAATCCCTTTTCACTATTTTATAATCTGTTATCAATTATATTCTGTACCACTTCAGGATTTAAGAGTGTAGAAACATCTCCTAAATTATCTAATTCATTATGTGCAATTTTTCGAAGAATACGACGCATAATTTTTCCTGAGCGTGTTTTAGGTACTCCTTCAGTAAACTGAATTTTATCCAACTTCGCTATCGGACCGATATGCTCCGTAATAATTTGATTTATCTCTTTACGTAAGTTATCTTGATTTCTTACCTCTCCGGTTTCTTTCAAAATCACATAACCATATAAAGCGTTTCCTTTTACTTCGTGCGGAAAACCAACTATAGCGCTTTCTGCTACTGCAGGATGCTCATTGATTGCATCTTCTATAGGTGCAGTTCCTAGGTTATGTCCAGAAACTATAATTACATCATCTACTCTACCTGTAATTCGGTAATAGCCTACCTCATCACGAAGAGCACCATCACCAGTAAAATACATATCATCAAATGCTGAGAAATATGTTTCTTTATAACGCTGATGGTTTCCCCATATAGTTCTTGCCATAGATGGCCAAGGGTATTTTATACATAATCTTCCGTCAACCTGATTTCCTTTTACTTCTTTTCCGTTTTCATCCATCAATGCTATTTGAATTCCTGGTAAAGGCAATGTTGCATAAGTTGGTTTTGTTGGAGTGATATAAGGTAAAGGGGAAATCATAATTCCACCAGTTTCAGTTTGCCACCAAGTATCTACAATTGGGCTTTTCTTTTTTCCAACATTATCATTATACCAGTGCCATGCTTCTTCGTTTATAGGTTCCCCTACCGTTCCTAACACTTTTACTGATGAAAGGTTATGGCTATCAACAAATTCTAAGTTCTCTTTTGCTAATGCTCTAATTGCTGTGGGCGCTGTATAAAATTGATTTACGTTGTGCTTCTCTACAATTTCCCAAAAACGACCAAAATCTGGATAGCTAGGAACTCCTTCAAACATTACAGTTGTTGCTCCGTTTGCTAACGGACCATATACAATATAACTATGCCCTGTAATCCAACCAATATCTGCGGTACACCAATACACATCATTTTCTTTATAATTGAAAACATTTTTAAACGTATATGCTGTGTACACCATGTAACCAGCTGTGGTATGTAACATTCCTTTTGGACTTCCTGTTGAACCAGAAGTGTATAAAATGAATAATGGATCTTCAGCATCCATAATCTCTGGAACACAATCTTGATAAGCTTCTTCTAATAAAGGTGCTAACCACTTATCTCGTCCTTCTTTTAATTGAATTTCTGAATTAATTCTTTTAGCAACTAATACATTTTCTATAGTAGGACAATCTTCTAATGCTTCATCTACAATACTCTTTAAATCAATAGTTTTTGCCCCTCTGTAGGAACCATCTGAAGTAATTACCATTTTTGCTTCGCAATCATTAATTCTCGTTGCTAATGCTGTTGATGAAAATCCTGCAAAAACAACTGAGTGTACTGCTCCGATTCGTGCGCAAGCTAAAACCGAAATAGCTAATTCTGGAATCATTGGTAAGTAAATACAAACTCTATCTCCTTTCTTTATCCCGTGGTCTTTTAAAACATTAGCAAACTTACAAACACGTTTGTGTAGTTCTTTATAAGAAATATGTTGAGCTTCTTCTTTTGGGTTGTTGGGCTCAAATAAAATAGCTGTTTTATCTCCTCTGATATGCAAATGACGGTCGATACAGTTTTCTGTAATATTTAGCTTTGCTCCTTCAAACCATTTGAACTCAGTTTTCTCAAAATTATAGTCCAAAACGGTATCCCATTTTTTCCTCCAAACAAAATGTTCTTCTGCTATTTCTTCCCAAAATAATTCTGGATTTCTAACGGACTTTCTATATACTTGAAAATATTCTTCTAATGTTTTTACGTGGTAGTTACTCATTCTTATACTCCTTTTTATTTTAGCTTAAGCTACTAAAATAAATCATTTTTAATTGTTTATCAACTTATTAATTCTTCTTCTTAAAACATATGCTAACCTTCATCTTCCTGTTGCAATAAACGTGAATGTATAATGAAGCGAACTCCTAAAGGAATTTCTAATGAAAAACTTGCTCCTCTTCCTTCAGTTACATCAATTGTTAAGTGCGTATGCTTCCAGTATTCATATTGATCTTTATTCATATAAAAGGGGACTTCATCTAACACACCTAACAGAATATCACTTTCATCTAAATACATTTCATCTTTAGGAAAAATCATTGGTGATGATCCATCACAACACCCTCCACTTTGATGAAAAATTAATTCGCCATGTTGCTTTTTTAGTTTTTCAACTATTTCTTTTGCTGCATCTGTTATTGCTACTCTTTGCATATTATATTTTTTTATAAAATACTGAGCTTTAAAAAGCTCAGTATTTTCAAACAACTAAAAGAACCCTAACTTGTTTTTATCATACGATATCAACATGTTCTTAGTTTGACGATAGTAATCCATCATCATTAAATGGTTTTCTCTACCAAATCCTGATTTTTTGTACCCTCCAAATGGCGCATGTGCAGGGTATGCATGGTAACAATTTACCCAAACTCTACCTGCTTTAATCGCTCTTGGAATTTGATATAACTGATGCGCATCTCGTGTCCAAACCCCTGCTCCTAATCCGTACATAGTGTCATTTGCTATTTCTAAAGCCTCTGCTTCATCTTTAAACTTTGTAACACAAACTACGGGTCCGAAAATCTCTTCTTGGAACACACGCATCTTATTATGCCCTTCTAAAATAGTTGGCTTAATGTAAAAACCATTTGCCAACTCTCCATCTAGCTTATTAGCTTCTCCACCACATAATACTTTCGCTCCTTCTTCTTTTCCTATTTTAATATATGCTTGAATTTTTTCGTATTGATCGTTAGATGCTTGCGCACCTACCATCGTATTTACATCATACGGACTCTTTTGTACAATAGCTTCTGTTCTTTCTACCACACGTTCCATAAACTTATCGTAAATATCTTCTTGTACTAAAATACGTGATGGACAGGTACAAACTTCTCCTTGATTAAATGCAAATAAAACAGCTCCTTCAATTGCTTTATCTAAAAACGCATCATCTTCATCCATTACACTATTAAAGAAGATGTTTGGAGATTTTCCTCCTAATTCCATCGTAACAGGATTTAAGTTTTTAGAAGCATACTGCATAATCAACTGTCCTGTAGTAGTTTCACCTGTAAAGGCTACTTTGTCTATTCTTGGGCTCGATGCCAATGGTTTTCCTGCTTCAGGTCCAAAACCATGTACTACGTTTAACACTCCTGGAGGAAAAACACCTGCTATTTTTTCCATTAACAATGTTGCTGATGATGGAGTTTGCTCTGCTGGTTTTAATACCACACAGTTCCCTGTTGCCAATGCAGGAGGCAACTTCCACGATAACATTAAAAGAGGGAAATTCCAAGGAATAATTTGCCCCACAACCCCCAAAGGTTCTTTAATGTTCATTGATAAGGTATTTTGATCAAGCTCTGTTGCACTTCCTTCTTCTGCTCTAATGGCAGCCGCAAAATAGCGCCAATGATCTACTGCCAAAGGAACATCAGCATTTAATGTTTCTCGTATTGGTTTTCCATTATCACAGGTTTCTACTAATGCAAACTCTTCTAAATTTGCTTCAATTATATCTGCTACTTTATTTAGCAATGAAGCTCGTTCTGCTGCTGAAGTGTTTCCCCAACTTTCCTTCGCTGCATTGGCTGCATCTAAAGCTAACTCTACATCTTCTTTTTGTGATCTTGGATATTTTGCTATGATACTATTATCTACTGGAGATCTGTTTTCGAAGTATTCTCCTCCTAACGGAGCAACAAACTCTCCATTAATAAAATTAGCATACGTGTCTTTAAACTTTGGTTTCGTATAACTCATAAACTTTGTATTTTTGTGTTTTTATTTGAATTTAGCCAACGAAATAACACATCCTTAATTAATTATGTGTAAAAATGAATATTTCGTAATTTTTGTAAATTTATAATATCATATAGCTAATACATTGAACATATTTATTAAATTGTAACACATATCTATTATTCCCCAAAAAACACAAATAGAATTTTGTACTATTGATTATGAATCATTTATTAAGTCGACATAAGGAAAGCCGAAAACTCACTACTTTAGTTGAAAATAGAACCACCTATAATGCTGAATATGCGGAGTTAAATATTTTTGAAACTCATAAGCATGCTGAACAAGTTTCATTAACTTTTGACTTTCCTGTTATTGCCAGTATGCTAACCGGTAAAAAAATAATGCATTTAGAAGGAATGGATCCTTTTGATTTTTTTCCGGGAGAATCTGTGGTTATGCCTAAAAACAAAGAAATGATTATTGATTTTCCTTTGGCAGATAAAAATAACCCTACTCAATGCTTAGCACTAGGTATCGATTCACATAAAATAGAAGAAATTGTTGAAAAGTTCAACCACAACGTAGCTATAGAACGTGAAAATAATAATTGGAATTTGAATGACACTTCATCACATTTAGTTCATAACACAGATATTAATCACTTAGTAGGGCGTTTAGTTCATACATTTACTGAGCAAAACAAATCTAAAGACATTCTTCTTGATCTTATGATACAAGAACTGATTGTTAGACTACTACAGACCAAAGCTAAAGCATTCATCTTAAATGATCCTACAGACACGTTTTCTGATACGCGTATAGGTATGGTTATTAAATTTATAAAAAACAACCTCACAAATAAAGATATTACTGTAGAATTGTTAGCTAAGAAGGCTTGTATGAGTACATCTCATTTTCATAAAAAGTTTAAAAACACCTTAGGAATTTCTCCTATTGACTACATAAACTCTGAAAAAATTAAATTTTCTAAAAAACTTATAAAGCAATCTAAAAACCTACGAATCTCTGAAATAGCTTACAAATCTGGTTTTAATAACATTAGCTATTTTAACAGACAATTTAAAAAAATGGAGATGATTACTCCTCAGCAGTTTAAAAAGTCTTTTATAAAAGAGTAAATCATCAACTTTTTAAAAAAAACTTTTATAGCTACATTTGTTTGATATGATGATATCTCTTTTTCTAGATGTTTTAAGTACTAATTTGTACATAGTCTTACTCTTTTTTATTGTGGCTGTTCTATACTCTTCTGTCGGATTTGGTGGTGGTTCCAGTTACTTGGCTGTTTTAGCACTCACTGGCTTACTTTTTACACAAATAAGAGCTACAGCATTACTTTGTAATGTAATGGTTGTTACAGGTAATGTTTTACTTTATATGCAACAAAAACAATATAATTGGAAAAAGGTTATTCCGCTTACTTTATTTAGTATTCCTATGGCTTTTTTGGGTGGCTATTTACGAATAAGTCAAACTTTTTTCTTTATTCTTTTAGGTTTCACACTACTTTTTGCTGCTATTACCATGTGGAGTTCAAACAAAGTAGTTACCAACAGCAATAAAACTACCGATTTAAACATAGCAAAAAATGCAGGTTATGGCGGAATTATTGGTTTTATTTCTGGAATGGTTGGAATTGGTGGTGGTATTTTCTTAGCTCCGTTACTTCATTTAACCAATTGGGACACTCCTAAAAAAATAGCTGCTACAGCAAGCTTTTTTATTTTAGTAAATTCTATATCTGGATTGATAGGTCAATATGTGAACCCTGAATTTTCTATCGACTGGAAGCTTACTTCTATTTTATTAATTACTGTTTTTATTGGTGGTCAAATTGGTAGTAGAATGAGTAACCAATTCTTTAATTCCACACAACTGAAAAAAGCAACCGCTATTCTAATTGCCTTTGTAAGTATTCGGATTTTAATTAAGTATTTATATTAGCCAATTATTCATATTATTTTCTTCTACATAAAAAAAGCAACGTAAACACGTTGCTCTTTCATCCCCTAAACATAGATAACTATTTCTTAGCCTAACCAAGCATTCATCATCCACAATGTTTTTTCTTGTTCTGCAATAAAGTCACTCATCATTGAGTTTGTTCCTTCATCTTCTGCTTCATCAGACAAATCAAGAATTAAACGTTCTATTTTTAATAGTTCTGATAACGAATCAATAATTAATTTTACTGCTTCAACATCATTTGAAATATTTTTTCCTACTGGTACTTTTGATACACTAGTGTAATCTTCAAAAGTATGCAATGGTGTTCCTTGTAATGTTAAAATACGTTCTGCTATTAAGTCTACTTTTTCTTGTGCATCTGTATAAAATTCTTCAAACTTCATATGCAACTCAAAAAAGTTTTTCCCTTTAATATTCCAGTGTAAACCTCTTGCATTTTGGTAATATACTTGAAAGTTTGCTAGTAGGGCATTTAACTCTTTTACTAAGTTTTCAGTTTTTTGTTTATCTAATCCTAAAATTGTAGTTGACATATTGTTTTGATTTTAAGTTTTTTACTTTTTCTATTACAAATTTAAGGCAAGTTTTAACAGTTTTACTATAAACGTAATCGATTGTTTTAATATCTTTATCAAAAATTATTATTGAAATGACTATTACACAATTAAAATATACACTAGCCGTTGCTGAATATAAAAACTTCACCATAGCTGCAGAACATTGCTTTGTTACACAACCAACGTTGAGTATGCAAATTCAGAAATTAGAAGAAGAACTAGATGCTAAAATTTTTAACCGCTCAAAAAAGCCTATTGAATTAACTGAAGTTGGTAAGCGTATTGTAGAGCAAGCTAAAGTAATTGTTGATGAAAGTAATCGTATTATTGATATTGTACATCAACAAAAAGGCTATGTAGGTGGTGAGTTTAGACTAGGAATAATCCCTACAATTATGCCTACACTACTTCCTATGTTTTTAAAAACATTTAGTAAGAACTACCCTAAAGTTCAATTAGTTATTGAAGAATTAACTACAGAAGAAATTGTTAGAAAGTTAATGGATGGTTATATAGATGCTGCTATTGCTGCTACTCCATTAGAAAATGAAGCCATAAAAGAGCGTGTTTTGTATTATGAACCTTTTGTAGGTTTAGTTCCAAGTGAACATCGATTATTTAAACAAAAGAAATTAAAAGTTGATGATTTAGAAGTTGATGATATTTTATTGTTAGAAGACGGACATTGTTTTAAAGACAGTGTAATTAATCTTTGTAGAACTAATAAAAGAAGCTCTACGCATCACTTTCAGTTAGAAAGTGGAAGTTTTGATACATTAATAAAGTTATCTAAAGACGGATTAGGAATGACCTTACTTCCTTATTTAAATACGCTGGATTTAAATGAACGAGACAAAACTCATTTAAGAGAATTTGAATCTCCATCTCCTGCACGTGAAGTTAGCTTGATTTATCACAAATCGCAATTAAAAATGCAATTGATTGAAGCTTTAAAAAGTACTATTGACAGTGTAATTAGAGGCGCTATTGCTTTTAGTGATGTAGAAATTATAAGTCCACTTCAGAAAAAATAAACCTCATTGAGCTAACATTTTAAAATAACTGACCTAGCTATGGGATGGAAAATATCATGCGTAATTATTAACTCTAACAAAGAAATAGAGAAAGAAAAACTCTTAAATAGTATCGGTTTTCATAATCTAAAAAAAATAGTTCCTAAAACGTTTGAAGAGGTTATGTTACCTCCTGGTAATACCGTTTATATTACAAAATACAAAGGAAATTGGATAATATGTGAACAAGAATTACCCATAAAATCATTTGAAGAAAATACTTCCTATGAGGAAAATACACTATCTGATTTTTTCCCTGATACAGAAATATGTTCTATTGCTCTTCAAAGCACTGTTAATTTTTGGGGATATTCTGTTACTAAAAATAATCAAAAATTAAGGGTTAAAGGAGGAACATCAGAACTAGGCACCTTTATTGATTTCGGTAAACCTCTTAAAGAGGAAGAAAAACTATTATCTAAGTCAAAAATAGATGAAAATGGAAATAGGTTTTATAATTTCGATGAATTTACTGAAGGAGAATTTACTGAAGATCAAGTAGGTGAAAATTTTGTATTTGAGTTATGTACAAGGTATTTTGGAAAGCAATTGGATTCAGATGATGAGTTATTATTTGATACTAATTTCGAAGGATATAGTTTTTCAAAAACACCTACTAACATAAGAAAAGTTTCTTCTCCTCTTGATAACTTAAATAAAAACACTCAACTAAACACGAAATTTCTAAAGTATCTATTATTTATAGTTGTAATAATCATTATATGCCTAATTCTAAAAAACACATAAAAAAACCCGCTAATAGCGGGTTTTTTTATTTTTTATCGCTCTGCGATTTAAAAACTATATTCTGATAAAGGTTTTGGAAAATCTTCTGGATTTGCAGCTAAATGATAACGAGGGTCATCTACCGCTTCTTCTATGACCTCTGCAAAAATCGGACTTGCTTTATATAACAATACCTTACAATCTTCACTTAAATGTTTTAAGGTTACCTTCTTCCCTGCTTTTTGATATTTTTCTACTAATATAAAAATAGCTTCAATAGCTGAATGGTCTGAAATACGCGATTCTACAAAATCAATTTCCACGTTAGCAGGATCATTTTTAATATCAAACTTTTCGTTAAAAGCAGTAATACTTCCGAAGAATAAAGGTCCCCAAATTTCGTAAATCTTAGTTCCATCTTCTTTAAAACGTTTTCTCGCTCTAATTTTTTTTGCATTTTCCCAAGCAAAAACTAATGCTGAAATAATTACCCCAACAAATACAGCAATTGCTAAATCAAAAATTACAGTTACCGCAGATACTATAATTAATACAATTGCATCTGGTTTTGGAATTTTATTCATAATTCTAAAACTAGACCATGCAAACGTGTCAATTACCATCATAAACATTACTCCTACTAAAGCTGCTATAGGTACTTGCTCAATATATTTATCCGCAAAAAGGATAAAAATTAACAAGGTAACCGCCATCATAACTCCTGATAAACGTCCTCTACCACCTGCATTAATATTAATTACGGTTTGACCAATCATACCACAACCACCAGTTCCACCAAACAATCCGCTTAACATATTTCCAGCTCCTTGTGCCACACATTCTTTATTTCCATCACCTCTTGAGTCTGTTAACTCATCAACTAAATTCATCGTCATTAACGTTTCAATCAACCCAACTGAAGCTGCTAAAAAAGCGTACGGTGCTATAAACTTTAACGTATCTAAGTTGAATGGTAAATTACTCCAAAGTTCTGCTAAATTCATTTTTTTTGAAATCTCATCAAAACCATTTAAACCAGCTCCTCCTCCATCTCTAATAAAATCTCCAACATTTATAGACTCTAATCCACCGAAAATAGATACAAACGTAACAATTAAAATAGCTGTTAACGCTGCTGGTACTTTTGTTGTTAATTTTGGAAGCAACCATATAATTAGCATCGTTAACAACACTAACCCAACCATAGTATATAGCTTTGTTCCTTGTAAAGTAGATTTTACTACCCCACTATCTTTTACTGAATAAAATCCGCCATTTTCAATATTATAAACAACTTTTTTTGTTTTTGCATCAAAAACTTGTGTCTCTGATTTTACAAAAACTTCTTGGTTTGTTTCATTATTAATAATTGAATTTCCTTTAATTGAAAACAATGCAGCATTTGACACTAAATCTTGCACCTCGTTATCTGCAACTTTATACACCAACTCTTTCGATTCAGTTTTGCGCATATTTTGTCCGAAAATGTCCTTCTTATTTTCTTTGAACATTCCTAGTTGAGCTATAAAAATAACTATAGCTAAACCATTTACGAATCCCATCATTACTGGGTGTGGAATTAACCGAACTAATTTCCCTAATTTAAACACTCCTGCTAACACTTGAATAACTCCCATTAAAACTACAGCTGCTAGTAAATAAAAGTATCCCATATTTTCTACAGGTGTATCAAACAGCAGTCCTTTTGCGTGTCCTTCTTGTATCATGTTTACAAAAATTACAGCTACGGCACCAGCTGCTCCTGAAATTAAACCAGGTCTTCCTCCAAAAATTGCGGAAACAATTCCTACAACGAAAGCTCCAAACAAAGCTACAATAGGACTAATTTGAGCTACGAAAGCAAAAGCTACTACCTCTGGTATCATTGCTAACGATACCGTAATGCCTGCTAAAGAATCATCTTTTATGTTAATCTTCTTACCTTTAATGTATTTCATCATAATTTCTAAGAGTCTTTTGTAAAAGTGCGCAAATGTAAAGATAATTTTATAGACCAAGTTTTAGGTTTCATTAAGTTTAATTTTGTCAGCGTAAATTTTTGCCTTAATTTTGAACGTTGAACTATCAAACCAATTTGGTAGCAACAAATGAGCAGAAAAACACTACTTACTTCGAAAGAAATTGAAATCATTCTGCATCGATTAGCGTGTCAGTTAATCGAGAATCACAACGATTTTTCTAATACCGTTTTAATAGGATTACAACCTAGAGGCTCTTATTTAGCTAATCGATTGGCTAAATTATTAAGAGAAGAGTATCAAATTAAAGACCTAAAATTAGGCTTGTTAGATATTACCTTTTATCGTGATGATTTTCGCAGAAGAGAAGAACCATTAGAAGCCACCTCTACACAAATTGACTTTTTAATTGAAGGAAAAAAGGTGGTTATTATTGATGACGTATTATTTTCAGGAAGAAGCGTTCGAAGTGCTTTAACAGCACTACAATCGTATGGAAGACCTGATAATATTGAGTTATTAGTATTAATTGATCGTCGCTTTAGCCGTCATTTACCTATTCAACCTAATTATAGAGGAAGACAAGTAGATGCCATCAATGAAGAAAAAGTAGTTGTGAACTGGCAAGAAACTCATAAAGAAGATACAATTTACCTTGAACCCAAGCCCTCAAAGCTTGATTAGTTATGATTAAAAAAACAAACTAAAATGAAGCAGTTAAGTGTTGAACATTTATTAGGAATCAAATACCTTAACAAAAATGACCTTGAGCTTATTTTTGAAACTGCCGCTCATTTTAAAGAAGTCATTAACCGACCTATAAAAAAGGTTCCTTCGTTACGTGATATTACCATCGCTAATTTATTTTTTGAAAATAGCACACGTACAAAACTTTCTTTTGAATTAGCTGAAAAACGTTTATCTGCTGATGTTATTAATTTTTCTGCAGGACAATCTTCAGTAAAAAAAGGAGAAACTTTAATTGATACCGTTAACAATATTTTGTCGATGAAAGTTGATATTGTTGTGATGCGACATTCAAATGTTGGAGCAGGAATTTTCTTATCAAACCATGTAGATGCTAAAATTATTAATGCTGGAGATGGCACACATGAACACCCGACCCAAGCATTATTAGATAGTTTTTCTATGCGGGAAGCTTTAAATAGCGACTTAAAAGGAAAGAAAATTGTAATTGTAGGTGATGTTTTACACTCACGTGTAGCTTTATCAAATATTTTTGCACTACAATTACAAGGAGCTAAAGTAAAAGTTTGCGGACCTAGTACGTTAATTCCTAGATACATTTCTAGTTTAGGAGTTGAAGTGGAAACAAATCTAAAAAAAGCTTTAGAATGGTGTGATGTTGCTAATGTATTACGTGTGCAACACGAACGTATGGATATAAAATACTTTCCATCAACTAGAGAATACACACAACTTTTTGGTATTAACAAAGAAATATTAGACAGTCTTGGCAAAAAAATTGTCATAATGCACCCTGGACCTATTAATAGAGGGGTAGAACTAACAAGTGATGTTGCCGACAGTGATCAATCAATTATTCTAAACCAAGTAGAAAATGGAGTTGCTGTTCGTATGGCAGTTATTTATTTGTTAGCACAACAAATAAAAAGATAGTCATGAATATAACTGATAAAACTAATTACACCCTAGTAACTTCTGATGAAAAAACATTTTCTGACTTCTTTGAAAGCTTTGAAAATGAACATGTAAACCTTACAGATAAAAATTTAATTGTTGTAATTTCAGAAGAATTTAACCCCTCTAACAAAAATATTTTACTATTTTTGGAATACGCAGAAAAACATCAAAACAATGGCACATCTTTTGTTGTTATATCTAAAGATGTTACTATTGATGATTTTCCTGAAACTTTTAACATTGTTCCTACTTTAATTGAAGCAGAAGATGTTATAGAAATGGAAAACATTCAGCGTGATTTAGGTTTTTAACCTTTAATTTTAATAATTATCCATCCCCTAAACGATAATTTATGATAAAAAAAATACTTTTTATAACTTTTTTCTTAACTATTTCTGTTGCTTTTTCACAAGAAAAATCAATTAATAAGTTAATAGCATCTCCTAACCCTTTTACGAACAATACTACTATTTACTTTAATGCTAAACATAATCAAACAGTTATTTTAACTGTTAGAAATGTACTAGGTAAAACTGTTTATAATAAAGAGCTTAAAGTGGTTAAGGGACGTAACTCTTTCCCTTTTCAACGTAATGATTTAAAGTCTGGTATGTACATTTATGCAATACAAAGTAATAAAGAAATAATTTCAAAACGCTTTGTAATCAAATAAATGAGTTTACACTTAACTGTTTTAGGTTGTCATTCTGCTACTCCAAGAGCTAATGCCTACCCTACCGCTCAATACTTAGAAATTAACAATCGTCATTTTTTAATTGATTGTGGAGAAGGTACACAACGCCAAATGCGAAAATACAAGGTTGGTTTTTCAAAAATAAACCATATTTTTATTTCTCATTTGCATGGTGATCATTTTTTTGGTTTGGTTGGACTCATCGCTACTTTTGGGATTCTAAACAGAGAAAAAGAGTTACATATTTACGGTCCAAAAGGCATAAAAGAAGTGACAACACTTCAGTTAAAAATTTCAAAATCGTGGACTAAATATCCTATTATTTTTCACGAATTAGAATCAAAAGAAAGTGAGCTTATTTTTGAAGATGATAAAGTTTCTGTAAGAACCATTCCTTTAAATCATAGAGTGTATACTAACGGTTTTTTATTTACTGAAAAACCTAAACTTAGAAAGTTACACATTGAGAATATTCAGCAATATAATGAAATAGAAACTTGTGACTTTCATAACATTAAAGCTGGTAAAGATATTATTCTTTCTACAGGAGAAGTAATTCCTAATGAAGAACTTACAATTGATCCTCCTAAACCTTTAAGTTTTGCTTTCTGTAGTGACACTGCCTATAAACCAGACATTGTTCCTATTATTAAAGATGTAGACTTGTTATACCACGAAGCTACATTTTTAAAAGACAGAGAAGATTTATGTGATAAAACTAAACATTCTACTGCAGAACAAGCAGCTTCTATTGCTAGTAAAGCAAATGCAAACAAATTAATTATTGGGCATTATTCTAGCAGGTATAAAAACATTAATGATTTTAAAATTGAGGCTCAAACAGTTTTTAAGAATACTGAATTAGCGGAAGCAGGGAAACGATATAGTACTAATTCTTTTCCTGTTGAAATTTTAAATTAATACTGCTTTGTTGATAGAAGTACCAAAGTACATGCTATTTCACTCTCAATACCATTTTCCTTTAACAACTCCATAAGCTCAATATTTTCGGTTCCAGGGTTAAAAATCACTCTGCGAGGTTGTAAGTTAATTATATACTCATAATAAGATTCCTGTCGCTTTGGATTTAAATATAAAGTTACAGTATCAATATTTTCGAAAAAAATATTTTCTGTTTTAATAGCTACATCTGCAACAATTCCTTTTTGTAAACCAATTGCTACAGTTTCTATTCCATTATCTCTTAGCCTTTTAATAGCTATATTCGAATATCTAGAGGATTTTAAAGAGGCTCCTAGTACCAAAGTTCGTTTTTTCATTTTCTGTTAATAATACGTTAAACTCTCTTAAGTTAAGTAACAAAGTTAGGTAATAAAGAGTCTATTAAGCATCAAAACAATTCAAAACAACAAAAATGAAAAACATATTACTAATACTTTTAGCTGTATTTACTACAAGTATTTATGCACAAATGCCTAAAAGTAGCCTACCCAAACCAGGAGTAGTTTCTGGTAAAGTAGTCGATCAAGCAACCAAGCAACCTCTTCCCTATGTAAATATTATAATCAAAGATATTGCCAAAAAAATTATTACTGGTGGAATTACTGATGACAATGGCTTATTCTCTATAAAAAATATACCTGAAGGAAATAGTATTGTTGAAGTTCAGTTTATAGGGTATAGAACATTCTCTAAACCTATTTCTGTAAGTCGTAAATCAAGCAATGTTAATTTGGGCACTATTCCTCTAGAGGAAGATAGCACTACTTTAGATGAAGTAGAAATTAGAGCAGAAACTTCTTCAGTAACTCAAAAAGTAGACAGAAAAGTTATTAACGTTGGTAAAGATTTGACCTCAGCAGGAGCTACTGCTTCTGATTTATTAAATAACGTACAATCTGTAAGTGTTGATAGCCAATCAGGTAACATTAGTTTGCGTGGTAACGAAAATGTACGTGTATTAGTTGATGGTAAACCTACCAACATTCCTGCTTCTGAGTTATTAAAACAAATACCTTCATCATCTATTAAAAGTGTTGAGTTAATTACCAATCCTTCTGCTAAATACAACCCTGAAGGAATGAGTGGTATTATTAATATAATTCTTAATAAAAATGCCAATATGGGCTTTAATGGTTCTATAAATACTGGAGTTGAAGCTGGTCATTATGTTCGTTACAATGCTTCTACAAACATGAATTACAAAACAGGAAAAGTGAACTTTTTTGGTAACTATGGCTTTAGAGGTGGTGATAATTACAATTTTGGATACATTAGTAGGCCTGGAGAAAATTATCAAGACTTTATTTTTCAGAATGATGATGAATCACATTTATTTAAAATTGGAGCAGACATTTATTTAGATGATAAAAACACTCTTTCGCTTTACACAACTCAAAACTGGTTTAATGTTTTTGCTAAAGGACGTGCTATAATTACAGATAATAATAGTAATTTAATTGAACATTCACCTAATACTCAAAACAATGAAAGTCATAATCAAACCTATAATGTAAATTATAAACATGATTTTGAAAAAGAAGGACATAACATAGAGTTTGAAGCTAACTATTCTAAAAACAATGCTCCAAACTACTTAAATAATTACTTCTTAGAAGGTACTCAACCTGATTATTTTAATGATATTAATAATGATAGAAAAAGTACATTATTAAATTTAGATTATACAAATCCTATTTCTAAAAATGGTAAACTTGAGTTAGGTTTAGAGTATCGAGTAAATAATACCGACAATGTAAACCTAACAAACCAACAAATTGTATTAGAAGATATTAATGGAAATAAAACATATAGAGATGTAGGAGATTCTTATTTTACTTATGACAGAGATATTTATTCTGCTTATATAAACTATGGTCATAAGTTTGGAAAACTATCTATGCAATTAGGTGCCCGTTTTGAGCAATATAAAATTGAAGGAAACTTTACAGGACTAGATGAAAATGGTGATGTAAAGAAAGATAAAGTTACTGATGATATTTTCAGCGTATACCCTTCTGCTTTTTTTACTTACAATCCTAATGATGCAGATCAATTTCAGTTAAGCTATAGTAAAAGAGTTGATAGACCAGGAATACAGCAAGTAAACCCTATTAGAGAATGGAGTACTCCTTTAATTACTTCTGTAGGTAATCCTGATCTTGTTCCTCAATTTACAAACTCAGTTGAATTTAATTATACAAGAAAAATAAAAGGTGGTTCAATAACATTAGGAAGTTTTTATAGAAACATCACTGATGTAATTAATAGAGCTACTTACATGGATCCTTTAGATGAAACAAACACTAGGCAAATATTAACTTTTGCTAATTTTGATGACACAGACGCTTACGGTTTAGAATTTTCTGCTAGTTATAAGATAGCAAAATGGTGGAGAGCAAATGCTAGTATGGATTATTATTCTCAAAAGCAATTTGGAACTACTGATTTAAGCGACCCGAACTCACCAACTATTGAAGTCAAAACAGATATTTTTAATGCTCGTATAAGTAATAGTTTTACAGTATCTAAAAAATTACGTTTACAATTGTTTGCAATGTATAGAGGTCCAAGAGAAGACATTCAATGGAATGTTGACCCTATGAAAATGGTAAATATTGGTGCTAATTATAGTATTCTTAAAGGAAAAGGAAATATTAACCTTAGAGTAAATGATATCTTTAACGATATGAGATTTAAGTTTAATTCTGAAAGGCCTTTTGTTCAAAATGGACGTTTTAAATGGGAAAGTAGAACTGCTTATATTGGATTTAACTATAGATTTGGTGGAGGAAAAAACAAAGCTCGTGCCAGAAAACAACGTGATAATAATGAAAAGCAAGGAGGCGGAGGCTTCATGTAGCATTACATTTCTTTAATTATTTAAAAAAAACGAAGTTAAATACTTCGTTTTTTTTATTTTTAGCAGAATTTCATTCCCTTCAATATATGAAAAGATTGCTAATATTAATTTTATTCCTAAGTACTTATTTGAGCCTAGCTCAAAACCTACAGGTTACAGGAACTATTTTAGATAAAAAAAATAACCAACCAATACCCTTCGTTACTATTTCTTGTAAAAATACTTCTGACAAAATACTTACTGGTAGTATCTCTGATGAAAAAGGGAATTTTAAAATTGAAAAACTTCCAAAGGAAAATTTACTTTTAACTTTTCAATTTATTGGTTACAGAGCTTTTGAAAAGAAAATTGACTTAAAAAAGAATAGTAAAATAGGAACAATTTTACTCGAAGAGAACACCACACAGCTAGATGAAGTTGAAATACAAGGAGAAACTTCAGCCTTTATTCAAAAAATTGACAGAAAAATTATTAATGTAGGTAATGACCTAACAGCTACTGGAACTACCTCTTTAGAAATGCTTGAAAATATTCCTTCAATAGATATTAATCAACTTTCTGGAACTATAAGCTTACGAGGAAATGAAAATGTTAGAGTTTTAGTGAATGGAAAACCTTCCAACGTAAATACAGCTCAATTATTAAAACAAATACCTTCTAACTCGGTAAAAAGCGTTGAGATAATTACAAACCCATCAGCAAAACACACTCCTGAAGGTATGAGTGGTATTATCAACTTAATCCTAAAAAAGAACACCAAAATTGGTTTTAATGGTAGTATTATTGCAGGTATTAAGCACAGTAGAAACACCAAACCCGACATAATCTTAAACACCAATTACAAGGCAGGAGTTACTAATTTTTATCTAAACTATAATACTAGTTGGGGCGATTATGAAACTTTCAATAACTTAACAAGAGTAGACAGTAATCTGTCTCAAAACCTTTACTTTTTAAATAATTCTGAAAATCATAACATCAAATTTGGAATAGATATAGATCTTACAGCTAAAAGTATTTTATCTATATACACTTATCAAAATTTCGATAACAATAGTTTAATAACGAATACACTAGTAACCGAAAACAATTCTTTGACTTTTGACAATAGAAGTTTTTCTAATTACAATCAAAAAAATGAAACCTATAATGCTGATTATGTTTACAATTTTGATGATAAAGGACAGAATTTAGAGATTGAACTTAATCACTCTCTAACCAAAAATCCTGAAAAAACGACTAACGAAGAGTTTATAAATCCCAGTTCAAAAGAATATAATTATACAAATGACATTAAAGACACACGTAAACTTTGGTTGTTGAACATTGATTATATAAAACCTATAAAGTCAGGAAAACTAGAATTAGGATTTGAATTTAGAAAGCAAGATTTTTACAATCTAATACTTACCGATAGAGAAAACATAAATGATTCTACTTCTCTTGAACCTATAGGAAATACAACGTTAAATTATGATAGAGATATTTATTCAGGATATATAAATTTCAACAAGGAGTTCAAAAAAATTTCAATTCAGACAGGTTTAAGATTAGAACAATTTTACCTAGATGCTCTTTTTTCGAATACAGAACAAGGAAACACCACTTTAAAAAATAATATTTTTAGTTGGTATCCTTCACTATCAATTCTATACAGCTTTACTGAAAAAGATAAGTTACAACTTGCCTATAGTAGGAGAATTGACAGACCTTCTGCATATCAGATAACACCAATTCAAGAGTGGTTTTCTCCTCTAACTATATCAAGAGGAAACCTTAATTTACAGCCGCAATTTACAAACTCTCTAGAGCTTAATTATACTAAAACAGTCACTAAAGGTTATATATCATTCGGAACATTTTATCGAAGAACAAATGAAAAAATTGGTCGACTATTGCAGCAAGATGAACAAAATTCAGACAAAGTCATTACTTCGTTTACCAATTACGATTATGCAGATAGTTATGGTATTGAACTTTCTTCTAGTTTTAAGCCAAAAAAATGGTGGACACTCAATTCTTCTTTTGAAACGTACATTCAAGACTCTCAAGGTGTTTTAAATGGTAACTTTGAAACGGTAAAAAACACCTTAGTAAAAGGACGTATAAGCAACTCTTTTAAAGCTTCAAAAAAACTGAGCTTCCAGCTATCAGGTATTTTTAGAGGTAAAAGTAAAAACATTCAGTATTCTATAGAACCATATACTATGATTAATGCCGGAGCTAGGTTAAAGCTATTTGACGGTAAAGGAAGTATTACCTTAAGAAGTACTGACATTTTTAATAATGTAAATTTTGATTATACATCTAACACCCCTTTTATGCAAAAAGGAAAGTATACACTAGAGTACAACTCTGTCTACCTAGGATTTTCCTATAATTTTGGAAGTGGAAAAAACAAAAGTAAAGGCAGAAAATACAGAGATAATAATGAAGCACAAGGAGGTATGTTTTAATAAAAAATCCGAAGTTAATACTTCGGATTTATTTATTTTATAAGTAGGTAGTCTAACATTACCAACGAATCACTACCGATCCCCAAGTAAATCCACTACCAAAGGCAGCTAACACTACCAAATCACCATCATTTATTTTTCCTTTTTCCCAAGCTTCTGTCAATGCTATAATAACCGAAGCAGCAGTAGTATTACCATACTTCATAATATTATTATACACCTTGTCATCAGATAACTGGAACTTCTTTTGAATAAATTGTGCAATACGTAAATTCGCTTGATGAGGAATTAACATATCAATATCTTCCTTTTGCAGTCCGTTTGCTTGTAATCCTTCCATAATAGCTTCTGAAAAACGAACGACCGCATGCTTAAATACAAACTGACCGTTCATATATGGATAATACGAAGTATCATCTGGGTCATTGGCCTCTATGATTTCAGGAACCCAACGTCCTGTTGAAGGCCCTTCTAGCATTAATTCTTTCGCAAACTTTCCTTCAGAATGTAAGTGAGAAGATAAAATCCCTTTTCCTTCCTCTTCCGAACGTGATAAAACAGCTGCTCCTGCTCCATCTCCAAAAATTACAGTAACTCCACGACCACGTGTAGAACGTTCTAAACCACCTGAATGATTTTCAGAACCAATTACTAAAACATTTTTATACATTCCTGTTTTGATAAATTGATCAGCAACAGAAAGTGAATAAATAAAACCAGAACATTGGTTACGTACATCTAACGCACCAATTGTAGGCATATCTAATAAATCTTGAATTTGTACTCCACCTCCTGGAAAATATAATTCAGGACTCAACGTAGCAAAAATGATAAAATCAATATCATCTTTAGTCAATCCCGCACGCTCAATAGCTATTTTAGCGGCTTTTGCTCCCATTACTGATGTAGAATCATCAGAAGTTTTTGGGTCTATCCAACGACGCTCTTTTATACCAGTTCTCTCCTGAATCCATTCATCACTCGTCTCCATAAACTGAGTCAAGTCATCGTTAGTCACTACGTTCTCAGGAACATAATAACCTAATCCTGTAATTTTTGAGTTATACATATTTTTTATGTTGATTATTCTGTAGTTAACAAATTAAAAGCCTGTAAAAGTATGAATTTTATATAATTCGTACAAAAAGTGCCATCTTGTCACTAATTCTTATTTGGTATTTTTTTTGACTATTGATTCTGCAGAAAATAATATCAATTAAAATATATACTTATGAGTAAAGGAAACATTAATGTATCGGTTGAAAATATATTTCCACTGATTAAAAAATTCTTGTATTCTGACCACGAAATCTTTTTACGTGAGTTAATTTCTAACGGAACTGATGCTACAACTAAATTAAAACATCTTATTTCAATTGGTGAAGCTAAGACAGAATTAGGCGATGCTAAAATTGAAATAAGTATCGATAAAGATGCGAAAACCCTAACCATTAAAGACCAAGGAATTGGTATGACAATGGATGAGGTTGAAAAATACATCAACCAAATCGCTTTTTCTGGTGCAGAAGAGTTCTTAGAAAAATACAAAGACGATAAAAACGAAACAGGTGTTATTGGTCACTTCGGATTAGGTTTCTATTCTGCTTTTATGGTAGCTGATAAAGTAGAAATTTTCACAAAATCATTCAAAGACGAGCCAGCTGCTCACTGGACATGTGATGGTTCACCTGAATATACTTTAGTGGAGCACGACAAGTCTGACAGAGGTACAGAAATTGTATTACATATTGCTGAAGATTCTACTGAATTTTTAGAAGAAGGTAAAATCCGTGGACTATTAACAAAATATAATCGTTTCAACCAAGTTCCGATTAAATTTGGAACTAAGAAAATAAATGATCCAGATTTTACTCCAAAAACCACTAAAGACGAAGACGGTAAAGAAGTAACTGAGCCTCACAAACAAATTGAAGTTGATGATATCATCAATAATACTGAACCTGCATGGACTAAAAAACCAGCGGATTTGGAAGATGAAGATTATAAAAACTTCTACCGTGAGTTGTATCCAATGCAATTTGAAGAGTCTTTATTCCATATTCACTTAAATGTAGATTATCCATTTAACTTAACAGGAATCTTATATTTCCCTAAGTTAACGCAGAACTTGGATATGCAAAAGGATAAAATCCAATTATACCAAAACCAAGTTTTTGTAACAGATAACGTAGAAGGAATCGTTCCTGATTTCTTACAAATGTTAAAAGGAGTAATTGATTCTCCAGACATCCCATTAAACGTTTCTCGTTCATACTTACAAGCAGACGGAGCTGTTAAAAAGATTTCTGGATATATCACTAAAAAAGTAGCAGATAAACTTTCTTCTTTATTCAAAAATAACCGTGAAGATTTTGAACAAAAATGGAACGACATCAAGGTTATTATTGAGTACGGAATGTTATCGGAAGAGAAATTCTTTAGCAAAGCAAAGAAGTTTGCCTTATACCCTACTGTTGATGATAAATTCTTTACGTTTGATGAGTTAGTTGAAAAAACTAAAGATGCTCAAACTGACAAAGATGGAAATCACATCGTTTTATATGCCGCCAATAAAGATGCGCAACACAGTTATATTGAAGATGCAAAAGCCAAAGGCTATGAAGTATTGTTGTTAGACTCTCCTATCGTTTCGCATTTAATGCAAAAATTAGAAATGGAGTCTGGCGATGCTAAAGTACAATTCAAACGTGTAGATGCTGACCATATTGACAACTTAATTAAGAAAGACGATACAGTAATTTCTAAACTTTCTGACGAAGAAAAAGAGCAATTAAAACCTGTTATTGAAGGAGCTGTAAATAATACAAGTTATACAGTACAATTAGAAGCTATGGATTCTAGTGCTTCTCCTTTCATAATTACAGTACCAGAATTCATGCGTCGTATGAAAGAAATGAGTGCTACTGGTGGTGGAATGATGGGAATGGGTAACATGCCAGAAATGTATAACTTAGTAGTAAATACGAATCACGAGTTAGTATCAGAAATATTAAATGCTGATGAAGACAAGCAAAAACAATTAGTTACACAAGCATTTGATTTAGCTAAATTATCTCAAAACCTATTACATGGTGAAGAGTTAACAAACTTTATCAAACGTTCATATGAACTAATTAAATAGTCGTTAAGAGCTATATAATTAGTCTTAAACAACGCTAAACTTCATTACAAACTTATGGTTTGTAATGAAGTTTTCTTTTTGTGTTATTGTATTTTAATAGTTTCTTATAATTTTACTGTAACACTACATCTATCTGAATATTATATTAATTGATTAGTTAAGGTAACTTCTACTATTAGTAATAATATTTTCAAAGCCTGATGAAAAACTTTAATTATACTTTATTTTAAGTGTATAACTATTTTTTTCAAGACGATATATGTTAAATTGTTTGAGTACTTAAATAAAATCTTTTACTTTATATAATGGCATACAAAATAAGTATTAACTCTTGAATGTTTCTGAAAATCATAACGTAAAAAAAATAATAACTCCTACTCGATTACAAGAATACGCTATTGGAGTTTTTAAAACGATTCCTACAAAATCTGGTATAAAAAAAGCTATTAAAAAAGGATTAGTAAAAGTTAACGGTAAAACTGCCTCAACAG
This sequence comes from Tenacibaculum sp. ZH5_bin.1, assembly GCF_042865525.1. Classification (NCBI taxonomy): domain Bacteria; kingdom Pseudomonadati; phylum Bacteroidota; class Flavobacteriia; order Flavobacteriales; family Flavobacteriaceae; genus Tenacibaculum; species Tenacibaculum sp. ZH5_bin.1. The sequence goes on along the minus strand of NZ_JBEGIO010000004.1, from coordinate 194,460 downwards.
CCTTATATATTAAAGGAGGAGAAACTATTGAATTACTTCTTCCTAAAGAAAACTTACAAAAAAAACATTTTAATTTTCCCTTAGAAGTCCTCTTTGAAGATAATTATTTAGCTATTATTTATAAACCCTCAGGAGTTTTAGTTAGTGGAAATTCTTTTGCCACAATTGATAACGCTCTTACACAAAACTTACAAAAAAGTACTCTCTTTGATACTACTCGCCCTCGACCTGTTCACCGATTAGATCATCCTACAAGTGGATTGTTACTCATTGGAAAAACAACTGAAAGTATTATTGTTTTGAACCAACTATTCCAAAAAAAGGAGATTCAGAAAATATATCACGCAATCTGCATTGGTAAAATAGAGAGGAAAGGTGAAATTAACTTTCCTATTGATGATAAAAAAGCTTCTACTTCGTTTGAAGTTATTGAAACTGCTGAGTCACCTAGATTTGATTTCTTGAACTTGGTTAAATTACATCCTAAAACAGGAAGAAAACATCAACTACGCAAGCATCTTTTCGCTATTGGCAATCCGATTTTAGGTGATAAAGAATACTTTATAGAAAATAAAATATTAAAAGGAAAGGGGCTATTTCTTCATGCTTCAACACTCGAATTCACACACCCTTTTACTAAAGAAACAATCAACATCACAAAAGAACTTCCAAAGAAATTCAAAAAAATATTCCCATAAAAAATCTCCTTTAAAACATATATCTTTGCTGCATGCGAATAGACATTATTACGGTAGAACCCGACTTAATAAAAAGCCCGTTTGAAAACTCAATGATGAAAAGGGCTATTGATAAAGGACTCGCTGAAGTCCATTTTCATAATTTACGAGAATATGGTTTTGGTAACTATCGTCAGATAGATGACTATCAATTTGGCGGGGGTGCTGGAATGGTTTTAATGATTGAACCCATAGCTAAATGTATTGAAAAGCTACAATCTGAAAGAACGTACGATGAAATCATATATATGACTCCAGACGCTAAAACTCTAAATCAAGCTACAGCAAATACCCTTTCTTTAAAAGAAAATATAATTATTTTAACGGGACATTACAAGGGCGTAGATCAACGTGTACGTGATAAATATGTAACCAAAGAAATTTCTATTGGTGACTATGTGTTAACTGGAGGAGAATTGGCTGCAGCTGTTTTATGTGATGCTGTCATTCGTTTAATTCCTGGGGTTTTGGGTGATGAAACTTCTGCTTTAACCGATAGTTTTCAAGACAATTTACTATCACCTCCTGTATATACGAGACCTTCAAAATATGAAGGAATGAAGGTTCCTGAGGTATTACTATCAGGTAATTTTCCTAAAATTGAAGAATGGCGCTCAGAACAAGCTTACAAAAGAACAAAAGAAATACGTCCAGATTTATTAGACTAATTAATAATCAGTGATTTATTTATTTTTTTTATCAAAAGAAAAATTCTAAATTTGCAGCCACAAAATCAACCTCTGACGAAAATCGTGAATGTTGCTTTTATACAACCATAAATAATAAGAAAATGGATTTAGTAAAATTTGTTCAAGACGAATTTGTAACAAAAAACGAATTACCAGAATTCGCAGCTGGAGATACTATTACAGTATACTACGAAATTAAAGAAGGAAACAAAACTCGTACTCAGTTTTTTAGAGGAGTTGTTATCCAAAAAAGAGGAAGTGGAGCTTCTGAAACATTTACTATTAGAAAAATGTCTGGTACTGTAGGTGTTGAGCGTATCTTCCCTATTAACTTACCATCAATCCAAAAGATTGAAGTAAACAAAAGAGGTAAAGTACGTAGAGCTCGTATTTACTACTTTAGAGGTCTTACTGGTAAGAAAGCAAGAATTAAAGAAAGAAGACACTAGAAAACTCTTTTGTCATTACCAGTCCTAAATGTATTTATTAGGATTAAAAAGCACTAAACCCTATTACAAGTTATGTAATAGGGTTTTCTTTTTCTACGATTTTTACTAGAAGTATACTTAATAATCTGCTAGTCTACTATTAAGATACTTTCTATTTAAAACAAATACTCTATTTTTTATATTTAATACCAAGCACTCTAAAGCTTAACCTCCTTTCTCTTTTTTTACATCTTTAAACCTCCTTTTTGATATATTTGTTAATAATCAAAAACATAACCATGAAGAAAATCTTCTTAACTATAGTAGCTACCGCTACACTTCTTACTTCTTGTAAACAAGAAAAAAAAGAAGTAGCAAACATTCCTACTCCAGAAAACATGGAATTTAATCAGTTATTAAAAGACTATAACGAAGGAAAACTACAGCTAAACCCTGTAAGTGCAACTTTTGCGGGTGACAATCGTTTTAACGATCAATTTCCTAACACACTTTCTGACGAATATCAAGCAAAAAGCAAGGAGTTTTACAAAAATTACAAAACAAAACTCAACAATTTTAAAGATACCGACTTAACCGAAAGTCAACAAATGAGTAAAGCTGTATTGGATTGGGATTGTGATATGGCATTAGCACAGGCTAGTTATAAAAATGACTTATTAATGCCTATCAACCAAATGTGGACAATAAATCTTACCATGGGACAATTGGCTAGTGGTAGCAGCGCACAACCATTTAAAACAGTTGAAGATTACGACAATTGGTTAAGCAGATTAAACAAATACAACACTTGGTTACAATCGGCTAAAGAACGTATGCAGCAAGGAATCAAAGAAGGATATGTATTACCTAAATCTTTAATTAAAAAAGTAATTCCGCAGTTTGAAAGCTTAACAATTGTAAAAAAATCATCTGAAGGAGTTACTGATTTTTCTGAGCATTTATTTTATTCTCCGATAAACACTTTACCAACTGGTTTTTCTGATGCTGATAAAACAAGATTAACAGAAGCGTATACCAATATATTGAATGATAAATTAATTCCGTCATTCAAAGCTATGTATGAATTTTTAAAGACTGACTATTTAGCTGCTGGTAGAGAGAGCAGCGGTATTTCTGACATCCCTAACGGAACAGCATACTATCAACATGCTATCAAAAATTATACGACTACCAACATGACTGCTGATGAAATTCATGAATTAGGGCTAAAAGAAGTTGCTCGAATTTTATCAGAAATGGAGAAAGTAAAAGAGCAAGTTGGATTTGAAGGAAACTTAAAAGAATTCTTTGATTTTGTTCGTAACAACAAAGAGTTAATGCCATATACTGAACCGCAACAAATTATTGATAACTTTAATGCTATTCACGAAAAAATGAAGCCACAATTAGAAAAATTATTTGGTAATAAGCCAAAAACTCCATTTGTGGTAAAGCAAACTGAAAAATTCAGAGAAGCTTCTGCTAGCGCTGAATACAACCCTGGTTCGTTAGACGGAACTCGCCCAGGAGTTTTCTACACACCAATTCCTGATGCTACTAAATACAATGTATTTTCTGATGAAGCTTTATTTTTACACGAGGCTATTCCGGGGCACCATTATCAAATTTCATTAACGCAAGAGAATGAAGACTTGCCAGATTTTAGAAAAACGTTATGGTACAGCGCTTATGGTGAAGGTTGGGCATTGTATACTGAAAACTTAGGAAAAGAATTAGGCCTATATACAGATCCTTATCAATACTTCGGAATGTTAGGTATGGAGATGCACCGAGCGATTCGCTTAGTAGTAGATACAGGAATACATTCTAAAGGTTGGAGTCGTGAAAAAGCAATTCAATATTCATTAGATAACGAAGCGGAAGGTGAAGCTAGTATTATTTCTGAAATTGAGCGTTATATGGCAAATCCTGGACAAGCATTGTCATATAAGATCGGACAATTAAAAATCCGTGAATTACGCGCTAAAGCTAAAAAGGAATTGGGTGACAAATTCGATATTAAAGAATTCCACAATCAAGTTTTAGAAACTGGATGTATTCCGTTAGCACTTTTAGAAAACAAAATTGACAAGTGGATAGCTTCTCTAAAATAACTTTCTAAATCTTCATAAAAAGTCCGTTCTTATTATTTAGAGCGGACTTTTTTAGTATTTTAGACCTCAATTTATTTATTATGAAAAAGCTATTATACTCCCTATTTGTTACCTCATTTACTTTCGCTCAAACAAATACCGAAATTCATTTATTTGACATCAATTCTGAAGATGGACAATGGAAGGTGACCAATGGAAAAAATATTTCTAACAATGATGGATATGATAGTCAACCTTATTTTTATGATGAAAACACGATCCTATTTGCTTCCAATAGAAATGGACAAACCGATATTGTAAAATATTCTATAGATAGTAAAGCTAAGAGGTTTATTAATAACACACCAAATGGAGGTGAATACTCACCTCAACGAATTCCCAAGTCAAAAGATGTATCTGCAGTACGTTTAGATAATAATGGTTTACAACGTTTTTATCAATATAATTTTAAAACGGGTAAAAGTAAAGAAGTAATTAAAAACTTGATAGTAGCATACCCTATGTGGTATACTAAAAACCTTGTAATTTCTTCCGTAATTGTAAATGATACTCTTGAGCTTTACATTAGTGACTTAAAAAAGAACACTAACATTTCAATAGCTAAACAAACAGGACGTTCATTTCATAAAATTCCAAACTCTAACTTAGTTAGTTTCATGAAACAAAACGGTAAAAAATGGGAAGTTTGGTCATTAAACCCTTTTTCTAAAGAAACTAAAAAAATCGTTTCAATAGGTAAAAGTCAAGATGTTTGTTGGCTTCCTAATGGTACACTGTTAATTGCTTATCAGAATATGATTTTTCAATACAACTCTAAAACAGACAAAGAAATTACTGTTTTTCATCAGTTTGAAAATGAGAACATCAATAATATTTCAAGAATTATGGCAAACCCAGAAGGAACAAAACTAGCAATCGTAGCAGAAGTATCTCCCAGAGCTTTAGCACAAGAACAATTAGAAGCTTATAATAAAAGGGATATAGATGCATTTTTAAAATCTTACGCTAAAGGTGTAAAAGTATATAGTTACCCAAATAAATTAGAATATGAAGGTATTGAAGAAATGCGCAAACTATATGCCCCTAAGTTTGAAACAACAAAAGATTTACACTGTAAAATTATTAGTAGAATAGTTAAAGGAAATGTAGTGATAGATGAGGAAGAAGTTACAGCAAACGGAGCTACCTTTCATGCTGTCGCCATCTATGAGATAGTTAATGGTAAAATTGCTGTGGTTAGGTTTGTAAAATAAATTTATAAGTCTAACTTTTTCACAAGGTACACTTCCACAATAAGTAAAAAGAGAATAAATACAATTTATTCTCTTTTTTGTTTTGTAATTTAGTAAGCTAAATTCCTTAATTATGAAAAAATTCATAGTACTATTCTTACTAACTTCTACAACAATATCAGCACAAACCGACACTAAAATATACGATATTATTAATGCTATTTCAGCAGATAGAATTAAATCAGATATTACTACACTAACAAATTTCGGTACCCGTCATACATTAAGCGATACCGTTTCTAATACGCGTGGAATTGGTGCTGCACGTCGATGGATTAAGTCTGAATTCGACAAAATTTCTTCTAATTGCAACAACTGTTTAGAGGTATTTTACCAAAAAGACTTTGTAAAAAAAGGAACTAATAGCAGAATCACCAAAGATGTTTGGGTAGTAAATGTAGTTGCCATTCAAAAAGGAACTAAATACCCAAATAATTATATTGTAATGAGTGGTGATATAGATTCAAGAATTTCCGATCCTAATAATTTCATTGATGATGCACCTGGGGCTAATGACAATGCCTCTGGAATGGCAGGAACTATTGAAGCAGCACGTGTATTAAGTAACTATACATTTGAAAATAGTATTATTTATGTAGGATTGTCTGGTGAAGAACAAGGCTTATTTGGTGGAAAAGGATTGGCTGCTTATGCCAAGGAGAAAAATTGGAATATTGTGGGGGTTATGAATAATGATATGATTGGAAACATAAAAGGTGTTGATGGAGTTATAGACAACCGTACATTTAGAATCTTTTCTGAACCCGTACCTCCAACCGAAACTGAACGTCAACGAAAAGCACGTCGCTTTTATGGTGGTGAAGTGGACGGAATTTCACGTCAATTAGCACGTTATATTTATACAACAACTAAAACGTATATGCCAGAAATGAATCCGAAAATGATTTATCGCTTAGATAGGTTTGGTCGTGGCGGACATCACAGACCTTTTAACGATACAGGTTTTGCTGGTATTCGAATTATGGAAGCACATGAAAACTACACGCAACAACACCAAGATATTAGAACTGAAAATGGTATTGAATATGGAGACCGCTTAGAATTTGTAAATTTTGAATATGCTAAAAAATTAACTGCTGTAAATGCTATTAATTTAGCAAGCGTCGCTTCTGCTCCACCTTCTCCTAAAAATGTAGGAATTGGTGGTATTGTTGAAGCGTCTGCAAAATTACAATGGGATAAAGTTGATGGTGCTAAAGGGTACAAAATTTATTGGAGAGATACTACTTCACCAACTTGGGATAACTTCAAATATGTAGAAAAAACTACTAAGTTTACTTTAGAAGGAATTGTTCTTGACAACTACTTCTTTGGTGTAAGTGCTGTAGGAAAAAACGGACACGAAAGTATCGTTTCATTCCCTTCTAAAATTATACGTTAACAAATAGACAACAAACCTCACCTATATTTTAAAACAGACACAGAATGGCGTAAGTGGTTATTAGAAAACCATAACGAAAGTGATGGAGTTCATCTAATTTTATACAAAGTTAACGTAGACATACCTAGTATGCGTTGGGAAGAAGCTGTAAAAGTAGCTTTATGCTTTGGTTGGATAGATAGTACTGTGAAAAGTTTAGGCGATGGTAAAAGGAGGCAATATTTCTGCCCCAGAAAGCCTAAAAGTGTTTGGAGTGCTTTAAACAAGAAATATATTAAGGAACTAACTACTTCCAACTTAATCCACCCTGCTGGAATTACGTCTGTTGAAATTGCTAAAAAAAATGGCTCATGGAATGCTTTAGATACTGTAGAAAACTTAATAGTTCCAAAAGACCTACAGATTGAATTTGAGAAAAACCCCACTGCTCTTAACAACTTTCAAAATTTTGCTCCCTCTTACCTTAAGAACTACTTGTACTGGATACATCAAGCTAAAAGAGAAGCTACTAGAGTAAAACGAATTGATGAAATTATTCGTTTGTGTGAAGCTAATATTAAATCTAAATGATTTTTAGTATTTTGTACTCCAATCAATTAACTATATGCAACTAGAATCCCTCATTAAAAATTTTAAAAACAAAGATGTAAAAGCTTTTGAAAGCCTTTACGAAATGTACAAACAAAGCGTTACTGGTGTAGTTTTTAATATTGTTAGAGATCAAGCAATAGCTGAAGAAATAACACAAGATGTTTTTATAAAAGCTTGGAATAACGCAAACTCTTATTCTGAGAAAAAAGGACGTTTTTTTACATGGATTATCAATATTGCTAGAAATGCAGCTATTGATAAAACAAGGTCTAGAAACTTTAAAAACAGTTCTAAAAACCTTGATGCCGAAATTTTCGTAGATATATTAGAGAACCACGATAGCTTGGACTCTAAAACTGATGCAATTGGTATAAAAAACTTTGTAAACAAGTTAAAAGACACTTGTATCAAAGTTATAGAGCTTCTTTATTTTAAAGGCTTTACACAAAAGGAAGTTTCTGAAAGTTTAAAAATACCTCTTGGTACTGTAAAAACTAGAAGCCGAAATTGTATTAACGAATTAAGACTTATGCTTAAATAATGGCTACAAACAAACACATAGAATCTGGAATATTAGAACTATATATAGCTGGTGCTCTTTCTGATAAAGAAAATGAGCAAGTATATAGTTTGATGATGGAATATCCTGAGATTTTAGAAGAAGTAAAAGAAATTGAAAAATCAATTTCTATTCTTACTTCTCATGTTGCTCCTAAAGATGCTAAAAATTCTTTTAAAGACGTTTTAATAAAAATGTTACAAGAAAAAGAAGATTCAGCTAAAACAATTCCTTTACGAACATCAAAAAATAATTGGGTAACTTATACAGGGTGGGCTGCTGCTTTAGTAGTTGGTAGTACTTTAATTTTATCGTTAAATAAGAGTGCTAATTTACAAGGGCAAATAGACACTATTAATGAAGCTAAAGAACAATATGAAATTCAGTTAGATGAAACTAATGCTAATTTAGCTGAAAACAAAAAACTTTTAGCAGTAATAAGAAGTAAAGATATAGTTACAGTTCCTTTACAAGGACAAAAAGTATATCCTGAAGCCTATGCAAAGGTATATTGGAATAAAAACTCTAAAAATATTTTCTTAGATGTTCAAGGTTTACCTGATCCACCAGAAGGAAAAGTATACCAAGTATGGTCTTTAAAACTTGATCCGTTATCTCCAACTAGTTTAGGTACTATAGATAACTTTACTGCTAGTGATAGTAAAATATTTACTATTAACAATCCTAATGATTCACAAGCTTTTGGTATTACTCTTGAGCCAGCAGGTGGTAGCGAAACTCCTACTTTAGAACAATTATATACTCTAGGTGCAGTATAATAATCTATTTTATAAATTAATATAGCCGCTTAAAGCGGCTATATTTTTGTTGCCATTAATCCTTCTAAAAAATGACAACTTATCAAGCCCCCCCGGACTATCATTATCTTTAAAAAGAATATCGTATGGTGGCTTTTGCAGAAAACGGAGTTCCTGGTGTAAAATGAATTTCTTCTACAGAATTTGGTTCATTTTGCAACCTTGATTCTGTAGCAAACTGTGTTTCATTCCAAGCTACATCAAAAATATTTTCTAACGCTACACCTAGTGTTATATTATTTATTTTATAGCTAATATTCGCATCGGTAACAAAATAACCTTCTGCTACTATTGAATTATCTTCATTTGCAGGTCTATCACCTATATATCTGTAATGAACTCCTCCTGAAAAGTTCTTATAATTATTTACTGATAATCCCCCTGTTACAGTCACTTTAGGAGCTAAAGGAATATTGTTTTCTCCTGACGAATCGTCAACACTTTCTGCTTTTGTAAAAGTAGCATCACTATCAAGATATAACCAATCTGTTAGCTGATATCTAAGACCTAAATCAATACCATAACGCTGTGCTTCTCCTGAAGGCTCTACAATACCAGCATCTCCAACATATACTAACTCATCTTCTGAAAGTAAGTACCATAATGCTGTATTTATAGCTATTTTTGAGGTTGGCTTCCAAACAGTTCCTAAATCAACACCATAAGCTCTAGGTAATGTTTTCCTATTAGGTTGTGTAGCTACTACTCTAGTATCGTTTGAGTGAAAGCCTATTCCTGATTTTAAAAACCATTGAATTTTTTCATTTGGAGTATAAGTAACATTTATCTTAGGATTAACTACTACTTGTGATTCAGAAAACGTTTTGTATTCATCTAGTAAATAATCATTGTAGTTAAATTTTAAATAATCTAAACGTAAAGCTGGTGCCACCATAAATTTTCCAAACTCAAACTCACTATTTACAAAAGCATAATAGTTAGTTTGATTTACCTTTCCTAATTGAATTCGATCTAAAATTTCTTTTCTTTGAAGTGTATGCGATAACTCTAAGTTATCTACAATATCAGCACGTAAACCTGTTCCAAAAGTTAACTCTACTGGTGTATTTGATATATGAGTTTTCTTTTTAAACTGTGTATTGAACCCGAAAACATCTCTGTTTTCAGTTTGCTTTATTTGATCTCCGTTCACAGGATCATCTAAAAAGAAGGTAAAGTTTGAAAATAAATTAAAATTATAATTTGAATAAAAAACATTTGAAGTTACGCTAACATCGTTCTTTAAAACTTTTGAGTGCTCTAAGTTTATGTTTGTTCTTGATGTTGTTCCTCCTTCAGTATCATCAATTGAACCATAACGAGTAATATTTCCATTATCAACTTCTCTTTGTGGTATTTGCCCAGAAGCATCCCATTTACTGGTAAAATGTGAAGCTGATAATGATAAACTACTATTATCTTTTAAAAAGGTTCTATACTTCGTGAAAATATTAATTCGACTAAAATTTTGAGGAGATTCTACAAAGCCATCTGTTTCTAAATACTCAATAGCTACATAGGCATTGTCTGTATTGTTTTTATCTAACAAATTAAACATTCCTAAAGTTCTAAAAGTATTGAACTGACCTATGCCTACTTCAACTTGACTGTTTTGTAAATATGTTTTTGTTTTAAAATCTACATATCCGGCTGTATTAAAGTCTCCCTTACTAGCGTAATAAGGTCCTTTTCCGAAGTTAATTTTTTCGATGGTTTCAGGAATTATAAAGTGTAAATCACTATACCCTTGTCCGTGTGCATGAGAAACCATATTTACTGGTGTTCCGTCTACCGACAACGCTATATCTGTACCGTGATCAATATCAAAACCTCTTAAAAATATTTGTTCCGCTTTTCCTCCACCAGCATGTTGACCTATGAAAAGTCCTGGTACTCGTTGTAATATTTGTTGAGATGAACTTACTGGTTTTTTATCTAAATCAACTCTTACAATTGTTTGTAATGGATCTCTCTTGTTAGATAATACCATCTCATCTAACAAAAAACTTTTCATTTCTAAAATAATTGTTTTTGGAGAGCTTAGATCGTCACTACCTAATTCTAAGTTGATTTTTTTGTATCCTAGAATTCCAAATTCAATAATATCTCCTACTTTTGAATTATCTAAGATAAATTCTCCATTAACTTTTGTGTGTGTATGGCTGTTACTAATAGTATTATATACATATACATTCTCTAAAGGCTTTTTGTTGGTATTTAATACCTTTCCTTTAAATTGTTGTGAAAATACATGGTAACTACCTAGCAATAATGCTAAAAATAAAATCTTTGTTTTCAAAATACTGAAGTTTGGTTATATATTTAAAATTTTTTCTGTCATCAACGGACCTAACTCAAAAGAGCTATCTAATAACTCTTCTTTTAAAGCCATAGCTTTATCATTAATTCCATTTGCTTTGTAAATTTCAGCTATATGATACTGTATTTCGGGCTCGAAAGTTTTATCTACTACATATGTATTAATTACTTCTAAAGCTTTTTTAAAGTCTTTATTTTTGTAATAATACCAGGCTAGTAAATCGTAAGATTGTGGCGTAGACCTACTCTCAATTTCTTTTTCGATGTATGATAACGCACTAGATGTGTCATTAAATTCTTCTAAATATAATTTAGCTAAATGCTGATTATACATTACACCATATGAGCTATTTTTTACAGCCGATAAATATACCTCTATATTACTTTCTTTTATTGTTAAATTATTCTTAAACTCGGCTATTTCTGCCTTTAATAAATAGTAATCTGGAGAAGAATGTTCGTTACTTATGATATCTAAAATTCGGAGTGCTTCATCTGGATTTTTATCATGAGAATATACTATCCAAGCAATACCTTTTTTTGCATACGCGTTACTGTTATCTAGTTCTAATGCTTTTAAATATAATTTATAAGAATCTTTTATTTGATCATTATGTCCATAAAAGTCAGCTAAGTTAGTATAACTCCATGCTTTTAAATCTTTATTATTAGCTTCTTCTGCTTTTTTCATGGCCTTTTCCATAAAACGAATTGCTGAAGATAAGTCTCCTTTATAATCATGCCATTTAGAAACTCTTATTAGATAATCAAAGTCAGCATAATTTTCAATTTCTGCTAAGTATTCTGAAGCTTTTTCAGGTTCTCCTAACTCTAAATAAACATCAAACAACATTTTTTGAGTAGCATTTAGGTTTTCTCCATTTACTTCTGCTTTTTTTAATAATTCTAACGATTCTTTAAATCGATGTTGAGAAATATAGTTTCTTGCTAATGATCGTAAATGTGAAGCTTTGTTATAATTTGTTTTTTGGTTGATTTTTAACAGCTTTTCTTCAGCTTCTATCAAATAAGAAATATTTCCTTTTTCTGAGAAAAGTAATGAATTAGCCTTTGCTATTTTACTTAAATATGGATACTGCGTTGGCTGATTGTTTAGTTTTTTCTGCCAAAAATCTAGTTCTTTTTGAGCTAACGATTCTGAAGTGGTGGTTGTACTTTGTAGATATTTATTATACTCTTCTTGGTTAGCTACTTTTGTTGTTTTTGAAGTTGTACAACTTAATATTGTGCTGCTTAAAATAGCACAAATAATTATTTTTATAGTTTTCATTTTAGAAGGATTTTTAGTTAATAATTTGTTTAAAAATTGGTTGCTAAAAAGCAACCAATTTTAACCCCAGGAGGTTTAGTCTCCCCATTTTACCAAGGACTTGCTAAATATGGAAAAGAACTTAAGAAGTCTTTATCATTTCCATCTACATTATCATCTGATAATGTAGGATTTTCAGAAAAGTCCTCGCCTCCGAAAATCAATAATAATTCAACGGTAATTACATCATCTGCCAAAGCTCTACCTGTTAACACATTTGTTCCATCATAAAAAGTTGTTGTTCCATCTAATGAAACGGTTAATACATCGGTAGCTAAAACACTCGCAAAAGTTGCTGCATCTAAACCTAATGCATTGGTATCTCCGTCATTTGCATATGCTGGGCTTAACGCTTTTAAATTTGTTTCAAACATTGCAGCAAAATTTGCTCCTTGTTCTGACGGTATTGTTACATTAAACGCATCTTTCATATCGCTATTTACAAATACTGTATTTACTGCTGGTCTACCCATTTGGTCTTTTTGCATGTAACTTCCCGAGAAGTCAATAGAAGCCATTGGTGGCATGTTATTATCATCATCACTACAACTTGCTAAGGCAAAGATTGATAGAATTGAAATTGCTAAAATTTTTATATTGTTAAGTTTCATGTCTTTGAATTTTAAAGTTGATTGATTTTTACTGCTTCGTTTTAGTTTCTACCCAAGTATTAATAGTACCTGAGCCTCCAATCATAGATTTTGGCACCTCTACTACTACTGATAATACATTTGTTCCAGCAAAAGTATCTGCTCCTGGATCGTTAAAACCACCTGCATTTCCAGCTATAATTTCACCGTATTGTGCAAAATCCATAAAGAAAGGATCGTCTCTAGGCCCTGCAAAAAATTGCATTCCTCCCTTACTACCAATAATAGCACTAGATCCATAAGGAGTTATAGAAACCCCATATTCTGATCCATCTTGTGGTAACGTACTACTTAAACCAGTAGTTGATGGATTGTATGGACCAAAAAAGTACATTTTACCATCTCTAGGAATTGCTTGAATTACCAAGTCTTCAACATTATCACCAGTATTATCAATATTAAACTCAATTAATACATTTTCATCAAAACTTGCTGCTGCCGTAGCTGAAGGACTTAGTAATCCTTGAATATTTGCTACAAACACAAGATTGCTCGTATTTTCTCCTTGAAAAGCGTAAAAGTCTGTAATATCACTTGAGCCTCCTGTTACATCTGGAGCATCAATGTGATCGGCTGCTAATAAGACTAAACCTATTAATGCTAAAGCACCGGCTCCAATAATTAATTTCATTTTTTTCATGGTTGTAAATTTTAAAGTTAATTACTCATTCTACCTTACTTACGAGAAAATGGTGATGACGGTTTTTATTTTTTTAACTTTTTTTTATAAAAGATTCATAAGTCTTAATTTTACTAGGTATTTGATGATTATTTTTTTTATAATCTTTCTCCTACTCTCCTCTTTTTTAAAAATGAATGTTTATTTTTGAGTACTATGGCAACTATATTAATTACAGGAGGAACTGGCTTAATCGGAAAAGAGTTAACAAAAAGGTTAACTAGTAAAGGGCATGTGGTTAACATTCTTACCAGAACTCCAAAAAAGAGTAACGAATTTCGTTGGAATGTTAAAGAAGGCTTTATTGATAAAGATGCTTTTAATAATGTAAGTTATATTATTCATTTGGCAGGAGCTGGAATTGCTGATAAACGTTGGACTAATGAAAGAAAAAAAGAATTGATTGATAGCCGTGTAAAAACAGCTTCTTTACTATTTAATAAAATACAAGAGTATCAAATATCCATCAAGAAATTTATTTCTGCTTCTGGTATTGGATATTATGGAGCAATTACTTCTAATAAAATCTATACAGAAAATGATAAACCTGAAAATGATTTTATCTCTAAAATTTGTGTAAAATGGGAGAATGCTGCTCTTCAATTCGAACAAATAGATATTCCTGTAACCATTTTACGAACTGGTGTTGTACTTTCTAAAAATGGTGGTGCATTACAAAAGATGAATACTCCTTTGTTTCTATCTGCCTTAGGAAATGGTAAACAGTATATACCTTGGATTCACATTCATGACTTATGTGAACTGTATACAAAAGCGATAGAAGACAACGGTTTTACTGGAGTTTATAATGCTGTTGCTCCCGAACATCAGACTAATGAAAGTTTTACAAAGCTACTAGGAAAGGTTATTAATAAACCTGTACTTCCCATGAATGCTCCTTCATTTATTTTGAAAATAGCTTTAGGTGAAATGGCTTATATTTTATTAAAAGGAAGTAGGATTTCCTATGAGAAAACAAGTAATGCTTATAATTTTATTTTTTCAAACTTAAATACTGCTTTAACCAATATTTATAATGAATAACAAACTTCAAAATCCTGTTTGGCATTCGTTGTGTGAAACACATGAAAAATTAGCTATTAATTATAATAGTGTAAAGTTTTATAATCCTACTATTTGTCCTTTTGGTGCTTTTACTGAGGCTTCAAAAACAACGTATGCTCTAAATGAATATGCAAAGCTTACAGATAAATTCTTTTTAGTTTCTGAAAATAAAACACCTACTTATGACAAAGACAAAATTCTTCTATACAAAAAGATTGATGGTTGCCAAATGATACTTGAAGACTTAACTGATTTTGATATTATTGAAGAAATAATTCCGTTAACTGAAGAACATGTTGATGAAATTTATAACCTTGTATGGTTAGTAATGCCTGGTTATTATAGAAAAAGAACTTTTGATATGGGAAAGTATTTTGGGATTTTTAAGGATAACAAACTTGTTGCTGTAACTGGACAACGTATGCAAACTGATAACTTTATTGAAGTTAGTGCTGTAGTTACTCATCCTGAACATACAAGAAAAGGATTGGCTAAACAACTTTCTCAACATGTTACTAAAGAAATTTTAAAAGCTGGAAAACATCCTATTTTACATACTAATAAAGGAAATCCTGCAATTAAGCTTTATGAAAAATTAGGATATCGACTAACACGAGATATGAATTGGTGGTATTTTCATAAAAAATAAGAGTTCTCAATAAACTCCTAGATTCTTCAAGCAAGCCTTAATATTTGGTAAACTGTACTCTCAAAATGTATCAATAAAAATATTAATAGTTAAATAATCAACATAGTTGAAACAAAAAGGCTTAGGTAAATACCTAAGCCTTTTAAAATATTATTTCTTCTTTCTTAAAAATCTTGATTTACATCCCAAGATTCTAAAATTTCTTTTAATGTTTTTATAAACATACCACCTAAAGCTCCATTTACTACTCTATGATCATAAGAATGTGATACAATCATCTTATGACGGATTCCTATAAAATCTCCTTCTGGAGTTTCAATTACTGCAGGTTTTTTAACAATAGCTCCTAAAGCTAAAATTGCTACTTGAGGTTGGTTAATTATTGGTGTACCTGTAATACTTCCAAAGCTACCAACATTCGTTACTGTATAAGTTCCTCCTTGAATCTCATCCGGTTTTAACTTATTAGCACGAGCTCTAGTAGCTAAATCATTTACTTGCTTTGTCATACCTACCAAATTTAACATATCAGCATTTTTAATTACTGGTACGATTAAATTTCCATCAGGTAAGGCAGCTGCCATTCCTAAATTTACGTTCCCTCTTTTAATAATTTTATCTCCATCAACAGAAATGTTTATCATTGGATGCTTCTTTATTGTAGAAGCAACAGCTTGCATAAATATTGGTGTAAATGTTAACTTTTCTCCTTCTCTTTGTTGGTAGGCTTTTTTAACCTTATTTCTCCAATTAACAATATTAGTTACATCAATTTCAATAAACGATTGTACGTGTGCTGATGTTTGAATAGAGTCAACCATATGTTTAGAGATTAATTTCCCCATACGACTCATTTCTATAATTTCATCTTGACCACTTAACGAAACAGGAGTTGGTGCTGGTGCTGACTGAGGTACTGGTTTCTTTTCTGTTGAAGCTGGAGCTACAACTTCTGGCTGACTTCCTCTGTTTTCTAAATATGATAAAATATCATTCTTAGTAACTCTTCCTTCTTTGCCAGTTCCTTTTATGTTTTCTAACTCTTCAACAGATATTCCTTCTGTTTGCGCAATACTCTTAACTAATGGTGAATAAAAACGATCGCTTGATGAAGTATCAATCGTAGTCGCTACTGTTTCTTTAGCTACTTCAACAGTTTTCTCTACAGCAGCTACAGTTTCTGGTTTAACTTCTTCTTTCTTAGACGCATCAGCTGTTGCTCCTTCCTCTCCTTCTGTTTCTATAATTGCAATAGTTTCACCTACTTGCACAACAGCATCTTTTTCAAATAAGATTTCAACTAAAGTTCCTTCAACTTCACTAGGTACTTCGCTATCTACTTTATCTGTAGCTACTTCAACAACGGTATCATCTATATCAATAGTTTCTCCAACTTCTTTTACCCAAGAAGTTATTGTTGCTTCTGCAACACTTTCGCCCATTTTAGGCAACTTCAATTCGTATCTAGCCATAGTGTATAATTTTAAACGCTTGCGAAGTTACTAAAAAGCAACGATTTTTTCATGGTTTTATACGTTAAATATTTTTGATTTTTTCTTTATCGATTAAATTATCCTCAATTCAACTATAAAAAACAATAAATAGATTATTGTTATCTCTGTAAACATAGAATATCATTACGAATACTCTAATATCTAATTAAACTATTGTTTCTTTACTCAAAATTCTATTTTTGAACTCTTTAACCTAATTAAAATTATTAAGCACTATTTTATTTTTAATATTAATTTTCTATCTAACAAAAAAAGACAAAACTTTATCTGTTTTGTCTTTTTTCCTTTGTATTTATTTTAAAAAGAAATGTTTACACCCAATTTTTAGGTTTTGTCAATACCTCTAATAATTTTGCTTCTTCAGAACCTTCTTTTGGATGGTGATTATATTTCCACTGTACTGTTGGTGGTAAACTCATTAAAATACTTTCGATACGTCCATTGGTTTTTAAACCAAATAAGGTTCCTCTATCGTGTACTAAATTGAATTCTACATAACGACCACGACGAACTTCCTGCCAATCTTTATGCTCCTGAGTGTGGGCAATGTCTTTTCTTCTCTCAACAATAGGCACATAGGAGTTTAAAAAGCTATTTCCTACTTCAGTTACAAAATCATATCGATCTTGCATTGAAAACTCTTCTGTTTCTTTTAAATAATCAAAGAACAAGCCTCCTAAGCCACGTGCTTCATTTCTATGCGCATTCCAAAAATAATTATCACAAGTTTCTTTGAACTTTGGGTAAAAATCTGGATGATGCTTATCACAAGCTCCTTTACATACCTCATGAAAATGTACCGCATCTTCTTCAAATAAGTAATACGGAGTTAAATCTTGTCCACCACCAAACCATTGGGTAACAATATTTCCTTCACCATCATACATTTCAAAATAACGCCAATTAGCATGTACTGTAGGTACAAATGGATTCTTCGGGTGAATTACCAAGCTCAGTCCACAGGCAAAGAAATCTCCACTTTCTACTCCAAACTGCTTTCTTAATGCTTCTGGTAACTCTCCAAATACTTTAGATATATTTACGCCACCTTTTTCAAAAATATTCCCATTTTCAATTACACGAGTTCTACCTCCTCCTCCTTCAACACGCTTCCATAAATCTTCTTGAAACTTAGCTTTACCATCTATTGCTTCCAGTTTTGATGTTATGGTATCTTGTAATTCTTGAATGTAGGCGTAAAATTGTTCTTTCATGTGTTTGTTTCTATTGACGTGCAAAAGTACTTATTCTGGTAATTTTTTAAGCTGTATTTTCTTAATAGTTTCTGTAGTAGCTGCGGTTACTGATAGTGGTAATACCAAAATTACTCCGATAACAGGAATTAATAAAAACAACATAAATACCACTCCATTTCCTATAGCTAGCCCTTTATTTTCTTTTACAAAATTGATACTTTCTCTGTATTTAAAATGACGTTCTAAGGTATAATCCATATTTCCAAAACCGGCATAATATGCTTGCATTAAAAACAGTAATATCGTTGAAATAATACCAATTACAGGAATAAAACCTAATAATAAGATAGGGATTGTCAATAAGAGCTCTCTAGTTAAATTTCTAAGGTTTATTCGTATACCTCTAATTAATTGCTCTTGAAAAGAAGTTATTCTATGTGTATGGTCTTCTCCTCTAAGATGATCTTCAATTTTTTCTGAAACTGGACTCATAAAAGGCGCAGATAAAGCCATTACAATATGTTTATACAATACCAAACCTATTACCACAATAAGTAATCCGCTTATAAAAGTACTGATAACCTCAAAGGTTTCTTTACCAAACTCCCATTTCCAGAAATTGGCTACATAATGACCAATATTATCTGAAAATGTATAGGCCATAAAACCAATAAACGTTGCTGTTAATAGGCTTATAAACATTGGAATAATAAAATACTTCCATAGCTTTAGTTTTGAAATCATTCCGAAAGCACCAAAATAGGCTTTAATTCCTTTTACAATATTTTGTATCATATCTTTTTTTGTGTGAAAATAAAAAACCTCTTTCAATAAAGAAAGAGGTTACTAGTAATATTATTTCAAATGATTTATTTTAATATTGGTGCTAAAAAATCTTCAAAGTTTTTGGTATTTATTTCGTTAACTTTATCCCAACCTACTTCTTTTGTTGGTGTTGCAGCTCCTCTTTTAACATTAACAAACTGTTTGTCTTTACCTATTAAGTATGCTGTTGGGTAGTCTAACTTATGAACAAACCCACTGATATCTAAAAATCCTTTTTGAACTTTATCAATATCTCTTGCAGGAACAAGCTTAATTCTCTTATCTAACTTTTCAGCCATTCTTTTAACTTTAGCTTCCTTATCCCAGAAAATCATAATAAACTCCAATTGATTATTATATTTTTCTACCATTTTGTTTAGGGCTGGTACATCTCCCCAGCAAGGAGCCGACCAAGTAGCATTAGCTATCAATACAATTGGCTTGTTAATTTTGTCTGTACTTACTGTTTTACTGTCAATTGTAGTAAAGTTATAATTTAACAAATAAGAGCCTTTAATGCACTTATCAATCAAACCTTCGGCACTTTCTTCTACACAATTGTTTACTGCAAAATTGTAATACGTTTTATTTTGTGCGAAAATAACAGTCGTTAAAAAACACATCAAAACAAAAGATAATTTCTTCATTTTTAATTATTTAAAAGGGGTTATCTGTCGGCTTTATACTCTTTTACCGCATCTATAAATGCTTTTGCATTCTCTATCGGTATATTTGGTAAAATTCCGTGCCCCAAGTTAACAATATATTTGTCTTTACCAAACTCATTTATCATTTGGTGTACCATCTTTTTTATTTCGGCCGGTGGAGACAATAATCTTGAAGGATCAAAATTACCTTGTAATGTAATATTTCCTCCTGTTAAATAGCGTGCGTTTCTTGCTGAACACGTCCAGTCTACTCCTAAAGCTGAAGCATTTGATTGTGCCATTTCATGTAAGGCAAACCAACATCCTTTACCAAAAGCTATTACTGGTGCATCATCTTTTAATGCTTCTATTATTTGATTAATGTATTGCCATGAAAACTCCTGATAATCTGTTGGAGATAACATTCCTCCCCAAGAATCAAAAACTTGTACAGCATTCACACCTGCTTTTACCTTTTCTTTTAAATAAGCAATTGTGGTATCTGTAATCTTCTGAAGCAATTCGTGTGCCAAAACTGGTTGCGTAAAACAAAATTCTTTTGCCTTATCAAAATTCTTAGACCCTTGTCCTTGTACAACATAACATAAAATTGTCCATGGAGACCCTGCAAAACCTATCAATGGTATTTCATCATTCAGCTTTTCTTTAGTTGCTTTAATAGCATCCATTACATAGCCTAATTCTTCATGAATATCAGGTATAATTACACTATCTAATCCTTTTTTGTCTCTTACAGGGTTTGGTAAATAAGGTCCAAAATTTGGTTTCATTTCCACTTCAATATTCATTGCTTGTGGAATTACTAAAATGTCTGAGAATAATATTGCAGCATCCATTCCGTATCTACGAATTGGTTGTACTGTAATTTCTGATGCTAATTCTGGAGTTCTACAACGTGTAAAGAAATCGTACTTTTCTCGAATTTCCATAAACTCTGGCAAATACCTTCCTGCTTGACGCATCATCCATACTGGTGGACGATCAACTGTTTCTCCTTTTAATGCTCTTAAAAATAAATCGTTTTTTATCATGTCTATCTGTACGTCATTCTTCCTCGTAATGACAATTATTTATTCTACATTTTTGATACTGCTTCCATCGACTTATCAATGGCATTAGCTATCTCTTGAATATCTTTTTCTGTTAATGCTGATGATAAGAACCAAGCTTCAAACTGACTTGGAGGTAAAAACACCCCATTTTTAGTCATTTCCCAAAAGAAAGTTGCATATTTCTTCGTATCTGAAGTTTGTGCATCTTCAAAGTTGGTTACTTTTTTATTAGTAAAGAATGGATTAATCATCGAACCAAATCGGTTAACTGTAATTTCAACTCCGTGCTTTTTTGCTGATTCTAGTAAGAATACCTCAATAATTTGAGCTATCTCATTGAACTTTTCATATGGATTTTGCTTCTTTAATTCTGTTAAGGTTGAAATTCCTGCTGCCATGGCAATTGGGTTACCACTCAATGTTCCTGCTTGGTACATTCCTCCTAATGGGGCTACTGTTTCCATAATTTCATTACGTGCTCCATAGGCTCCTACTGGAAAACCTCCTCCAATTACTTTTCCTAAACAAGTAATGTCAGCTTCAACACCTAATATTTCTTGAGCTCCGCCAAACTTAGAACGGAAACCTGTCATTACCTCATCAATAATTAATAAGGCTCCTTTTGAGTTTAGAAACTCTTTTAACTCTTTTAAGAAATTGTTTTGTGGAGTTACCACTCCCATGTTTCCAGCGATAGGTTCTAAAATAACTCCTGCAATATCATCGTGAGCTTCAAAATGTGCTTTTACACTTTCTAAATCGTTGTAATTTGCAATCAACGTATTTTTTACAGCTCCTTCTGGCACTCCTTTACTTCCTGGTAAACTCAACGTAGCTAAACCAGAACCTGCAGCTACTAATAAAGCATCTTGATGCCCGTGATAACAACCTGAAAACTTTATAATTTTATCTTTTCCTGTAAACGCTCTCGCCAAACGAATTCCGCTTAATACAGCCTCTGTACCAGAATTTACAAAGCGTACTTTATCCATTCCCGGAAAAGCATCACAAACAATTTTTGCTAATTTAATTTCACCTTTTGTTGATGCTCCAAAAGAATACCCATTTTTCAACGCTTTTCTAATAGCTTTTTCTACTTTTTTATGGCGGTGTCCTAAAATCATTGGACCGTAAGACAACACTAAATCAATGTATGAATTATTATCTACATCAATAATCTTACTTCCTTTCGCTTTTTTTATGAATAAAGGATTCCCTCCTACGGATGCAAATGCACGCACTGGTGAATTTACTGCTCCTACTAAGTTTTCTAATCCTTTGTTATATAATTCTTGTGATTTCTTAAAGCTCATTCTTCGCTAATTATTAGTTGTTAATTATGAGTTTTTAGTTGATTAACTCATTTTTTAATTATCTATTTAAAACTCTAGCTGCTTCTTTGGCAAAATAGGTTATGATAATATCTGCTCCAGCTCTTTTCATAGAAAGTAAGCTCTCCATCATTACTTTTTCACCATCAATCCAACCTTTTTCGGCTGCTGCTTTTACCATTGAGTATTCTCCACTTACATTATAGCAAGCAATAGGTCTATCAAAATTATTTTTTAAATCTCTTATGATATCTAAATACGATAGTGCTGGTTTTACCATTAAAATATCTGCTCCTTCTTCATCATCAAAAGTTGCTTCTCGTAATCCTTCATCTCTATTAGAAGGATCCATCTGATAAGTTCTTCTATCTCCAAATGACGGTGCTGAATCAACTGCTTCCCTGAAAGGTCCGTAAAATCCTGATGCGTATTTTACAGAATATCCCATGATTGGTAAGTTCGCAAAACCTGTATTATCTAACGACTCACGCATCATAGCTATAGCACCGTCCATCATTCCTGATGGTGCTACCATATCTGCTCCAGCTTTCGCATGTGATACGGTTTGTTTTGCTAAGTTAACTAGAGTTGCATCGTTATCTACATCATTATCGTGTATAACTCCACAATGACCATGACTTGTATATTCACAAAAACATACATCAGTAATTACATATAAACTTGGGTAATTCTTTTTTATGAATCGGATAGCTTGTTGCATAATTCCGTTATCATTCCAAGTTTCAGTCCCTTCATCATCTTTTTTAGATGGAATACCGAATAACAATACTGCTGGAATTTTTAAAGCTACAACTTCATCTAATTCTTTAGAAATAGTATCTAATGAATAACGATTGATTCCTGGCATTGATGGAATTTCGGTTTCAATGCCTGTTCCTTCTTCAATAAATAATGGGTATACAAAATCATCTACCGAAAGCTTATTTTCTCTAACTAATCGACGGATGTTTTCTGTTTTTCTTAGTCTTCGTGTTCTAAACATTAATTTTCTTTTTAAAAGTTTAAGGGGTAAATCTTTTACTTTTATTAATTTCCTCTTCTATTTGAGACAAATACACCTTATCATAGTGATGAGTGTATGGATCATTTAATAAATATCCTTCTTCAAATAACTTCTTTGCTTCTAATATTATTTCTTTATACTTATTGAGGTTATTCTTTTTTTTATAACACATTGCTATGTAGTACCTATTATCTGCTAAATTATTATTCTCCTTTTGCTTCATAAGGTTACTTAAAGCTCTATTATAATTTCCTTTTTCGAAATACAAAACTCCTAGATGAAAATAGTTGTACAGATCAGGTTCTTCGTTATTATCTTTTAAATAATCCTCTATTATTTTAATTGCCTTATCTTTTTTTCCAACTGCTTTATAACAAATTGCTTTTGCTATTCGTAAATGATAGTCTCCATTTTGACAGTAACCTATATCATCTTTTATAATTTTTTCATATTGTTCTATATCTTTTATAGCTCCTTTATAATCTCTAAAAAATTGATATCTACACCATCCTCTATAACCTAAATGCATTTTAGGATTTAATTCTACAGCCTTGTCAATTAATGGTTTCCATGATAAAAAATCTCCACTTTTTAAATATGCAATTGACTTAGCCCAATAAGCTTTATCATAAGTAGAATCTATGTGTATGGCTTCATCTAATAATTCTTGATACTCTTTGGTGAACTGATAAAATTGATAGGCTTCTTTTTGTTTTTTACAAGCCTCATATTTTTTAATCTCCCCTTCCCATTTGTATGCATTGCAGTTTTGAGTAAAAGTATTACTCGCAAAAAAACTTAACAAACATATTATAATAGATCTCATGGTAAAATTTCAATAAGGTTTCCTTTTTCAATTTTAAATATCAAGTATTGATAATAATCTATTTCTCTATCTCGACCATCTTGTTTTGTTTTCCAGCCATTTAAGCTTTGAGTTAACATCAATAGCTGATTAGTGATTCTATTATCAAAAGTAAATTGTTCGTAGTTATTATTCATTTGTATAACTCTAAACCTACCTGTTTCTCCTTTACAGTTAACAATGAAACGAATCCTTATCAATCCGCTTTCATCCACTTTTATATGAGTATACTTTTTTTTAAATAAATTTTCTATTTCTCTTTTACTTCCTTTATACTCTAAACCTTTGCCATTATTGAAGTATTGAAATATTTTATCATTTCCGTTGCATGGAATAAAACTTGGACTGTCTAACTTTACATCATAACCAATATCTCCTATTTGACGTGGATATATAAGTTTTTCTGTCTTTTTATTTTTACAGCTAAAAAGAAACAAAAAACACATAAAATAAAACATTCCCTTCATTTCTATTCCTTTACAAAATGTAAATTAACCAACTCCAAAACGCTTTCTACTGTTGGTAATTTTGCTATTTGTACTTCTTTAAAATGTTTTTTTGCTTCGTTAGCAGTACTATCTCCAATACAAAAGGCTATTTTATCTGCAGTATTTTTTTCCATGTAACTCTCTACTGTTGATGGGCTATAAAACAACACTCCATTTACCTTTTCATTAACTTTTGCTGGACTATACGTTGTTTTATAAGCTTCTACTTCATTTACAGTAATGCCCTTTGCTTTTAAGATAAGTGGTAAAGTATCTAAACGTAGATTACTACAAAAATAAGTTACCTCCTGCCCTTTTAATTCTTTTGATAGATAATCAGAAAGTTTCTTAGCATTTCTTTCTGAGTGTGTTACTTTTCCTATACGTTGTTCAATTAACTTTTTGGTTCTTCTACCAACACAATAAATATTTTTAAATTGTAATTCATCTGAAGTAAATGAGTTTAGTAATGCTTCTACTCCGTTTTTACTAGTAATAATTACATTTTCTATTTCTTCCTTAACTACTTTAGGAGCAATTCTATTAAAACGAATTTTAATAAAATCACTATCCTGAACATTCATGCTTGTTGGTAATAGTTTTTTTTGTGCTTCTGATAGTTTTTTTGTCGAATAGATTGAAAACTGTTTTTCAATTCCTTCGTCTTCCATCATAATTAGCTTCCCTCCTTTATCTATCACGTAATTAGCACAATCTTTTGCTATATATTTATGTTTTCCTACTTTTACTTTCTTGCTAACTTCAATTTTCTTTTTACCATCTCTACTTAGTAAAACTCCTTTAAAGTTAATTTCTTCTTCTTTCTCATTTATAAAAGCTAATGCACCAATAGGTGCTGTACACCCTCCTTCTAAACGATTTAAAAACTCACGCTCTATACCTGTACAAATTTCAGTGTCTTTATCATTTAGGTTAGCACAAATTTCTTTTATTTCTTGATTTTCATCTAAAGCTGTAACCATTATAGCTCCTTGTGCTGGTGCAGGAATCATCCAAGACAAATTAACAGCTCCTTTAGGTCTTAAACCTACACGTTCCAATCCTGCTGCTGCAAAAATAGCACCGTTCCAGTCATTACTTTCTAACTTTTGCAAGCGTGTATTTACATTTCCACGTAAACCCTCTACCTTGTGAGTTGGATAACGATTTAACCATTGGGCTTTTCTACGTAAACTACCTGTAGCAACTACTCCGTTGGGTTGCGCCATAAACTCTTCATTGTCCTTTAACAACAATATATCGTTATAATTAGCACGTTTTAAAACAGCTGCTTGTATAATACCTTCTGGCAATACTGTAGGAACATCTTTCATAGAATGTACTGCAATATCAATGTCGTCATTCAACATAGCGATATCTAAATTTTTAGTGAAAATCCCTGTAATTCCTAATTCGTAAAGGGGTTTATCTAAAACTAAATCACCCGTTGCTTTAACGGGGATTAATTGAGTTTGATGGCCTAATTCTTCTAAAAGTTTTTGAACTTTTCTTGCTTGCCACATAGCCAATTGGCTATCGCGGGTACCTATTCTAATTATCTTCTGCATGGATGGTTTCTAAATTTGCTCCAAACACTTTAGCCATTACTTCAATACTTGTATTTACCGAAGTTTCTTCGTCTTTTAAGTGTTTAACAAACTGTGTGGTTATTTTTTGAATAAATCTTGATGTTAATATTTCTGCCTGTTCTTCATCAAAATTTTTAATTTTCTTCTTATGGAAGGCTATTTCTCCTTGTTGAATATTTTGTAATGATTCTTTTAAAGCAGTAATTGCTGGCGTAAATCTTCTATGATTTAACCATTCTTGAAATTCTTGGTTATGAGTTTCAATAATCGCCTCTGCTAATGGTACTTCTTGTTGGCGTATTGCTAATGTTTCATCAGTTATTTTGGAAAGATCATCTACATTTACCATTGTTACATTCTCTAAACCTGCCACTTCTTTTGACACATTTGCTGGCATTGATAAATCTAAAATCAATAATTCCTTATCTGTTGAAACATGTTCTTTTGTAACCGTAGGAAAACTAGCTCCTGTAGAAACAATTAGAACATCACTATTTGAAACCTCCTTTGCTAAATTTGCATATGACGCTTTTCTAATAGAATTATGTTCTTTTACAAATGCTGAAGTCTTTTCTTCAGTTCTATTAATTAAACTTACCGATTTATTTTGTGTGTATTCTGCTAGGTTTTTACAGGTATGTTTTCCCATTTTACCTAATCCAAATACTAAAATATTTTTCGAGTTGTAATCTGGTAAATTATTAATTAAGTATTGAACAGCTGCATAAGATACTGAAGTGGTACCTGAACTTAACTTAGTTTCATTTTTAACTCGCTTGCTTGCTTGCATTACATGGTTCAACAAACGCTCAAAATAAGCATTTGTAGTTCCTACTTCTTTAGCTTGTTTAAATGCCTGACGCAACTGCCCTACTATTTCGTAGTCACCTAAAATTTGGCTATCTAACCCTGTTCCCATTCTAAAAAGGTGGTTAATAGCCTCTTTGTTTTTGTATACGTTTGATACGTTTGCAAATTCTTCTACCGAACCATTTGAGTATTTACACAACATGCTTATTAACTGAAAAGGATGTTCTGCAAAACCACAAATTTCTGTTCGATTACAAGTAGACAACACAAAAATTCCGTCTATACCTCTTTGCTTGGCTTCTTCTAAAAGTTGTATTTGATTTTCTTTAGAAATACTAAATTTCCCCCTAATCAAAGCATCAGCCTTTTTATAACTAACGCCTATATTGTATAAATTATTATGATGTTTGTTTTCTACTATCATTGAGTCTTCTTCAAAAAAGTCGGTCAAAAATATAAATATTGAACAAAAAAAAGTATCGCTAAAAGAACTTTTAATGTCGCTATTTGTTTTTTCACTTAAAAACCCCCTAAAAACTTCTTTAAAAGTGTATTTTTGTAGTAAAATAGACTAGGGAAAACATTTTATTTTAGAACCATTCTAAATAACAAGTTTTACGTAAACCACTAAATTCATGTCAAAAAACATCGCAGAAAGTACATTTAGAGAAATTTCTATAGAAAAAGGTTTTTTTGTCCTAAAATTTCAAAACAATTCTGACCAAACGGAGTTTTTTAAAAGAGATATAGACAACTCATACATACAACTACACTACTGTGTTAAAGGTAATTGTAAGTTTAACTTCAATAACAATAGTTATACTTTTAATGTTTTAGACAAACATTCAATTTTCCTATATAACCCACAACAAGATTTACCTATCAATTTAGAAATACTACCTAAAACCTCTTTGGTTTCAGTTTTAATTTCTATTGAAAAGTTTCACGCTCTTTTCTCTAAAGAAGCTAGTTATATACCTTTTTTAAGTGAAAATAATAAAAATAAAAAATATTACGACAACGCAGAAATAAGTGCTAATGTTTTATTTGTACTTCAACAAATTTTAACAGCGAAAAACCAAAGCTCTATGAAAGACCTTTATATAAAAGGAAAAACATACGAGCTATTGAGTTTACATTTTGACAGCGGTGAAAACACCAACGAAGAATATTGTCCTTTTTTGGTGGATGATCGTGAAGTTTTAAAAATAAGAAAAGCAAAAGATATAATCATTGCTAGAATGAGTGAGCCTCCTAGTTTACAAGATTTATCTAACGAAGTAGGTTTAAACTTAAAAAAATTAAAAGAAGGATTCAAACAAATTTATGGAGATACTGTATACAGCTTTTTGTTTGACTATAAAATGGATCATGCTAGAAAACTATTAGAAAGTAACCAATATAATGTTAACGAAGTTGGTTTACAGGTTGGTTATAGTACTTCTAGTCATTTTATTGCTGCTTTTAAAAAAAAGTTTGGCACTACCCCTAAACAATATGTAATGAGTTTACAACAGTAGAAAAAAATTAAAAACTCATAATCTTACAAAATGAAACAACTTACTCATTACGATATAGAAAATAACCAACAAGAATTTCCTGTAACCATTGTTTGTGATACTATCCGTACTCCTGAAAATATAGGAATGTGTTTTCGAATTTCAGAAAGTTTTGGCGTATCTAAAATATATTTACACGAAAGCTCTCCTTCTGTAGATAATAGAATTGTAAAAAAAACTGCTCGAAATACAATTCAACAAATATCACATAATACGTATAACAATTTCGAACAACTTATCCATCAATTAAAAGAAGAAGGAAACACTATTATTGGAATTGAAATTACCGATGAAAGCATAGATATTAGCGATTACGATTTCTGTACACATTCTAAAATTGTATTACTTTTGGGTAGCGAAAGAAACGGTATAGAAAACATAAATTTAGTAGACGCAACAGTTGCTATACCAATGTACGGAAGAAATTCTAGCATGAATGTAATTCACAGTTTAGCTATCGCATTATACGAAACGACAAATCAGTTAAAAGAAAAGAACTTGAAATAGTATGAAAGGAGTTTTATTAGTAAACCTTGGCTCACCAGAAAGCACAAACCCTAAAGACGTAAAAAAATACTTAGGAGAATTTTTAATGGACGAACGTGTTATTGACGTTCCTTACTGGCTAAGAACATTTATTGTTAAAGGTATTATTTTAAATACGCGCCCAAAAAAATCAGCTGAAGCCTATCAAAAAATTTGGTGGAAAGAAGGCTCTCCTTTAATTGTATTATCAGAACGTTTACAAAACAAAGTACAAGCAAAAACAGAACTTCCTATTTCCTTAGCAATGCGTTATGGAAACCCTTCAATTAAAAGTGGATTACAAGAATTACACGACAAAGGTGTTACTGAAGTTTTATTAGTTCCGTTATATCCTCAATTTGCCATGGCAACTACTGAAACTATTTTGGTATTAGCTGAAGAGTTAAGAAAAGAATTCTTTCCTAACATGAAAATTACCGATGTCCCTGCTTTTTATAACAAACCAGAATATATAAAAGCACTATCTAATAGCATAAAAGATTATTTATCTGATAAAGATTATGACCATATTTTATTCTCTTATCATGGAGTTCCAGAGCGTCACATCAGAAAATCTGACATTACAAAATCGCACTGTAATCCTGAAGCAGGAAATTTAAGTTGTTGCAACACTCCTTCTGAAGCACACAAGTTTTGCTACCGTCATCAATGTTATCAAACCACTAAAAATGTAATTTCTGAATTAGGATTAGATGAAAGTAAAGTATCAACGTCATTCCAATCTCGTTTAGGAGTAGATCCTTGGTTACAACCGTATACCGACAGAACTATTGTAAATAAAGCAGAAAAAGATGGCATTAAAAAATTAGCTATTGTAACTCCTGCTTTTGTATCTGACTGTTTAGAAACTTTAGAAGAAATAGCAATGGAGGGCAAACATGAATTTTTGGAAGCTGGTGGTGAAGAGTTCCACACCGTTCCTTGTATTAATGATAATGATGAATGGGTAGATGTTTTAGCTGGATGGATTAATGAATTTCAGTTAACAACAAACAATTAACAGATTGCCACGCTTTCGCTTCTCTTGAGCCACAGTCGAAAGGCTCGCAATGACACAAAAACTGTCATTATGAGAAGCGATAACGACGTGATAATCTCTTTCAAGTTATAAGTTAACAAAATTAAAAACTTGTAATTTTACAACTTTCAAACATTAAAACTCATGGATTTTTATTACGTAAAAGCATTACACATTATATTTGTAGTAACTTGGTTTGCCGGATTATTTTATATAGGTCGTCTGTTTATTTACCATGTAGAAGCAGAAAAAAAAGACGAACCTGCCAAGTCTATATTACAAACACAATACAAGTTAATGTCTAAACGTTTATGGTATATCATTACTTGGCCTTCTCTATTTTTAGCTAGTTTCTTTGCTTTTTGGATGCTATATAAAAATCCTTATTACTTAAAAATGCCTTGGATGCATGTAAAATTAGCTTTTGTATTAGCGCTATATTTTTACCACGGATTTTGCCATAAAATATACAAAGAACTACAACGTGATGAGATTAAATACACACCTAATAAACTCCGCATATTTAATGAAATTCCAACTGTAATTTTATTCGCTGTTGTATTTTTAGTCGTTTTAAAAAGTGCTATCAACTGGATTTGGGGCGTTGTAGGAATTATTTTATTTGGCGTATTATTGATGATTGGCATTCGTTATTATAAAAAAGTAAGAGCTAAAAAATCATGGGATAAATATGAACAAGAATTGATGGATGAAGATAAAAAGCTAGACGAATAATACTTTTTGAAAGAAAGTTATTACATGAAAAAAGAAAACAAACACATCTACCTGTACATAGGTTTAACCATTGCTGTTATTTTTATAGCCCTTACACCATACATTTTTACTAAAGGCTATTCAGGAGTAGTATTCAATGCTGACACAGGGGCTATTGGAGATACCATTGGCGGTATAACTGCTCCATTTGTTAATTTATTAGCTGCATTTTTAGTTTGGATTTCTTTTAGAGAACAAGTAAAAGCTAACAAGCTTTTAAGCACAGAAACTAGCTACAATTTCATAAAATCACTTATTGAAGATTTTCATAAATCATATGATAAATTTGTTAACGCAAACGAGCAACTAATTAGAGATTTTTATAATTTTTCCCTTACAAGTTATCCTTATAATGATCTATATAAAGCTGGTTATGTTAAACCTTATTATTTAGAAACTGATAACGAAGATGAGATTAAAAGGCAAACTAAAAACGAAATTAATCGCCTCTATTATATTACATATAATATATTGATTAAAATGTCAGGAAGTATGTTGATATTTTCCACTATCCTAAACAACATAAATAAATCAACTCTTGAAGCCCCAATCAAAGCTTCATTTCTTGTTCATATAAATGAAGAATTTATATACTTCAGAGACACATTAGCAAAAAATAGAAGTGCAATTAAATTATTAGAATCTCTAAATAAACAACATGATTTTTTAGAATTAAACATCACGGAGTTAAACAAAGTACACAAAAGATTAACTAGCTACATAGAAAAATTCTCAACCATAAAAAACATAAACCATAACCTAAATTAACTTATAAAACTTCGCTTTTTTATCCCTTTATAGACTGCTCAAAAGGTATCCTATTCACAATACTTCTACCTAGTGTAACCTCGTCTGCATATTCTAACTCATCCCCTACTGAGATTCCTCTAGCAATGGTTGATGTAGTTACTCCGTATTTTTCTATCTGTTTGTAAATATAAAAATTGGTGGTATCACCTTCCATGGTAGAACTCAGAGCAAAAATCAACTCTTTAATTTCGCCTTCTTTTACTTTTTCTACTAATGATTCAATCTGTAAGTTTTGAGGACCAATTCCTTCAATAGGAGAAATCTTCCCTCCTAACACATGATACAAACCTCTATATTGTGCTGTGTTTTCAATCGCCATTACATCACGAATATCCTCCACTACACATACAATCTCAGCATTTCGCTTCGGATTACTACAAATATCACATAACACTGTATCTGAAATATTATGGCACTTTTTACACGATTTTACATCATTTCGTAAATGCGTTAAAGCCTCTGCCAAATACTTCGTATTTTCTTTCGGTTGTTTTAATAAATGTAACACCAAACGAAGTGCAGTACGCTTACCAATACCCGGTAATCTGCTTACTTCATTTACTGCATTTTCTAATAATTTCGACGAAAAATCCATGTTGCGAATTTACAATTTTTCGATAAGGATTAAGTATCTTCGTAGCTTTAAAATTAAAACTTCAATTCACATGAATTCAGAGATAAGAAACCTAGAACCAAAAGCTGTTTGGAAAAATTTTGCCGACCTAAACGCTGTACCTCGTCCGTCAAAAAAAGAGGAAAGAGTAATACAGTTCATGGTAGATTTCGGTAAAAAACTAAATCTTGAAACCATGGTTGACAAGGTAGGAAACGTAATTATTCGTAAACCTGCTTCAGCTGGAATGGAAGACAGAAAAACAGTCGTTATGCAAAGCCATTTAGATATGGTACACCAAAAAAATGCTGATACTGTTTTTGATTTTGACACCGAAGGAATTAAAATGTTTGTAGATGGTGATTGGGTTAAAGCTGACGGAACTACATTAGGAGCCGACAACGGTTTAGGTGTTGCCGCTATCATGGGAGTTTTAGAATCTACTGATATTCCTCACCCTGCTATCGAAGCTTTATTCACAATTGATGAAGAAACAGGTATGACAGGTGCAATGGGACTTGAAGGAGGTTTATTAGAAGGTGAAATTTTGTTAAATCTTGATACCGAAGAAGATGATGAAATAGGAATGGGCTGCGCTGGTGGTGTTGATGTTACTGCTACAAGAAGTTATAGTGAAGAAGCTACTCCTGAAAACACAATCGCCTATGAAATTTCTGTTACAGGATTAAATGGTGGTCACTCAGGAATGGATATTATTAAAGGTTTAGGAAACGCTAACAAAATTATGAACCGTTTATTATTTGATGGTTTTACAAACTTCGGATTACGTGTTTCAGAAATTAACGGAGGTAGTTTACGCAATGCTATTCCTCGTGAAAGCTTTTCTACTGTAGTTATTGATGCTGTTTCTAAAGAACCTTTCTTATTTGAAATTCACGAGCTTATTAACAATATTAAAGCTGAGTTTTCAACATTAGAACCTAACCTAACTATTGAATTAAAAGAAATTGACACTCCTGAAACTGTAATGGACTTAGGTGTTCAAGAAGGATTAATTAAATCGGTTTATGCTGCGTTGAATGGTGTATACCGTATGAGCCCTGATATTGAAGGTTTAGTAGAAACTTCAAACAACATTGCTCGTATTATTGTAAAAGATGGAGCTATTAAAATTGGATGTTTAACACGTTCTTCTTCTGAAACAAATAAGTGGGATTTAGCAAACTCGTTACGTTCATCTTTTGAATTAGCAGGTTTTGATGTAGAATTTTCTGGTTCTTATCCTGGATGGTTACCAAACGTAAATTCTGAAATTTTAAAAACTGTAACTGACTTATACGAAGAATTACACGACGATAAACCTATTGTAGCTGCATGTCACGCAGGATTAGAATGTGGTATTTTAGGTCAAAACTATCCAGAAATGGATATGGTTTCTTTTGGTCCAAACATTAAAGGTGCACACTCACCTGATGAGCGCGCACAAATATCATCAACACAAAAATTCTGGAATTTTTTATTAGAGATTTTAAAGAACACTCCAGTTAAGAGTTAAAGACTTACACATAAACTTTAAAACCACAGCTTTTCAGTTGTGGTTTTTTGTTTACATTTATAAAATGAATTTTTTAGCGCATTTATATCTTTCTGACAACAACACCAATGTAATGATTGGTAACTTTATTGCCGACCATGTAAAAGGAAGAAACTTCTCTCACTATCATGAAGACATTCAAAAAGGAATTTTGTTACATCGCGAAATTGACACCTACACAGATGCGCATAAAATTGTTAGAATCAGTAAGCGTCGCCTTCACGAAAGATATCGTCATTACGACGGAGTAATTATCGATATTTTTTACGATCATTATTTAGCCAAAAACTGGAAAAATTATTCACAAATTCCACTAGACGTCTATGTAAACTCTGTCTATAATTTACTTCAAGACAATATTGATATTCTTCCTGAAAAAACACAAGAAATGCTACCCTACATGATACAGTATGACTGGTTATATAATTATCAATTTGCTAAAGGGATTCAGGAAGTCCTAAACGGAATGAATAGACGCACTAACGGGAAGTCAAAAATGAATTTAGCTACTGGAGATTTGTTAGAGAATTATCAAATTTTTGAAAATGATTTCACTACTTTTTTTGAAAACCTTCGTGTATTCTCTCATCAAAAACTAAAAGAACTAAGTTAACAACACATGAAAAAAGCATTCTTATTTTTTTTAACACTCACAGTATTATATAGCTGTAAAAAAGAAAAAGTTGTAGGTACAATTACTGAAAAAGCTATGGTAGTTTCTGCCCGTAAAGAAGCTTCACAAATTGGTTCGGATATCTTACAAAAAGGAGGAAATGCTTTCGACGCCATGGTAGCCACAGAACTAGCCTTAGCAGTAGCGTACCCTTATGCTGGTAATCTTGGTGGTGGTGGATTTATGGTCTATCGAAAAAACACAAGAGAAATTGGTGCGCTTGACTATCGCGAAAAAGCACCACTTGCTGCTCATAAAGACATGTATTTAGATAGCTTAGGAAATGTAATTGAAAATAAAAGCACTTTGGGTGCTATGGCAGTGGGAATCCCAGGAACAGTAGCTGGTGTTTTTGCTACACATAAAAAATTCGGTTCATTACCTATTCAAGAAATTTTAAAACCAATTATAGCTTTAGCTAAAAAAGGAGTTGTAGTTACTCAAAAACAAGAAGACCGTATAAAAAAGTATCAACATTATTTTTTAGAAGTAAATAAAGACTCTATTCTTTTTGACAAGCCTTGGAAAAAGGGAGACACTATCAAATATACTGCTTTAGCAGCAACTTTAGAACGTATTGCAAAAAATGGTCGTGATGAGTTTTACAAAGGAGAAACCGCTAAACGCCTTGTTACTTTTATGCAAAACAATGGCGGAATTATGACCAAAGAAGATTTAGCTAAGTATGAAGCTAAATGGAGAACTCCGATTACTTTTACCTACGACGATTTACGAATTATTTCGATGTCTCCACCTGCTAGTGGGGGAATTTGTTTAGCACAAATAATGAACGGAATTGAACCGTTTGATTTAGATAAATACGGTCATAATTCAACAAAAGCTATGCAGATAATTACTGAAGCAGAACGTAGAGCTTATGCAGATAGAAGTTTTTATTTAGGTGACCCAGACTTTGTAAAAATTCCTATTGAAACTCTTATCAGTAAAGAATATACTAAAAACAGAATGCTTGATTTTTCTTTTGAAAAAGCTACCTCTTCTACCGATGTTTCTCATGGAAATATTACAATGGTTGAAAGTGATGAAACCACCCACTACTCTATTGTTGATCAATTTGGAAATGCTATTTCAGCCACAACAACCATTAATGGAGCTTACGGTTCTAAACTATATTGTTCAGATTTAGGTTTTTTCTTAAACAATGAAATGGATGATTTTTCAAGTAAACCTGGTGTACCGAATATGTTTGGTTTAGTTGGAGCTGAAGCGAATAAAATTGAACCCGAAAAACGCATGTTAAGCTCTATGACTCCTACTATTGTAGAAAAAAATGGTCAACTATACATGGTTGTAGGAACTCCTGGAGGTTCAACAATTATTACTTCAGTTTTGCAAACTATTTTAAATGTACATGAGTTTGATATGGGAATGCAAGAAGCGGTAAATCAACCTCGTTTTCACCACCAATGGCTACCTGATGTAATTAAAATGGAACCAAAAGGTTTTGATAAACAAGTAAAAAGACGTTTACAAAGTCTTGGGTACGAGTTAGACGAAACCAACTCACCAGTTATCGGAAAAGTAGATGCTATTTTGGTGCTTCCTAACGGGAAATTAGAAGGCGGCGCTGATCCCAGAGGAGATGACACAGCTGTAGGGTTTTAGTTTTTAACATTTTTTTCACTCCCTTTAACAACTAATTAAGTAGTTTTAAGATTTAAATTTCAACAAAGCATGAAAAAAATACTGACCTTACTCACTTTAGCTGCCTGCTACACTGGCTTTTCCCAAGAAACACGCCTTTTAAGACAACCTACAATATCTAACTCTGAAATCGTTTTTGTATATGCAAACGACCTTTGGAAGGCTCCGATTAAAGGTGGAGATGCCATACGACTTACCAGTGATGATGGCTATGAGTCAAACCCACATTTCTCTAATGATGGTACTATGATTGCCTTTACTGCACAGTACGATGGAAATACTGATGTATATGTAATTCCTGCTACTGGTGGTGAACCCAAACGATTAACCTACCATCCAAGTGGTGACTTTGTACAAGGCTGGACATCTGATAACAAAGTTTTATTTCGCTCATCTAGAGAAGGCAGACCAACCCAAACTACTAAATTCTATACTGTTTCACTTAAAGGAGAATTACCTAAAGCTGTAAACGTTCCAAGAGCTGCTTATGGAGAATTTTCAAAAGATGGTAAATACCTTGCCTACACCCCTATTACAAGTTGGGATGCAGAATGGCGAAATTATCGTGGTGGTCAAGCAATGCCTATTTGGGTTTTAAATATGCAAAATCAAAAACTAGTTAAAACTCCTCAAAAAGACAAAGAAAGGCATTTAGATCCTGTTTGGTACAACGGTAATGTTTACTACATTTCTGAAAGAGACTATACTAGTAATATTTGGTCATATAACTTGGCAACCAAACAAGAAAAACAACTTACATTCCATAAAAGATTTGATGTAAAAAGCTTAGATGCTAATTCAAACGGAATTGTTTATGAACAAGGAGGATACATCCACTTTTTAAATCCTAACACCTCAACTACCAAACAAATACCGATAACAGTTCATGGTGATTTAAACTATGCGAGAACTCGTTGGATGGATGTAAAAGGAAGAAATTTAACAAACCCTAATATTTCCCCTAAAGGAAAAAGAGCTATTTTTGAATACCGCGGTGAAATTTTTACTGTCCCAAAAGAAAATGGTACTTGGAGAAACTTAACCAACTCTTCAGGTGTAGCTGATAGGTATCCTATTTGGTCTCCAAAAGGAGATAAAGTAGCTTGGTTTTCTGATAAAAATGGAGAATACGAATTGGTGATTTCCGACCAAAATGGAGACAACAAATCATATATTACCATTCCTAATCCTACTTTTTATTTTAGACCAGATTGGTCTCCTGATGGTAAATATGTATCATTTACCGATACGCATTTTAATATTTGGATTTTAAATTTAGAAACTAAAAAAGCTGAAAAAGTAGCTACTGATAATTTTGCACATCCAAATAGAACCATGAATCCGAAATGGTCTCCTGATAGTGATTGGATTGCTTATGCTAAACAAAATGAAAATCATTTTAAATCTATTTACGCATATCAAATCAGCACCAAAAAAACAATTCAAATTACAGATCCTTTAGCAGATGCTATTTCACCTGTTTGGGATGCTTCAGGGAAATATATTTATACCTTGGCTAGCACAAACTACGGATTAGCATCTGGGTGGTTAGACATGAGTTCTTACGACCCTTCAGTAACTCGTAGCTTATATGCCGTTGTTTTGAACAGCAAAGACAAAGCTCCTAACCTACCGAAAACTGATGAAGAGAAAGATTCAGAAGAAAAGAGCAAAAAAGAAAAAAAAGACGATAAAAAAACATCAAAAGAAGCTGATAAAATAAAAGTTGTGATTGATGAAGAAGGTATTTTCAATAGAGCTATTGCCTTAAAATTACCTGCTAAAAATTATACAGCTTTATACAAAGCACCAAAAAATCATGTTTTCATAGCTGAAGCTATTCAAAACAAACCTGATGTGATTATCCATGACTATGACATTTCAAAAGAAAAAGCTACTGAATTTACTAAAGGAGCTCGTTCAGTAACAGTTTCAGAAGACAGAGAGTCTGTATTACTATCAAGTAAAGGAAACTGGAGTATTGTTAGTAGTAAATCTCCAGTTAAACCTGGTAAAGGCTCTATAAAAACCAACTTAAAAATTAAGGTCGACCCAAAAGCTGAAGCTCATCAAATCTTTAAAGAAGGTTGGCGCTATATGAGAGATTTTTTATATGTTGATAATGTACACGGTGCACCTTGGGACAAAATCTATCAATGGTACGCTCCTTGGATTGATCATGTAAGGCACAGAACTGATTTAAACTATGTTGTAGACATTATGAGCGGTGAAGTTGCTATTGGTCATTCATACGTTTATGGAGGTGACACTCCTAAAACCAACTACGTTCCTGTTGGATTACTTGGTTGTGATTTTGAAGAATCTAATGGCTTATACAAATTTTCAAAAATATACAAAGGAGAACGTTGGAATCCTAATATTAAAGCTCCATTGGGGCTTCCGGGAATTGATGTTAAAGAAGGCGATTATTTATTAGAAGTTAATGGAGTTCCTGTAACTTCAAAAGACAATCTGTATAAAGCATTAGAGCAAACCGCAGGAAGAGAAATTTACATTAAGACAAATTCTAACCCCACAGTTAAGGGAGCAAAAACTATTTTGGTAAAACCTGTTGCCAGTGAAAGAAATTTGCGCTCTATAGACTGGGTAGAAGAAAACAGGAGAAAAGTAGATAAATTATCTAACGGAAAATTAGCGTATGTGTATGTTCCAAATACTTCAAACAACGGATTTACCTCTTTTAATCGCTATTATTTTTCTCAGCAAGATAAAAAAGGAGTTATTATAGACGAAAGAAATAACGGTGGTGGTAGTGCTGCCGATTATATGATTGATATTTTATCGAGAAAACCTTTTGGGTATTTTAATAGTAAAGCTAATAAAAGAAAGCCATGGACAACGCCTATAGCTGGTATTTGGGGACCAAAAGTGATGATTATTAACGAGCGTGCTGGTTCCGGAGGAGATTTACTTCCTTATATGTTTAAAGAAAAAAAAATAGGACCACTAGTTGGAACTCGTACATGGGGAGGTTTAGTAGGAACCTGGGACACTCCAGCTTTTATTGATGGTGGTAGAATGGTTGCACCACGTGGTGGATTTTTTGATTTGGATGGTAATTGGGCCGTTGAAGGTGAAGGTGTAGCTCCTGATATCGAAGTACACCAAGAGCCAAGTAAAATTTTAAAAGGAAAAGACCCTCAGTTAGAAAAAGCTGTTGATGAAGCTTTACGCTTATTAAAAAGTAATGAATTTATTCCTAAACCTGAACCTGCTCCACCTGTGCGTTGGAAAAGACCTTCCGGATATTAAAATCACTTTATATAAAAGTATAAAAACTTCTTAAAACAGGGGGCTTTTAGCCCCCTTATTTATTATATAATAAGAGTCTGCTCATATAATTTCCTAAAATAAAAAGTAATTCATAATTAACAATATTATCTTTTCTATCTATTTCAATAATCTCTTTAATTGATTTACCGTATAATCAATCTCTTCAATTGTATTTAATTTACTAAATGAAAATCTTACAGAAGCATTTCTTTCTTCTTTTTCACTTAAGAGTTCTCGTAACACATGAGATCCTTTACTACTTCCACTTTGACATGCACTACCTCCAGAAACAGCTATCCCAGATAAATCTAAATTAAATAACAGCATTTTATCCTCTAAAGGAAATTGTATATTTACAATTGTATAACTAGTCTTTTCTATTGACTCTCCATTAACTCTAATATTTGGAATAACTTCTTTTATTTTTTTTGTAAAATATTCCTTTAATCCAAAAATATATTTTTTGTCTTTTTGTAAATTTTCAAAAGCAATAGTCAACGCTTTTTCCATTCCAACTATTGAATGTACGTTTTCTGTACTAGATCTTGCTCCTTTTTCTTGTTCACCACCATGTAACATTGGTAATATTCCAATCCCTTTTTTAAAATAAGCAAAACCAACCCCTTTAGGTCCATGGAACTTATGTGCACTTGCAGTGATAAAATCTATTTGTGTTTTTTGTAAGTCTATATCATAATGCCCAATAGCTTGTACGGTATCTGAATGAAAGTACGCCTCATGCTCTTTACATAATGCTACAACCTCTTCTATTGATAGTAAATTACCTATTTCATTATTCACATACATTAAACTCACCAAAGTTTTTTTCTTTGATTTATTTAGTAAATCCCCCAAACTCTCCATTGAAACAGCTCCTTCTTCATTTACCTTAACATAATCTACTACTAGATTATGTTTTTCTTCTAAAAACTGTACAGTGTTTAAAACTGCATGGTGTTCTATCTTGGAAGTAATAATTCTCTCTACTCCTAAGTTTAAGACTGCATTAAACAAAATTAAGTTATCAGCTTCGGTCCCTCCTGCTGTAAAAATGATTTCACTTGAAGACACATTAAAATGTTTCGCTATACTCTTTCTAGCTGTTTCAACAGCTGCTTTAGCTTTTCTACCATGCTGATGTATGGATGACGGATTTCCAAAATTGGTTTGCATTGATTGTTGAATAACCTCAATAACTTCGGGCAACATAGGTGTTGTTGCGGCATTGTCTAAATAAACAGATTTCATAGAGCAAAAATAAGTTTTTCTTAACGATAGTTATGTTTTCAAAAAATTATTGATTCTGAAAAATATATACCTCTGTTGCTCCTTGCCCATATCTTTGATAAGAAGCGTCGTAATATTTAACTGGATAATTATTTAATAAATACTGTAACTCAGTTTTTAAAATCCCATCTCCTACTCCATGTATTAAAACTAGTTTTGATATTCTTTTAGATATACAATACTCTAACTTATGTTTTGCTGTATTAATTTGTATTGATAAAATATCAAAATTATCCATTCCTCTTGTAGATTTTAACAGCTTTTCAGCATGTAAATCTACTTCCATTACCGCTTCTCTCTTATCTTTTATAAAAGATGTTTTTTTCTTCTTTTCTTTATTTTGAGTCTTGGCTTTAAGCATTGGATTGTTAATATCCGAATATTTACTTAACTCACTTTGATCTACCTCAACTTTTACTAGCTCTTTCCTAAGAAAACAATACTCCATTCCTCCCTCATCTTTAACAAAAATTTCTTCATTTTTAATTTTTGTTACAACTCCTTTAATATCAGCATCAATTACTGCTACTTTATTTCCTATTTCTAAACACATCCTTAACCTTTATTTAATTAGCCAAAAGGGTATTAGCTTGTATTTTTGCAAATGATTTAATTATGCAAAATAACTGCAAATAAATGATAAACACTAAGAATATCAATACAAAAATTTTCTTTGAGGAAGCTAGAAAAGAGTTAACCCTTACCGAAGACCGAAAAGATTTATTGCTTGAAATAATAGACACTATTTACGAAGAATATCTTGACAGAGAAAAAATAAATTTAAATTTTATTTGTACTCATAATTCTCGTAGAAGTCAGTTTGCACAAGTGTGGAGCTTTTTTGCTATTGAATATTTTAACTTAAAGAACATGTTCACCTATTCTGGCGGAACAGAAACCACTTCTTTTCATAGAAACACAGTGAAATGTTTACAAAAAACTGGCTTTATCTTTAACGTTGTTGATTTTTCTCACCAGAATCCAAGGTACTTAGTTTCTTTTAAAGGAACTAAAAAATCAATTTTAGGTTTTTCTAAGTTATATGATCACCCCCAAAACAGTTATCCTTTTGTAGCTATAACTACTTGTGATAATGCCGACCAAAACTGTCCATATATACCTGATGCTATTGAACGCTTTCATTTACCTTATAACGACCCTCAAACATCTGACAATACAGACTTAACCGAAGAAACATACTTAAAAGTTAGTAAACAAATTGCTGGTGAGTTATTTTTTATTTTCGAAGAAATTTATCAAAAATTATCTTAGCTACACTTCTATACTCTTGTCATAAGGTATACTTTTTAAAATGTGATTAATCACACTTATTCTTGCTATAGTTTTCCTATTTGCTCGAATAACTTTCCATGGAGATATTTCTGTATTTGTTTTTGAGAACATTGCCTTTTTATACTCTGTATAATTATCCCAAAGTTCTTGCGCTTTTTCATCTACAGGCGTCATTTTCCATTGTTTTAATGGGTTGTTTTTTATATCGTTGAATCGTTTAGCTTGTTCTTTTTTATTAATAGACATGTAGATTTTTACCAAACGAATACCTGACTCTAAAATCATACGTTCAAAATCATTTACTTGATTCATAAAAACCTCATACTCTTCTTGTGTACAAAAACCATTAACTGGTTCTACTACTGCTCTATTATACCAACTGCGATCAAAAAAAACTATTTCACCTGCTTTTGGAAACTGTTCTACATACCTTTGAAAATACCATTGTGTTTTTTCATCTTCATTTGGTTTAGGAAGCGCTACTATTCGCATATGACGAGGATTGATACGTTCTGTAATTCTACGTATTGCCCCTCCTTTTCCAGCAGCATCTCTTCCTTCAAAAATTACAATTATTCGTTCATTTTTTTTTATTGTCCAAGCTTGTAAACGAATTAACTCTACTTGTAATTTTTTTAACTTTCGTTCGTAATCTACATATCGAATTGCTCTTTCTATATTAAAAGATTTAGACAGTAAAGCCTTTAAACCTCTTGTTGTATTTAATTTATTTACATCTCTTTGAGTTAACTTCCCCATAATTAATCTAAATGTTTTACTGAACGATAATAACGCATTACTATATTTGGATCTGGTGTTAAAATAGTTTGCGCCTCTTCTTTTCCTTTATAATCAAATTGAGACAATACATGACGCATACACTCAACTCTAGCTTCTTTTTTGTTATTTGTCTTTAC
The DNA here is from genome assembly GCF_042865525.1 of Tenacibaculum sp. ZH5_bin.1. Taxonomy (NCBI): domain Bacteria; kingdom Pseudomonadati; phylum Bacteroidota; class Flavobacteriia; order Flavobacteriales; family Flavobacteriaceae; genus Tenacibaculum; species Tenacibaculum sp. ZH5_bin.1. The sequence goes on along the minus strand of NZ_JBEGIO010000004.1, from coordinate 151,772 downwards.
TACTATCCAAGGACTATAAGCTGTGTGCGTTTTACTAAACATTTCATTTTTATAATGACTATACTTATCCCATAACTCTTGTCCTCGTTTATCTACAGGGCTGAACTTCCAACGCTTTAAAGGATTATTATTCCTAGAATTAAATCGACGTAACTGTTCTTCTTTTGAAATTGATAACCAAAATTTTATCACAACAACTCCATCTTCATATAACATATGTTCAAATTCAGGCACTTGAACCAAAAAATTCTTATATTGCTCGTCCGTACAAAATCCCATCACAGGCTCAACTACAGCTCTATTGTACCAACTACGATCAAAAAAAACTATCTCCCCAGGATTTGGTAATTCTTTAATATAACGCTGAAAATACCATTGTCCCTTTTCTACATCTGTAGGTTTATTCAAAGCTACTAAACGAGTAGAACGCGGATTCATATGCTCCATAAAACGTCTTATACTCCCACCTTTCCCTGCTGCATCTCTTCCTTCAAAGATAACTGCTACTCGCTTCTTATTTTGCGCAATCCATTGCTGAAGTTTCACTAACTCTATCTGTAGTTTTTTCAGTTCCTCTTCGTAATTTAACTTTACCTGAACCTTGGTTATTGAAATTTCCTTTTTTTTTATAATTGCTAGCAACTCTTCATTTGTAGAAACACTTTCAAAATCTTCAATTGTTAATACTTGCTTTTCTTTCATATGTTTATTAATTATTCTTGTTAATAATTTAACCAAGGTTGTGCTAAAATAATACGATATTTACACCTATGAAAAAAAACATGTCACTTTTATTTATCTTATTTACTCTCTATCTATTCTCACAACGTAAATATGACAAAGAATTAAGTTTTTTAAATGATAATGACTTATATGTTTCAACCTATCAAGATCGATATTATACAAACGGAGCCTTTTTAACATACCGCTTCTTAAGTAAAAAGCAAGCTGAAAATATTGATAAAAAAATATATGAAATCCAATTAGGTCACCATATGTACACTCCTTATAAGGCTGTTGTTGAAACTATTGAAGAACATGATCGTCCTTTTGCTAGCTACTTATTCGGTAGTTTTGGGGTTAACCGATTTTACGCTAATAAATCTATTCTCAAAACAGCTTTACAAATAGGAACTATTGGATCTTATTCTTTTGGTGAAGAACTTCAAGGAATTATACATAAAATGTATGGTTTTAAAGAAGCTACTGGATGGGATTATCAAATAAAAGATGCTTTTGCTCTTAATCTAAAGGTCGATTATATTAAAAAAATAACTAAAGACAATGTTTTTGACCTTAACTGGACAAACTCTGCTAGGTTAGGTACTGTTTATACTGATTTATCAACTGGTTTATTTACTCGTATTGGCTTTAAGCCTCTAGAAAGTATTATTAATTCTATTGCTTTTCATGGAAACTTAAACAATAAAAACACTAATTTCGAAAATAAGACGGAAGTTTTTTTATACCTAAAACCAATGCTTCATTATGTTGCTTATGACGCAACTATTGAAGGTAGCTTTTTAAACAAAAAAAGCCCTGTAACGTTTGATGTAGAACCTTTTAAATTTACAACGGAGTTTGGAATTCGTTTTACAAGTAATCGTTTTAATTTTGGTTATGCCATAAACTACCATACAAAAAAACTTAAAAGTTCGCGTGTTCCTAAAGGAAATTTTTATGGTACAATACAATTAAATTATCAATTTAATTAAGAGTATTGCACTCTTTGAAAAAATAATTTTTAAAATCATCAAATTAAGATATATTTGTAAGTCTAATAAATAGAAAAATTACTAAATGAAATTTATCGTATCTAGCTCACAATTATTAAAACAACTACAAGTTTTAGGTGGGGTTATAAATAGCAATAACACGTTACCAATTTTAGATAACTTTTTATTTGAACTATCTGAAAACGAATTAAAAATATCAGCTTCCGACCTTGAGACAACCATGTCATCAGTTATTGAAGTTGAAAGTACTGATACTGGAGCGATTGCTATAAATGCTCGTTTATTATTAGATACTTTAAAAACATTTCCTGAACAACCTCTTACATTTAAGATTGAAGGAGATAACACTATTGAGATTATTTCGGAACAAGGAAAATATGACATGGCATACTTTAGTGGAGATGAGTTCCCTAAAGCTGTAGAATTACCTTCTCCTAGCAGCACTGAAATCCCTTCTCATATTTTAGCTACAGCTATTTCTAAAACTATTTTTGCGGCTGGTAATGATGATTTACGTCCTGTTATGAGTGGTGTATTTTTTCAGTTCAATTCAAAAGAATTAACTTTTGTAGCCACTGATGCTCATAAATTAGTTAAATATACACGTACCGATATTACTGCTGATAAATCAGCCGAATTTATCATGCCTAAAAAACCTTTAAACTTACTAAAGGGAATTTTAGGGGGGTCAGAAAACAATGTGACTATTGAATATAATGATACTAATGCCAAATTTACTTTTGATAATGTAGTATTAATCTGTCGATTAATTGATGGAAAATACCCTAACTACGAAGCTGTTATACCAAAAGAAAATCCAAACAAATTAACTGTTGACAGAGCTTCTTTCTTAAATTCTGTACGTCGTGTATCTATTTTCTCTAGTAAGACAACACATCAAATTCGTTTGAAAATGGCGGGTACTGAATTAAATATTTCTGCAGAAGATTTAGACTATTCTAATAAAGCCGACGAACGATTAAACTGTGATTATCAAGGTGACGATATGCAGATTGGGTTTAACTCTCGTTTTCTTAGCGAAATGTTAAACAACTTAAACTCTAACGACGTTTTAATTGAAATGAGCTTACCAAATAGAGCTGGAATTTTAACTCCAATTGACGGTACTGAAGAAGGCGAGTTAGTAACTATGCTTGTTATGCCAGTAATGTTAAACGGGTAATAAATTTTCTACATATAAAAATTACAAAAGCCACAGAATCAAAACTCTGTGGCTTTTGTTATTTTATTTAATATCTTTCTCTTTCAAAAATGAGAAATAATTGTAAATTTACCTCTTTCAAACTTTATAAATTATAATGGGTAGAATTATTGCAATTGCAAATCAAAAAGGTGGCGTAGGTAAAACTACTACATCTGTAAACTTAGCTGCGGCTTTAGGTGTTTTAGAAAAAAAAGTGTTGTTAATTGATGCTGACCCCCAAGCAAATGCTACTTCTGGTTTAGGTTTAGACGTTGAAAGTATAGAAATTGGAACGTATCAGGTTTTAGAACACACGATCTCTGCGAAAGACACTGTTTTAAAAACTGACTCTCCAAACGTTGACTTAATTCCTGCTCATATTGATTTAGTTGCTATTGAAATTGAATTGGTAGACAAGCAACAACGCGAGTACATGTTAAAAAAAGCGTTAGAAGATATTAAAGATGATTACGATTTTATTTTAATTGATTGCGCCCCATCTTTAGGGTTAATAACTTTAAACTCTCTAGTAGCTGCCGACTCTGTTGTTATCCCTATTCAATGTGAATATTTTGCTTTAGAAGGTTTAGGAAAATTATTAAACACAATTAAGAGTGTTCAAAAAATACACAATCAAGAGCTAGAAATAGAAGGCTTGTTATTAACTATGTTCGATTCTCGTTTACGCTTGTCAAACCAAGTGGTAGATGAAGTACGCAAACATTTCAGTTCTATGGTTTTTGAAACAATAGTACACAGAAATATCCGTTTAAGTGAAGCACCAAGTTATGGAGAAAGTATAATTTCATACGATGCAACGAGTAAAGGTGCCGTAAATTACTTAAATTTGGCGAACGAAATTTTAACTAAAAACGCATAATTACTGTAAATGGCAAAAGCAACAAAAAAACAAGCTTTAGGTAGAGGTTTATCAGCATTATTAAAGGAAACTGCAGAAGTAAATTCGGCAGAAGATAAAAATGCAGATAAGTTAGTTGGAAATATTATTGAAATTGATATCAACTCAATAGATGTAAACCCTTACCAACCTAGGACTTATTTTGATGAAGAAGCGTTGCGCGAATTAGCTAGTTCTATTAAAGAATTAGGAGTAATTCAGCCTATTACTGTACGTAAACTATCAAGCGATAAGTTTCAATTAGTTTCTGGGGAGCGTCGTTTTAGAGCTTCTAAACTTATTGGAAACAAAACCGTTCCTGCTTACATTCGTTTAGCAAACGATCAGGAAATGTTAGAAATGGCGTTGGTAGAAAATATTCAACGTAAAAACTTAGATCCGATTGAAGTTGCTCTTTCTTATCAACGTTTAATTGATGAAATTCAACTTACTCAAGAAGAACTAAGTACCCGTGTTGGTAAAAAGCGTTCTACAGTTACTAACTACTTACGTTTACTTAAGCTAGATCCTATTATTCAAACAGGAATGCGTGATGGTTTTATTTCAATGGGGCACGGTCGTGCATTGATTAATGTTGATAGTAACTCTGATCAATTAAACATTTATGAGAAAATTGTTCGTGATAAACTATCAGTACGTCAAACTGAAGAACTTGTAAAGAACCTAAAAGCTGGTAAGGTTGCTAAAACAGCCAAAAAGAAAGCTTTACCTAATTATATTTCTGAAAGTGTTAAGGATATTAGCGACTATTTTGGACATAAAATTGACGTTACAGTGAACAATCGTGGAAAAGGTAAAATCTCTATTCCTTTTCATTCTGAAGAAGATTTTAACCGTATTAAAAACTTACTAAAGTAATTGAACGTACGTATAATCATATTCGCTTTTTTTAGTCTTTTTTTGTTTCAAAATACTTTTGCTCAAAAAGATTCTATTGCCGTTAGGGCAAAACAACTTCAGTTAACAAGCGACAAATACAATCCTTTGTCACCTTCAAAAGCTGCCTTTTACTCAGCTATTTTTCCTGGAGGTGGACAAATTTATAATGGAAAGTATTGGAAAGCCCCAATAGTATGGGCAGCAATAGGCGCTAGTGCTTATTTTTACATTGATAATAGTGATCAGTATGATCGATACCGAACAGCTTTTAAACTTCGTAAACAAGGGTTAAAAGACGAATTTACTAGAGAGGACGGAACTGTTCTTATTTCTACTGCTGGTTTAGAAAGTGCACAGAAAACTTTACGAAAAAATAGAGATTTATCATTATTAACTGGTGTGCTTTTATATGTTTTACAAATTGTTGAAGCCAGTGTTAATGCACACTTATTACAATTTGACACAGATGATAGCTTATCTGTAAAACCAGTAATCACTCCAGATCCTTTATTTATTGAAGCCCCAAAAGTTGGTTTAACACTAAAATATTCTTTTTAAAATGAAAATAGCCTTACTTGGTTATGGTAGAATGGGTAAAGAAATTGAAAAAATTGCTTTACAAAGAGGACATCAAATCGTTATAAAAACTTCTGGAAAAGAAGTGTATGATATTACAAAAGCTGATGTAGCAATAGACTTTAGCATTCCTTCTTCAGCATACGACAATATCAGCAATTGTATTAACAATAATACACCTGTTATTTCTGGAACTACTGGCTGGTTAGATAAGTACAACGATATTGTTGAGTTATGTAATGACAAGAAAGGTGCATTTATTTATGCTTCTAACTTTAGTTTAGGGGTTAATGTATTCTTTGAACTAAACAAACAGCTTGCTAAAATGATGAGTACTTTAGAACAATATAATGTTTCTATTGAAGAAATTCATCATACTAAAAAGTTAGATGCTCCAAGCGGTACTGCAATTACATTGGCAGAAGGTGTTATTGAAAACACTAACCAAAAAGCTTGGGAATTAGACGAAAAAACATCAGAAGAAAATATTCCTATTAAAGCTATCAGAACTCCGGATGTTCCAGGTACTCACACCGTGACTTACAATTCTGAAATAGATACTATTGATATTAAACACACAGCTCATAATCGTCAAGGTTTTGCTTTAGGTGCTGTAATTGCTGCTGAGTGGTTAAATAATAAAACAGGTGTTTTTACTATGCGAGATGTGTTAAACTTAGGTTAATAACGTAACAAACAATTCAAAAAACACACATATAAAATTGAATTTTATTCCTTAATGGAACTACAAAATATATAGATTATGACATTTACTGAATGGTTTTTATTCTTTTTATTCATACAAGTTGTTCATTTTTTAGGTACTTGGAAGCTATATACTAAAGCAGGTAAAAAAGCTTGGGAAGCTGCTATACCTGTTTATAATGCTATTGTATTGATGCAAATAATAAATCGTCCAAAATGGTGGGTGATTTTATTGTTTATTCCTATAGTTAACCTATTAATGTTCCCTATTATTTGGGTTGAAACTTGTAGAAGTTTTGGTTTTAACAAAAGACCTGATACTATTTTAGCTATTCTAACTTTAGGATTATATATCTATTATATCAATTATTTTACAGATACAAAATATATTGAAAACAGAAGTTTAAAACCAAGATCTCCTTTAGGTGAATGGGTTAGCTCTATTGCTTTTGCTATTATTGCTGCTACTTTAGTACATACTTATATTATGCAACCATACACTATTCCTACCTCATCTTTAGAGAAAACCTTATTAGTTGGTGATTATTTATTTGTAAGTAAGTTTCATTACGGTGCACGTGTACCAATGACTACCGTTGCTGCACCAATGGCACACGATACTATTCCTGGATTGGGTATAAAATCATTTTTATCTGATGATAAAAACAAGGAAGGTTTATTAAACAAGCTTTCTTTACCTTATATGCGTGTTCCTGGCTTTCAAAAAATTAACCGTAATGATATCGTTGTTTTTAGCTGGCCTTCAGACTCTTTAGCCACAATGTGGGGAGATAACTCTGGTAACTTTACCTATAAACCAATTGATAAGCGTACGAACTACGTAAAACGTGCTGTAGGAATTCCTGGAGATAGCTTAGAAGTACGTGATGGTTATGTTTTTATTAATGGAAAGAAAACTGTTTTACCAGATAGAGCGAAACCACAATGGCATTTTATAGTTGATACCAACGGAGAAAAGTTTAGCCAAGGAGCCCTTTCTAGATATAATATTAGAGAAGGACAAGTAATGCCTGATGGTAAATATGCTTTAAACTTAACAGATGAAGAAGCTGCTTTAATAGCTAAAAACCCTATTGTAGAAAGTATTAAAAAACACTTAACTCCAAAAGGAGCTTATGACAAATCAGTTTTTCCTCATGACCCAAGATATGCTTGGTCTTCGGATAATTTTGGACCAATATATATTCCTAAAAAAGGAGCTACTGTTAAATTAAATTCTAAAACAATTCCTTTTTATGAGCAGATTATTCGTAGATATGAGAATAACAATTTAACAATTTTTGGAGACGATATTTATATCAATGGTGAGAAAGCAAAAGAATATACTTTTAAGCAAGATTACTACTGGATGATGGGAGACAATCGTCAACGTTCGTTAGACGCTAGAAATTGGGGGTATGTGCCTTTTGACCACGTAGTTGGTAAACCTGTTATGATTTGGTTAAGTTGGGATGCTAATGCACCTAGTTTTATTGCTAAGTTAAATTCTATTCGTTGGGACAGAATGTTTACAACTGTTGGAGGAAGTGGTAAACCTGTTTCTTACCTTTGGTTAGTTTTATTGTTGATTGGAGGTTATATCGTGTACAGTTTTAGAAAAAGTAAAAAGAAAAAAGCATAATGTCACTTTTTATTCCAACTTATTTTGCTCCTATTTCACAGTATGCAGCAATCTATCAATCGGATGCTATTACTTTTGAAATAGAAGATAATTATCAAAAGCAAACCTATCGTAATCGCTGTTATATTTATGGAGCCAATGGTAAATTAGCTCTTAATATTCCTGTTAAACATAAAACAAAAGAAGGTAGAAAAAAGACCAAAGACACCTTAGTAGAAAATGACTTCCCCTGGCAACAACAACATTTTAAGTCATTACAATCAGCTTATCGTTCTTCTCCATTTTTTGAATTTTTTGAAGATGATTTACAAGCTATTTTCAATAAAAAGTACACGTTTTTACAAGACTTGAATATTGATACTCATTTATTTGTAACTGATGCTTTACAAATTAAACAGCAATTTAACAAAACTTCCAGTTACGAACTAACCCCTGAGAGCATTGATTATAGAGCTTTAGCTATTGCTAAAAAAGGAGTTGAAATAAAAATGGATTCTTATATTCAAATGTTTGATGATAAATACGGATTTATACCTAATTTATCTATTTTAGATCTTTTGTTTATGGAAGGTGCTAATACTATTAGTTTTTTAGAAAAAATTAATATAAGCCTAAAATAACTTTCTTCATACTATTTTAGTATTTCTTTATTTTTTAACATAAACTAAGAGGTTATTTAGTTATTTTATATATATTTGCCACCGAAACATTTCCCCCTTTTTAATGTTTCATTTCCCCCTTATTATTAAGAAAAGACTTGTTCCCTTTGTGTGCAGGTCTTTTTACTTTATATACCTTTTGGCTAGATTGTTAATCTGCTCAGAAATAGATAATTTTACTACGACAAAGACATAAATTACTATAATTAATATACTCTTTAAAACAATGTTTACTATTGGGTGAATTGGAAAGTCAAAAAGATAAAACTTAGGTATTGAAAAATTCCAAAAGTTAAACCCTAAAAACATAATTAAGACAATAAGAATCATTAAAAATGTTTTATTAGTAAAAGGGGTCATATTAAACTTTTCTTTTACAAACCATAGTTTAAAGGTATTAAACACCAAAACTGTAATAAGTGTTGCTAGTGCCAACCCTTTTGTTCCCATTTCTAAATCATTAAAAAAGTAACTATTTAAAAAATATACAGAAAAGGCCATTCCTAAACCTACAGGTAACGTAATACGATAAAATTTAGAATTACTTATAATAGCACCATTACTACCTAATGACATTAAAAATAACTTTGCAGACGAAATCAATAATACTACTAATACTCCTTCTTTTCCATAATTTTTATTCGGCATCAACCTGAATAACTCCTCCACATTACAATTTACTAAGACAAAAAACAGCCCGCCAATCAACAATAAATTAATAGAACTCTTCTTATATAAACTTTCTGTTTCTTTTGGGTTATCTTCATTAAGAGCCTTAGAAGTTAATGGCTGTAAAATTTGCCCCATTGCCCTACTTGGTGCTTCTATAAATGATCCTATAAACACAGCTACCGTATAATATGCAGCTGTAGCAAAACCTTCTTTCCCTGGTATCATTACTTTGTCTATATCTAAGATAATAGCTCCTGCACTACCTGCTAAAATGATATAAAAAGTGTATCGTAAAACTTCTTTAAAGTTGTTTGGTAAACTGAAGGTAAATTTTGGTGTATATAGACGAAAAGCATACCACATCATTAAGAGTACTCTTAATATGTAAGCTATTGACATATATACTAAAAACTCTTCTTTTGTTATAAAGTTAAAATACACAGCAAAAAGTAAAACCATCACAGCTACTCTATTGTATAATTCCTTTAAAATATTCCCAAAAACCGATTGCATTTGTACTCTTGCCCATGAATAAAACACTTCAAAATAAGCACATGCAACAGCGATTATATAAATATAAATAGTATAATCTTCAATTATGAGGTTGCCTACACTACCATTTTCTACTACATAACTCATAATCCAATTATGAAAGAAGTTCCAAAAGTATCCTATTGGAATTGCAATAAATAACGGTAAAAAAATTATAGAACTTAAAAACTTATCTTTTTCAACTTTTGAAGTGTATCCAGAAAAAAACTTGATAATTGTAAAGTGAACTCCAAAGGCTGTAACAGGCATAATTAAGTTTGAAGCCGAAAAAACATAGGTTGCTAATCCATAATACTCATCTCCTAAAAATCGTGTATATAACACCAAAGTATTAACACCTCCAATCAAAAATCCTAAATATATTATTAGAGTATTCCTGAACGATTGTTTAAATACAATTCCCAATTTATTCTTTTATTAATTTTAATATTGATTGATATATTTTTTCTCCAACATTATCTCCATATAACGGCTCTTTAAAATCTTTTGATGTAGCTAAAAACTGTTGAAAATAATTAATTATTTTTCCTGAATTAGCTCCTGTTATAGCTCCATAACCATTACTTACTAACTCTTTCCATTCTGTTTCTTCTCTTGCTATAACACAAAACTTCTTATTAAAGAAAGCCTCTTTTTGTAAACCTCCACTATCAGTTATAACAAGAGCACAATTTTTTAATAACTCTAACATAGAAAAATACCCTACAGGTTCAATAAAGGTTATATTAGACTTTAATTTGTACTTTTCTAACATTTTTTTTGTCCTTGGATGCAATGGCAATACTACTTTTTTAGAAACATTAATTTTTTCAAGAGCTTCAAAAATATTAGCTAATCTCTCTTTTTCATCAGTATTTTCTTGACGATGAATTGTTGCTAACACAAACTCTTTTTTCTCTAAACCTAAGTCTTTAATAATAGTTGACTTCTCTTCGGAAACTTGATTATAAAACTCTACAGCATCTTTCATGATATCACCATGCTTTTCTATCAAAATATCAAAATTATCAAATCCTTCATTCTTCAAATTTGACACTGCTATTTCTGTCGGACAACTTAGTAGGTTTCCTATTCTATCTGTTAAAATACGATTTATTTCTTCAGGCATTTGCATATTGAATGAACGCAAGCCCGCTTCAATATGTACTACTTTTATATGTAGTTTTTTAGCTGCTAAAGCTCCTGCTAACGTCGAATTTGTATCTCCATATACAACAACTGCATCTGGCTTTTCTAATACTAAAATTTCTTCTATTTTCTCTAACATTTGCCCCGTCATAGCACCATGACTTAAACCATTTATATTTAAATTGTACTTGGGTTTAGGTATTTGCATTTCATCAAAAAAAATAGCACTCATGTTAGCATCAAAATGTTGCCCTGTATGCACTATTATTTCTTCTATTTCAGTATACTTTTGAATCACTCTACTTAATACAGCTCCTTTTACAAACTGTGGACGTGCTCCTAATATGGTTATTATTTTTTTCAAGAATTAACGACTTTTTTTAATACTATAGATAATTTCTCTGTTAACTTTTTCCGATGATATTGCTCTATGTTTTTAGAATTAACCTCTAAAATCCCTTTCTTATATTGATTATAAAGAAGTTTAATTTCTTTTTTCATTTTTACTAAATCATCAAAACCAACAATAGTTCCTGAGTTAGTTTTAGCAAGTATTTCTGCTAAATCACCATCTTCTGGACCCACTGCTAAGATAGGGCGTTTTGCTTGTAAATATTCAAATATTTTACCTGTAATAATTCCTTTAGCACTTGGTACTTTATTTACTGCTAACAATAAAACTTGGGATGTTTGTTGTTGTTGTTGTGCTTTTTTATGAGGTAGATAAGTAATTTTTGTAATATTTTTAAATTGATGTGTTTCTAAAGATTTTTTAACTCCTTTCGCTATTTTCCCTATTAGTTTAATTTCTAAATCTTCTGTAAACTCTTTATCTTCTTTACATAACTCTGATAATGCTTTCCATAAAACTTCAGGATTCCTATCATCATTCATCAAACCTATATGCGTAATTGAAAACTTTTTATCTAGTATTACATTTGTTTCTCTACTTTCTTCTGCATCAAAACCATTAGTAATAACATTAATATTATTAGAAAATTTTTCATAATTCTTTTTCATAGTTTTACCTACAACTAATACCGCATTGGCATATCTTAACACTTCCTGCTCCAATTGATGATGTTTTGCTTTTGATTTTTGCGTGAGTGGTAATTGATGAAAATAATCAATATCTGTCCAAGGGTCACGGAAGTCTGCTACCCACTTCAATCCTAATTCTTTTTTAAGCTTTAATCCGATTAAATGCAAGCTATGTGGTGGTCCAGTAGTTATAATAGCATCAATAGTATTTTCTTTTAAATATTTTTTTAGCTTATTAACTGAAGGCTTTACCCAAAACCTTCTTGCATCAGGAATGAAATAATTAGCTCGAACATATTGCATTACCTGACCTATTAAACTTGGATTAGGATCTAAAAAACCAGCACTTGTTTTCGTTTCTTTTTTCTTGAAAACAGATAACAAGTCATTAGGTTCCCAAATTGAGTTTCTTAAAACCGTTAAATTTTCAGGAAGATCTTTTTTTAATGTTGTATCAACTATCGGATATTTAGCATCTTCAACTGTGTAAACTATTGGTTCAATATTAAAATTTCGCAAATATTTTACAAACTTCAACCATCTTTGTATACCTGAACCTCCTGCCGGCACCCAATAGTATGTAATTATTAATACTTTCAAATTAAACTATTGTATAGGTTTATTAATTCTTTTGAGGTTTTATCCCATGTAAATTCATTTCGAATAAAAGCTTCTCCGTTTTTTCCTAATTCTTTTCTCAGCAGCTCATCTTTATATAACCTCAGTACTTTATCAGTAAAATCTTCTACATTTTTTGCTTCATGTATCAATCCGGCATTTACTTTTTCTACTATGTTTTTTTGAGCTGTTGCATCGCTTACCAACAAAGGTTTCCTTAAACTCATGTACTGGAATAATTTATTAGCATGTGTAGTATCGTGATGTAAATTTCTATGTAAAGGAGACAAACAAACACTACTCTGTTTTATATACTTAGGAAATGTAGTTTCTTCTTGCCACCCTTCAAAACATACTTGTTCTTCAACTTTTAATTCTTCAGATAACTTTTTTAATTTAGTGTTTAGACTTCCTACAATTACTAATCGAATATTCTCTATTTCCTTTTTTAATGCTGGTAAACTTTTAATTGCTGTAGCTACTCCCCTTCTCTCTCCTGTATCTCCTATATATAGTAAGTTAAAAGTATCTCTTTTTGAGCTTTCTTCAAAATTATCTTGCTTTTCAAAAAATGATTTTCTTACTGTATTAGGAACAACAATAACTTTATCAGATTTTATTTTTGTTCTCTTATATATTTCCTCTTTTGCTTCTTGAGTAACAACTATTACTTTACTAGCTTTCTTAATAAGTTCTTCTTCTTTTTGCTTCCATTTGTTTGTTGATATTAAAATATTTTGCGGAAACTTTTTTAAATGAGGATAAAATCTCATTATCTCAGGCCTATTTTCATGTAAATCTAATACAACCGGGAGCTGCTTCTTTTTATTGGCTAACATTACAGCTTCAGCTACAACCATATCATGTATATGAATAGCCTCTATATCATATTTATTAAGAAAATGTATTATCTTTTTCTTTAGTGAAAGAGAATATAATGGGATAGTATAAGCCAAAGCAGATAACTTATACTCTAACTTATTTGACTCATATCTTTTTACTTTTATTTTACCTACAAGTTCTGATGTTGGCTCATTACCATAAGTTAAACAAAATAAAAAAACCTCATGTCCAGATTTTATTAATTCTATTGCTTCATTATGTACTCTAGGGTCAGGAGGAAACGTCTTATCTAAAACCATTCCTATCTTCATCCCTTTCTCTCTTTCTCAGCATATACAGCATAATACCTAGGTGTATATTTTCTTAAAACAGGTCTTATACCCAACTTATTTATTGGACTTGTCCATTTTTCAGTATCAACAATATTCCAACCTGATTTTTCTAATAACCAATCATACTGCCAGTCTTCAAACTCATGATAATGTCTATCCCACATATCTGTTTTGCTTCTGTACGCACTTGCAAACCATAACTTTAAAGGAACAGTGGTTATTATTTTTTGTGCTTCAATTTCTCTTAACACGTTAAATGGTGCTAATAAATGTTCAAAAATCTCAAAAGCCGTTACTGCATCTACATTATAATCTTTTACAATTTGGGGTAATAAATCTAAATCTTCCCCATTTGTATTATAAACTGTATATCCATTTTCTTCCATAATTTCAGAAAACGGGTTACGCACTCCTAAATCTAGTATTGTAGCAGGAGCTGTAAGATGTTTTTGTAAAAACTGAAGTGTATGGTTATATCTTTTCTTTGGTAGTTTAAAATACATGAAATTTATTTTAACACAAATGTATTACTATTTTATCATTTCGTGTAATAAACCTTTTAATTGAGTTTAATTAAATATTATACAAAAAAAACATAAAAGCGAAAGATTAATCTTTCGCTTTTATAAAATATTAATTTTCCATAGCAACTTGTACTTATCTAGTACGTTTTGTTTAATGCAAACATATTATTGTTTTATTTAAAAATAAAATATTATATCCCGTATTTTATAAAAAGCACAGTTAAATTAATGTATATTTGAGAGCTTTTTATGAGGTTATTTGAGAAAAAGAATTCTTAATTACTTAAACTATTCTAATGATTAGGTTTATACTTATAACATTAATTACTTTATTTTTTTCATTAAATACAGTATCACAAACAATATATTTAGATTCTATAAACCGAAGTAAGATTGACTTTTATAAAAACATTAATACTGATAGCTTGTTCTTTTATTGTGATAAGTTAGAAAATTCTAACAATATTTGTACAAAAATAGAAGCTGCTACTGATAAAATTTATGGACTTTATAGATTAAAAAAATACGATGAAGCTGCAACTTCTTCTAATAAGGTAATAACACAAATTGATTCTTTACTCCAAAATAATAACTTGACTTGCCTTATTGATAGAAAAATTGCTTCTTTAAATAGGCTTTTTTGGATAAAAAAAAATCAAGAAAAGTACGAAGAAGCTTACTCTATACTTATTAAGTATGAAAAAGAAATAATTAATCATCCTATAAAAGATCAAAAATGGATTAGAAATAAATTGGGACTTGTTCTTAGTAAAGCTGTAATAAAAAATAAACTTAACATGCAAGAAAAAGCTAAAAGTATACTACTAAAAGCTATTTCGGAATCAAAAAAAACTGTTCTTAAAGATTTTCAAAAAAACAATTTTTTTCTTCAATGGAAAGCTAACTCTTTTAATTGCCTTGGAAACACATATATTTTAATTAACAATAAAAACCCAAATACCATTCTCCTGGATTCTGCTGACTATTACTTTGACAAAGCTTATAAATTAACACAACAATTTACTCCTCAACATAAAGACTCTAAAATATATTATTACTTAAGAAAAACTAAAGTTTTAATGGCTAAAAAAGAATTTTCTAAAGCTATTGATTTAATTAATAATTATAAAAATATAAGTAATGGTTATTCTTATTTTAACAAAGAATATTACCTAAAAGCCATTTGTTTTCACAACTTAAAAAATTCTGATTCCGCTATTTACCATTCTAATAAATTATTAATGAATTATAAAAAATGTGAAAGGAGTAAACTTATTACTATTTACGACATTCTCTCAAAAGAATATAATAATTTAAATAAACTGGATAGCGCTTACAAGTACTCTAAACTTACTTTAGAACAACATCATTTAACAAAAGATACTAAAGACAAAACTTTCAATCTTTTTTACAACAATAATTTTGCTCAAGCTCAAAAGCTTAAAAAAACTATAGAACAAAGAGAAGCAGAAAAACAGCGTAACCTCATTATTTCTTTTATTATTTTATTATTAACTTTTTTCGTTATTACTTTTTATTTATTTAAAAAAGAAAAAGATAAGAAGAAGAAACTTATATCTGTAATAAGCAACAATAAAACGACAGAAATAGAAAAAAAAGAATACAATATTGATGAAATCTTAGAAGCTAAAATTCTTAATGAATTTAGGAATATTGCTAATAGTTTAGATTTTTTAAAACCTGATTTTTCAGTTAACTACATTGCTGAAAAATTAAATACCAATACTACTTATATTTCTTTTGTTTTTAATAAGTATTACGAAGAGTCTTTTAAACAATACTGTACTAAGCTTAAAATTAACTATGTAGTACATAAATTAAAGACAGACAAAAACTTTAGAAAATATTCCATTCAAGCCATTGCTGAAGAAATAGGTTATACCAACGCATCTGCTTTTACAAGAGCGTTTAAAAAACATATTGGTGTAACCCCTTCTGTATTTTTAAAAGACCTTGAAAATTAGTTCTTCTTCTTTTTTATAACAAACCAACCAATAGGTATTATAAGGAGTAAAGCATAACAAATTAAAGACAATGAACTTCCTGTTTTAATTACTGAAGGCTCATGTTTAAAAGTTATTTTATGTTTTCCTGCAGGAACTTCTATTCCTCTTAAAACATAGTTTACTCTATAATATGGCACACTTTCTCCATCAATATAAGCGTTCCATCCATCTTTGTAATAGATTTCAGAAAATACAGCAAATTGTTCTGAAGTTGTACTTGCTTCGTATATCAATTCAGTAAGATCTTTCTTCACAAGATTAATGGTAGCAATTGAATCTTTTTGAAACACATCGGCTTTTAGATTAAACTCGTTTGAGTTTATAACCGCTTCTGATTTAGTATTCAAACTATCTAATGCTATAATTTCTTCATTAGCTGAAGATACTTTTTTTAATGAGTTTACAAACCATGCATTCCCATTAGCTTCTGGATTCTCTTGAAATTGTTCATCGCTAATAATAAAGTACTTAGTATTTAACATATTTAGCACTTCCATATTATTTTTAGCTATTTGATAATCAAACAACTCTTGATAACGTTTCATCTTGGCAGCATGGTACCCTCCTATCGAATTGTGAAAATAAGAAGTTCTACCGTCTTGCATAGGACTTACGCTAAAATTAACAACTCTATAATATCCTTTATCCTTTAAAATTTCTGCATCAGCTTTTGTTGCTGTAAATGGTTTTTGTACTCTTCTAGCTGAAGTGAAGTCTTCCTTGTTAACATAATTAGCATCTATTGAGACCAAATCAAAAATTATTAATCCTCCCAATACAATTAACACAGGTACTTGCTTAAATTTTCCTTTCAAATAAAACCACAACATTCCTGCAACAGCTAAAACCAATAAAAGAGAACGTAAACTATCGTTAAATAACATTGATTTTCTATCTGCAATTAAAGCATCAATTAACTCTGGAAGTTGCTGATATTGTGCATCACGTAATCCTTCAAAAGCGAACAAACTAGATCCAAACAATAAGAACAATAAAGAAATACCTCCGACAATGTAAAAAGCTTTCTTTACTGCATTTTCTTTTTCTTCGGAAGAATTCTCAGAAGAGAAAAATTCTTTTAATGCCAGAATTCCTAACAATGGAACACATAATTCTGCTATTACTTGAATAGACGAAACTGCTCTAAATTTATTATATAAAGGTATATAGTCGATAAAGAAGTTCGTTATTATAGAAAAGTTTTTACCCCAACTTAATACGATAGAAAAAATGGTAGCTGCAACCAACCAATATTTTAATCGTCCTTTTACTAGAAAAATTCCTAAAAAGAATAAGAAAAAAACTATCACACCAATATAAGCTGGTGCTTCAACAATAGGTTGCTTTCCCCAATAAGTTAACACTTGACTAGAATATTCTTTTGCTACACTTTTACCAGCATTTTGCTCTAAAACTTGATAAAAGTTTGAGTCTTCTCCCAACTCTTCAACTGTTCCTCCTCCCATAAAACGAGGAATCATCAAGTTAAATGTTTCGGCTATTCCATAGCTATATTCAGTTATATACTCCTTATCTAACCCAGTAGACTTTTCTTTTGATGTTCCATCAGGGTTAATTGTTAGTTCTGATTTTCCTCTCGTACTATAATCAGCATACTCTTTCATTGCTAACAACCTAGTAGAATTAGCTCCAATACCAATTAACATTGCTGCAACCAAAATAGCTGATTGTTTAAAAAACACAGGTAATGTTCTCGATTTAAAAGCTTCAACACCTTCAACAATTACCAAAATCAACAAACAAAATCCTAAATAATAAGTCATCTGTGGATGATTTGAATAAACTTCTAAAGCCATTGCTAAAGCCGTTAAAATAAACCCAAATGAATATCGTTTTCTAAAAATATAAATTACTCCTGCAATCACCATTGGCATATAACCTATAGCATGTGCTTTCGCATTGTGTCCTGCTCCAAAAATAATTATCAGATAGGTAGAAAACCCAAAGGACAAACTTCCTAAAACAGCTAGTTTCCAATCTACTTTTAAGGCAGTTAATAATAAGAAAAAACTTAAAAAATATAAGAAAAGATAATCCGCAGGTCTAGGTAAAAAGCGAATAACTTTATCAACATAACGTACAAAGTCATTCGGATAATAAGCACTTACCTGATATGCTGGCATTCCACTAAAAGCATTATCTAACCAATAAGGCTCTTCTCCTTTTTCAGCTCTATATTCTTTTACATCTTTTGACATTCCTATAAACTGAGTAATGTCACTTTGTTTAATTTGTTTTCCGCTTAAAACCGGGTTAAAATACAATACAGATGCTATTGCAAAAACAATAATTGCTATTGCAAACGGTAAAAATTTCTTTAAGTTCATGGTTAGTCTATTTCTTCATAGTCAACGTACTCGCCAACAGAATTATTACTTTCTTTAGAATTACTTGGCTTTTTATCAATAACAGTTTTTCCTACTTCAACATCAGATGCTTGTTGTTGGTTTCTATACTGTTGTTCAGCTTTCTTTTGTACTTTGTCTACTGCTTTTTTTATTAAGTATGGTCCAAAAAGTTTCGCTAAAAACTTAATAACGTAATAAACTAACAGAATAATTAATATGGTTTTTAAAAAATTCACAGGTCCAGCTTCATTTAAATATGTCATCTTTTTCTTAAAATAAAAAAATCAATCAAAAATAACAATTTGAAGCAAAAGGAAGCGTTAAGAGTTTACAAAACTTATATTATATAGGTAATTGTATTTTTACGTATGTTTGTACAACCTGAAAATTTGGATTTATTATATGATTAAGAAACTTCTTATCCTTTTTGTTTTTTGCTCTATTCTAACTACTAACGCGCAATATACACCTGTTATAAATTCAAATAAACCAGGTTTTTCTGAAAGTCCTTACAGTGTTGGCTCGGGAGTTTATCAATTTGAAACAAGTGTTTTTTATAGAAAAATGAATGCTACACCTACCTTTAGTAATCCTGAAGCTCTAGGTTTAAATTTATTTTTTAGAACTAGTTTTATTTCTGAAAAGCTAGAACTTAATTTTAATACTTCTTTACAAAGAGATAAAATAGCATTTAAAAATATTTTTGAATCATCATATAATAAAACAGGGTTAAGTCAATTTAGTCTGGGTGCAAAATATATGATTTATGCTCCTAAATATGATGATAAAAGCAAAGAAATAAGAAGTTGGAAAAAAAGACATTCTTTCGATTGGAAAAGGTGGATACCACACATTGGTGTTTCTGCTGGTATAAATATTGGAAGCTTTTTAACTGATTACCACGAAAGAGGAGGTTTTAGTCCTAAAGTTGGTATTTTATTGCAAAATGAGTTTTCTGACAAATTAAATGTAATTACTAACCTACATTATGATTATATTGGAACTGATTTTTCTCAACTTTCTTACATAGTAACAGGTACCTATAACTTTAATGATTATTGGTCTGGTTTTGCTGAAATACAAGGTATTTTTGAAGAATATGAGAAAAAAACTAATATAGGTGCGGGTGCCGCTTATCTTTTTAGTGAAAACTTACAATTCAATGCTTCTTTAAGGGCAAACTTACAACAAGATGAAATTGGTATATATAGTTCTTTAGGAGTATCATACAGACTTAATAGACATAAAGACGATTTTGTTGAAATAGATGAATTTGGAAACAAGATTGAAGAAGAAAAACCTGTTAAGTATGACGAGAATAGGAATTTCTTTGGTCGAATGTTTAGTAAAGTAGGAAAACTATTTTCTAAAAAAGAGAAGAGAAAAGTTGATTTAGATAATGGCTCAGGTAATGGAGAGCTTTTAAACGAAAAACCTAAGAGAGAGCGCCAAGGATCTTTGGTTGATATGATTGTTAAAGAAGATAAAAAACAAAAGAAAAAAACAGCTAAAGAAGAAAGAAAAGCTGCTAAAAAAGCTAAGAAAAAAGCCGAAAAAGAAGCGAAACGCAAAGAAAAAGAACGCTTAAAACTTGAGAAACAAATTAAAAAAGAAGAAGAAAAAGAGGCTAAGCGTAAAGAAAAAGAACGTTTAAAGCTTGAAAAAGAAATAAAAAAGCTAGAAGAAGAAATTAAAAAAGAAGAACAACAAGAGAAAGAAAAGGAAAAAGAAAAGGAGGATAATTAAAAGCCTTAAATTTGTAAAATGATTCAAATTAAAGAAATAACTACCAAAAAGGGAATGAAACAGTTTGTTAAGTTTCCTTTTTCTCTTTATAAAAACAATAAGTACTGGGTTCCTCCTATTATTAAGGATGAAATTGAAAGCTTTGACAAAAATAAAAATCCAGTTTTTGAACATGCCAACGCTCGTTTTTTCTTAGCCTTAAGAGATAATAAAATAGTTGGTAGAATTGTAGCTATTATCAATTCTTATGAAGTAGAAAAGCAGCATATAAAAAAAATACGTTTTGGCTGGTTTGATGTTATTGATAATATTGAAGTATCTAAAGCTTTACTAAATAAAGTTGCTGAAATAGGTCGCAAAAATAACTTAGAATACATAGAAGGTCCTGTTGGTTTTAATAATTTAGATAAAACAGGAGTTCTCATTGAAGGGTTTGACCACATTGGAACTATGATTACATGGTACAATCATCCTTATTATGCGAAACACCTAGAGCATTTAGGGTTTACTAAAGAAAAAGAATACATCGAAAGTATATTCTCTTTCAGTAACGTTGATATTAAGAAATATAGAAAGGCTAGTAATATAATTCAAAGGAGATACAACTTAACTCCTTTAAACTTTACTTCTACAGATAAAATTATGCCTTATGTTGATGAAATGTTTAACTTGTTTAGTAAAACATATTCCAAACTATCAACTTATGTACCTATTTCAGATGCTCAAATAGCTTATTTTAAAAAGAAATATATAAGCTTTATAAACCCTGAGTATATAAAATTTGTTGTTGACGAAAATCATAAACTAGTCGCATTTGCTATTGTTATGCCTTCTTTTTCTAAAGCTTTACAAAAAGCAAAAGGAAAACTTTTTCCTTTCGGAATTTTCCACTTGTTGAATGCAAGAAAAAACTCTAAAGATGTTACTTTTTATTTAATTGGAGTTGATCCCGAATATCAAAACAAAGGAGTTACAGCCATTATTTTTGAGCAATTTCATCCTATATTTTTGGCTAAAGGAATTCAAAACTGTATTAGAACCCCTGAACTTGAAGAAAATCATGCAATTCATCAAATTTGGAAAGATTTTAGTCCTAAAATTCACAAAAGAAGAAGAACATACAAACTCGATTTATAATGCAACTTTTTTATAATCCGGATTTATTAATCACTTCAAAAGAAATTACTTTCAACAAAGATGAAAGTCGTCATATAATTCGTGTTTTACGGAAAAAAGAAGGGGACATATTACATATCACCAATGGAAATGGTATTCTTTTTTTTGCTGAAATAATTATTGGAAATGATAAAAAGTGTATTGCCAAAATTATTAAATACGAAGAAAAACCTAGTACAAGAGATTATTATTTACACGTAGCTATAGCACCTACGAAAAACAACGATCGCTTAGAATGGTTTTTAGAAAAAGCTACAGAAATTGGTATTGATGAAATAACCCCTATTATTTGTAAAAACTCAGAAAGAAAAGTTGTAAAAGTTGACCGTTTAGAAAGAATTATACAATCTGCAATGAAACAATCACTACAATTTACATTGCCTAAACTTAACCCTCCAATAAATTTTTCTGACTTCATAAAAAATGATTTTTCAGAAGAAATTTTTATTGCTCATTGTGAAAATGATACTGAAAAAAAGTTTTTAAAAAACGTTGCTTCTCTAACATCAAAATATACAGTGCTTATTGGACCCGAAGGTGATTTTTCTCCTGAAGAAATACAAGAGTCATTAAACAAGAAATTCATCCCTATTTCTTTAGGAAAGAATAGACTTAGAACAGAAACCGCAGGCTTAAATGTAGTTCAAAGCATATCCTATTTACATCAATAATTCATTTTTCGTATATTTAACTCTTTTAAAGTGTTTTATTTTGACTACAGCAGATTTTTTTAATCTCTTTTTGTTAATTAGTGCCATTCATGGTTTTGCTTTTAGTATAATACTTTTTTGTTCTAAAAATGGACGAGAAAAAAGTATGATATACTTAAACCTTTTAATTTTGGCAATTTCTCTAAACAATATTCAATCTTGGGTTTTAGAAAAAGAATTATTTCAGCATAAGTTTGCTTTAGATTATGTACAAATACCTTGGCATTTTTTAGCAATGCCTTTTTTGTATATGTTTTTAATTCACTACCTAAACCTTGCTGAAAAGTCGTACAAAATATTAAAATTAATTATTCCTATTTTTTTTATTCTTATAATTAGCCAAATTAGCTTTGTTCTATATTACAGTGATTCTGCTTCAAGAGAGTATTTAAATTATACTTATGAACGGTATACCTCCATCGAGGAAATATTTAGCTTAACTACTTCGTTAAGTATTTTTTTTTATTCATTTTATATTTTATATAAGAAAGAAAAGCTCTTTCCTAAAATTTTATCATTTGATAATCTTAGATGGATTTATACTTTTTTTATTTTAACTTCAATTGGATATGCTCTTTGGATTTTAGCCTTAATTATTAAAGTAAAAATGAACTTTACCGGTTTCTTATTCTCTTATTACCCTTTAAGAGTTTACACTACTGTTTTAATTTACTGGTTAGGTTATCAAGGTTTAAGACAAATTCGTGTATTAAAAGAGCGTAAAAAAATTAGAGAATCTCTTTTAATTGATTTAAATGATGACTTTGGTATAGATTTAATTAATTTAAACACAAATAAATGTTTTTCTCAAAACCAAATAGACAAACAACAAGAACAGTTTAATGAAATAGACCAATTTATTAGATCAAAAAAGAAATATTTATTAAATAAATATACTTTACAAGACTTATCAAAAGATACTAAACTAAGTTCTAGTACTCTTTCTCTTATTATAAATAGTGTTGCTAAAAAGTCTTTTACTGATTACTTAAATGAAATGAGAGTAAATTTTGCTAAGACTCTTTTAGTTGATTCTGATTATGCTGACTATACAATAACTTCAATAGGCTTGGAATCTGGATTCAACTCTAAATCTACGTTTTATACCGTTTTTAAAAAGCATACAGGTTATACACCTGTTCAATTTAAAAACTTATCTGTAATTGTTTTAAATTAATTTTATAATCTTTTTATAAAAAGACAGTTCGAAAACATCCAAAATGGACGTTTTCGAACCCTTATATTTTACTCTTAAGCTATATTTGTGATGAGAAATTAAAAAATTAGTAATTGAAAATAGTTGAAGGGGTTTTCAATTTATAATGTGAAATTTCTAAAAAATTTATTGAGGTGTAATTTATTTCTCAATTACGAAGAAGAGGAAGCTATAGCTTAAAAACATCAATATTTATTATTGGTGTTTTTTTTTATTTAAGAACTACATAATACTTTATTAATTAGCTTTCATATTCAAAAGAATTATTTTTTTAAAGAAAAGAAGGCGATAACAAATTTATTAGTGTTTTTTTATTGTTGTTTTACTATATTGCTTTTAAATTCAAGTTAATTCATGAAAAACATCACCCTGCTTTTTATTTTTCTATTAAGTCAAAATATTTTTTCTCAAGAAATAGCTATTATACAATATAAAGGAGGTGGTGATTGGTATGCAAATCCTACAGCTTTACCTAACCTTGTAAAATTCACTAATCAAAACACGAAAACCCAGATTGACAAAAACATACAAAACATTACGCTAGACGACGAAACTATCTTTGACTACCCAATAGTTTTCATAACCGGACATGGTAATATTTTATTTACAAATAATGAAATTTCAATACTAAGAAGTTATCTTATTTCAGGAGGCTTTTTACATGTATCAGATAATTATGGTCTTGATAAATACATACGAAGAGAATTAAAAAAAGTTTTTCCTGAATTACAACTTCAAGAAATTCCCAGCAATCACCCTATTTATCATCAAACTTTTTCCTTTCCTAAAGGCTTGCCAAAAATTCACGAACATGATAAAAAACCTCCTCAAGGTTTTGGTTTGTTCTATGAAGGTAGACTTATAGTTTTTTATGATTACGAAAGTGATTTAAGTGATGGATGGGAAGATACTGCCGTACATAACAATCCAAAAGAAATTAGAACAAAAGCTCTACAAATGGGGGCTAACATAATAGAATATGCCTTTAAACATTAACACTTTACAAATTGATAGTATTAAGATTAATTTTGATACTGAAGCTTTATGGATGCTTAATGTTGCTCTAGCTATCATTATGTTTGGTATTGCTTTAGATATGAAGGTAGAGGATTTTAAAAGACTTATTAATGAACCTAAAATATTATTTGTTGGATTATTATCTCAGTTTATTTTACTTCCTTTTTTAACCTTTATCCTTATCAATATTATTAACCCATACCCTAGTTTTGCTTTAGGCATGATTATGATTGCTGCTTGCCCTGGAGGAAATGTTTCTAACTTTTTTAGTAAAATGGCAAAAGGCAACGCTGCATTATCTGTTAGTTTAACAGCATTTTCAACGATAATTTGTTTAGTAATGACCCCGTTAAACTTACAATTATGGGGTAGTTTATACGGGCCTACTAACGAAATTTTAAAAAGTGTTTCCTTAAACCCTTTTGAACTTTTTAAACTTGTCCTTCTTATTTTAGGAATTCCGATAGTTTTAGGAATGTTAGTTAATCACTATCATCATGAAATGGCTAAAAAAATCAATAAACTTTTACGTCCATTTTCTATTTTCTTTTTCCTTTTATTAATTGTAATAGCCCTTTATGATAACGCTGATGTTTTTAAAGACTATATACATCTAGTTTTATTTCTTGTAATATTTCATAATATTTATGCGTTTATTATAGGTTATGTAACAGCTAAATCTTTTAAATTAAATAAAAAAGATTCTAAAACTATTTCTATGGAAACAGGAATACAAAATGGTGGTTTAGGGTTATTACTTATTTTTAGCTTTTTTGATGGCCTAGGAGGAATGGCCCTTCTTGCTGCGTTTTGGGGTGTTTGGGATATTTTTTCAGGAATAATGTTAGCTACTTACTGGGGAAGAAATAAATAATACATGAAAACACTGTTGTACTACTTTTTTAAAGCTTTTGTAAAAACTGGCTTATTCTTTTACTCTAAAAAGACAACGATTATTGGAAGTGAGCATATTCCCAAAAAAGAAGCCGTGATCTTTACAGCTAATCACCCAAATGGCTTAATTGATCCTATACTTATAGCTACACATATAAAAAGAAGAACAAACTTTTTAGTGCGTGCAGCTGTATTTAACAACCCTATTATTGCTAAGTTTTTCAACTCGCTTGGAATGATGCCTATTTATCGTATTAGAGACGGTGTACAACAACTTAGTAAGAATGAAGAAATTTTTAATAAATGTCAACTCCTTTTAAAAAATAATAAAACTTTACTAATCTTTCCTGAAGGAACACACAAAAAAGACAGAGCTATTAGACCACTTAGTAAAGGCTTTACAAGAATTATTTTTAAAACTTTAGATAATTTCCCTGACACTCGAATAAATATTATTCCAGTAGGAATTACATATCAAAACGTATCTAGCTACCCTTCAAAAACTGCTATCCATTTTGGTTCTCCAATTTTGGCTAACGATTATTACGACAAACAAAACATAAATAAATCTGTAAAACACATAAAAGAGCTTGTTTCAAATCAATTAGAAAACTCATCTGTTCATATAGAACAAAATGAAAGTTATGAAACTACCTTAGCTAATTTAAATAATGCTCAAGTAGATTTTACTAAAATTGATGAAATAAACAGTATTGTAAGAAATAAAAAGGTACTTGTACAAAAAAAGCGTAGTATTAACTACGCTCTCCCTTTATTCTTTTTAATTGTTTTAAATAGTTTAGTTCCATATTCAATTTGGAAATTTTTAAGTAGAAAAATCGATGAAATAGAGTTTATAGATACCTTTAGATTTGGTGTAAACGCTATTTTATTTCCTTCCTTTTATTGTATACAAAGTTGGATAATATCTATATTTTGGGGTTGGAAAATAGCTTTAATCTACTTTTTCACTTCCTTTTTACTTATTCTTTTATATACCAAATTATCACCTACTCCACCATCAAAATAGCATCTTGAATATCTTGTTGAATTTTGGTACGTATATTACTTTTTACTAAACCATAATTTCTCATTGTTGGATAAATTCTGTTTGATAAAAACACATACACGACACCTGTTGCTGGGTCTGCCCAAGTATACGTTCCAGTAAAACCACTATGTCCAAAACTCACATCCGAAACACAGCCACAAGTTGCTTTTACTTTGGGGTTTAATTGTGGTTTATCAAAACCTAACCCCCTACGTACTCTTTTGTTTTCATAATAGCGTTTATTAAACTTATGCACTGTTTCTGGCTCTAAGTACTTCTTTCCTCCATAAGATCCATCCTGTAAAAACATTTGCATAATTTTAGCTACATCATTTGCATTTGCAAACAACCCTGCATGCCCTCCTACTCCACCTAACATAGCTGCTCCCATGTCGTGAACATAACCATGAACTAATTGATGTCTAAAATAATTGTCTCTTTCTGTGGGTACAATTTCATCTTTAGTAAACTTATTTAAAGGTAAGTATGTCATTCTATCTGCCCCAATAGGTTGATAAAACTGTTCTTCAACCAGTTTATTTAAAGGTCTTTTATATTTTCTTTCTATAATTTCTTTAAAAATATAGTAGCCTAAATCACTATACTTATATCCTACTCTTTTTCGTTGTTCAGAATCAACTATTTGTTTATAAATTGAATCTTTATATTCTTTAGCTAAGTATAAATTTCTTGCTACTTTTATACTAAACCTTGAAGTTCGGTTTTTTCTATAAAACTGTGTAGAATTTTTTCCTGTTACACTGTCTTTAGTATGCAAATAAAATGGAATCCAAGCACGTAAACGTCCATAATGGGATAATACTTCTTTTAATAACAAAGTGTCTTTATTCGATTTACTATACCTTGGTAATACATCTCCCAAGTTTGAAAATAAACTAATTTTTCTTTCTTCTTCTGCTTTCATTATCATGGGTAACGAAGCTAAAATTTTAGTTAAAGAAGCTAAATCGTAAATATCTGAATTCCTAACTGGTTTATTTTTTGCTAAGGTATGATAACCAAAACTTTTATTATAAATTACTTTTCCATCTTTGGCTACTAAAATTTGTCCACCAGGAGCCATCTTTTCTTGTAAAATTGTATCAATTCTTTTATCAATAATTGAAAGTTTTTCTGAAGAAACTCCAGCTTCTTCAGGAATTGTGTATTGTAACACATCCAACCCATCTACCAATAATCCATCCCCTGCTTTAAACTCATTTTTTATAGATACTGGCAACTTTCCTTTTAAATTAAAAGCTCCAAAAAGGGCTTGCGCTGATAGCTCTTGAGCTAACTTACTATTTTGATATGACATTACAACTCCTTCTATGTTAGTAAAAGAAGGAACTTGAAGTAGACTATATGGACTAGCAAAAACATCTAAAATAACTTTATGGTTCCTTGCTATTTCTTGTAACCATACAAGGTCTTTATTAGAAAACTTGTAACCTTTCCAAGGGTTTTTATTTGATTTATGAAAACCTATAACTATAAGGTTGTACTTTTCTAACTTCTTGTTCAATACACTTAAATGCTTATCAGAAACCTTATCTACTTTCGTATAGTTTTTAAGCATTTCATAGAAATCTGATCCAGTATCACTTCCCAAAGAAATGTAAGCTACTTTTTTATCCTTAAGGTTGTTAATTGGTAAAATTCCTCCTTCATTTTTTAGAACTGTAATAGCGTTTTTTATCAATTTACGATGTAAAACCTCATCATAAGGGGTATTTATATCTTTTACAACTTTTTCTGTAGTAATAGGCTTATACTTGTTTAACCCTACTAAGTATTTTGCCTTTAAAATCTTTTTAACTGAATGATTTAATCGCTCTTCTGTTAATTTTCCTTCCAATAGGGCTTTCTTAATCAACCTAATTGATTCAGGGACATCTTGAGGAATCAACAACATATCGTTTCCTGCCAAAATTGCTGCTAAGTCTATTTCTGCTGGTGTTGAATAATTTGCAGCTCCTTTCATATTCAATCCATCCGTGATAATCAACCCTTTAAAGCCTAACTGATCTTGTAACAGATTGGTTACAATACTTTTTGATAATGATGATGGTAATTTTGGATTCGTTTCTAAAGCTGGAATACTCAAGTGCGCTGTCATTACACTTCCTACACCTGCTTTAAATATTTTTTTGAATGGATATAACTCTATTGAATCTAGTCGTTCTTTACTAAAATTAATTGTTGGTAACGTGTGGTGAGAATCTGCTTCCGTATCTCCGTGTCCTGGAAAGTGTTTTGCATTCGCTAACACTCCTACCTCTTGCATTCCTTTGGTAAATGCTATTGATTTTTCTGCTACATTTTCTTTATCTTCTCCAAAAGAACGGTTTCCTATAATTGGGTTATCAGGATTCGTGTTTATATCTACAACTGGAGCAAAATTTATATGAATTCCAACTCGTTTACAGTGTTCTCCAATTCTTTTACCCACTTCCTGAAGTAAAACCGTGTCCTGAATAGCCCCTAATGTCATGTTCCAAGGAAAACGATACGTGTTTTTCAAACGCATATCCAAGCCCCATTCGCCATCAAAACCAACCATTAAAGGTATTTTTGCTAATTCTTGATATTTATTGTTTAAAACTACTTGTTTATCAGGTGTTCCTTGCATAAAAATAATATTTCCTACATGGTATTTTGTAACCATATTAGAAATAAAATCTTCGTGTTTTTTATCTTTATTTGAATATGCTTGTATCATAAACAACTGTCCTATTTTTTCATCAACAGACATAGTTTTCATGATACTATCTACCCATACATTTTGTGTTATAGAATCTTTTGCCAATAAAGGGTTTACTCCTTGGACTTGGGCTTGAATTATTTGTATAAAAACAAACGTTATTAATGTTAATACTTTTCTTTTCATATATTATCCCTTAACAAGCCTTACAAAAAACATGTAAGGCTTTAACATCTTTTTTTATAAAATCAATAGTTATACCAAAAATCGTGCATGCCAACTCTGGTTTGCTGGCACTTCCCATTTTGTTTCAAAATCTTCTTTAGTATTTACCATATTATTAAAAACAACCGTTTTAGCGGTTATTTTTTGTTCTTTGGCAAAATTTTGGAACTCTGGTAGTTTTACGATATTAATATTATCTCCATCTTTAAAAGAAATATTCATTTTATCCATTAAGTCTAATTCTAACTCTTTTTCTAACTCCTTTATAAAACGCACAGAAGCATCAATTGAACAACCAGAAACATTGTTGAAGCCTTCATCTACTGCCAATACTAAAAACTGATTATATTTAATAGTAAATGATCCTTTTAAATCGTCTCCATGACGCGTCCAATTATCAATAAAAAGTAATGCTTTTGCACTGATAAGCTCTACCTCCTCTTGTGTAAATTCTCTGTTTGATTGATACACCCAAACTCTTGCGTTTTGGGGTAATTCCTTATATTCTGTAAACATTTTTACTGTATTTGTTTCGTATTATCTAAATTAAAGAACAACTGAGATAATTACTAAAAATAGATGTTAAAGATTATCTTAAATTAAACTTTTGTTGTAAAGCTTGTAGCTTTTCTTCATCAGTCATCGTATCTTTCGGTGCCGACATTCGTTCTTTTATTTCTTTTAAAACCTTTTTTGTGTACAAAGGAAAATCAGCATTCTGAATCCAAGCATTGTATCCTGGGTTTTCTTTAAATACTTCTTCAACAGTTCTTCCCTTATACTTTCCAAAAGAAAAAATTTCTTGATCTTTATCATTAAATAAAATAAACCCTGCAAAATCTGCTCTTTTTCCGTGGGTTGAAAATTCACTCAATGCTTCTACTGAGTTTTCTAAATCTTCATATTTTTCAACCTGTGCTAATAAAATTTCATAGGTTGCCTTTGTATCCGCTTCTGCTCCATGCGCTCCTACTAACTCTTTTCCACAATAAAATTGATATCCAGCACTTAGTGTTCGCTGTTCTTTTTTATGAAAAATAGTTTGTACATCAACTGCTTTTCTATTATTCATATTAAAATCAATTCCTGCTCGCAGCAGCTCTTCTGCTAATAAAGGAATATCAAATCGATTAGAGTTAAATCCTGCTAAATCTGCATCACCTATTAACTCATTAATTTGCGGTGCTAATTCTTTAAAAGTTGGCTCAGTAACTACTTTTTCGTTTGTAATTCCGTGAATTTCTGAAGCTTCTTTGGGTATTTCTATTTCTGGGTTTACCAACCATGTTTTACTTTCTTTATTTCCATTAGGAAACACTTTTAAAATAGATATCTCAACTACTCTATCTTTAGCAATGTTTATTCCTGTTGTTTCTAAATCAAAAAATACGATTGGTTTTGTTAAATTTAAATTCATTTTTTGTAGTGCTTAAAGACAATATTCTATTTACTTTACATATATCTATTATTGTCTTTTCTATATATTATTCGTTCGTTAATTCTTTTTTAAATTCATCTATTTGGTCTAACACTTTCTTTGGAAGTGTAGGCTCTTTAAAATTATATTTTTCTAATTCTTTTTCTAATGTTTTTGCTACAATGTAACGTGCTGTAGTTTTATCATCTGCAGGTATTACATACCAAGGAGCATAATTTGTTGATGTTCTCAACAACATATCTTCATAACACTCTTGATATTTATCCCATAACTTTCGTTCTTTTAAATCACCCGCAGAAAATTTCCAGTTTTTTTCTGGAATATTTAACCTACGTAATAACCTGTTTTTCTGTTCTTCTTTAGATATATTTAAAAAAAACTTTAAAATAATTGTTCCGTTTTCAGATATATGCCTTTCAAACTGATTAATACGCTCCATTCTATCATGATAAAAAGTATCATTTAAATCATCAACGTTATTTACTGTGGGAATATTTTCGGCAAAAACATACTCTGGATGCACTCTTGTTACCAAAACATTCTCATAATGTGTACGATTAAAAACTCCTATTTTTCCTTTAGCAGGCAAGGCTATATAATGACGCCATAAAAAATCATGTTTTAATTCTAATTCTGTTGGTACTTTAAAGCTATGCACTACTACTCCACGTGCATTAACATCTTTAAAAACTTCTCGAATTAAACTATCTTTACCGGCTGTATCCATTCCTTGTAAACACAATAAAACACTATACTTACCTTCTGCGTACATTGTATCTTGTAAATCACTAATTTTTTTTCTTGATTTTTTCAGCTTCTTCTTAGCATTATCAACAACTTCTTTAGTAGAAAATTCATTTAACTTTCTTTTTTTAGAAAATATGTAGGCATTTGTGTTCATCCGCTTTTTTTATAGCATAAAAGTACAAAAATATAGACTTCTTCTATTGATTTTTTCTTGGTTATTATCAAATATTACAATTAAATCCAAGATATTCTTTTATTTATTTTTTTGAGCTTTACTTCCAAATAAATGACAGAATGAATAAAACAGTTATTATACAAGCAAGTTCTAAAAGTGTAGGAAACACAAACAAAGTGGTTAATTACCTCAACAGCAATGAGTCTTTTGATTTTATCGATTTAAAAATAAAAAAAATTGGTGTATTTGAATATGATTTTAGCAATTCTGATGATGATTTTATCCCTCTTATAGAAGAAATTGTTAGTAAATACAATACACTAATATTTGCCACCCCTGTATATTGGTATAGTATGAGTGCTACGCTGAAAATATTTTTTGATAGATTGTCAGACTTGTTACATTATAAAAAAGATTTAGGAAGACAGTTACGAGGTAAAAATATGGCTATGATTAGTAATTCTGGTGACAACGATCTTAGAGATGGCTTTGAAATGCCTTTTATTGAAAGTGCAAAATATTTAGGCATGAACTACTTTGGTAGTACTCATGCTTGGTTTACTGAAGACGGAAATAATATACATCCTGAAGCTAAAGTTAAAATTGATTCTTTTAGAAAAATACTTACTCAATAAAGCACTTAAAATCTTTAACTCGCTCTCTGCTTACAATTATTTCAGTATCATCGTAAGATTGCAACTTTAATTGTAAGCGTGAGTTGGTATAAGAAACAATATCTTTTATCGCATTTATGTGTACTATAAATGTTCTATTTACCCTAAAAAATTGCTCGGGGTCTAACTCTCCTTGCCAATATTCTAAAGAGTTATCTATTAAATAATTTCTATTAGCATTTGTATGTATGTAAGTTGCTTTATTTTCTGAGTAAAAACATTCAATATCTTCTGTATTGATAATTTTTAAGTGCTGTCCCACTTTTATAGTAAATCGCTTTTTATATTTTCTATCAACTGGGTTAATCAACAACTTACGAATGTCATCTATATTAACCTGTATATTACTTTGTATAGGTTGATGCTCTTTAAATTTATTTACTGCTATTGTTAACTCATCTTCATCTATTGGTTTTAACAAATAGTCTATAGAATTTAACTTGAATGCTTTTAATGCATACTCATCATAAGCCGTTGTAAAAATGATAGCTGATTTTACAGTAACTTCTTCAAAAATTTCAAATGATAATCCATCTGAAAGTTGAATATCTAAAAAAATTAAATCAGGATGAGAATTGTTTTGAAACCAGTTAATCGACTCTTCTACTGAGTGCAACATTTGTTGAACTTCTATATCTAATTCAGCTAACATTCTACTTAACCGTCTTGCAGCTGGCTTTTCGTCTTCAATAATTATAACATTCATAGTTTGGTTTGGTCTATTTTTAGCAATTACTTGTTCATGTATTCTTTAATCTTTCGCTCTTCCCATTTTTTAGAAAAAAGTTTTCCTTTTGAAAAAACATTAAATCCGTGTAAAAATACTATAACTCCCCACCAAAAGAACAAATTATAGTTATTTACATCTAAAAAAGCTTCCATTACTGATTCGTCTCCATAAACAATATCTTTATATATTCTTCTTCCTATAAAAATTAAGTTTATTAGTATGTAAAACACTAAATGTTTGTAGAACTTTTTAATTTCATCTACTCTTTTTTGAGCTCTTATATATTGTTGTTCTCTATTTATAGTTTCCATTTTCTCTCTTTTTTAGTTCATCTAGATACTCTTGTATTTTGCGTTGTTCCCAATCTTTATTAAAAAATATATTAGTTCCAAATACTCCTAACCAATGAAAAAAAACTCCAATCCCCCAAAAAACCCAAGTAGCATATACACCAAAATTGCTTATTGCTTTGATAAAAGTTAACCTGTCCTCATTCATCAACCCCATAATAATTACGACTGAAATAAATACATTCACAATTATATATGCTGCTAAATGCCAATAAAATCCTTTTATTTTTTCTACTCTTTTTTTGGCTAGTAAATATTTATGTTCTTCTTTATAATCATTTTCCATACTAATCCTTTTTATTTAAGTATTCCTTTATCTTCTTCTCCTCCCAATCTTTTCCAAGCCCTAAAATGTTAACACCAAAAACTAGCATCCAATGAATAAAAGTCACTAGTACTATTCCTATAACAGGAAACCAAAACCAATGATAATAAGGTGAGAATTTTAAATTCACTAAAACAATAATAATCACTGAAATGATATTTACTAAAGCATGAGCATAAAACCCTTTTACTTGTTTTACTTTCTTTTTAGCCTCTAAATACTTTTTTTCTTCTCTATAATTACCTTCCATTGTTATTGTTTTCTAAAAATTCTTTAATCTTACGTTCTTCCCAATCTTTTCCTAAGCCTATTTTTTCTATTCCAAAAATGCCCAACCAATGAAAAAAAACTCCAATTAACATTCCTATTATTGGATAATAAAACCAATGATAACTTGGCACAAACTTTAAGTTTATAAAAATTAAAACTGGAATGATTAATACAGTGACTATAAGATGAATGTAAAACCCTTTGATTTTCTCTACTCTCTTTTTTGCTTTTGCATATTTGTAAGCTGTTGTGTATTCTTTTTCCATCTCATTTATAATTTTTTATCATCATTCATTAACTCCTTAATCTTGCGTTCTTCCCAATTTTTACCTAAGAATAAATTATAATTATTTACTTCTAAATAATGAAAAATTAATCCTATCCCCCAACCTATCATAGGAAACCAAAACCATTGAAACTTTGAATATGTTTTGAGGTTTATAAAAATTAAAAAAGGAATAACTATACAATACGAAACTAAGTTTTGATAAAACTCTTTTAGTTTTTCTACCTTTTCTACTGCTTTTACATAATTACTGTTTTCTAAACTTTTTGTATCCATGATACTATCTTTTATATTAATTAACAGCGGTAAACACACTGTGAATATTTTATTATTATTAATTATTTGAATATTTCTATCGGTTATTAAACCGTAACGATCTGCTATATTTCTTAATCCTACTTTTGTACTTTTTCCTATAGCCTCTTTCGGATTAACGTTGTTTTGAATCTTTAAAAAACCTTCTTCTTCAAAAATGTTTATTTCTAAGGGTTTATTTGAAGAAACTACATTGTGTTTTACTGCATTTTCTAATAATAATTGAAGAGATAGAGGAACTATTTTTAAATCTGAATTACTTACTTCTTCTGGAATATAAAATTGAATAGCTTCTTCAAAACGCATTTGTAATAACTCCATATACGTCTTAGCAAATTGTAATTCTTCTTGTATAGGCACCAATTCTTTATTACGTTGTTCTAGTACATATCTATACACTTTAGATAACTTTGTTGTAAACTTCTCTGCTTGTTTTGGATTTTCGCTTATTAAAGAGGTTAGTACATTTAAACTATTAAACAAAAAATGTGGGTCTATTTGATTCTTTAATGTTTCAAATTTTGCTGTTTCTGTTTTAGCTACTATTTCATGCTGTGTTGTTTCTTCTTTTACAGACGCTTTCCAGTTTACCATAAAATCTTTGGCATGAAAAAACACGGCTATCGCTAACGATAATATGATTGCAAATAAATGCATCCATAAAAATTGTCCATTAAAGAAGTTATCTATATTATTATTAAAAATTACAAAGTACTGTACGTAATGGATTAATAATACAGCTACAGTTGTATAGCTTATTGTTGCTATGATTCCTGCCCAAACTCTTTGATTGGTTTGCAAAACCCAATCCCACTTTTTACTTAAATAACCATTAATAATTCCATTACCTAACCCCAGAACAAAAGAATACATTCCTGAAAACAAAAACACTAATCCAGCTTCTTTTAATGTAAAAGCCTGATTTATTATAGTAAAAACAACACCAAAAATAATTGTAAGCTTTAAGCAAATCCAAATATCATTCTTCAAATTATTAAATGTTTTTTTTACTGGTGTTTTCATTCTTTATGCTTATTATATTTAAAGGTTTACCCTCTTCATTCTAAAATTTAATATCGAAAGATACATTTTTATCTTTAACCAAAAACTTTGCTTCGTCAAACACAGGCGGTCCATAACGGGATAATTTATTGTTTGATACTCCATAGTCTTCTATTGGCATTCCATTAGGCTCAAAATCCATTCTATTGTTATTGCTTGCGTCATGAAAACAAATAATAGCATATTCTCCTTCTGGTACTTTTTTAAAAATTACAGTACTTTTTCCCTTTATTATTACTGATTCTTTTGCCTGTAGTGGTTCTTTTCTAAAGTTCTCTCTAGTATATAAGGCAAATTTTATTTTTCCTTTATCTGAAGTG
The DNA here is from genome assembly GCF_042865525.1 of Tenacibaculum sp. ZH5_bin.1. NCBI lineage: Bacteria > Pseudomonadati > Bacteroidota > Flavobacteriia > Flavobacteriales > Flavobacteriaceae > Tenacibaculum > Tenacibaculum sp. ZH5_bin.1. The sequence goes on along the minus strand of NZ_JBEGIO010000004.1, from coordinate 115,915 downwards.
ACATTTACAACTGTCGCTGCAATTGTTTTGTCTTGAGCTGAAATTGTTTCAATTGTAAACAAGACGACTGTAATAACAATATGGATTACAAGTTTCATTTTATTTATTTTTTACGGTTAATTATGACACAAATATTCATAAGATGCTTTATCTCTAAAATAAAAACACACTGAATTGTATTATTTTTAGGATGAGTTGTAACAATTTGTATTTTTGAGCTACTTATAACATAACAACTCTACTAAACTTAGTGAAAAAAGAATTAGAAAATAGATTTTTAACTGATTTCGAAGCCAATCAAAACATTGTGCATAAGGTATGTAGGATTTATACAACCAACCAAAATGCACATAACGATTTGTTTCAAGAAATCACCATTCAGTTATGGAAAAACTATGGTAAGTTTAGAGGAGATGCAAAATTTAGTACTTGGATGTATCGAGTAGCATTAAATACTGCTATTTCTTTATATAGAAAATCAACAAGAAGTATAAAAACACAAGACTTTACAGACTATTCTTTTAAAATTAAAGCAGAAGAATATGATGACACTGAAGAAATACAATTAAAAGCCTTATATGGTGCTATTCGTAAACTAAATGATATTGATAAAGCGCTAATTTTTTTATACCTAGAAGACAAGCCCTATAAAGAAATTTCTGAAACCTTAGGTATTAGTCAAGTAAATGCTCGGGTTAAAATGAACAGAGCAAAAGATAAATTAAAAAAGATATTAAACCCATAATTTAAATGGATTTAGATAAATATAAAAAAGCTTGGGGAAACCAGTCTGAAGAAACAAATAAAGTTTCTAAAATCGACATTTATAGAATGGCGCATTCCAAGTCATCATCAATAGTAAAGTGGATTTTTATTATTGGAATTTTAGAGTTTATTTTCTTGAATTCTTTCTATTTTATTTTTGACATGGAAGAAGCTTATGAGGAATATAAAAAACTTGGGTTATATAACTTTATGATTTATTCTCAATTTATCATATACCCTGTACTACTCTATTTCTTGATTAAATTTTACCTTAATTATAAAAGCATTTCTGTTGTAGACTCTACTAAAACTTTAATGACAAAAATTATTAAAACAAGAAAAACTGTAAAGTACTACGTTATATTTAACTTGTTATATGTATTTACTTTTGGAATTATAGTTGCAATTGCATCACTAAAAGCTCACCCAGAATTTAACTCTAAGCAAGTTTTAATTTCAATTATTGTTACAGTAATAATGTTGATAGTTATGCTTATAGTTTTATGGTGTTTTTATCAGCTATTGTATGGAATTTTACTAAGAAAGTTAAATAAAAACTATAAAGAGCTTGCTAAACTTGAAGACTTAAATTAAAAAGAACTGTTTTTTCATAAACTTTTATTAACGTTATATAATTAGCATTCACTATATTAGCCATATTAATTCATTACTTATGAAAAAAGTATTTATTATAGCTGTTTTCCTTTTTTATTCTGTTTTTGCTTTTACTCAAGAACATAGTTTTTGGAAAAATCTTCGTTTTGGAGGGGATGCTAGCTTTGGCTTTGGTTCAAATAACACAACGCTTGCTATATCTCCAGCTGCTGTTTATGATTTTAATGAATCTTTTTCTATAGGCTTAGGAATTGGCTATGTGTACAATAAAAACGAAGGTTTAAGTTCTAATATAATCACTCCTAAAATAATTACTTTATATAGACCTATTAGAGAAATTGAATTTTCTGCCGATTTACAGCAAATGTATGTCAATACAAACATTAATGGTACTTCTAAAAAATATAATTACCCTGCTTTAAATATTGGAGCTTCTTACAGAATAGGTGTTGTTTCTTTAGGCGTACAATACGATGTTTTGTATGAAGAAAGCAAAAGTGTATACGCTTCTGCTTTCTCTCCTATCGTAAGAGTTTTCTTTTAAAAAAACTCTCTTAATTCTTGTAATAATTTTTCATGCATCTCATTTGTATAATCTAAATGAGTTACTATTCGTATTTTTCCTTCCCCCATAGAAATTAGTAATATACCTCTGTCTGCCATCTTTTTCATAAAATCATCTGGATTTATAGAATCTTCTACATAAAAAATAACAATATTCGTTTCAATAAGTTCTACCTTTTTCACATACGAACAACTTTCTAATACCTTACCTATTTCTTTTGCTTTTTGATGATCTTCTGCTAAACGCTCTACTTGATTATCCAGAGCATAAATCCCAGCAGCTGCTAAAAAACCAGCTTGTCTCATTCCACCACCAAACAACTTTCGTACACGTAACGCTTTTTCTATATATTCTTTAGTTCCCAACAAAACAGATCCAACAGGAGCTCCCAATCCTTTTGATAAACAAATTGAAATCGTATCAAATAACTCTCCATATTGTTTTGGGGTTTCTTTTTTTGCCACCAAAGCATTAAATAAACGTGCTCCATCCAAATGATACGCCAAATCATTGGCTTTAGCTACTTTTTGAATCTTTTGTAATTCTTCAAAGTCCCAGCAGGCACCACCTCCTTTGTTTGTTGTATTTTCAACACAAACTAATCTACTATAAGGTGTATGAATATCATTTCTTCCTCCTACCACACTTGCTAACTGATTCGCTGTAAACATTCCTCTACCCCCATCAATTAAACAAGAAGTAACTCCTGCATTAAACGCAGCTCCTCCACCTTCATAATTATATACATGTGCCCATTTGTCGCAAAACATTCTATCCCCTGGTTGTGTGTGAATCTTTATCGCTGTTTGATTTGCCATGGTTCCCGAAGGAAAAAATAACGCAGCTTCCATTCCAAACAAATCCGCTACTTTTTCTTGTAACAAATTCACTGTCGGATCTGCTTTAAAAACATCATCTCCTACCTTAGCACTCATCATTGCTTCCAACATTCCTTGAGTTGGCTTTGTTACTGTGTCACTTATTAAGTTTATTTCCATTTCTAACTACGATTTTTAAAATGTATTTTTGCATCTATGATTACACACGAACAGCTTAAAAATATCACTGAACGAATTGGCAAGTTAAAAGGATATTTAGAAATTGACAAGAAGTTAATTGAAATTTCAAATGAAGAAGAAAAAACAGCAAATCCTGATTTTTGGAACAATCCGAAGGAAGCAGAAGCTGTAATGAAATCACTTCGGTTTAAAAAGAAATGGGTAGAAGATTACAATACTGTTGTAGCTATGAATGACGATTTAACAGTTTTGTACGATTTTTATAAAGAAGGTGATGTTGATGAAAACGAAGTCGAAGAACAATTTGATAAAGCTGCTACTTTTTTAGAAGATATTGAGTTTAAAAACATGCTTTCTGAAGAAGGTGATAGTTTAAGTGCAACGATACAAATTACAGCAGGTGCAGGTGGAACTGAAAGTTGTGACTGGGCAGAAATGTTAACTCGAATGTACACTATGTGGGCAGAAAAACAAGGTTTTAAAATAAAGACCTTAAACTACCAAGAAGGTGATGTTGCTGGTATAAAAACGGTTACTTTAGAATTTGAAGGCGATTATGCCTTTGGGTGGTTAAAAGGTGAAAATGGTGTCCATCGCTTGGTACGTATTTCTCCTTTTGATAGTAATGCGAAACGTCATACTTCCTTTGCTTCTGTATATGTGTATCCTGTAGCCGATGATTCTATCGAAATTGAAGTAAACCCAGCCGATATTGAAATTACTACAGCACGTTCAAGTGGTGCTGGTGGACAGAATGTAAACAAAGTTGAAACTAAAGTTCAGCTCTTGCATAAACCTACAGGAATTCAAATTCAGTGTTCTAACTCACGTTCGCAGCACGATAATAGAGCTACTGCAATGCAAATGCTGAAATCTCAATTGTACGAAATTGAATTACAAAAACGTTTAGCTGCTCGTGACGAAATTGAAGCAAACAAAATGAAAAATGAATGGGGAAGTCAAATTCGTAACTACGTAATGCACCCATATAAGTTGGTAAAAGATGTCCGTACAGCCCATGAAACAGGAAATGTAGATGCTGTTATGGACGGAAATATCAATCCGTTTTTAAAAGCCTATTTAATGATGATGGGGCAAAAAGAAGATTAATACTATAAAACTCATTAATAATGATTAAAATATACCACAATCCACGTTGTTCTAAATCAAGACAAGGTTTAGAGATTATAGAAAACTCTGGTAAAGAGTTTGAAACTGTAAAATATTTAGATACTACCCCTTCTACTGAAGAGTTAAAAGAAGTTATTAGTTTATTAAATATTTCTCCAATCGATTTAGTTCGTAAAAATGAAAAAATTTGGAAGGAAGAATATAAAGGAAGAGAACTATCAGATGCTGAAATCATTAAAGCCTTGGTTGACAATCCTAAATTAATAGAACGCCCAATAGTTATTAATGGCAATAAAGCAGTGATTGGTCGTCCACCTGAAAACATCAAAGAAATCATTTAACTACTTAAAAGCTCTCAAGAAATTGGGAGCTTTTTTATTCACATTTGTTAATAAAATACCGCATCCAACTTGTTGATAACAAAACACCTAAAACACTAAAAAAGAGCCATTTATTTCTTATATTTGGAAAAGAGTTTACAAAGTAAGTGACGTCAGAATTATAGTTAACTGTATTAATCACTAAAAGTAAACCATTAAAGTAACGTTCTTTATATATTTTGTTTTTAAACGTAATTAAAGCTAAATACGATCATCATAATTTTTGATTAATTGTAAGTTATTAATAATTTATAGTTTTCTAGTTATAAGTTTATAAGTATTATTGGTTTAAATTTAGCTGGACTAACCTGTTTAAAAACATCGAAACTTTTATTTTATAGGTGACATAATTTATAAGGTAAAGTTTCTTTTGAGGTAGTAACGTAGCTTTATCTAAGGAAAAAGCATAAACACCGTTTATTTGATAATGTAGTAATACAAATCAGTACCTCTTACTATTTCAAGAAAGCCATATCAATTACAAGAAATTGTTTGATATGGCTTTTATTTTTAATAACAAATTCTCTTTTTCACCTCTTTAAATTATCATATTCATAACAAAACACACTAATTAATAATAATTTACCATCAAAAAACTCAACCGTAATTCTTAAATTTGCGTCACTTCAAAATATAATTTAATTTATTACTTATACATATGAATAAGACTGCTAAAATTATGTACACAAAAACGGATGAAGCTCCAGCATTAGCTACTCGTTCGTTTTTACCAATCGTAAAAGCTTTTACAAAATCATCTAACATAGAAGTAGAAACCAAAGATATTTCTCTTGCTGGTCGTATTCTTGCTAACTTTTCAGACTTTTTACCTAAAGAACAACAAGTTGAAGATGCTTTAGCCTTTTTAGGAGATTTAGCAAAAAAGCCAGAAGCTAATATTATTAAACTTCCTAACATCTCTGCTTCTGTACCTCAATTAAAAGCCGCAATTAAGGAACTACAAGCTTTAGGGTACTCTCTACCTGATTACCCAGAAGAAGCTACTACCGATGAAGAAAAAGCTATTTTAGCACGTTATAACAAAGTAAAAGGTTCTGCAGTAAACCCTGTTTTACGTGAAGGTAACTCTGACCGTAGAGCTCCAAAAGCTGTAAAAAATTACGCAAAAAAGAATCCTCATTCAATGGGAGCTTGGAGTACAGACTCTAAAACTCATGTTTCAACAATGACTGAAGGAGATTTTGCACACAGTGAAAAATCAGTTACAGTACCAAATACTACAGATGTACAAATTGTACATACTGATGCTAATGGAAACAAAACTGTTTTAAAAGAAAAGGTATCATTACTAGCTAAAGAAGTAATTGATGCTTCTGTTATGAGTAAAAAAGCATTATTAACTTTCTTAGAAGAGCAAGTTAAAGATGCTAATGATAAAGGAGTTTTATTCTCTTTACACATGAAAGCAACCATGATGAAGGTTTCAGACCCTATTATATTTGGTCATGCTGTTCGTGTTTTCTTTAAAGATTTATTTGCTAAACACGGTGATACATTTAAAAAAATTGGGGTTGATGTAAACAACGGATTTGGTAACTTGTTGAGTAACCTAGAAGAATTACCAGCTGATAAAAAAGCAGAGATTTTAGCAGATATTGAAGCTATTTATGCTAGTAACCCTGATGTAGCAATGGTTAATTCTGACAAAGGAATTACTAACTTACACGTTCCTTCTGATGTAATTATTGATGCTTCTATGCCAGCAATGATTCGTACTTCTGGACAAATGTGGAATAAAGAAGGAAAACAACAAGATACTAAAGCTGTGATTCCTGATAGTTCTTATGCTGGTTTATACCAAGAAACTATCGATTTCTGTATTAAAAATGGAGCTTTTGATCCAACTACTATGGGTACAGTTCCTAATGTAGGCTTAATGGCTCAAAAAGCTGAAGAATATGGTTCTCATGATAAAACTTTTGAAATCACTACTGACGGAAAAGTTGAAGTTATCGATGCTAATGGAACTGTATTATTAGGACACACTGTTGAAACGGGTGATATTTGGAGAATGTGTCAAACTAAAGATGCCCCTATTCAAGATTGGGTAAAGTTAGCTGTTACTCGTGCAAGAGCTACACAAACTCCTGCTGTTTTCTGGTTAGGAAAAGAAAGAGCACACGATGCAGAAATCATCAAAAAAGTAGAAAAATATTTACAAGACCACGATACTACAGGTTTAGAAATTAAAATCTTATCTCCAATAGAGGCTACCAAATATACTTTAGAAAGAGTTAAAGAAGGAAAAGATACTATTTCTGTTACAGGAAACGTTTTACGTGATTATTTAACTGACTTATTCCCTATTTTAGAATTAGGAACTTCAGCTAAAATGTTATCTATCGTTCCATTAATGAACGGTGGTGGATTATTTGAAACTGGTGCTGGTGGATCTGCTCCAAAACATGTTGAACAATTAGTAGAAGAAAATCACTTACGTTGGGATTCTTTAGGAGAATTTTTAGCATTAGCAGTTTCTTTAGAACACTTAGGGGAAACTAACGATAATACCAAGGCTAAAATATTAGCAGAAACCTTAGATGATGCGACAAGCAAATTGTTAGATAATAAAAAAGGACCTTCAAGAAAAACTGGTGAGCTAGACAACAGAGGTTCTCATTTTTATTTAGCTATGTACTGGGCACAAGCTTTAGCTTCTCAAGACAAAGATGCTGATTTAAAATCTCAATTTGCTCCTATAGCAGAAAAAATGGCTACTAATGAAGCGACAATTGTAGAAGAATTAAATTCTGTACAAGGTAAAGCTGTAAACATTGGTGGATATTATGAACCAAATGATGATTTAGCTAATGCAGTAATGCAACCAAGTAAAACTCTTAATAATATTTTACAAAACATATAATTAATTAGTTATATAAAATTCAAAAGCAGGTGATAAATCACCTGCTTTTTCTATTAAAAAAGTAAACCAAACAAATTATTAAACAATAATGTCCGCCGAATTATTATTCAACCCCATTACTTTGTTTTGACTTATAATTATGACACCATAAAATTATAATCACAACAATCTAATTTCTTAAAACTTTTAATTAGTAAATTTGAAGCATGAAGTTTACAAAAACAACCGAACAAGATTCCAACTATAATAATTTGGAAAAAATGAGTGTATCTGAATTACTGTTTAACATCAATAAAGAAGACAAATCAGTTCCTTTCGCTGTAGAAAAAGCACTTCCTCAAATAGAAAAACTAACGAAACATATTGTATTAAAATTAAAAGAAGGTGGTCGATTGTTTTACATTGGTGCTGGTACCAGTGGTAGGCTTGGAATTGTAGATGCTAGTGAATGTCCTCCTACTTTTGGCGTTCCTCACGAGTTAGTTGTTGGATTAATCGCTGGTGGTGATTATGCTATTAGAAAAGCTGTTGAATTCGCTGAAGATTCAACGAATCAAGGATGGAAAGATTTACAAGAGCATCAAATATCATCAAAAGATATTGTAGTAGGTATTGCTGCGTCTGGCACTACACCTTACGTTATTTCTGCTTTAGAAGAATGTAACAATAACGGTATTATTACAGGCTGTATAACCTGTAACCAAGGAAGTCCCTTAGCATTAACTGCTCAATTTCCTATTGAAGTTGTTGTAGGCCCTGAGTTTGTGACTGGAAGTTCTAGAATGAAAGCTGGAACAGCACAAAAATTAGTATTGAATATGCTTTCTACAGCTAGTATGATTCAATTAGGAAGAGTTAAGGGAAATAAAATGGTTGATATGCAATTGTCTAACAACAAATTAGTAGATAGAGGAGAAAAAATGTTAGCTTCTGAATTAAATATCGACCAAGAAACTGCTAGCGAGCTATTAAAAAAATATGGAAATGTTCGTGAAGCAATAAAAAACTATACAAATGAATAAGCCTACTACTTTTGAAGCTGGTATAAAAAAGCTCTTAGTTTTTTTAGGGTTGTTAATTATTTCTCCATTAGTATTAAGTATTGCTTTTAAAGCCTTACGTGCTTTTAAAGATGCTCCAAAAGTTTTTATTGCATATGGTCTGCTCGCAGTTGGTGTGTTGCTAATACTATTTACCGTATATTATGGCTTTAAAACTTTTAAAACTATATTAGACCACCTTTTTAGCAAATAACTTTTGATTAAAAATAGTTCCATAAAAAAAATAACAGACTGGGAGCATTGGCCATCCGCTATGTTTTATCTTCCTAATCTTCCTTACGCTTTTTATCTAGCCTTCAAAGCCAAACATTTAGCTTTTTTTAGTGCAACTAATCCATGTATAAAAAGCTCTGGAAATGGAACTGAAAGTAAGTACGAAACAATTTTATTAGTTCCTGAACAACATAGACCTAAAACAGTTTTAATTAAACCAAAAACTGATTTTAAAACTGTTTGTAAAAATATCAAAGAACAAAAAATTAATTTTCCTTTAATAGCAAAACCCGATGTTGGCTTTAGAGGTTTATTAGTTGAAAAAATAACTACAAAAGAAACACTAAAAAACTATCTTGAAAAATACTCCATTGACATTATTATTCAAGAGTTTTTAGATTATAAAAATGAGTGTGGGATATTTTATCATAGAAACCCAAAGGATGATTCTGGAAAAATTTCTTCATTAACTCTAAAACATTTTTTATCCGTTACAGGAGACGGGACCTCTACTTTAAAAGAATTAATTTTAGCTGATAAAAGAGCTAAATTATACGTCGATTTATTTTTTAAAATTCATCAAAATAAACTTACAGAAATACCTGTTAAAAATGAGGTTATTAAACTTACTGCTATAGGTAATCATTCTAAGGGAACTCAGTTTATTAATGGTAATCATTTGATAAATGATAAACTAACTGACACTTTTGATAAACTAAGTAAATCAATTCCCGGTTGGTATTATGGACGAATTGATTTAAAGTACAATACTTTTGAGGAGCTAGAAAAGGGTGTCAATTTTAAAATACTAGAAATCAACGGAATTATAGCAGAACCTACTCATATTTACGATTCACAAAATTATACCTATCTAAAAGCCTTAAAAGCTATAAGGGTACATTGGAAATCTCTTTTTAATATCGCCATTACGAACCATAAGAATTTCAATACTCCATATAAAAATTCGATAAGTTTTCTTTATGAAATTTTTTTACTAAAAAAATATACAAAAAAAATTAAACGTCTTTCTAAATAAAAAATCTTTCTTACCTTTGTAAGCGAATACATGTCCATGTATTTTTTAAGAATCCCCCCGAGTCTTAAGAACAATTAATTATTTAACTGAATGGAAAGAAGATTACTTTTTTCTTTGATTCTTGTTTGTGCTATTATCCCAACCTTTTCTCAAGTAAAAGTTGGAGATAATCCCTCTTCAATTCATTTAAGCTCTATCCTAGAACTAGAGAGTTCTGACAAAGTTTTAGTTATAAGTAGAATGACCAGCACTCAAATGAATGCTATTCAACCTTTGCGAGGTGCTTTAGTTTTCAACATTGACCAGAATTGTGTTTTCATGTACGATGGTAGCTCATGGAGAAGTTTATGTTCTTCAGGAACTAGAGAAAGTATTGACGTAACTACTTCTTCCACACCTCCTATTGATAATGAAATAGGTGATTTTTGGATTAACGACTCTCAAAATAATACCACCAGTATTTGGGATGGAACAAATTGGATTTCTATAGATAACAACCCTAGAAGAGGAAATGGAACACCTAATAATAGTACTGCCCCGAATCCAAGTTCTGGAGATGTTTATGTAGATACAACCACTGGTATAATTTATGCTTATGATGGTACCACTTGGGTGACATCTAACACAACACCATCTGCAAATAACGGACTTTTAATAAATGCTAGTAATACTATTCAATTAGGTGGTGTATTAATTCAACCTACCACTATTGAAACTAGTACTACAAATACATTAGCTATTAGTGGTTTAGAAAATGGAAGCACTACTACTGATGATATCGTTACAGTAGACAGAACTACTGGCGTTTTAAAAAGAACCGCTGCTTCTAACCTACTAAATGAAGAAGTTATAAAAATTATAGCAACTGATGGTCAGGTAACTTTTACGGGGCTTACATTATATACAACTGATAAAATTAATGTATACAGAAACGGAGTTAGAATAGACTTTACTGTTGATAATGCCACAACAATTACCATAGAACCTGAAGCAACATGCTATGCAGGTGATGAAATACGAATAGTTCAACTTTATTAATAACAATCCTTAATTAAAAATCTTAAAAACAATTTAATTATCAATTCATGAAAACAATTACAAACAAATTTAAATTAACATTAGCTGTCTTAAGTTTATTGGCTATTGGTACTGTTAGTGCGCAAATCACTGGTGTAGATATTGCTCCTGCAAATAAAGACATTCAAACTGGAGTAAATAAAACTATAAGAGTTATAGACAATAAAGGTACTATTAAATACATCCAAACTCAAAATGGTATTACTACATTAACTAATACTACTAACAATACCACTACCACCACTATTCAATTGGGAGGAACTTTAAATAGTGATACTACAATCACTTTAAATGATGGTACTACAGATCATAACTTTACTATTGATGGTATTAATTTTAACCTAAATAATACAGTTGTTGAAAACGGTGCTGCTGCAACTGCTGATGCAGGACAAGCTGATGGTATTTCTACTACTGGTTACACTCTTTTAGTAAGAGATCAAGCTACTGGTCAAGTAAAAAAATTACTGTTAAGTGATTTAATCCAAAGTGGTCATGATATTTTTGATAGTACTACTACACCTGCAGTTGTTGCTACAGCTAATCCTGCTACCTTAACTTTAGTACTTACAAACGCTCCTCAAACATTAGAGTTTAAAAATGTTAGTGTATATAGAAATGGTGCAAAACTGATTGCTAATAGAGATTATAGTATTATAGCTGGGGCAACTGCTACAGACCCTGCCTCTGTTTCATTAGCTCCTACCAATACAGCTCCATATGATTGGTCAATAACTACCGAAGATATTATCGAAGTTCATTGGTCTAAATAATTAAATCTTAATTTACCTTAATGCTTGAAAACATTAAACATATAAAAAGATTTATACTAGCTTTTGCATTGGCACTATCTTCTTTTAGTGCCAATGCACAAGAAGTTAGGGTTATAGATAATAAAGGAACTATTCAAAAAGTAAATAATAATAACGTTACTACTTCTACAACCGCACCAACCAACCCTGTTGAAAATGATGTTTGGTTCGATACAACCAATAGTCAAATAAAAATATATGACACTGTAGACGGTTGGAAGTTAATTAGCTCTACTATTGCTTCTCAAAATATCTATACTGCCAACGGTGATTTAACTTCAAACCGTACTTTAAACGGCACCAATAGCTTTGGTTTAACTTTACAAAACTTAAACTATCTACAACTATTTAGTAACACTATACAAATAAATGGTATTAACAGTACCCAAATAAGTACCACAGGAGGCCCTATGCAACTATCTGCTTCTTCAACAATGCAGTTAACAGCCCCAAGTAATATTATTTTACAAAGTCCTACTGAATTTAACAGTAGCTTATTAGATATTAATAATTCTGCTGGAACTTCTGGTCAAATATTAACCTCTACAGGCACCGGTGTAGATTGGATAGATAATCCTGCTTTGAATAACTGGCTAATTACAGGTAATACTGGAACTACGAATACAAATTTTTTAGGAACGATTGATGATGTTAAAATGCAAATCCGTTCTAATAACGTTTCTATGCTAGAGTTTGGTAGAAGACAAACATTAGGCTTAAACGAACCAACTAGAACTGATTATAACAACCCAAACCAATCGTTAGTATATTTAAATGGTTCTGATGGTGTATCTGCATTACAATTTAGAGCTGACGGTGCTAGCTTTTATAAACCTATGTTTTATACAACTTCTAATGGAAGTTTTAGGTTAAAAGGTAGTTCTGGAGGTACTGATTTTTTTGAAATAGGTTCCGCTGGTCCTACTAATGACGGTCGTTTAGAGTTTGTTATTGCCGATGATGGAAACGAACCTATTGTTTTCAAAAGGTTTGACTATAGAAATGGAGAGTTCTATAAAGAGTTTTTTAGAGTTCAAGGATCTAATGCTACTGAGAATGCTAAAACACGTTTTGGTATTAATATTAATCAGAATCAATATTCTGTAACAGACAATATAAATGCACCTTCAAACGGAGGTGTTACAAACCCTAAATTAATAGCTAATTCGACTTTACAAATTGAGGGATCTGTCTCTAAATCTATTGAACAAATTAACTCTAACACTACACTTAATGAAGACCATCATACAGTAGTTGTTACAGCTAACGTTACAATTAACTTTCCTACAGCAAATACCTGTAAAGGAAGAATCTACATAATTAAAAATGTATCTGGTGGAAACATTAATTCTTCTACTTACAGAAACGAATCAAACACAGATACATCTACGATAAACAATAATACTACATTAAAGGTACAGAGTGATGGAACTAGATGGGTAAGTATTAGTAATATTCTAAATAATATTAACAATAATTGGAAAGTTACTGGTAACTCAGCCACAAATCCTACAAATAATTTTATTGGAACTACTGATGCTCAAGATTTATCTTTAAGAACAAACAATACTGAAGCAGTTAGAATTCTTCAATCTAATCAAAATGTTGGTATAAATACCACTATCCCTTCTGAACGTTTAGATGTAAATGGTAAAGTACGTATTAGAGATATATCTACTGTTACTACAAATAATGATATACTAACAACCAATACAAACGGTGTTGTTGAAAAGAAAAAATTGATTGCCTCTGAAAGTAATAATCAAATTTCTACTGGAGCCAATGGTGGTGTATATTTAGGACCAACTGTATATACTGGTGCTTTTATAATTAATACAAACGGAAATGTTACTATAAATACACTACCTTTTCAACCTTCTCAAATAACTTTTGTAGCTCACGCAAATGTTGAATCTTTTAACTTAGATCTAGACAATAATATAGGTGATAACAACAGAAGCATTGCTAATTCTTTTGGTACAATGAACGGTTTTGCTAGAAATGACTCTGGAACAATAACACAACAAGTTATTTATATTGGAGGTAGTGGTAATTCTATAAATGATATTTCAAGGTTTGCATCTTCTTCAAACTGTATAGGTTTAAGATATAGTGATCAAAATGGTAATGATCTCGGTAAAATTACAGCTTCCATGACCTCTTTTAATACAAATGGTTTTACTATTAATGTAAATAGAACTAATAATGCTAGCTCCGAAAACCTTGTTGTATTATACACAGCATATAAATAGTTTAAATGAAAAATCTATTTTTCATATTATTTTCTAGTTCATTACTTGCTCAAAATGCATTTTACAATGTTGGAAATGTGCAATTACATAACGACGCCAAAATAGGTTTTCATACTAATGTAGTAAATAATGGTACATTAGATAATTACACAGGTTTTGCTGGTTTCTATGCTGATAATGAAGTAAGAACGATTTCCGGTACTAATAGTGTTAGTTTTTTTAATGTAGAAGTTGATGCTTTACAAAATATAGAACTTTACAACTCTTTAAAAATTCGTAATCAATTAGACTTTATAAACGGGCAAATTGTCACACCTAGATTTGACAACTCTATTTCTCTTCAATTTTTAGACTATGATTTTTATGCCGGGGAAGATAACTCTAGACATATTAATGGTTATGCCTTAGTAGAACAAGGAAATAAAAATACTACAAATTTTACATTCCCAATTGGAGATGGAAGTATGTTGCGTCCTATGAGTTTGCCAAACCATGATAAATATTATGTGTTCAAAGGAGCTTATTTTTACGAAAACCCAAATTTTCCTTCAACATTTACTTCAGTTTTTTTAACAGATCAAAAACAAGCTATTATCGAAAACGTAAGTAATATTGAGTTTTGGGATTTAGATGGAAATAATGAAACTCAAATTACATTAACATGGAATAACCGTAGTGATATTACATCAATAGCTAATCAAATTTCTCAATTAATAGTTGTTGGCTGGAGCAAAGCAGAAAATCAATGGGTAAACTTAAATGTAATGCAAGTTACCGGAGACTTGTCTGAAGGAACAATTACATCGGCGGCATTTACACCTAATAATTACGAAGTAATAACTATTGGTTCTTTGTTAAATAATGAAATAAGTAATAACAATAACATTCTAATATCTCCAAATGGAGATAGTCTTAATGACTTCTTGGTCTTTGATGAAGTTAATAACTATACACATAATAAATTAACAATTTATAATCGTTGGGGAAACCTAGTTTATGAAACTTTAAATTACAAGAATAATTGGGATGGAACCTCTAACGGTAGAGCTACACTAAACAAAGAAAGCAAACTTCCTACTGCTACGTATTTTTATTATTTAGAACTAGGTAACTCACCCAATAAGTTAAACGTTATGAAAAAAGGTTGGGTGTATATTAACCGATAAATTATTAATTATTAATTACTACTTTATTAATATTTTCTTAGGTGTTGTAGGATTATACCCAAAATCTGCATCAGGTAACTCTATTCCTAATTGATTTATAATAAAACCTATACTAGCAAAGTGATGTATTGCATGACTATGTGCCTGGATTAAAGCACTGCTTAAAGTATAATTTGCTGTTACTTTCCCTGTTCCTAAATCGTCAGTAACAGAAATAATTTTATCAAAATCTTCTGTCTTCAAACAATATAATTGCTCTATAACTTCATTAAAATATGCTATTCCTGAAGCTGTTTTTTGCTCTGCTAAATGATTACGTTCTCTATCAGAAAAATCAACACAGTTTTTACTTAGCCCATTAAAAATGCAGTTAAAAACGTCTAAAATATGTCTCATATTGGCCCCTATGCTCGAATAATAAGGCGGAATAGATGTATCACTATATTGTTCATCACTAATTGCTTCTAATAATTTAATCCCTCTTTGTAAATTTTTATCAATAGCTGCTATCATTCGTAAGTATAAGTTTTCAAGTAAGTCGTATAAATATAGAACTTTTTACGGGGAGAAATAAATTATTTTTTAAATCCTAAAAAAGACACTAAATATCAGTAGTTTAAAGTAAAAAATCACTTTATATTATTACTTTTAAAAAGCTTTAAAATATTTTTTGGCACGTTCTTTGGAAAATTACATAACAACTGCGGAAGCCGAAAAGCATATAGAGTAAGCATAACCCTAAAATTAGCAATTATGAGAACAGGGATACTTTTATTATTAGCAATGATGTCATTAACAACTGTAAATGCCGACAACATTGAAAAATCAACTAGCAAAATTGGGGTTACATACCGTTATAATGAAGCGGTTACCTTTGTAGAAAGAGGAATCCAATTTCATGTGTTTTTAAATGGAGATTTCGATTTTAACACTCACTACGATAGATATTCTGACTATGGTGTACGTATAAAACGAGATAGAAGAGGACGTGTTAGAAGTGTTGGAAACGTATATATAAATTACGATGCCAGGGGAAATGTAAAAAGAATTGGTAGTGTATTTATGAGATACAAATTCGGAAACTTATTTAAGGTTGGAAATCTACATATTCAATATGATAGATGGGGAAAGCCAAGGTTTAGAGGACATGTAAAATCAGGAGGACATCACTATTATGGAAATGATCATTATTATTACGATGATGGAGTTGATGTAAATATCGACATAAACATAGGAGATATTTTTGATTATGACGATGTATATTTTTACAGAAAAGACTTTAGAAGAAACTATCGTCAGTTTAGAGAAGATAAAAACTTTTATTACTACAGAGCATTACCTAATGCAAAAATTGGCAAGCGTAGTAAAGTTATAAAAAGACGTAAACATAAAATTTACAAAAACGACAACAATAAATATAGAAAAGGAAAGCCTGAACAAAGAGGTAAATCAAGAAGAAACCATGATTAAACAAAAATCCCTCATCAAAATTGATGAGGGATTTTTATATTTTATAATTTAATAATTACTTCGCTACATTTACTGCTCTTGTTTCTCTAATTACAGTAACTTTAACCTGTCCTGGATACGTCATATCATTCTGAATTTTTTGAGAAATATTAAATGATAATTCAGCAGCTTTAGTATCGTTAACTTTAGCACTTTCTACCATAACTCTTAATTCACGCCCCGCTTGAATTGCATAAGCTTTTTGAACTCCGTTAAATCCAAAAGCAATATCTTCTAAATCTTTTAAACGTTGAATATAAGAATCTAATACTTGACGACGTGCACCAGGTCTTGCTCCTGAAATTGCATCACAAACTTGAACAATAGGAGCTATTAAACTCTTCATCTCAATTTCATCGTGGTGAGCTCCAATTGCATTACATACATCTGGCTTCTCTCCGTACTTTTCAGCCCATTGCATCCCTAATAATGCGTGTGGTAATTCGCTTTCTGTTTCAGGTACTTTACCTATATCGTGTAATAAACCTGCACGTTTAGCTGCTTTAGCATTTAATCCCATTTCAGCTGCCATAATACCACAAAGATTTGCTACTTCACGTGAGTGTTGTAATAAATTTTGACCATAAGAAGAACGATACTTCATACGTCCTACAGTTTTAATCAATTCGGGGTGTAAACCATGAATTCCTAAATCAATAACAGTACGTTTACCAACTTCAATAATCTCCTGAGTGATTTGTTTTTCGGTTTTCTTTACGATCTCTTCAATTCTTGCTGGGTGAATTCTTCCGTCTGTAACTAATTTATGCATTGATAAACGAGCAATTTCACGACGAACAGGATCGAAACACGATAAAATAATTGCCTCTGGCGTATCATCTACAATAATCTCAACTCCAGTTGCAGATTCTAAAGCTCGAATATTACGTCCTTCTCTACCAATAATTCTACCTTTAACGTCATCTGATTCTAAATTAAATACCGACACACAATTTTCTACAGCTTGCTCTACTCCTACTCTTTGTATAGTGTTTAAAACCACCTTACGAGCTTCTTGTTGCGCTGTCATTTTAGCTTCTTCAATGGTATCTTGTATGAAAGACATTGCATCAGATTTTGCCTCATCTTTTAATGATGCAACTAATTCTGTCTTAGCTTCATCTGCAGATAAACCTGAAATTTGCTCAAGCATGTCTACATGACGCTTGTGCATTTTTTCTAGCTCAGATTCTTTTTTTTCTAAGAACTCTAATTTATAATCAAAATCAGCTTCTTTTTTTTCTAATTGTTTATTAAGTTTTCTGTTCTTATCTAGTTCTGATGATACTTGACTCTCTTTATCTCTAATTCTTTTTTCTACATCAGAAACTTTCTTTTCTCTAGATAAAATTACTTTTTCATGCTCTGATTTTAATTCTATAAACTTCTCTTTGGCTTGTAATATTTTATCTTTTTTTATTGCTTCAGCCTCTACTTTAGCTTCTTTAAGAATGCTATTAGCCTCTTTTTTTGTTTCTTGTATTAATTTATTTGCATTAGATTTTTCTAACATTTTAGCAATAAAAAAACCTACTGCTACACCTATAATTCCTGCTAAAACAGGAAATAATATTCCCTCCATAATTTTGATTTGATTGTATAAAAAAAGCCCACATTAATAGGGTTTTAAAAACTCCAAAATAACAAGTTTAGGATTAACTGATTGATCAAGGATCCGAGGTAAAATCGGCTTGCTTTACTAATCACGACTCATCCTTTATAATTGAATAACGTTGAGTTTAACAAACAATGTACTAATGTAGGCAGTATATTAAATAATATATTTTAAAGAACGTTATAATAAATGATCTTCTAGCAAGTTAGTCAATTCATTTATCTTTTGCAATACTTCGGCTTTTTCTTTAGTATTTTTTAACGATACTATTTCTGCTTTTGATGCAAACTGTAAAGCACTCATTGCTAAAACATCTTGCTTATCTGCTACCGCATAATTTTGTTCAAACTTGGCTATTAATTCGTTAATACTTTTTGCTGCTTTTCGTAATCCTTCTTCTTCATCTGTACTATTTACACTTAATGGATATGTTCTCCCAGCAATTACCACATTAACTTTTATTTTTGCCATGCAAAAAAACTTATATTATGTATTCAAAAGGGTGATGCACTTATCAATCTCTCGAATTAAAGTATTTATTTTGAGTTTTGTTTCTCTTGTACTTTCGTTACTGCCCTCAATAGTTTTTGCAACTTTCAGCAAATTAAATTGTTTTTGCTGTTCTTCTAATTGCCTCTCTTTTTCCTGTAATAAAACTTGTAACTCTCCGTTATTTTGAAGTAAAACTCTATTTTCTTCTTTCAAAAACTCGTAGTTCGAAAGTAAGTCCTTCAATCTATCTTCCAGTAAATGAACTGCTTTTAAAGGGTTACTCATTTATTTTAGAGAATAAAACTATATTTACAAAGTTATTAATATAACTTATAATTAGCAACTCTTTTAGTGTTTTTTACTAAATTACTGATTTTAAATCTTTAACAGCTTTAATAGAATTTTATTAGTTTTGCTTTAAAACTGTTGCATTTTGAAATTTTATTTTTCTCTTATTCTATTTATCTTTTTTATTAGCGGACAAGCTCAAAATAAGTATCCGCGAAACTATTTTTCAAACCCTTTAAAAATTCCTATTGTATTGTCTGGTACTTTTGGAGAATTACGAAGTAACCACTTTCATTCTGGAATAGATATTAAAACTCAAGGTAAAGAAGGTATTCCTATTTACGCTCCTGCTAATGGATATGTTTCTCGTATAAAAGTGCAGCAATATGGTTTTGGAAAGGCTTTATATATAACGCACCCTAACGGTTATACAACTGTATATGCACATTTAAAACGTTTTGAACCAAGCATTCAACAGTATGTAAAAAGTATTCAGTACAAAAAAGAAAAATATAGTACAGGAAACCTTTTTCTTAAATCAGATAAATTCCCTGTAAAAAAAGGGCAACTTATTGGTTATACTGGTGATACTGGTAGTTCTGGAGGTCCGCACTTACATTATGAAATTCGAGATACTAAAACAGAATATATTATTAACCCAATGCATTTTGGTTTAACAGCTGAAGACGATAAAACTCCTACTGTTCAAAAATTAGTAGCCTATCCATTAAGTGATGATGCTAGAATTAATAATTCGGCATTAAAATCTGTTATTTCATTTAAAAATAATGGTGAAGGTAATTATGTTGCCGAAAAAATTACTGCCAGTGGCACTATTGGTTTTGGTATTAGCGTGTTTGACCGATTAAATGGTGCTTTAAATAAAAATGGAATTTATAGTTTAGAAATGAAAGTAAATGGTAAACGTGTGTATTATCATGATGTTGAAACCTTTTCTTTCGCAGAGAGTAAATATATTAACTTATTAATTGACTATAAGCATTATAAAAAATATAGAGATAGAGTACAAAGAACACACAAGGTAAACGCAAATAGACTTAGCTTATATGAAGATTTAATAAACAACGGAAAAATATATATTGAAAACGGAGCTAATTACAATATTGAGATTATAGCCAAAGACTTCAAACATAACACTTCTAAAGTAAGGATACCAGTTAGAGGAACTGCAAGCAATTTAGTATTTAAGGGAAAAGATACTACTAACTATAAAATTATAGCAACTAACTTTAATAAATTTCATCAAAAAAATGTAACAGCTGCTTTTCCTAAAAACACTTTTTATAAAGATTGTTTCATTGATTTTAAAGTTGAAAATGGTACTGCAAAAATTCACGACCCTACAATTCCTTTAGACAAACGTTATACACTAACTTTTGAGACTTCTTTTTTAACAGAAGATCAAAAACAACATGTATATATCGCTAATGTTACAAACCCTAAATATCCAAGATACACATCTACAAGAAAAAAAATTGACAAAGTATATACTACCACTAAACTCTTAGGTAGTTATGCTTTACGTTTTGACACAGGAAAACCAACTATTCAGCTATACAATTTTAGTAACAATCAGTGGATTTCTAAAAATAAAACACTGAAAGTTAAAATTGGGGATAAAGAAACGGGAATAAAAAATTACCGCGCTACTATTGATGGTGAATGGATTTTAATGGAGTATAACCATAAAAAAAGAATACTTACATACGATTTTAATGATAAAAAGTTGGTTGGTAGTAAACATATTTTTAAACTTGTAGTCTCTGATAATGTGGGTAATACTGAAACAGTTTCAGCAACATTTTTCAGAAAGTAAACTAAACAAGCTTGAAAAAATTTATTCTTTTATTACTGTTCCCTTCACTCGTTTTTGCACAAAAAACAGCTACAGTAAAAGGAATCATTACCAATAAATTCAATACACCAATTGAAGGAGTTGCGATTTCCTATTTATCTAAAGGAACTACTACCGATGCTAATGGAATGTATCAATTTACAATTCCCATCCGTAAAACTGTTACTGTTACATTCACACATGTTTCTTATAAAACTTTGGTGAAAAAATTCACTTCTAGAGGAAAAAGAAACTTTAACTTCTCTCCTACTTTACAAATTAAGAGTGAAAAATTAGAAGAAGTTATCGTTAAAAGCCAACAAAAAGAAGCCCAAGGAATTACCAAAATAAAAACTAAAAAAGTAAAAAACATACTTGGTGCTAATGCTGGTGTTGAAAATATATTAATGACGCTCCCTGGAGTTAGTAACAACAACGAATTAAGCACTCAATACAATGTTCGGGGTGGTAATTTTGATGAAAACCTAGTATATGTTAACGGAATTGAAGTGTATCGTCCATTTTTAATCCGCTCTGGTCAACAAGAAGGCTTAAGTTTTACCAATCCGCATATGATTCAGAATATCAATTTCTCTGCAGGTGGATTTCAAGCAAAATATGGAGACAAACTATCTTCTGTACTAGACATTACCTATCGAAAACCAACTAACTTTGGCATACAATTAGATTTGAGTTTGTTAGGAGGAAGTTTTACTATTGAAAATACTTTTGCTAATAATAAACTAAGTGCAATTGTTGGTGTTCGTTACCGTGATAATAGCTTATTTGTAAATAGTAAACAAACCGAGGTTAACTTTAGACCTCAATTTACAGATGTCCAATCATTTTTAAGCTACCAAGCAACCAGAAAACTTACATTAAATTTCTTAGGAAATTTCTCTCTTAACAACTATAATTACAAACCACTAACTCGTAAAACCCGATTTGGAACCTTAACAAATCCACTAGAATTAATCGTTTTTTATCAAGGGCAAGAAAAAGATCGTTTTCAAACCTTATTTGGAGCGCTCTCTGCTGACTATCAAGTTAACGACAATCTAAAACTTACTGGTACTATTTCTTCTTTTAATACACAAGAAGAAGAATATTTTGATATTGCTGCCGCTTACGCCATAGGTGAAGTAAATAGTAATATTGGTTCTGAAAATTTTGGTGAAGTTGAATTTTCTCAAGGAATTGGTTCGCAAATTAATCATGCTCGTAACGACTTGGATGCTTTAATCAGCAATATTCAACTAAAAGCTACTTTAAAAGATGGTAATAATGAATGGAAAGCTGGTATTAAATACCAAAAAGAAAATATTAAAGACCGTATTCGTGAATGGGAAGTAATAGATTCATTAGGCTTTTCTGTTCGTCCACCACACCACACCGGAAATAATCAACCATACGAACCTTTTACAGGTCCTATTGAGCCTTACAGAAATGTGAGAGCAGAAAATGAAACAGACATTAACCGTATTACTAGTTTCTTACAATTCAGTAGAAAAGCAATGTGGAATGACCACCAAGTTTGGATGAATATTGGAGTTCGTTCTCATTATTGGTCTATAAAAACAGCTTTTACTAATAATTTTTCTCAAACAACCTTTAGTCCTAGAGTACAATTTGCTATTAAACCTGATTGGGAGAGCGATATGCTATTTAGAATATCTGGCGGATGGTATTCACAACCTCCATTTTATAAAGAATTACGTGATTATGACGGACAAGTACACCCCAAAGTAAAAGCGCAAAAGTCAATTCACATAGTTGCTGGGAATGAATATAGTTTTAACGTATGGGAACGCCCTTTTAAGTTAGTTACTGAACTTTATTACAAAGATTTATCAGATGTAAATGCTTACTCTGTTGATAATGTCCGTATTCGTTATCGCGCAGACAATGTTACTAATGCCTATGCTTATGGTTTAGATGTTCGTTTAAACGGAGAGTTTGTACCTGGTAACGACAGTTGGGTTAGCTTTGGTTATTTAAAAACCGAAGAAAATATTAACAATAGAGGTTATATTGCTCGACCAACTGATCAACGTTTAAAATTTGGTGTATTATTTCAAGATTATGTGCCTAACTTACCTGACTTAAAAGCTTATCTAAACCTTGTTTATAACACTGGGTTACCTGGCGGTGCTCCTGCTTACGCTGATGTATATCAATTTCAAAATCGTTTGAACGATTATAAACGTGCCGATGTAGGAATTTCTTATGTTTTTGCTGATGCTAACAAACAACATAAAACTGGATTCTTACGTAACTTTAAAGAACTTACCGCTGGTTTAGAATTATTTAACATTTTCGACATCCGTAACTCCAACACCAATACATGGGTACGTGATGCTTACAGTAAAAACCAATACGGTATTCCTAACTATATGACAGGAAGAGTGTTGAACTTTAAGTTAGGAGTACAATTTTAGTCTTCTCTACTCTTTTTTAACGAAAAATTAGCGAAAAAACTTCCTTAAGCATTTTCCACACATAGTACTTTAGCTTAAAAATTTAAATAGTTCTGTGAAAAGCTCTATCTATTTTTTTACAAGAAGTCTAGTAAGCATTAATATTACATTACAAAAAATAATTACAATGAAAAATCAAAAAATTGAAATAGAAAATTTATGGAACCGTTTTAAAAATTGGGTTTCTTCTAATGCTCCTCATTTATCTGAAGAGCTTCAGCCTGCAATTCAACCAGAAGAAATAAAACAATTACAACAAACCATACAAACAGAACTACCTGAAGACTTTATAGCCTTTTTAAGTATACACAACGGTCAAAACAGAAATGCCGAAGGCTTAATAGATGCTGAAGAGCTACTTTCTTCTAATAGAATAATTGATGAATGGAAAATTTGGTATGATTTATATGAGGGTGGAGATTTTGAAGATAGTGAAGCTGAACCCGATGAAGAAATTAAAGACTTTTGGTGGAACCCTAAATGGATTCCAATTACTTATGATGGTTCTGGAAATCATCTATGTATAGATATGGATCCTACAGAAAATGGAACTAAAGGACAGATAATAAGAATGTGGCACGACGATAGTGTAAGAGAGTATATAGCACCTTCTTTTAAGGTTTTCTTTGAGAACTATTGTACCAATCTTGAAAACAACAAATATGTATATTCTAACGAGTGGGGAGGAATAATTATTAAAGAAGATTTGTAAAACCTTTAACTCAGCTCAATAGCAGTAATATTTTAACTTCAAAATAAAACAAGTGAAAAGATAGCACACCTTAGCTTGTAATTGAATAAAGTTATTGTATTTTAGTATCTAAAAAGCAATTACAAATGAATTGGATTTTGTTAATTATAGCTGGTTTATTTGAAGTAGCTTTTGCAGCTTGTCTTGGAAAAGCTAAAGAAACTACTGGAATAGAAGCCACATATTGGTATATTGGCTTTTTAATCTGTTTATCTATCAGTATGTTGCTTCTCATAAAAGCAACCCAAGAGCTACCTATTGGAACTGCCTATGCAGTTTGGACAGGAATTGGTGCTGTAGGAACAGTACTAATTGGAATTTTAGTTTTTAAAGAACCCGCTACATTTTGGCGATTATTTTTTATCACAACATTAATTACTTCGATTGTAGGACTCAAAATCGTTTCACATTAACCTAAGTCATGAAAACAACACCCAAACACGACGAAAGAATAGCGAGCATGACTTTTGCTTCTGTTTACCCTCATTATGTTACTAAAGTTGAGAAAAAAGGAAGAACAAAAGAGGAGTTACACCAAGTAATTGAATGGCTTACTGGTTTTAACAATCAAAAATTAAACAAATTAATTGATCAAAAAGTAACTTTTGAATCCTTCTTCAAAGAAGCCGACTTAAATCTAAATGCTCATTTAATTACAGGAGTTATTTGTGGTTATCGAATAGAAGAAATCGAAACTCCGTTAACGAAGCAAGTTCGTTATTTAGACAAGCTTGTAGATGAATTAGCTAAAGGTCGTAAAATTGAGAAAATTTTACGATAAACCTTTTAATTTTTCTTTTTAAAAGTTATATCGGTTTCTTTGTTATTTGAATAAAAGAGGCCTTGAACCCTTTTTAGGGCACTTAATAACCCTTAACCCTACCTTCACACAACACCTCTTTATTTACAAGACTTTCAAGACGAAGGCCTTTTTTATAAAAATAAAAACACCAGCAAAGATGATAAAAATTGAATACATTTGCTTTTGTTAATTTTCAACACATGAAACTAGTTTTTGCTACTAACAATCTAAACAAACTTGCTGAAGTACAAAAAATGTTACCTAACTCTATTGAGTTACTTTCTTTGAAGGACATCGATTGCTTTGATGATATTGAAGAAACCGCAACTACTTTAGAAGGAAACGCCAAAATTAAAGCAAATTATATTACTGAAAAGTTTGGATATAATTGTTTTGCCGACGATACAGGTTTAGAGGTAGAAACTTTAAATGGAGAACCAGGAGTATATTCTGCTCGCTATGCTGGTGAACCTGCTAATGCAGAAAACAACATGCAAAAACTATTAACAGCGTTGAACAATAAAACTGATAGAAATGCTCAATTTAGAACTTCTATTTGTTTAAATTTAGATGGAAAACAATTTTTATTTGATGGAGTTTGTAAAGGAACCATTTTAACATCTAAGCAAGGTGAACAAGGTTTTGGATATGATCCCATTTTTCAGCCTGAAGGATACAATAAATCATTTGCAGAAATGACTTCAGAAGAAAAAAACAAAATAAGTCATAGAGGATTAGCTATTCAACAATTAGTCGCTTTTTTAAAATCAATTAGCTAATTGAATTTATCAAAAACATACACAGTTCACTTTTTACTTTTATCAGTTTTACTGATTATTTTTCTACTACTAAACATTAGTTTAGGTTCAGTATCTATTCCTTTAAAAGAAATTTTCAACTCCTTATTTGGTAACCCTGTTGTAAAAGATAGTTGGGAAACCATTATCATTAATTACCGCTTGCCAAAAGCAATTACAGCAATGCTAGTTGGGTCAGGATTAGCTATAAGTGGTTTATTAATGCAAACATTATTCAGAAATCCACTTGCAGGCCCTTTTGTATTAGGAATATCTTCTGGTGCAAGCCTTGGTGTAGCATTACTCATTTTAGGTTCTAGTGTTTTTGGAGGATTTTTTCTTGTAGCTATTTACTCTAACTGGGCATTGGCCATTGCTGCAAGTGCAGGATCTTTCTTAGTA
Organism: Tenacibaculum sp. ZH5_bin.1; assembly: GCF_042865525.1. NCBI lineage: Bacteria > Pseudomonadati > Bacteroidota > Flavobacteriia > Flavobacteriales > Flavobacteriaceae > Tenacibaculum > Tenacibaculum sp. ZH5_bin.1. Next base: position 89,951 of record NZ_JBEGIO010000004.1, on the reverse strand, counting down.
TTATCAGCAGTTATTATAGCTGCAAATAGAGTTCGTAATACGATGTCTATTTTAATTATTGGATTAATGTTTGGCTCGTTAACATCAGCCGTTATTAGCGTATTAGCTTTTTTTAGTGAAGCTGAACAAATACAACAATATTTATTTTGGAGCTTTGGAAGTTTGGGTAATCTAACTTGGACTGAACTTTCTGTTTTTGGAATTATTTATCTCGTAGGAATTCTTGGAACATTCTCTGTCATAAAACCTCTAAACAGCTTTTTACTAGGCGAAAACTATGCAAAAAGCTTAGGAATTAATATTAAAAAAAGTAGAAATATCATTTTACTAATCACAAGTATTCTTACAGGTGTAATTACAGCATTTTCAGGTCCTATTGCTTTTGTTGGACTAGCTGTTCCCCATATTGCTAAAATGATTTTTTCTACATCAAACCACAAAATTTTATTACCTGCTGTTGCTTTAATTGGAGCTATTATTCTGTTAATTTGTGACAGTATAGCGCAGTTACCCACAAGCGAATTCACTTTACCTATTAACGCAATAACATCATTATTTGGAGCACCTGTAGTTATATGGCTATTAATTAGGAAGAAGAAAATATATGTGTAAAACTAAGATTATAAACAGTTAAACTAGCAAACATCAAGCAACAACAAAAACATATCGTCTTACAAACAGAAAATCTTTCAATAGGATACAAATCAAAAAAGCAAGAAACAGTTATTGCTTCAGCTATTGATTTAGCTATCGAAAAAGGAAAATTTGTTGCTTTGTTAGGTAAAAATGGAATTGGAAAATCAACCTTACTCCGTACCATTTCTAAGGTTCAAAAACCTTTGAACGGAATTATAAAAATCAATCAAAAAGAACTTTCAACCTACACCAGTCAAGAATTATCTACTACCCTAAGCTTAGTATTAACCGAACGTTTACCCCTAAGCCAGCTAACTGTTTTTGAACTCGTTGCTTTAGGACGTCAACCCTACACCAACTGGATTGACAAACTAACTCAAGAACATCTAAAAAAAATTCTCTGGGCAATTGAACAGACAGAAATCTCCCATTTAAAAGATAAACGATTTTATGAATTGAGCGATGGTCAGCTACAACGAGTACTTATTGCTAGAGCTTTGGCTCAAGATACTGAAATCATTATTTTAGATGAACCTACTGCTCATTTAGATATACATCATACATTCAAAGTGTTTTCTTTATTAAAAAAACTCGTAAAGAATACAAGAAAAACTATCATTATATCTACCCACGAAGTGAATTTAGCCATTCAACTTGCAGATGAATTCATACTTCTTTCTGAAAAACAACTATATACAGGTACTTCACAAGACTTAATTAGTAAAAATGCTTTTGAAAAACTTTTTCCAAAAGAATTAATAAGTTTTAACAAAACATTAGAACAATTCGTTATCAAGAAAAATTAAATTTGAGCAATTGTAACATTTTCTTACTTTTGAAACTAATCGAACTAAACAAACCTTAACTATTGATGAAAAAATTACTTTTTATGGCTAGTGCAATTGCATTGGTAGCATGTGGTTCTAGCAAAGAAACAGCTAGTACTGATAATGATACTACTGATTTTGCAGCTAAATATGCCAAAACTATTACTGCAAAAGATTTAGGAAAACATCTATTTATCTATGCTTCAGATGAATTTGAAGGAAGAAACACGGGGGAGCCTGGACAAAAAAAAGCGGTAAAGTATTTAAAAGATTTTTATGTTAGTCAAGGAATAGTTTCTCCTTTAGGTGGTGATGATTACTTTCAAGAAGTACCTTCTGAATACTTAAGTAACAACCGTAGAGGAATGACTTTAAAAGATTCTGAAAATGTTGTTGCTTTTATCAAAGGAACGGAAAAACCAAATGAAATAGTAGTTATTTCAGCTCACTTAGATCACGAGGGAGTTAAAAATGGAGAAATATACAATGGTGCCGATGATGATGGATCAGGAACTGTAGCTATTTTAGAAATTGCTGAAGCTTTTAAACAAGCTGCCGATGCTGGTAAAGGCCCTAAACGTTCTATTTTATTTTTACACGTTACAGCTGAAGAAAAAGGTTTATTAGGATCTAAATATTATACTGAAAATCCAATTTTCCCATTGGCTAATACTGTTACCAACTTGAACATTGATATGATTGGTAGAGTTGATGACCGCCATAAAGGAAATCCAAATTATGTATACTTAATCGGTTCTGATAAGTTAAGTACTGAATTACATAACATTTCTGAAGCGATGAATAAAAAATATACTAACATCGATTTAGATTATAAATATAACGATGATAACGACCCTAATCGTTTTTATTATCGTTCTGACCACTATAATTTTGCTAAGCACAACATTCCTATTATTTTTTATTTTAATGGGACACATGCCGATTATCACAGACCAACTGACACTCCTGACAAAATCAATTATGAAATGTTAGAGAACAGAACTCGTTTGGTTTTCCATACAGCTTGGGAAGTTGCGAATCGTGAGAATCGTGTTGTGGTTGATAAAGCCGCAGAATAAGGTCTAATCAAATTTAAATTATAAAGTTTAAAAGCTCATCTAAATTAGATGGGCTTTTTATTTTCTTTAATATTACTCTTAAAATATATCTCCTTTTACACTTAAAAAAGAACCCTAACCAGATTATTTATCTACTAAAAAAAATAAATTAGAAAAATAATCTAAACACCAAACTAATACCTGATAAATAACATTCCTTAGTTTACATTTGCCCGCTTAAATTTTAATACTATGGTTAACGAAGGGAAATTATCATTAGAAAATCAACAAAAACTAGATAAATTACAAGAAGAACTAGCTTCTGCTCGCGATACTTTTTTAGGATATCCTGTATCAAAAGATTTCGATTATTCAGAATTAAATAAATTTTTTCAATATCCAATTAACAACCTTGGTGATCCTTTCGAACAAGGCACTTATCGTGTACGAACTCATGAAATGGAACGTGAGGTTATTGCATTTTTTGCAAAACTATTTAGAGCAAATCCGAAAGATTTTTGGGGGTATGTTACCAACGGTGGTTCAGAGAGTAACCTGTATGGTTTATACATTGCTCGTGAATTATTTCCTAAAGCTATGGTATACTATTCTGAATCTACTCATTATAGTGTACGTAAGAATATCCATTTATTAAATATTCCAAGTATTGTAATTAAATCGCAAGAAAATGGTGAGATGGATTATGAGGATTTTGAAAACACTGTTCGTATGAATCGTCATAAACCTGTAATAGTATTAGCTACTTTTGGTACTACTATGAAAGAAGCTAAAGACGACATAGGTAAAATTAAAGGAATTTTACACAACCTAGCAATTCAAGATCATTATATTCATTGTGATGCTGCTTTAGCTGGCTCTTTTGGACCATTCATGCAACCTCGCCTTCCTTTTGACTTTATGGATGGTGCAGACAGTATATCTATTAGTGGACATAAATTTATTGGTTCACCAATCCCAACTGGTGTATTAATGGCTAAAAGATCAAATAGAGATAGAATTGCTAAAGGTATTTCGTACATCGGCTCTTTTGACACTACTATTACAGGCTCTCGTAACGGACATTCTCCTTTATTCTTGTGGTATGCTTTAAAGCAATTAGGTGTCGAAGGTTTACAACAGCGTTATCAGCATAGTTTAGCTGTAGCTGAATACTGCGAAGCTGAATTACAAAAAATTGGAGTAAATGCTTGGAGAAACCCTAATGCAATTACTGTTGTATTACCAAAAACTCCACAAAGTATTAAAGATAAATGGCAGTTAGCTACTGAAGGGAACATTTCTCATGTTATTTGTATGCCTAACGTAACAAAAACTCAAATTGATGAATTTGTAAATGATTTAAAAAATTGTACAGAACAAATTATTGAAGAGGAATTTTCCTATGATTTTTCATTAAGCTAACCTTTTATTAATCTAAGACAAGTACTTTTGATTGCTATAAAAGAAAATTTAATTATGAAGAAATTATTATTAAGTACAATGCTACTTGCATTGTCATTTGCTTATGGGCAAGAAAAAAAAGAAAATGAAAAATTAACTATTGAAAAAGATACGTGGTATGTTGGTGGGAATGTTTCTTTAGGACACACCAATTCCGAATTTGAAGATTCACCTAATACTTCTAAGTATTTTAATTTTAACTTCTCCCCTAAGATAGGTTATACTTTCAACGACAACTTAATTCTAGGGTTGGGCTTAGGGTATGGATACACGGAAAGCGAGTCAGGAAACACAACAAATAATCAAGTAAACACAACTAATCATTTTAGAGTTTTCCCTTACATCAAAAAATATTTTCCTGTTGGAAAGAAATTGACTATTTCGTTACAAGGAGAATTTAGGTATAGCTATTCAGAATATGAAAAAAATGACGTTTTAAATTCTAATGGAGGGCATACAAACGAGTATTTTATTGGTGTTCGACCAGGAATAACTTATTTCTTAAACAAAAATTTAGCTTTAGAGGCTAACATAGGAACTTTAGGATACAATAATGCTACACAAAAGTCCGGGAGTCCATCAAAAAGAACTTGGAGTTCTTTCAACTTTAATATAAACTCAACTGATTTAATGTTCGGTTTATCATATTATTGGTAGTATTAAAGTTTACAAATCAAACAAGAAACGCTAAGAAAATTCTTAGCGTTTTTTTATACATTCTATTATTTGAAACTTTTTATTTTGTTCTAACACACTCACCGAAGTAAAAAGCTTTGTTAAGTGCGTACTATAATTCAAATGTGAATTAGCAACTAACAAAAATCTTCCATTATTTTTCAAACAATTTTCTACTCCTTTAAAAAGGTTTAGTGCCACTTCAATATTATTCTCATATTCAAAATGAAAAGGAGGGTTCGATACTACTAAATCAAAAGAATTTTGTTTTACCCCCTCTAAAGTATCATCACATAAAAATTCTGCTTTTTTTCCTTCTAAGTTAATTTTAGATGATTCAATAGCTAAGTTAAAATCATCTACTAAAGTTACTGCTGTTTGTGGACTTTGATTAGCAACTTCATAAGCTATAATTCCATTTCCAGAAGCTACATCTAATACTTTTAACTCCTCTGTTTTAACTTCTAAATTTTCTAAGAAAAATTGCGTTCCTATATCTATGCTTCCAGAAGAAAACACACCGTAATATTGCTGTAAGACTTTGCTTTTCCACTGGATGGTATTAATTAGATCCTTCTGCTTGACTTCTTTTTTAGGTACTTTTAAAATCAACAAACGTGCTTTTTTCCATGCTTTTGACTGAGTAACCTCTTCAAAATATTGTTCAGCAACTTTTATAAAAGAAACTGAAAAATATTTAGTCATAAACCCACAAACTACTTCAGTATTTTCATGTGAAGCTTTATGTATTTGTTGTAAAAACAACTCAAACAACTCTAATGACTTTGGAATTTTAATCAATGCTAAATCAACACTCTCTAAGTTGTCTAAAGGAGTTTTAAAATCGACTTCCGTAGAAATGTTATTCAGTTTTAAATTTTGACGAATTGCTTTTTGCTGACTAGCATACGTCCAAACAGTCGTAACTTTTTTATGCTGTAAAGCGCAATTCCACACTCCAAAACGGTCATTAAAAAGGTGTAAACCCTCTATATACTTATCGGTTATATAATCTAACACTAAGAGTTCAGCGTTACTCCAAGCTCGTAAACTTTTATCGGAAGTATTGGGGTAACGCTGTAATTGATATGTTTTTGAATTTATTTTTACTCTAGTATCCAATTTTAACTAGTTTTCTTTATTTAACTAACTAAAACCTTTTCTTTAGTGTAGTAAACTTTATCTAACGAAGTTATTTCTCCTGTTCTTTTTCTTCTAAAAATGTGTTTTGCCTCTACATCTTCAATTGAATCTTTTCCCATAGCTGCAACCATTTCTTTAATGGCACTAATTGTCTTATTATGGTAATTCTTTACACGCATATTCTTATACTTAACTACCAAAGCCTTTACTAAGTCCTTCTCTTGTGTTGCTACACCCACAGGACAAGTATCTAAATTACATTCACGTGCCTGAATACAACCTAAACTTAACATAAAGCTACGAGCCATACCAATTGCATCGGCTCCTAATGCTAGATATTTAATCACATCAAAAGCATCAATAGCTTTACCACTTGCAATAATTTTTATTTGGTCTTTTAGTCCGTATTTTTTCAACATCTTATTTACAAAAGATAGTCCTTCTAATAACGGTGTACCAATGTAGTTTGAAAACTCTAAAGGTGCTGAACCTGTCCCTCCTTCTCCTCCATCAACAGCTATATAATCAGGATAATTATTAGCATCAGCAAAAGCTTTAATCATCGCTTCAATTTCATCATTGTCTCCAACACAAAACTTAATTCCAATAGGTTTCCCTCCTGATAACTCTCTTACTTGCTGAATAAACGCAACCATTTCATCAAAGTTAGAAAAAGCATCATGTGCCGGTGGTGAATCTACTCGTGTAAAAGGCTCTACAGAACGAATTTCAGCAATTTCTTTTGTGTTCTTTTTTGCTGGAAGAATTCCACCATGACCTGGTTTAGCTCCTTGTGAAAGCTTTATTTCAACCATCTTTACCTCTTCTCTAACAGCATTTTTCTTAAAAACCTCAGCATCAAAAACACGTTTACCATTTACACTTTTCCCTGCTCCAAAATACCCTGTACCTACCTGAAAAATTAAATCTCCTCCTTGTAAATGATAAGGAGAAACTCCTCCTTCACCTGTATTATGTGCAAAACCACCCATTTTAGCACCTTGGTTTAATGCCATAATTGCATTTTTACTCAACGAACCAAAAGACATTGCAGAAATATTGATTATAGAAGAGTCATATTTTTGTGTACACTTATCTGAACCAATAAGTACTCTTTCTCCTTTAATATGATGATGGTCTTTAGGAAATAGTGAATGTTTTACAAACTCATACCCCTTTGCATATACATTATGTTGGGTACCAAAAGGTACTGTTTCAATTTCTCTTTTTGAACGCTGGTAAACAATACTTCTTTTTTCACGATTAATAGGCTTTCCGTTTAAATCGTCTTCAATAAAATACTGTTGAATTTTTTCTCTTTCTTCTTCAAATACCCAACGTAAACGAGCAATTACTGGAAAAGCTCTCATTAATGAATGCTTTTTTTGAATAAAAGCATCATATATTGCTAACAGAGTAACTGCTGTAGCTACTGTTAGTAAAATGTAATTTCCCATATCTGGCATGAAATAAACTAACACACCACATAAAATATTTATTACAATAACAACAGATAAGATAGTATCTCTCATTTTTTTTATTTTTTTGCAAAAATACAATTTTAGCATAAAAAAAGCTCTGACATATAGCCAGAGCTTTCTTGTATATTTGAATACTTGAAATTATTTTTTGAATTTCGCGTACTTATTTTTGAACTTATCAATACGCCCTGCAGTATCTACTAACTTAGACTTACCAGTGTAGAAAGGATGTGAAGTTCTTGAAATTTCTAATTTAATTAATGGATACTCAACTCCTTCTACTTCTAAAGTTTCTTTTGTGTTAGCAGTTGAACGTGTTAAAAAAACATCTCCGTTAGACATGTCTTTAAACGCTACCATTCTATAATTTTCTGGATGTATACCTTTTTTCATCTCTTGTAAATTTAAAATCTTTTATTTTTGTTGAAAAAATTATAAAGTTGGTAAAGCTTTATAGTTCTTTCATATATCAAAAACCTGCAATGGCTATTTGAGGGTGCAAATTTAACCCTTTTTTTTAATTTGCAAACAAATAATTTGCTTTAATTTGTAGTACATCTTTATAAACTATAGAAAATAACATTTTATATATGCGTTTTTATAAACTTTTATCATTAGGATTAACTACTTTACTCATAACTTCTTGTAGTGAAACTAATTACAAATTTAAATTAAACACTACTAAAAAAACCACTCTAGGCGAAAAAGCTGCTATTAAGTTTGAACAATTGAAGGGGGAGCAGATAGATTCTGTACACCTTTATGTAAACAACAAACGTGTAAATACTAACGAAACAAGTGTTACTATTAATACTGCCGATTTTGGTGTAGGAAAACATGCTGTTACCGCATTGGCTTTTTATCCTAATAAATCAAAAAAATTAAACAACTCTATTGAGATTTTAGCAAAAGAGGCTCCTGCTGTATACTCTTATAAAATTGTAAACATTTACCCACATGATAAAGGAGCCTATACTCAAGGACTAGAATATAAAAACGGTTATTTATATGAAAGTACGGGGCGAAACGGTGAATCTACTTTACGAAAAGTTGAATTAGAAACTGGAAAAGTTTTACAAAAGATAGATTTGGATGAAAAATACTTTGGTGAAGGAATGACCATTTTTAATAATAAAATTTATTGGTTAACATGGCACGCTCGAAAAGGATTTATATACGATTTTGAAACATTTAAACAACTTGGCAGCTTTAATTACACCAATAGTAATCAAGGATGGGGATTAACACATAACGGTTCTGAGCTTATTAAAACGGATGGAAGTAACAAAATTTGGTTTTTAGACGCCAATAATCAGCAAGAAAAAAGAAGTGTTCAAGTATACACAAACAAATATCCCGTTGATAATTTAAATGAAATTGAGCTAATAAATGGTAAAATTTATGCTAATAAATGGCAACAAAACTCAATAGTTATTATCAATCCAGAAACAGGTGTCGTTGAAGGTGTAGCTAACTTAAATGGATTGAGAGATATTGTTGCTAAAGATCAAACTTTGGAGACTCAAGATGATGTACTAAACGGAATTGCATATGATTCTGAAAACAATCGTTTATTTGTTACAGGAAAACATTGGGGAAAATTATTTGAAATAGAATTAATCAAACAATAATCCTAAACCATGAAAAATACCCTTCCCATACTAGCACTTATTCTATCCATTATTGTAATATCTTGTAGAAAAGACTTCAATACAGTACCTAGTTATGGGAAGTTACAGTTTTCAAAAGACACCGTATTTCTAGACACTGTTTTTAGCAATATAGGTTCTGCTACGTATAACTTAAAAGTATACAATAAGAGTAGTAAAACTATTACAATTCCAGAAATCAAATTGGAAAATGGAAATACTTCAAATTATCGATTGAATGTAGATGGATTAGCTGGTGACAGTTTCAATAATATTGATATTTTGGCAAATGATAGTATTTATATTTTTATAGAAACTACTATTAATGTTAACACCATTACCGATCCTTTATATACTGATAAAATATTATTTGATAATGGAGAAAACCAACAAGATGTAGATTTAGTTACTTTAGTACAAGACGCTCATTTTATTTTTCCTTCTAAAAACAGTTCGGGTATTGAAACATTAACTATTAATGGTAAAGAAACCGAAATTCAGGGTCGCTTTTTAACTGACGAAGAACTAACCTTTACTAATGAAAAACCTTATGTCATTTACGGTTACGCTGCTGTACCATCAAGTAAAACACTAACAGTTGAAGCCGGAGCTAAAATTCATTTTCACAATAATTCAGGCTTAATTATTGATAAAGATGCAAACTTTAAAGTGAATGGAACTTTAGATGAAAAAGTAATTTTTGAAGGAGACCGATTAGAACATCAGTTTAGCGAAATTCCAGGACAATGGGGAGCTATCTGGATACGTGAAGGTAGTTTTAACAACGAACTAAATTATACTCAAATTAAAAATGGAACTGTTGGACTTCTTGTTGACGGACAAGATACCTCCTCTCCCACGCTAACAATAAAAAATACTGAAATATATAACAGTTCAAACTATGGTGTTTTAGGTAGAAACACACATATTGAAGGAGAAAACTTAGTAATAGGTAGCGCAGGACAATCTGCATTAGCTTGTACTTTTGGTGGTAAATATAACTTTGCCCATGCTACTTTTGCTAACTTTTGGAACAATAGTATTCGTCAATTACCTTCGGTTTTAGTCAACAACCACATTAGTTATCTTAATAATGATAACCAAGAAGTTACAGAGACTAATGATTTGGTTACCGCTAACTTTATAAACTGTATTATTGAAGGAAACAACAACGTTGAATTTATTCTTGATAGAATTGATGGTACAACCTTTAATTACTCGGTTGAAAATTGCTTAATAAAATTTAATGACCTTAATAATTCATTCACAGATAATACTGAATTGAATTTTAATGATACTGAACATTATCAAAATAACATTTTAAACGGAGAGCCTAACTTTAAAGATGTTACTAAAAATGAGTTTATCATTGGTGAAAATAGTGATGCTATTAATAAAGCTAAACCTTCTGCTGTTTCTAATGATATTTTAGGTGTAGACAGAAGCACTTCCCCTGATATTGGAGCTTACCAACATACTAATTTTTAACTCTTCAAAAAGAGTCATTAAACATTAAAATATTTATCAAGCGATATATAGCTTACAAGCTATAAAACGAATTCAAGTTAAAAAATATGTTACTTGTTTTTTTCGTTACATAACTTACCTGTAGTACACTTCTTTTCAACCTAAAAAACACTCCGTTCATCGAATTAAAAGTAATAGAACATAGAATCTAAAATATATTTGTAGTGTATTTGTTTCATTCATAGTAATAAAATAGATTAATTAGTTTGGTTAGTTGAGAGCTATTCTTTATTAATAAACATTGAATAGCTCTTTTTTAAAAAAGAAATCATTAAACATCAAAATATTTGTCGGGGGGCAACACTATAGATACGTATCTATAAATAAAAGGAATGCTGAGCATTCCTTTTTTGTTCTTTTTTATAAAATCTTTCCAAAAATAAATTCAAATTAAAAAACATGTTACTTGTTTTTTTTCGTTACATAACTTATCTGTAGTAGGCTTCTTCTCAACCTAAAAAACACTCCATTCATCGAATTAAAAGTAAAAGAGCATAGAATCTAAAATATATTTGTAGTGTATTTGTTTCATTCATAGTAATAAAATAAATTAATAAGTTTGGTTAGTTAAGAGCTATTCTTTATTAATAAAATTGAATAGCTCTTTTTAAAAAAAGAAATCACTAAACATCAAAATATTTGTCGGGGGGCAATACTATAGATATATATCTATAAAAAAAGGAATGCTTTGCATTCCTTTTTATTTTTAACGTACTGTTTTTCAATTCATAATTTCTTTATAAACCCTCCCACCTTTCATCACAAAAACTACTTTTTTCATCGTATGAATATTTTGAATAGGATCTTCTCCTACTGCAATGATATCTGCTACAAACCCTTTTTTAATCTGTCCTAACTCATTTTTCATGCCTAATAATGCTGCATTAGTCACTGTTGCAGACTGTATCGTTTCTATAGCAGGCATTCCTGCTTCAACCATGTACCCAAACTCTTTTCCATTCTTACCATGTTTAAAAACTCCTGCATCGGTACCAAAAGCTATTTTTACACCCTTTTTATAAGCTTTTCCAAAAGTTCCTTGTATTTGTGGACCAACAGCCAATGCTTTAGGCACTACAATTTCTGGATAAAAGCCTTTTACTTTAGCCTTCTCTTCTACTTCTTTTCCAGCTGTAATAGTTGGTACCAAATATGCATCGTATTTTTTCATCAACTCCATTGTTTCATCACTCATATAAGTTCCATGTTCAATCGTTTTTACCCCTCCAATTATAGCACGTTGCATTCCTTCATCTCCATGAGCATGAGCCGCTACATGCATTCCGTAATCTTTAGCTGTTTCACAAATTGCTTTTATTTCCTCAATAGTAAACTGCGGATTGTCTCCGCTTTTGGCCACACTTAATACGCCTCCTGTAGCTGTAATTTTTATACAATCTGCTCCATTTTTGTAACGCTGTCTAACCGCTTTTCGAGCATCTTCTACCGAATTTACCACTCCTTCTTTTGGCCCAGGGTTTCCTATTAGCTTTCTACTGCTTCCATTTGTTGGGTCTGCATGCCCTCCTGTCGTTGCTAAAGATTTCCCCGCAGTAAACACTCTCGGACCTACAATTTTTCCCGCTTTAATTGCTTTAGCTAAAGAAATATTAACCCCTGTTCCTCCCAAATCTCTTACCGTGGTAAAGCCGTTTAACAAAGTGGTTTCGGCAAACTTAACTGAGTTATAAGCTCTATCAGCATCATTCAAAATATATTTTTCCAATCTTGTTTTCGGACTATGTTCACTTTCAATATGCACATGCATATCAATCAATCCAGGCATTACCACCTTATCTTTCAAATCTATCGTTATATCATCAGTGTTTTCAGGGTTCACATATCCTTTTAACACATCAATAATCTTGTTACCTTTTACAATTATAGTTTGTTGTTCTTTTATTTTACCTTTTTCTGTATCAATTAATTTCCCACAAAATATATAGGTATTTTGAGCAAATGTTGTGATTGACATTGTTAGGAGAACCGCTAAAAAAAGTCTTTTTTTCATGATAATTTAAGAATGATTAAACAATAAATGTAGTGATTTTTATGTAGCTTGCCTTTTTAAATTTTGACAATTACATGAAGAACGTTGTTATTACAGGAACTAGTAGAGGTATTGGTTTTGAATTAGTACAGCAGTTTGCTAATCAAGGACATCAAGTATTAGCCTTATCAAGAAACACAAAACCTTTAGAACTGGTTAGCCACCCAAACATCACTATTATCTCTGTTAATTTATCGAACGAAAGAGATTTACAAAAAGCAGTTGAATTTGTTTCAACTAAATGGAAAAAGGTAGATATCCTTATCAATAATGCAGGAAAGTTGGTTAACAAACCTTTTGAACAACTAACTACGCAAGATTTTGAAGAGGTTTATAAAGTGAATGTTTTTGCAGTTGCTGAATTGACTAAAACCCTTCTACCGTTTATGCAAAAAGGGAGTCATGTGGTAACAGTGAGTAGTATGGGTGGAATTCAAGGAAGCATGAAATTTCCTGGATTAGCTGCCTATAGCTCTGCCAAAGGTGCTGTAATTACCTTATCAGAACTATTAGCAGAAGAATACAAAGAACAACAAATAGCTTTTAATGTATTAGCCTTAGGCGCTGTACAAACAGAGATGTTAGAAGAGGCTTTCCCTGGTTATGAAGCTCCATTATCTGCTAAAGAAATGGCTAATTATATTTTTGATTTTGCTTTAACTGGTAATAAATATTATAACGGAAAAGTGCTACAGGTTTCAAGCTCTACTCCATAATAAAATAACGTGTATCACTTTTAATGATTTTCGTTTAACATAACTGAAAAGAAAATTGTATCTAGAAGCATTAGTTAATTCTCGATACAATTTTTTATTTTTTCATTTTATTTCAAAATAAAAACCGCTCGAACTGACTTTTGAAAAAAACACTAATTAAATACATCCCCAAAGAAGCAATTCCATTAGTTGAATACTTAATTATTGAGCATAAAATCAATTTGAAAATAGTAAGTGAACGCCAAACCAAACATGGTGATTTTCGTCGCTTACCAAATGGTCACATGCAAATTACAGTAAATAACAACTTAAACCCTTATCAATTTTTACTGACGTTAATTCATGAAATTGCACATCATGTTACGTATCAAAAATTTGGAAGAGTACAACCTCATGGTAAAGAATGGAAAACAGTTTTTCAACATTTAATGTTACCTTTTTTACAGCCAGAAATTTATCCAAAAAATATTCTGCCATATTTAGCCAATTATTTAAAAAATCCAAAAGCCAGTACAGATACCGATACAAACTTATCGTTAGCTCTACGAGGAGGTAAAGCAGAAAATGGAAAGCATTTTATATTTGAAGTTCCTGTAGGGAGTGTTTTTAAATTTAAAAATATTTTATATAAGAGAGGAAATAAACGAAGAACTCGTTATGAATGCTTAAATTTGAGTAACAAACGTGTATATTTATTCAATCAAAATGCAGAAGTGGAGCTAATAGCTTCAAAATAGATATTAAACTATCTTAATAAAATGAATAAGAAATACTTTTATATTAATTTTAGTATAGAAACTCTTGAACGTTATAGCTTTTTAATAAAAATTTTTAATAAATTGAAAGTTGAAAAAGAAATATACTGGGATTCTGAAACTGTACCTAATGTTGATATTATTGAATGGAAACAATTTTTAGATGATAAAACCTATAATTATTATAAAAATTTAAGTTCTAGTTCGAATAAAGAAGAGGATGAAGTATATTATAAGCTTTGGGATTTAACTAGTCCAGAAATAAGAATTAATCACCCTATGTTTAACAGAACCAATGATTGGGATTTTGAATCTGTTATTCACACAATAATAGAAGGGGAATATGAATTAATTGATTTATCTGTAAAAGGAAATAAAGGTACTTTATATTTTGACCCTTTTAGTTTACCTTTTGGAGGAACAGAAAGTTTAGTATCACTTATCGAATCATTTGGTAATAAAGTTTTTTTTGATTCTTGGCATAATGGAGAACACAAAAGACAAAAAATAGGCTGGGACTTTGAATTAGCAAAAAAGCTAGTAAGTCAAAATACAGGACTTACCTAAAAAACTAACTATAAAGTATGAATACTAATTATTACGCAGTAATTATGGCTGGTGGCGTAGGTTCTCGTCTTTGGCCTGTAAGTACAGAAAACAATCCTAAACAATTTCATGATTTATTAGGAACTGGAGAATCTTTATTACAAAAAACCTTTTACAGGATCAATCAATTAGTTCCTTCTAAGAATATTTTAATTGCTACGAATCAACGTTATAAAGAATTAATATTAAAACAACTTCCTGAGATTAGCTCAGAACAACTACTTCTTGAACCTACAATGCGCAACACAGCTCCTTGTATTTTATATGCTGCATTAAAAATCCGTCAGCAAAATGAAAATGCTGTGATGTTAGTAGCCCCATCAGATCACTGGATAGAAAACGAAACCGAATTCCTTAAAAACATAGAAACTTCTTTTAACGCTTGCTCAAAGGAAGACATATTAATGACTCTAGGAATACAACCGAATCACCCAAATACGGGGTATGGCTATATTCAATTTGAAGAAAATGCTTCTGAAATAAAAAAGGTACAAACGTTTACCGAAAAACCTAATCTAGAAAAAGCTACTCAGTTTTTAGCGAGTGGCGACTATTTATGGAATGCTGGTATTTTTGTTTGGTCTGTTTCTAGCATTTTACATTCCTTTAAAAAACATCTTCCTGAAATGGTAAACATTTTAAAAACCGAAGATAACGTGTACAACACTAATTTCGAAGATGATTTTATTAAAAGCAACTATGAGAAGTGCGAGAATATTTCTATCGACTTCGGAATTATGGAACGCTCTGAAAAGGTACACGTACTCCCTGTAGATTTTGGTTGGGATGATTTAGGTACTTGGGGTTCTTTATATAACAAACTTGATAAAGACACTCATCAAAACGCAACAGTTGGAGCTACAACTATTTTTAAAGATGCCAACGGGAATATGGTTAGTACTAAAAATGGTAAAAAAGTAGTAGTTCAAGGATTACAAGATTTTATTATTGTAGAAAAAGATGATGTATTAGTTATTTGTCCACGTAAAGACGAACAAGACATTAAACAACTACGAACTGAAGCAAAAGAGCAATTTTAACAAACTACCTCTATCTTTATAAGATATTACTGATTAATGGAATATTCCAACACTCTTAACATAGGAATTTTAGCACATGTTGATGCTGGTAAAACTACCTTAACCGAACATTTATTATACCATACAGGAGCTATAAGAAATATAGGGAGTGTAGATAAAGGTTCTACTGTTACTGACAGTTTAGCACTGGAAAAAGAACGTGGAATTTCCATAAAAGCAGCTACCACTTCTTTTATTTGGAATGACACCAAAGTCAATCTGATAGATACTCCTGGACACGTAGATTTTTCTAGTGAAGTTGCAAGAACATTATGTGTGGTAGATGCTGTTGTTTTAGTTATTTCAGCTGTTGAAGGTGTACAAGCTCATACCTTAACTATTGCAGATGCTTTGCAAAAACTGAAAATTCCTACAATAATTTTCATTAATAAAATTGACCGACAAGGAGCAGATACAGAGAATGTTTTAGAACAAATAAAAGATGAGCTTCAAATTAAAACTGTGTCTATCTATACCAGTCATCATGAAGGATTGGACACTGCTTGTATTAATCCCATTTTTCATAATAGTTCGGCTACCAAAGAACAAAAAGAAGCCATTTTAGAAGAGTTAATTGAAACCGATGAAAACCTGTTAGAACAATACTTAAATGGTCACACCATTACTGATGATGTCTATATAAAAACTATTGTAAAAAACACTTCCAAAGCTTTAATTTCACCTGTATTTACAGGAATTGCTAAAAACAACATTGGTGTAAAAGAGCTATTAGATGGTTTAACAAGTTTCATTAAACCAGATAAGAATACTGCCACACAAGAAACTTCTGCTTATGTATACAAGTTAGAGCATCATAAAACTCATGGTGTCATGGCACATGTAAAGGTTTTTTCGGGTGAGTTATCTTCTAAGTCTGTTATTTACAATCATACCCAAGCCGTAGAAACTAAAATAAACCAATCGAAGGTTTTTCATCATACCAAACACATAGACACTACTATTAAAGCAGGTGATATAGGAATTATTACAGGTGTTGTTGATACAAAAACAGGAGATATTCTTGGCAGCCCCGAAGGAATTCCTAAGCTCCCCGAATTAAATACTCCCGTCTTGAGTGTACAAGTGATACCTGATAACAATAAAGATTACAATGCTTTAGCGCAGGCTTTACAAATCATAGACAGAGAAGATCCAACGCTACAATTCAAATGGCATAAACCCGAAAAAGAACTGTTGTTATTACTAATGGGAGATATGCAAATTGAAGTACTTACACATGTTTTATTAGAACGATTTTCAATCCCTGCTACTTTTACAGAACCTCAAATTGTTTACAAAGAAACCATAAGCAAAGCTGCAGAAGGTTATGTTTGTTATTGGATGCCTAAGCCTTGTTGGGCAATTATGACTTTTTTAATTGAACCCGCTCCTTTAAATTCTGGTGTTAGCTATCAATCTATTGTTTCTAAAAACGATATTCATAATAAATATCAAAATGAAATAGCGAGGACTATTCCGAAGGCTTTAGAACAAGGTTTACTCGGTTGGGAAGTAACCGATGTAAAAATAACATTGATTAAAGGAGAAGATCATAATGTTCATTCAAGACCTGGTGACTTTAATTTAGCTACCCCAATGGGTATCATGAAAGGTTTGCAAGCTGGTGGAACACATTTGTTAGAACCATTAGTTCGTTTTGAAATAAAAACTAATGAAGAATTTTTAAGTAAAATCATTTCTGAACTTACTACTAGAAGAGCTACAATCGACTCTCCTACTTTTCAAAATGAAATGATGCACCTTACAGGAACAATTCCCGTAGCCACTTCTCTAGACCTAAGTATAAAATTAAATACTATTTGCAGTGGTCGTATACGTTTACGAATGGTTTTTCATGGCTATGATGTATGTCCTGAAGGAGAAGGAAAATCAAGACCTTTTAAAGGAGTGAATCCATTAGACGAAGCGCAATGGATACTACATCGACGAGGTGCTTATAAAGCTGACGAACGAGTGATTTAATTAGCTTTCTTTATTTCATTCAACACCAAAGAGTTAAAAATTTTCTCTTCACTTATAAAATGACTTTTTATAGAAACATAATTAAGAGGATCAATCTTTCCTTCTAAACGCATATAATCTTTTTCGGTAGTTAGTATGATTTTTTCTTGAGATTGCAATTCATCAAATTTTTTCTTGATAGTTGTAATATCTTGATTCGTAAAATTATGATGGTCAGAAAAGTTTAGATGCTTGAAGCTTACTTTCTTTTCTTTCAAAAAATTCAATAAAGGAGTCGGATTCGCAATTCCTGTTACTAATAACACTTCTTTATCCTGCAAATCATCAATTGTTAACTCATTTGTTCCTTTTAAATTCTTATCATAAGCTATTGTTGTAAAGAACACTTTTTGATACGGCTTCGGATTGAGTTTTCGTTCTATTTTTTCTTGCTCCGCTTTCGATAAATTCTCAGGACATTTTGTAACCACAATTAACTTTGCTCGTTTAGCTCCTCTCCTACTTTCTCGTAAATTTCCTGTGGGCAATACAAAATCGTCAACAAACAAATCGTTATATTTTGTGAGTAAAATATAGCTGCTCGCCGTTACTTTTCTATGCTGATAAGCATCATCCAACAATACAACCTCTGGTGGATTCTCATGTTGCAATAATTGCTGAATTCCATTTGTTCTATCGGCATCCACAGCTATAGTAACATCTTTTTTAAACTTTTTGTAAAACTGTAAAGGTTCATCACCAACATCTTCCGCTGTATGTGTGTCATTTACTAATTGAAATCCTTCCGTTTTTCGTTTATATCCTCGACTTAAAACTGCAATTCTATAATTATCTTTTAGTAAACGTATTAAATATTCTATCTGAGGAGATTTTCCTGTTCCGCCTACACTCAAATTACCAACAGCAATTACAGGAATATCAAAAGAAGTAGCTTTGAAAATACCTAAGTTAAAAAACCAATTACGAATCCTCGTAATTACATCATACAAAACAGCAAACGGAAATAATAAAAATCGAAGTAGCTTCATTACATCAAAAGTAATAATTTAAGCATTAATCTACAGGATACTTTTATTTTCATTTTTCTACTTTGTAACTTTGCTATATTAATACTTTGAAACTTACCCAAATGCAAATAAAAGACGTCACCAACTACATTGAACAATTAGCTCCGCTTTCGTATGCTGAAGATTTTGACAATGTTGGTTTATTAATAGGTAATTACAGTACTAAAGTTACAGGAATTTTAGTTACCCTAGATACCCTTGAAGAAACTGTAGATGAAGCAATTGCTAATAACTGTAATCTTATTGTAAGTTTTCATCCAATTGTGTTTAGCGGATTAAAAAAGATTAACGGTAACAATTATGTAGAACGTGTTGTGCTGAAAGCTATTCAGAATAATATTGCTATTTATGCTACACATACCGCCTTAGATAATGTAAACAATGGTGTTTCAGCTAAGATGGGAGAAGTTTTAGGCTTAGAAAACATGAAAACTTTGATTCCTAAAAAAGGAATCATAAAAAAACTAACTACTTATGTTCCTTTTGCAGAAGCTAATAATCTTCGTGAAAAATTATTTGAAGCTGGTGCAGGTAATATTGGTAATTATGATAACTGTTCTTTTAATGTAGAAGGAAAAGGAAGTTATAAAGGCAATGAAAACTCAAACCCTACTGTTGGTGAAAAGGGTAAATTGATGTTTGAAGAAGAAACCTGCATTACAGTAACATTCGATTCTTATTTAGAAGGAAAAATACTTTCCGCTCTCTTTAAAAACCATCCTTATGAAGAAGTTGCCTACGAAGTTATTACGCTGGATAACCAAAACCAAAACGTAGGTATGGGAATGATTGGAGAACTTCCTTCGGCGATGAATGAGAAAGGCTTTTTATTATTTGTAAAAGAGACCTTTAAAACTGGTTGTGTACGACATTCAGAATTACTTGACAAACCTATTAAAAAAGTTGCAGTACTAGGAGGTTCAGGAAGTTTTGCTATTAAAAATGCTATACGAGCAGGTGCAGATGCCTATATAAGTGCTGATTTTAAATACCATGAATTTTTTAAAGCTGAAAAAAGAATCTTACTTGCAGATGTAGGACATTATGAAAGCGAGCAGTTTACAAAAAACCTTTTAGTTGATTATCTTAGCAAAAAATTTAGTACTTTTGCAATTATTTTAAGCGAAAAGAGTACAAATCCAATACACTATATTTAACAGATGGCAAAAAAAGAAGTAACGGTAGAAGAAAAATTAAGAGCGTTATACGATTTACAGTTAATCGATTCTAGAATTGACGAGATTAGAAACGTTCGCGGTGAATTACCTTTAGAAGTTGAAGATTTAGAAGATGAAGTTGCCGGATTAAACAAGAGACTTTCTAATTTAGCTGAGGATGTTAAAAATTTAGAAACTGACATTAGTAACAAAAAGTTAGCGATTGAAGAATCTAAAAACTTAATTACTAAATACGAAGAACAACAAAAAAATGTTCGTAATAACCGTGAATTCGACTCTTTATCTAAAGAAATTGAGTACCAAGAGCTAGAAATTCAATTATCTGAAAAGAGAATTAAAGAATACAAGGCTAAAATTGCTCAAAAGAAAGAGGTTATTGATAACACCAAAGAAAAATTAGCTAAGCAAGAAGCACATTTAGCTCACAAAAAAGGTGAATTAGATGCTATCTTAAAAGAAACTGAGAAAGAAGAGCAATTATTAAAAGAAAAGTCTGAAGAGTTTTCTCAATCTATTGACAAGCACTTATTAACGGCATACAAAAGAATTAGAACTAAAGTAAGAAACGGTTTAGCTGTTGTTGCTATTGAGCGTGGAGCTGCAGGAGGTTCTTTCTTCACTATTCCACCACAGGTACAATTAGAGATTGCTAACCGTAAGAAAATTACAATTGACGAGCACAGTGGTCGTATTTTAGTAGATCCTGCTTTAGCACAAGAAGAAAAAGAAAAAATAGACAGCTTATTTGCTTAATATTTTTCTTAAAGTATATACAAAAGTCTCCAAAAATTTGGAGGCTTTTTTATTGCTATCAATTTTGATGATAAAATTAGTGACAATTAAAAATCAAAGCTCCTCACTTTTCACCTAACGTTACAATTTCGTATCTTGCATTCTGCTTATGATACAATTTATATTAAATAATCAGGTAATAAAAACTACAGCAAACGCTGGTATTACCCTACTCGATTTTATTCGAGAACACCAACAGTTAAAAGGTACAAAAATAGGATGTCGTGAAGGTGATTGTGGCGCTTGTACCGTTCTAATCGGTGAACAAAAAAACGGTAACCTTAACTATCAAAGTATAACTTCGTGTATTTCTCCTTTGGGAAATGCTAACGGAAAGCATATTGTTACGGTAGAAGGTATCAATTTACCAAAAGAACTGAATACCGTTCAAAAAGCAATGGCCGATAATTATGCGACACAATGTGGTTTCTGTACTCCAGGATTTGTGGTTTCTATGACTGGTTATGCTCTTGACAACAACCAAACAACTTCTTGTAACGATGCTGTCAGCGGAAACATTTGTCGTTGCACAGGGTATAAATCGATTGAAAAAGCTGGTTTTGAAATAGAACAAAAACTGCAACAAAAAGACAAAAACCATCAAATTGATTGGCTAATCAATGAAGGTTTTATTCCTAATTATTTTGAAACTATCCCTGAAAAATTAGCACAAATACAACCAAAAACCTTTGAAAAAACGGGAATAAAAGTAGCTAACGGAACCGATATTTATGTACAGCATGCTGATAAAATGGCGGAAGAAGATGTACATTTATTAACCGATAAAAACGCTTTAAAAGAAATTTCTTTTACCGAAGGATTTTGTACACTAGGTGCTAATACAACAGTGACCGAAATAGCAGAAAGCAAACAATTACAAACCCTCTTTCCTAAACTAAAACAATTTTTGAAACTTGTTTCTTCTGAACAAATTAGAAACATGGGAACCATCGGTGGTAACTTTGTAAACGCCTCTCCTATTGGTGACATGTCTATTTTCTTTTTAGCGTTAAATTCAATGGTAAACATTCAAAAAGAAGATGGAAATACGCGACAAATTCCGTTTCAAGAGTTTCATCAAAGCTACAAAACATACGATTTACACGAAGATGAAATCTTACAATCCATAACATTTAAAGTTCCGCAGGCAGAAGACTTTTTTAATTTTGAGAAAGTAAGTAAACGAACACATTTAGACATTGCTAGTGTAAATTCCGCTGGAAGAATTACACTAAAAAATAATACAATTACAGATGCACATTTTTCTTTAGGAGGTGTAGCCGCTATTCCAAAATATTTATCAAATACCAACTCCTTTTTAATAGGAAAAACAATCAATTCTGAAACTATAAAAGAAGCCGAAACAGTTTTACAATCAGAAATCTCTCCCATTAGTGATGTTCGTGGAACTGCTGACTATAAGCGTTTGTTAGCAAGACAGTTATTTTTTGCTCACTTTTTAGAACTATTCCCAAATCAAGTAGAACTTAAAAAATTGATTGCCTAATGAAAACGATGAAAAACATAGACAGTTTTACTCATGTTAGAGGAGAATCGTTATTTGTTGACGATTTAATGCTACGTCAAGATACCTTATTTGGCTTGGTTTTTGACTCGCCAAAAGCGCATGGAAAAATCAAATCGGTAGATTATTCAAAAGCAGAAGCGCTAGAAGGTGTAATAAAAATATTCACCTATAAAGATGTCTTAGGAGAAAATCAAATTGGAGGCATCATTCCTGATGAACCTTTATGGGCAGAAGATGAAGTCCATTTTTGGGGACAACCCATTGCTTTTATTGTTGCTAAAAGTGAAGCCATCGCTAAAAAAGCTAGAGCCTTAATTACTATAGATATTGAAGAACTTCCTGTAATCACAACAGCTAAAGAAGCCAAAGAAAAAGGAAGCTTTATCAATGCTCCTCGTTCATTTAACTTAGGAGACACCCAAAATGCTTTTACCGAATGTGAATATGTATTTGAAGGCGAAACTTTTTCGAACGGACAAGAGCATTTGTACCTCGAAACACAAGGTTGTTATGCGGTTCCTCAAGAAAACGGGAATATAAAAATTACTTCCTCTACGCAAGGTCCTACTGCTGTACAAAAAACAGCGGCGAAAGTGTTGGGTATCCCAATGCATAAAATTGAAGTAGATGTCATCCGTTTAGGAGGTGGTTTTGGTGGTAAAGAAGATCAAGCAACTCCTTGGGCAGTGATGGCTGCTGTGGCAGTACAACATTTGAATCGTCCGGTAAAATATATGCTAAATAGACATGACGATTTACGTATGACAGGAAAACGCCATCCCTATTCCTCATTTTATAAAATAGGACTCACCAAAGACCTAAAAATTAAAGCTTTTGAAGCAGAGTTCTTACAAAATTCAGGTGCTGCAGCTGATTTATCTCCTGCTATTGCTGAGAGAACTTTGTTTCATGCTACCAATAGCTATTTTGTTCCAAATGTACATACTACCGTGTATAGCTGTAAAACCAACCTACCTCCTAATACCGCTTTCCGTGGTTTTGGTGGTCCGCAAGGTATGTTTGTTATTGAAAGTGCTATTGCAGATGCCGCTGATAAAATCGGAATCAACAAAAGAAAAATACAAGAAGCAAATCTATTAGCTGAAAACGATGAGTTTTCTTACGGGCAAATTGCAACCGAAGTACAAGCACAAAATTCGTGGTTTAGTGCAAAAGAGCGATATCAACTTGAACAGCTAGAACAAGAAATCGCTGACTTCAACAATAAAAACGACCGCTACAAAAAAGGAATTTCATTAATGCCTATTGCTTTTGGTATTTCGTTTACCAATACCCCAATGAACCATGCACGTGCTTTGGTACATATTTATCAAGATGGAAGTGTTGGTGTTTCCACAGGTGCTGTAGAAATGGGACAAAGTGTAAACACCAAAATATTACAAGTAGCACAAAGTGTTTTAGGAATTTCGCCAGATAAAGTAAAACTAGAAACCACGAACACTACACGTGTTGCCAATACCTCACCTTCTGCAGCAAGTTCAACTGCCGACCTTAACGGAAAAGCAACAGAAATGGCGTGTAATTCGTTAGTTGAACGACTAACAGAAGTTGCCGCTGACATGCTCTCTACCAAAAAAGAAAACATCTCTTTTCAAGAAGATGCTGTTTTTGTAAGCGATAAAAAATCAGATCTAATATGGGAAGCTTTAATTGCTGAAGCGATGCTACGTCGTGTGGCGCTATCTGAAAATGCACATTATGCTACACCAGTTATTCATTTTGATAAAACCAAAGAAAAAGGACATCCGTTTGCCTACCATGTATACGGTACTGCAATAACAACAGTTACTGTAGATTGTATCCGTGGTAATTATGAAATTGACAGTGTAAAAATTGTACATGACTTTGGTAAAAGCATGAATATGGGTATTGATTTAGGACAAGTTGAAGGTGCTTTAGCACAAGGGATTGGTTGGATGACTCTAGAAGAAATCTCCTATAACAATGAAGGAAGATTATTATCGAATGCTTTGTCTACCTACAAGGTTCCTGATATTTTTTCAGCTCCCAAAACAGTCGAAACCATTCCGTTAAAAACGGAAGGAAATAAAATGGCTATTAAAAAATCGAAAGCGGTTGGTGAACCTCCATTAATGTATGGAATTGGGGCTTATTTTGCCATTCAGCAAGCGGTAAAAACCTTTAACCCTAATTATAAATTAAAATTCCACGCTCCTTTTACACCCGAAAAAGTATTGATGGGATTGTATGAAAAATAGAATGACATACGCAATAAACGAAAGTATTTTTGATATGTTTCCTAAATTAGAGAGTGACAGACTTTTATTTAGAGAATACACAATGGCTGATGCCTCTGAACTGTTTAACGTTAGAACTCATCCTCAAGTTTCTAAATACTTAGACTCTGAAGTTCCGCAATCTCCCAAAGACATTGAAAAAAGAATAGTACTCATTCAGCAAGCTTTTAAAGATAAAAACGGAATTACTTGGGCTATTACGCTCAAAGAAAACAATACTCTTATTGGTGATTTTGGAATATGGAGATTAGACAAACAAAACTTTAGAGGTGAAATAGGCTATGTATTGAGTCCTGATTATTGGGGAAAAGGCTATATGAAAGAAGCTATGAATACCTTAATTCACTTTGCTTTTCACACATTCAACCTTCATAGTTTAGAAGCTAACATAAACCCTAAAAACCAAAACTCAAGAAGTATTCTTTTAAAATTAGGTTTTCAAAAAGAAGCTTATTTTAGAGAGAACTACTTTTATAATGGGAAGTTTTTAGACAGCGAAATTTACTCGTTATTAAAATCAGATTTCGTTTAATTAAAAATAGACAATATCAAACTACAATACACCAAACAGAATATATTTAGGGGGGCGTTAATTTATAGTATTGGAGACACCATTGCATCCCTTTTACTAAACGAGTTTTCTATATACAGACTCCTCGGAATGGTACTTATTGGTGCTACTATTTATGCTTTTGAAATCCCTAATTATTTTAATTGGATAGAAAAAAAGACAGCAAACAATAGCGGACTCAAAAGAACTATAACAAAAACAATATTAGCGATTGCCTACTTTAATCCTCTTTGGATTTTTAGACATTTGCTGTTTATCAAATTATTTTCTGGAAATTTTGACCAAATAACCAGTAACTTATTCATTGTTGCTTGTTGGTCGTTTTTAGTGAACGTTCCTATTTCGTTTATCGCTAACTTTATCATTCAAAATAAAGTAAAACTCGATTGGCGTTTTTTAGCCAGTGCTATTTTTTCTGCACTAATGGCTATTTATTATGCCCTAAGCGAAACCATTTTTAACTAAGCTTTTATGAAATTCTGGCAACAGTTATATACAAAACTTCAAAACAAACAGAAGGTATACCTCCTAACGGTAATTGAAAACCTTGGTAGTTCTCCAGGCCGAAAAGGCTTTAAAATGCTAATTGCTGAAGATGGTTTTATTTTCGGTTCTGTAGGTGGTGGTGTGATGGAATTTGCGCTCGTTGAAGATGCCAAACAATTACTACAACAAGAGAATCCTCCAACATTCATCAAAAAACAAATCCATAAAGGAAATATCAAAGATGGTTCGGGTATGATTTGCTCTGGTGAACAAACTGTGGCCTTTCATTGCTTAGATGTTAAGCATATTTCAATAATTTCAACTATTATTTCTTCTTTACAACAGGGTAAAAAAGGAACATTACATTTATCTCCTACCCTATTTGATTTTACTTCTCATACTCTAGAAAATCAATTTGAGTATAACATTAACTCGAAAGAAGATTGGTACTTTAAAGAACATATTGGTTTTAAAGAAACCTTATACATTGTAGGTGGTGGTCATGTAGGTGTTGCTGTTTCTGAACTTTTTGTAAAACTTGATTTTTATGTGGTGATTTTTGACAATCGAGAAAACCTTAACACTTTAGAAAACAACCAAACCGCTCATAAAAAACAGGTTATAGATTATAACAATATTGAAAACTATATAGAAGAATCTTCTTCAAGCTATGTAGCTATTATGACCAATAAATATACTGATGACAAATTGGTATTGAGTAAACTCCTTAAAAATAACTATCAATTTTTAGGAGTTTTAGGTAGCAAAGCAAAGTTGCAAACTATGTGGGAAGTTTTACAAAATGAAGGATTTACTCAAGAAGAATTAAACAAAGTTCACGCACCTATAGGGCTTTCTATAAAAAGTGAAACCCCTGAGGAAATAGCGGTAAGTATTGCGGCACAAATTATTCAAATTAAAAACACCGAAACGAAACAATGAATCAACCTAATGAATATAAAACCTTTTTAACAAGAGTTTTTAATCGTTATGCTACTGTGGGCGACGACTCCATTTCTTCTTTGTTTTCAACTGCAAAAATTCATGATTTAAAAAAAGGAACTACCCTATTACCTTTTGGTAAAATATCAAAACACGTTCATGTTCTTTATAAAGGAGCCGTGGTTTCGTGTTTTTTACATAAAGATGGTACAGTATACCACAAAAACATTTTTTTACCAGAGAGTTTTGTAGGTTCTGTAGTATCGTCACTTACTAATACACCTTCTCAGTTTTCTTTAGAGGTTATAGAAGACTCAACCATTATTAGTTTTCCGTATGACACCTACAGACAACTTATTAGAGAAAACCAAGATTTACAAAACTTTTACATCGCTTATCTTGAAAAGAATTGGGTGATTGATAAAGAGAAACGAGAAATTGATATTGTTTTAAAAGAAGCTAAAGAACGGTATCTTGATTTTGTAAACGCTAATCCAAACATAGAAAATAGAATACCGTTACACTATATTGCCTCTCACTTAGGTATCACTCCTACTCAATTAAGCCGAATACGTAAGAGCATAAAAAAAACTGTATAGCAATCAACATATGTAAAGAAAAAGGTGTTGTTTCCTTTCCATCTTTGCAGTATGAAAATATTCTTTTTATACTTTTTGGCCTTTATTGGTGGGGTTTCACTAGCTGTTCAAGCAGGATTTAACACACAATTAGGTGCTATTGTAAAGCAACCTGTTATTGCTGTTATAGCCACCTCTATAGCGAGTGCTGTTTTTGGATGCTTATTCATCTTTCTATTCAAAGAAGAAAGTATTCAATTAACTATAGCACAACAAGTACCTTGGTATTTATGGTTTATTGGCGGACTTTTTAGCATGATTGGTATTTCTCTTTATTTTTACACCATACCAAAACTAGGAATTTCAAAAATGATTGCTTTTGGCTTATGCGGTCAATTGATTTTTTCGTTATTCGCAGGAAAATTTGGTTGGTTAAACCTGCCTGTTGAGCCTATAACTACCAAAAAATGTATTGGAATTGTTTTCATGGCAATTAGTATTCTTTTAATCAACTCAAAATGAAAAAAATAGTATCAAATATTAATAATTTAACTTCTTTGTGGAAAACTGCTGCGACTCCATATCAAGGATATCATAAAGAAACATCTTTTGAAAGCGCTTATATTGAAAATGCCCAATGGCCTAATAGAATTTGGACCAACCTCTCTCCTTCTGAAAATCAACTAAAAGAAGTACAGCTACAAATGTTAGGAGATGGTAAGCATTTTACATTTTCTTTATTTACACTACCAAATCAAGAAAATAATATGGAACTTGACGCTAAAATTCAGTTAAAGTCTACACAATATGGAATGAGTTTAGAACTAAACGAAAAGTTCGAAACGCAAAGACAGATCGATTTTAAAAGAGTAGAAAACACAGAAGAAGCTAACATTTGGAGCAACGCTTTTTTTAAAGCCTTTAATTACGAAATAAATACAGCAACCATTTTAAAAACCAAAGAAACCATTCCCTACTATCTTGTTTATTTTGAACAAGAACTTGTAGGCACCGTAATTTTATACACTACTAATACTGTTGCTGGCTTGCACAGTTTAGGTATTATTCCTGAAAAGAGAAAACAAGGTTTTGCTACCGAAATTATGCGTCACACATTGAATAAAGCTATTGACAACAACTTATCCTTAGCTACGTTACAAGCCTCTGAAATGGCAAAAGAAATGTATTTAAAACTAGGGTTTTCTTTAGACTTTTTAATGGAGAACTATATACTCAATACAACAAACTAACAATTTTCTACACAATACGAATATTTTATCTTTTTTGTTGTTTGGTGTTACTCCCATTAGGCAGTGAATGACACTTCCCTTAGGCAAGGAGTGTCACTCCCCTTAGGCTTCGTGTGTTGACCTGATTAGGCTTCGTGTGTTGACCTGATTAGGCTTCGTGTGTTGACCTGATTAGGCTTCGTGTGTTGACCTGATTAGGCTTC
>NZ_JBEGIO010000004.1:0-61332 GCF_042865525.1 Tenacibaculum sp. ZH5_bin.1 | reverse complement strand
CGTGTGTTGACCCGATAAAAAAGTTACACTTTTTTATCTTCCTTTTTTTATATTTGGATGAGTATAAATTGCTAAAACTTCTCCTTACTCTACCATTATAGGAATGTAATAGTGATTTTAGTACATATATAAACTAGTTGTAACAATGCGCTCCAATGAAATCTAAAAGAAAAAATTATAAACTTTGGTTTTACTCGAAAAAACATCTTGATGACATAGCAACTGAATTTCGTAATGAAAAACTAATTGGAGAATATTACTATGATTATGAGAATGTTTATGAATGGGTTATGGCTCAATCAATCGATTCGTCCTTTGAAATTAACATATCTAGGAAACATTCTTATTGGAGTAATTATGAAGAAGGAAGTATTGAACAACAAGCTGAAAACTTGAAAGAACCTATCACAATAATGCTAATGTTTGACTCTAAAGAACCGTCGGATATTGTTATAGAAGAAATAGCAAAACAAATTAACCTAATTATGGCTTGTTCTGTTTATCTAGGGACACAAAATTATTTAGGTGGAAATGATTATGAATATATCAAAACGAAAGAAATAATATATTAAGTGGATAAAAAAGCACAATACACAATAATATAGAACTGCAATTACGGCGTATTCAACTACGTAAGAATCCACTCGAAATTGCTAGCACCTATTCAAAACCAAAAATTAAAATATATTTAAACCAATAACTGACGGTTATACGAAAACGTTAGCTACAATTTAGACCAACCAATGAACGACATAAAACTTTCCGAACATATAAAAGAAAAATATCTTGATCCATTACAAAATTTTGAAATTAAAAATCTTCAAGATGTGAGTAATTTTCACGATAAGTTAATCAATGTTAGGGTTGAGTTAAAATTTAGTATTGGAATAGATGTAATGCCTCATTACAGAGGGGAACAATTTTATGGTTGGGACATTTTACCTGGAATTTTTAGACCACCATTTTCAACTGCAATTGACTTAACAAGAGCGCGTGATATTGAAAAAAGTGGAGCTGAACTTTTTAAGAAAAAAGTAACCGAGACATATGGAGACAAGCACTTATTTAAATATAGTAAAAAACCATATGGAGAAGATTGGGATTTGCTTTTTCAAGCACAGCACGCTGGAATTAAAACAAATTTGATTGACCTATCAACTTCAAGTGTTCATTCATCATTTTTTATGTCTGAACCTTCAACAAAACACGAAAAAAATGATGGACAACTTTGGGGATTATTAGTACCATTTGAATTTATTCTCAACGAAACGACTGATTATGACAAATTACTTTATCCAAACTATAATCCTTATGATTTAGACACATCATTTGTTTGTAATGTACCGACTTACATTGACAATATTAACCAAAGAACTTATCAATTTAGGTTATTTAGACAACACGGTAGATTATTCGCTTCCAATAATTCAGACTTATCAGTTCCTTTAAACAAAAAGGATTTTTGGAAAAATATGATGATTAGAATTAAAGTAAAAGCAGAAGACAAAAAAACAATCTATAATGAATTGAAAGAAATTGGAATTGATAAGGATAGATTGGTACTAACAGAAAAAGAAGATGCGACAAAAATGATTTGGGACATAAATGATGAAATGAAAAAACTGTAGCTAACAACAATAACCACAATTACGGCAGATTCAACTACGTCCAACTCCACTCAATATAACTAACAAAACATCAACTCAATCAAAACAAGTGAAAATAGACACAGATACACTACCTAAATGCTCATTAGAAGAGAAAAAAATTTCTTGGGGAGAGCCATATTTAGTTGTAACCCCAATATTTGACATGGTAATACCACAAGAATTATCTGATATTGAATTTTCTGTTGAAATATTTATAAAAAATAACTTCAGGAATCAACTATTAGAATTTCACAATGTTTTGATTAATTATGAAGAAAACAATCGGATTGAAAATTTCGAGGATACCATACCAGAACAGCTTCGTAAAGAAGTGTTAGTAAAAATCAAAAGCTTTCTTGACTCAGAAAAGAAGTTAACCCCTTGGGAGAAATACGATGAATATGGAAAAGAACTAGATTTTTTGTATAAGTTTGAAGAAGAGTTTAACCGAAAAATATTATTTATCAACCCGAAATAGAGCCACTTACAGTAATTATTATAAGTAATTGCTTGTTCTCAACTACTTTTTATCCTTTTGAACAATAATATACTATGCTAAAAAAACTCTTTCCTAAAAAGAAACTATCTGATATTTATTCTAATTACGAAAAAAATCTACGACAAGGGAAAGACTTTTTTGAGGGTATTTCTCTTAACAGGAAAAAATATAAAACTCAAGTTTTAAAACTATTTAGAGAAGCTATTGAAAACAAGGATAATGATAAACTTACCTTTTGTATTACTGTATGCTTTTATGATGGCACTGATAATGAGTATATAGATGTTTTTGAAGAAATTATTTTAGCTGAATGGCATGAAGAACATGAAAATATTGTTGATATAGTTAGAGGTTTTAAAGATGATAGGTTTACTGAGCCTCTAAAAGAAATTGTTGTAAAAGAAGAGATTTACAGAAAGTACGATGATGAAAACGAACCAACTTTAAGAAAATGTGTTCACGCATTGAAAGCTATAAACTCCCCTAAAAGCAATCAAATAATTAAGGAGTTAATAAACAGCAGAAATGAAAATGTAAGATATGCCTTAGAAAACTATAAAGATTAAACAAGTTGTAGCCAATTAATAGAAAACACCTCAAATGACACAAGAACTATATCAAAAAGCAATAAAGTTTGCTGGAGAAAAGCATAAAGATCAAAAAGTTCCTGGTACAAATTCCAACTATTTGCTACATATCTCTAACGTTGCTATGGAAATAATCTTAGCACATAATGCAGCTAACAATTTCGATTTGAATTATGCTGTTCAATTAGCGCTACTCCACGATACATTAGAAGATACTGATACTGACTTTTCGGAATTATTGAATAAGTTTGGAGAAAAAGTTGCTATTGGAGTTCAAGCATTAACTAAAAATAAAAATCTTGATTCTAAAAAAGAGAAAATGATAGATAGCTTGAACCGAATAAACAAACTTAAAAAAGAGGTTGGAATGGTAAAATTAGCAGACAGAATCACAAACCTTCAAGAACCACCAAAACATTGGAAAAAAGATAAAATTCAACACTATTTATCTGAAGCTATAGTAATTAATGAAACACTAAATAATAAGAATGAATATTTAAATAAAAGATTAGAAAATAAAATTGCTGAATACAAAAAGTATACTACTAAATAAGAATAACTTATTATTAAACTCTCCCGAGAAATAACTATAAAATTAATCTTTATAATGTTTAACTGCAGTAATAAACTCTTAATTACAAATATAACCTACTTTCAATCTCAAGAAGATGTAAGAAACTTCAAAAAACCACTAAAATAATTAATAACATTAAACTAAACTTAAAAATATTATATTTAACTCCATAATTAACAAGCACATAAAAGCTGTTATTAACAATTAGAAGCCAAACTTAAATAAGAATTACAATGAAAAGAATTTACTCAATCTGTTTGTTATCAATAATTACTTTAATTTCATGTAAAAATGAGAAAGAGACTACCAAAAACAACTTAGATGAAGTTGTTAATAATGAAGTTACAACCAAAGAAAAAAAAGAATTAAAGAATAACACTAAAAAATTTTCTTGGAAAAACATAGTTGAATCTAAAGTTGATATTGGTGCATACCCTTATATAACACCACCAAAAGGTATGTTAGTAAATAAAAATACTAGCAGCACAGAGTCTTATGATTTTCACAAACTTGAAATGTTTGACGGTAATTCATTTTTTGATATAGAAGGACGAGTAGATAAAATGGGAATTATGATGGATGGAAATCAAAAATGGAATCAATACTATTTTGATAAAAGTATTAAAGACTACTTAACAGCTATTGGCGCTCAACTTATTTTTGAAGGAAAAATACCTAATGAACTTGTAAATCAAAAAGGAGAAAGCGTAAACGATCGTTATACTTACTTTAATAATTTTTATGTTGGAGATGTTGTAAACCATCCTATTCGTATGTATGTATTAAAAACACCAACTAAAAAAATAGGAATTCAAATCTATTCTGATGTGGCTAATGCACAAATTGGAGTTGTGGAATCAAAAGAATTTGAACAAACAATAGAGAAAATAACTGCAGATAAAATCATAAATGAAATAAACACTAAAGGCTTTGCTACATTACATATTAATTTCGATACTGGCAAATCAAGAATTAAAGCTGACTCTTACGAAATAGTGAGTGAAATATCTAAAATGTTAAAAACAAATCCCAATTTAAAAATAAGTATTGAAGGACATACTGATAATGTGGGTAATGAAGGTTTTAATATGAAACTATCTAAAAACAGAGCCAAATCTGTTCTTATGTCACTCGTAGATGAAGGTATTGAAGAATCAAGACTAGAAAGTAAAGGCTTTGGGCACACGAAACCTATAGGTAATAACGCTACAGAAGAAGGAAAAGCACAAAATAGAAGAGTTGAACTAAGAAAAATTTAAAGAAATATCGTGTAAGCAGTATAAAAACTGCTGCTTACACAAAACACAAGATAATTCTATAGCCTTAATAATATCAGCGACCCGTGCCGTGGTGTCTGCGGAGCATGCCGTGATATCAGCGACCCGTGCAAGCTTTTATGGTAGCTAAAACTACTTTCGTTACCTAAAGAATTAAGCTTATGGGATTCCGTAAGAATATGTGCTTGTCTTTTTTTAGGTTCGTAGGAGTTGTATAATTAAATAACAATAACTCCTTGATAACTTTATTTTAGGTAAAGTATCTTTATACCTCCAAATAGGTTGCATAAGCGTACTAAAAGTAATTATATAAATAAGTTAGCCACCATTTAAAAAATAAACTTTGGAAGAAGAATTAAAAATACATCTAAATAAATTTGCCACATCACCTTTCCTATTTGTAGGGTCAGGAATTTCGAGAAGATATTTAGGCTTAGAAACTTGGGCAGACCTTCTTGGAAAAATTACAGATGAAATCGGAATGGCAAATAGTTTTAGATATTATTTATCTAAAGCAAATGGAGATTTACCAGAAGTTGCTTCAATTATAGCGGAAGAATTTTACGATTTGTGGTGGAAGGAGGAACGTTTTAAAGAGAGTCGTAAAGAATTTCAAGATAAAGTAAGAACTTCTCAATGCCCTTTTAAATTTGAAATCACGAAATATATAAGAAATAAAGGATTGACTAATATAAAAGAGCTTGAACATGAAATTAATCTATTTCGAAAAGTAAATATCGATGGCATTATAACCACAAACTGGGACTTGTTTTTAGAATCAATATTTCCAGATTTCAGTGTATTTATAGGACAAGAAAGTATACTGTTCCAAGATTATATTTCCGTAGGAGACGTGTACAAAATTCACGGATGTAGTTCTAATCCAAATTCGTTAGTTCTGACTTCAAGTGATTATGAAAATTTCAATAATAAAAACCCATATTTAGCAGCAAAGTTGTTAACTATTTTTATTGAGCAACCTATAATATTTTTAGGTTATAGTTTGAACGACCATAATATTCAAGAAATATTAAAATCAATAATAGCTTGCTTGAGTAGACATAACATTGATAAACTTAAAGATAGATTAATCTTTTGCGAATGGATTCCAGATGATGTTGAACCAACAATGATTGATAGTACTCTTTTGATTTCGGACACGGTGTTGCCAATAAAATTGATAAGATTAAATAACTTTAGTCCGTTATATACTGTGCTTGCAAATAACAAAAAGAGACTTCCAATAAAAATTCTGAGGAATATGAAAGATATGGTTTTTGATTTTGTAAAGTCAAATCAATCCAAATCTAAAGTCTTTGTAAGTGATGATTTAGATGAAATAGAAAATATTGAAAAAAGTTGAGTTTTTCTATGGTGTCGGAGTAAGAGATAAACTTTCAGAAGTAGGCTACACTGGCATCCATTTGAGAGATTTATTAAAAGATATCGTTTTAACTAATGATTGGAATGCTGAAAAAGTTTCGAAGAATGTAATTACCAATATTAAAGGAACATATATACCATATTTTAAATATTTAAGTGGTGGTGGTTTCTTAAATGAAGATGGTGAAATTCCAGAAGATGACAAAACATTGGAATTTAGTCCTGCCTTTATTGAAAAAGTAAATTCAATTCAGCAACAGAATTTTCATCCCGCACAAAATTATTCAAGAAAAGCTGAAGAAATTAATGATAAATATAAAAGCTTCGAAGAGCTAACAAAAAGAGAAGACTTTGCTCATATTTTATATTATACACCACTTTTGGAAACCGAAAAAATAAATCTTGAGCAGCTACATAATTTTTTGAAAGAGAATATTAACAATAAAACTTTAGGGAATACATATTTCAGAAAACTAATCTGCCTTTATGATTATTTAGCATATAAAAATGGTGGCTTACAATGTATAAAATAATAGCGGTTTAACTGCTAAAATAAAAATAAGTAAATATAAAAGAGGTCTGTGTTTAACAGAAAATGCTAGTACTATTAAATCCGCTACTTTTCTTATACAAGACCGGTATGCAATAACTAAATATTTTCGAAATTAACTAATGTCTGAACAAAATCCCAACCGAATAATTTTCAATACTGCTAAAAAAGTTTATGAAGGAAATCAAACAAAAAATGACGGAATAGATACACTTGTTAGAGAGCTTAATATGAATAGAGGTTCAGCGCAAATGATTATTGTTCAGATTTTTCCCAAGCTTTTAGATGGAGTCCAGTTTACGAGAACTCTAAGTGTTGATTTATTTAATAGCTTTCTAAAATTTATACTTGAGGATTACGGAACAGAACGATTGAAAAAATCTTTATCAGCTTTAAAGATGCATATTGCTTATATTAAAGAAAAAGGAGATGCGAAAATAAAATTGAGAAAAATCTATCAGCAATATTTAGACAACTTGTCAATATTTGATGACCCTTCAATGCCTGATGAAATTGAACAGACGGAAATCACTAACCATCTAAAAGATAAAACGAAAAATAATTTAATTAATGAACTCGAAAACTCTGAAAACGATAATTCTGAAAAAGTTACAATAAATCATAAAAGCTATAAGCGAAACAATAAGGTTATTGCATTAATAAAAATATTGCGGAATTTCGAATGTCAGATCTGCGGACAATTCATTTTAAAAAGAGATGGCTCAAGATATATTGAGGCTGCTCATATAATCCCTAAACATAAACAAGGAAAAGAAAATCCAGAAAATATAATTTTACTCTGTCCAAATCATCATAAGGAATTTGACTTCGGAAATCGGAATGTAATAAAACATACAAAGGATGAAATTGAGTTTGAATTAAACGGGAATCATCATTTATTATCATTATCTATAGAATAATCAATGAGAAAATTACTGCACACAACAAGGTGTATAATTAATTACGGTAGAATTTCCTAAACGAAACTCAATCTTATTAATTCTTTCCAAAATAACGAAAAACGACTAGTATACTTTTCCTGCAAAAAATCATACATAAACACGTTAATGCAACATCTTAAACAGTAATTCTTTTAAAATATCGGCATGGGTTTGGTTGGCTCCTATCCCTTTGCTTTTTACATCGGCATCACGTAACAAGGCAATAATTTGTGATACTTTTCGCATCGGGTAGTTACGGGCTGCGTTTACGTAGTCGTTTACAAAATAAGGGTTTACTCCTAAGTTTTTAGCAACCGAAGCTTTCGATTTGTCTTTTAATCCGTGGTATTAAAATTCATACGTAGAAAAACGATTACTTACTCTGTTAATAAACTTTTTAAGCATACTATGAATTAACAAGTAGATAATTAACTTCATTGATTAGTTAACCTTAATAGGTACTTTAATTCTTTTCTTCTTTCTATTATTATGTTCAAAAATTTTAAACCTTATGTAGAGAGTGTCTTTATTAAGAAGGTTTTTAATAGAAGATGAATACCTTTTTTTAAAGTCTTTGAATTTACCTAAAGAAATGGAATCATTTTTTAATTGTTTATTATCTAACCCTACAACTATTTTATTTGCTAATTCACTACCAGTAATAATATGCTTAGTAAGTATTAGAAAATTATTAGTTTCATCAAGCTTTAATTCTTTTTTCTTAAAGTTTTTGATGAGTATGAGACTATTATCTTTTTCGATTTCATATAGAGATATCACTTTACCTCTTTTTGAATTTTTGTAATTATACTGATAGTATAATAACTCTTTTTTTACATCATCATTAATAATGTTCAGAGATATAGGAAAACTTAATGCCCAAATAGTTTTTTTCTCTACATCATACCAAGCAATAACTTTATGTTTATTAGATACCTTACTTGTAACAGTAATTTCTTTAGTTGTTGTACAAGAAACTAATAAAAGTGTAAGTATAATATTTAAATACTTCATTTTTTGGTTAACCTTACTTTAATTATGAAGCATAATTACAAAACAGGGATTTTTAAAACTTTCATTTTCCCTTCTACTTTATACTTAATTCTTATCGAATCGTTTTTGAGAATATACTTATAATAATCTTCATTTTTTTCTTTAAATTTTTTAGCGTCCATTACACTATCAAATTTACTTCGCATCATATTTTTATACCTTGATAATTTTAATTGACTTAATGAATCATTATTAATTAAGTGTTGTGAATAAATTGAAAAAAAGTATGTTGTCTCATATTTTATTTCCTTTTTTAAAGAAAATGACTGCTTAACATCTATATTATTTACTGTTTCATA
Source organism: Tenacibaculum sp. ZH5_bin.1 (assembly GCF_042865525.1). Classification (NCBI taxonomy): domain Bacteria; kingdom Pseudomonadati; phylum Bacteroidota; class Flavobacteriia; order Flavobacteriales; family Flavobacteriaceae; genus Tenacibaculum; species Tenacibaculum sp. ZH5_bin.1. The sequence continues at coordinate 52,520 of NZ_JBEGIO010000004.1, read as the reverse complement.
ATATGGAGATACTAACCCCTTTTTATTAGAAGCATATTTATAGCTTACAGAATATATGTATATATCGTTTTTATACTTGCTTTTTAATTCAAACTTTATAGGTATTTGAATTCTTAAAAATTTATTATCGACTTTATCATACGATAATACTATTCTCTTAGCTGAAGGGACTTTTTTTACAGAAATAATCTCTTTTCCTGTTACACAACCTGTTAAAACAACTAAGAATAATATAATTATTTTTTGAAATTTCATGTATAGTAATTATTCTATTTCATAAATGTGTAGAAATGTTCTTAAAGCATCTACTCCCTTAGTTTTTGCTTTTTCAAATTTTTATTGCATTATTTGGTCAACCATAGCTTCTTGCTTTTCATGTTTAACTAAAGCTACATATCCTAAAAACTCAAGCCATAAACTAATACCTACTATGGGTCTTTTGGGTAAAAAAACGTTTTAACAAAAAATCAGGTACATTTAAAGGTGTATAGGTACTTTAATTCTTTCTTTATTTACCCCCTCAATTTCTTTAAATCTTAAATAAAGTGTATCCCCATCAATAAGGTTTTTTGTTATTCTGGGGAATTTTTTACTAAAACTATAAAAATTACCTATGAAAAGAGAATCAGCTTTAATTGATGTTGTATCTATTTTTGATAATATCCTTTTTGACTCATCTTTATCAATTATCAGATGTTTTGTGTAAAACAAAAATGATTTATTTTTTTGATTACTAAATTTTCTTTTTTTATAATTTTCTAATCTCACCAATTTTTCGTCACTGATGAAATACATTTTAATCACAGCACCTTCATCAGATTTTTTATATTTATATTGAAAATGATATAAAAATTTATTTCCACTACTTTTAATATTTAAATCAAAAGGTAAACTAATTGCCCATATTTTTTTACTCTCATTATCATACCATGCAATCACTTCAGAATCTTCACTTGGTTTACTTGTTATTTTAATATCTTTATTGGCACCACAGGAAATAAAAAAAATTAATATGATGTATAAATATTTCATAAGTTTATTTAAGGAAAATAGATTCAACAATTGTTTTTACCTGCACAGGATTGGTTTTATCATCTTCTCTAACAAGAAGCCTAATTCTCTTTTTTCCTGCTATACTACTATCATAATCTAAAACCTCTCTCATTGTTTTAAAATTACTTGTCAATAATTCAGTAAGGGTTTTACTTGCGATTGGCACTAAAATATAATCTGTTTCATAAACATGTAAAAATGTTCTTAAAGCATCTAATCCTTTTATTTTTGCTCTTTCAAGTTTTTCTTGCATTATTTGGTCAACTATAGCTTCTTGCTTTCCATGTTCAACTAAAGCTACATATCCTAAAAACTCAAGCCATAAACTAATACCTACTATAGGTGTTTTGGGTAAAAAACGTTTTAACAAAAAATCAGGTACGTTTAAAGTTTAATAGGGACTTTAATTCTTTTTGTAGATAGTTTACTTTTTTCATCCTCGTTGTTAAAGCTTAAGAACAAACTATCTTTTACCAATATATTTTCAGCTAAATCTGGTAATTTGTTTTTAAAATCATTAAAAAAGTCGAGTACTATAGAATCACTTTTAAACTCTCTATTTTTATAAGAGTGCAATATTTGGCCGGAATATTTCTTGTTTGTTATTAAATGTTTAGAATAAATAATGTATTTTTTCTTTGTACTAGGTGTTATTTTTTTTCTACTGAAATTCTTTTTCTTTTTTAATTTTCCATTTGCTTCTAACTCATACAAAAATGTATGTGTACCACTGTTTTTATCTGCATAAATATATTTATGAGATATGAACTCACGTGGTGTTAGAAAACTTTTATTTTCAACTTCTAAATATATAGGAACACTAAAAGCCCAAATATCTTTCTGCTCTTTATCATACCAAGCAATAACTTTATATTTATTAGACACTTTACTTGTAACAGCAATTTCTTTAGTTGTTGTACATGAAACTAATAGAAGTGTGAGTATAATATTTAAATACTTCATTTTATTTAGAGAAAAAAATTGATTCAATAATTGTTTTAGTTTGCACAGGATTGGTTTTATTATCCTTTTTTATTAAAAGTTCAATATTCCTTTCCCCTCTTGTTTTCGCATCAAAGTCAAGTAAATCATTTAATGTTTTAAAATTATTTGTTAATAATTTACCTAAAGTCTTGCTTGTTACTTTTCTTAATTCATAATCTGTTTCATAAACATGTAAAAATGTTCTTAAAGCATCTAGTCCTTTTATTTTTGCTCTTTCAAGTTTTTCTTGCATTATTTGGTCAACCATAGCTTCTTGCTTTTCATGTTCAACTAAAGCTACATATCCTAAAAACTCAAGCCATAAACTAATACCTACTATGGGAGTTTTGGGTAAAAAACGTTTTAACAAAAAATCAGGTACGTTTAAAGGTGTATCCGTTATTTCTTCTAAACTCATCGTAGAGAAATCAACCAAGCTAAATATTTTACTAAATGTTTCAGACGCATCTTCAGCACTCATTAATGGCCTTATACGTAATGTATTTAGTATTTCTACATTAGTACCATTAGTTGCAAAATAATGTGCTTGATTAGCTGCTGATTTTACAACACCGTTATCAAAACGTCTACCTCTTTTTACAATTACCTCTTTGTTAAATACTTCTTCAGTGTATTGGTAAATTTTTCTAGGCTTAGTATGTATTTTACCATTTGTATCTACCATAGTACCTTTGGCTAATTTCGCCAATGCAATGGTAGTTACTCTACTTTCAATAGCATTATTATAACCTGCTACAGCACTACTTACAAGCTTTTCAGCTTTCTTTTTAACTTTATCTTTAATCCTTGACTTAGCAATGTCCTCAACTTCATCAATTGTAGCTTCTTTAAGTTCAGCTAAAAACAAAGGGCTTCCATCGTTAGCGATAAGTTGTGGTAATTTACCTCCTGCAATAGAAGGTTTAAAAAACAGTGTTCGATCGCTAAAAGTTACATTAAGATAAAGCTTCTCCCTGTTAGGTAAGTTTTTGATTGTTTCTTTATAGCTAACCTTCCAATAAAGTTCAATATCGTAAGCTCTATCTTCTACAAGATTTTGTTCCCATTTTTGGTTAAGAAAAAGTTCAATAGTCGCCTTATTATTTCTTACGATAGCTTTTTTATGAACTTCTTTTTTGTTGAATTTATCGTCATCAGGATATAAATAGTCCCATAAAAATTTATCTAAATCATACAGCTTACAATCTATTTCTTCACCGTCATTAATATTCTTAGTTTCTATGTGAAAATAAACTGTATTACCAAGATTAGCTTTTTTTAGGTTTAATCTGTCATTTTTATTTTTAGTCCACCATCCACTAATTATTTGAGGTTTTTTTTCTGATTTATTAGTTTCTTTCGCTTTATAAGGCGTATCTTCTATAGGCGGTATAAAACTTTCTTGCCAAGGCTTTATATAACGAGTAGTGCTTTTTCTACGCCAGTCGGTACTATTATTAAAAAAACGATAGTCTTGCATCGCAGGCGATATGGTTAACGTAACCTGCATACCTTTTTGGTTATCAAAAGTTTCGTAATAATTTACAAGTACACCATCTTGAAAGTTGTATTGAAATAGCTCTACTCCATCAAACTCGTCTTTGTAAAAAACTATTTTACCGTCTCTTAACTGATAAAGATTAAAAGGATGACGTATTTTTTTATTACCTCTTCTATCTGATTTAATCCAATCAACAAAAGTATCATCGTACATTTCAGATTCAAAAGTTACTGAAATAGTTCCTCCTAATAAGGCTGAAGTAGGTTTACCATTCCAATCAGTAAGTCTGTTATAATTTAAGTTAGTAGTAAGCAATTCTCGTTCCTCACCACATATAAAAAGCTTTGCTTTTATGTTCATAGACGTATTTTTAGGGTGGTACAATTTTTGAGTTAAAGATATAAAACATCTTCAAAATCACACATTTAATATATTGATTTTTAAGTTTTTTACTGTAAAACACTGTCTTTTAACAAAAACCAATTTTATTTGTACGCAGCTTGTACCTGTGCACACTATTTTATGTACTTAAAAAGTCACTAAGTAGTACGTGTTTTTTTTCTCTTTTATTCTAGCAGTCATCTATTTCAATACATTTAATTATGAAACTAGACAGGTAACTTAACTCTATCACTTACTTATTTATTAGAGTTTACTTTTAAGTTATTAGCTTCTGAGTCTTTCATATTGACTTTTAATTCATGATATTAAAAACTAAACCTCATTAGAATTTAGATTTCTAATGAGGTTTGGTTTTCTGACCTTAAAATATATAACACTATTTAGGACCAGTTATAACTAAGAATTAAATGGTAGTTTAAGCGTTTAAAACTTCCCCTACTTTGTCAGCAGCCTCTTGGAACTCAGTAGCTGAGATTATCTCCATTCCGCTATTGTCTATTAATTCTTTTGCTTCTTTAGCATTTGTTCCTTGTAAACGACAAATAATAGGCACATTAATTTTGTCTCCCATATTTTTATAAGCATCTACTACACCTTGAGCAACACGATCACAACGAACGATTCCTCCAAAAATATTTACTAAGATAGCTTTTACATTAGGGTCTTTTAAAATGATTCCGAAAGCAGTTTCAACACGCTGTGCATCTGCAGTACCACCAACATCTAAGAAGTTAGCTGGATCACCACCTGCTTGCTTAATTAAATCCATAGTTCCCATTGCTAAACCAGCTCCGTTTACCATACATCCAACATTACCATCTAAATCTACATAGTTTAATCCTGCAGCTTTAGCTTCTACCTCAATTGGATTTTCTTCACGTAAATCACGCATTGCTGCATAATCTTTATGACGATATAATGCATTCTCATCTAACGATACTTTAGCATCTACTGCCATAATTTTATCATCAGATGTTTTTAATACTGGGTTAATTTCAAACATCGAAGAATCAGACTTGATGTATGCAGTATATAAAGCAGTAACAAATTTTACCATTTCTTTTAAAGCCCCACCGCTTAAACCTAAATTAAAAGCAATTTTACGAGCTTGAAAAGGTAATAATCCTGTTCCTGGATCAATTTCTTCTGTAAAAATTAAGTGTGGAGTTTCTTCTGCCACAGTTTCAATATCCATACCTCCTTCAGTAGAGTACATAATCATGTTTCTACCCGTAGCACGGTTTAATAAAACTGACATATAAAATTCATCTGGCTCACTATCACCAGGATAATATACATCCTCAGCAATTAACACTTGGTTAACTAACTTTCCTTCTGCTGAAGTTTGAGGAGTTACTAACATCATTCCTAAAATATCATCAGAAATGCTCTTTACTTCGTCTAAGTTTTTAGCTAACTTAACACCTCCACCTTTTCCACGACCACCTGCGTGTACTTGAGCTTTGATTACGTGCCAACCAGTACCTGTTTCTTCTGTTAATTTTTTTGCTGCTTCAACAGCTTCTTCTGGAGTATTTGCAACAATTCCGCGTTGAATACGAACGCCAAAACTGCTTAATATTTCTTTACCTTGATATTCGTGTAAGTTCATTAGATATGAATTTTTAAAAGTCGAACAAAAATACAAATTCAATTTATAATACCTTATAATTTGTACTTTAATTTATAATTAAATCAAGTTTTATTTAATTTTCATTCTACTATTTTTTTAACATTTAAACTTTTAACATTCTTTTTTTTAACACGTTTTTACTGTAATTAACATGATTTTATGATTTATTAATCCAAATCATAATAATTTAGCGCGACAACTAACACTATACATCAATAAATTATGCTTAAGATTTTAGCATTTATTATAACTTGTTTCTTCTTTATTGAAGTTACAACCGCCCAAACCATTAATAAAAATAGAAAAAAACTAAATGTAGTACGTGTAGATACCCCTCCAAAAATTGACGGAAAATTAGATGATGCTGCTTGGAAAAATGTTCCTGCCGCAAAAGATTTTGTGATGATGCGTCCTGATAACGGAAAAGCAGAACCTGACGCCCATAAAACAGTAGTAAAATTAGTATACGATGATAATGCTATTTACATCAGTGCTAAAATGTATGATCCTGAACCTTCAAAAATACCTGCTGAGTTTACTAACAGAGACAATATTGGTAACAGCGATTTCTTTTTAATAACTATCAACCCTAACGACGACGGACAAAATCCTTTTGAGTTTATTGTAACCAGTTCAGGTGCGCAAGCAGACTCTAAAGTATCAAACGGAAATGAAGATTTTAATTGGAGTGCTGTATGGGACAGTGATTTTAGCATTAATGAAGACTCTTGGGTTGTAGAAATGAAAATTCCATATAGAGCTTTGCGTTTTGCTAATACTCCTGTTCAATCATGGGGAATCAATTACCACAGAAAAGTGCTCAATTTAAATGCTCAATTCACTTGGAATCATATTGATAATCAACAAGGAAATTGGACTCAATATGATGGTTTATATGAAAACTTCACCAACATAAAACCTCCTACCCGATTAAACTTTTATCCATATGCATCAGCAACTACGACCACTAAAGATGGTAATACTGACTTTGATTGGAGTGTAGGTATGGATGTAAAATATGGAATTACCGAAAACTTTACCTTAGACGCTACTTTAATTCCTGATTTCAGTCAAGTAGGTTTTGACAATGTTACCTTAAACTTGGGCCCTTTTGAACAGCAATTTACAGAACAACGTCAGTTTTTTACTGAAGGAACTGAATTATTTAGTAAAGGACGTTTATTTTATTCAAGAAGAATTGGAGGCAGACCAATAGATCAATTTTCTGGTGAACGAAAAGATGATGATGAGTTTATTGATGGAAAAAAAATAAATGATGAAGTTATAGATGTTCCTGATAAAGTTCAAATGCTAAACGCCATAAAAATATCTGGAAGAACCAAAGGAGGTTTAGGAGTAGGATTCTTTAATGCCATTACCGAAAAAACAGAAGCTACTGTTGAAAGAACTGAGCAAACAATTAATGGATTAGATACTATTAGCAATGTGAGTACATACAAAACTACAGTTAATCCATTTTCTAACTATAATATTATGGTATTAGATCAGCAGTTTAATCAAAACTCATCTATTACCTTAATTAACACCAATGTAACTCGTGACGGAAGATTTAGAGATGCTAATGTTACTGGATTACTCTGGCATGTTGAAGATAAAAAAAGTAGGTATAATATCGACGGTAGTTTTAAAATGAGTAATATTTCTGACGACGAAGATGATCCAAATACAGGATATGCTTTTGATACCAGTATTGGTAAACAATCAGGAAATTGGCGAGGAGAAATTGGATATAATTTTGAAAATAAAGACTACAACCCTAACGATATGGGGATTCTTTTTAGCAACAACGAACAAGCTATTTATGGTTTTGTTGGCTATCGATTATTAAAACCTAAAGGAATATTCAATAATTATAGAATTAATGTTTTTTATGATATTAACTTCTTACACAATCCAGGAACGTATGTAGGTACAAATGTTAGTTTATCTTTTGGCGCTGATACAAAAAAGCGATTCAGTTTTGGAGGAAACTTGAATTATAGCACAGAACGAAAAGATTTTTTTGAACCTAGACAAGGAACTACTAGTGGAGTTTATTTTAACAGACCTGAAAGGCTAAATGTAAATCATTGGGGGTCTACTGATTATAGAAAAAAGTTTGCAATAGACTACGATTGGTATTATACTTTTTACAAAAACAACCCTAAAGAAGATTATGGGTTTAGAGTTTCTCCTAGATATCGTTTCACTAATAAGTTTTCTTTGATTTATGGTTTTAGATATGGCAAAACCAATAACGGTCAGGGGTATGTTACAAAGATTGATAAAGATGATGTAGAAGAAAAACCTTTATTAGCTTCTTTAAAAGATCACATTATTTTCGGGCAACGAGATTGGGATACTTATGACAATTCATTAACTGGAAAATACACATTTAGTACAAAATCAGCAGCGTCGTTATCGTTTAGACATAATTGGAGTAAAGTTCCATATTTAGGTCTATTTTATAGTTTAAATGAAGAGAACGGAGAACTTGTTTCAAATAATTATCAAGGAGAACACGATAAAAACTTTAATAGTTGGAACTTAGATTTGAACTATCAATGGCAATTTGCTCCTGGTAGTCAATTGATTTTTTTCTACAGAAACTCAATAAGGCCTGATCATGATTTTGCTCCGGCTAATATTGATTTTAAAGATAACATCTCAAAACTTTTTGACCAAAGTATGCAGCATAGATTCTCTGTTCGATTGGTTTATTTTATCGATTACAACAACATCAAAAATATAATTTAAATACTCGTTCATTTATTATTTGAAATCAGGTGAGCTCTAAAGTTTATCTGATTTCTTTTTTATACATTCGTACTAAGAAAATAACACTATGATTGTTGCTAAAAACATCCACAAACATTACGGAGAGGTAGAAATATTAAAAGGCGTTGATCTTCATATAAAAAAAGGAGAAATCGTCGCTATTGTTGGTCCATCAGGAGCAGGAAAAACAACCTTATTACAAATTTTAGGAACTTTAGATAAGCCCTTAAAAAATCAGAGCTACGAATTATTGGTCGATGGTGTTTCTATAAAAGATTTAAACGATATAAAAGTTTCTGCTTTCCGAAATAAACATATCGGATTCATTTTTCAATTTCATCAGTTGTTACCAGAGTTTACTGCCTTAGAAAACGTTTGTATTCCTGCCTTTATCGGAGGAAAAGGAAAAGTAGAAACCGAAAAAAGAGCCAAAGAATTACTAGCCTTTTTAGGATTATCACATAGAGAAAACCACAAACCTAACGAGCTTTCTGGAGGAGAGCAACAACGTGTTGCTGTTGCTAGAGCTTTAATTAACGAACCTTCTGTTATTTTTGCAGATGAACCTTCTGGAAACTTGGATTCAACCTCAGCAAAAAACTTACATGAACTGTTTTTTAAGTTACGTGATGAGTTTGGCCAAACGTTTGTATTAGTTACACACAACAAAGAATTAGCAAAAATGGCTGATAGAACACTTACAATGAAAGACGGAATTATTGTTGAATAGTGTAACTATTTAAAGTTTCTTGCTACTAACTAATAAATCAATTCAATGAAAGAAACTTTTCAAGAGCTCATTACCTATTTAAAAAATCCTGTTTTAGAAAAAGATACTAACCAAGATATTTCATATCGATTTCAAAAATTCTTTCATTTACTTATTATAAGTATTATAACAGGTGCTGTATTATCTCCTCTTTTTATCCTTATTCAAGAATTGGGTTGGGTAAATATGAATGAACATGCCATGGAAGAATTATTGAAAGAACACCCTAAATGGTTTATTGCTTTTTTAGCAATTATTTTGGCTCCTTTGTTTGAAGAATTATTTTTTAGAGCTCCCATTACTTTATTTCATCGTAAGAAAACATTTAAAATAAGTTTCTATGTCTTTGCTATACTTTTTGGTTTGGTACACTTAACCAATTTTGGTATTACCACAAACGTACTTTTATTAGCTCCAATACTAGTAGCTCCGCAAACTATTTTAGGCGGTTATTTAGGATTTATTAGAGTTCGTTTTGGCTTAGGGTGGAGTATATTATTACACGCTTGCTATAATGCTTTCTTTGTTTTGCTTAGTTTTGCAGGAGATTTAGCATAAAATGAACAAAAAGGAGCTTAAAGAGTTTTTAGACGAAAAAGTAATACAGTACAACAATCCTGATTTTATTGATAGTGATCCTATTCAAATTCCACACCAATTTTCAGTAAAAGAAGATATTGAAATTGCTGGTTTTTTAGCAGCAACTATTGCTTGGGGAAATCGTAAAATGATTATTAACAACTCCCATAAAATGATGGATTTAATGGGAAGTTCTCCTTATGATTTTGTTCTCAATCATTCTGAAGAAGATTTAGCTAATTTTGACGGATTTGTACACAGAACATTTAATGCCGATGATTTTAAGTTCTTTGTTCAAGCATTAAAAAACATCTATCAGAATCATGGGGGATTAGAAGCTGTTTTAAAACCAAAAGATAAAGTAGATAATTACCAACATGCTATACATCGTTTCAAACAAGTTTTTTTTGAAATCCCTCATCAACCAAGAATTCTAAAACATGTTTCTGACCCTTTAAAAGGCTCTGCATCTAAAAGAATTAATATGTTTTTACGTTGGATGGTTCGCGATAATACCACTGGAGTCGATTTAGGCATATGGAAAACACACTCGTCAGCACACTTACATTGTCCGTTAGATGTTCACACAGGAAATATTGCTAGAAAACTAAAAATACTTACTAGGAAGCAAAATGATTGGAAAGCTATTCAAGAACTTGATCTTACTTTAAGAACGTTTGATAAAAAGGATCCTGTGAAATATGATTTTGCCCTTTTTGGTTTAGGTGTATTTGAAAAGTTTTAATTTTTTTACATTTACAAAAAATTATATTAGTATGAAAAACTGTTTTGACAAAATGATGTCTCTTGATATTTATACATCTAACTTAACTAATGATGAGTATTCTAAAATAGCCAATAATCTTACACTCGCTTCCAAAAAAAGTATAAATATTTTAAGTTGGGGAATTCAACAGTTATTTATGAGTTCAACAGTTTCTAATGATATTAATGTTTTAAAAAACTTACGTAAAAACTACAACTGGAAAAATAACATAACTTCTATTTTAAACGAGAACTATTATGAAGCGCTTGTATTAACAGATGTTACAAAAAAAATTATTTGGGCTAACGATGGCTTCTCTAAAATGACTGGATATGACATTGATTTTGTTATTAACAAAACTGGACGTTTTTTTCAAGGAGAAAAGACAAAAGAAAGTACTCGAAAACGAATTAGAAATAAATTATTAAAAGGGAAACCTTTTAAAGATATTATTGTTAATTATAGAAAAGATAAGTCCTACTACAAGTGTGAGTTATATATCATTCCTTTATATAAAAACAGCCCTACAGAAGTTACTCATTTTTTAGCTTTAGAAAAAGAAATAGCTTAGCATAGTGCAACAATTCATCCATTATTTTTTACATTTCGGATTTCCTGTTTTTATCGCTTTCTTCTTTTTTAAAAAAAATTGGATAAAAGTTGCTATAACACTACTAGCAACTATGCTAGTAGATATAGATCACTTATTAGCAATCCCTATATTTGACCCAAACCGATGTAGTTTTGGGTTTCACCTATTTCATTCCTACTATGCTATTGGAGTGTATGTTATTTTACTTTTTTTTAAAAGACCATACAACATTATTGGCTTAGGGCTATTATTACATATGCTAACCGACTTTATCGATTGTTTGTTTATGTACAACACTTGTAGTTCTTGCCTAGAAAATGCTCCTGCTCAAAGACTATTAGAAGCTATAAATAAATTACTTTTTTAGCTGTAAATCACAGTACCAAAAACTTCTATCATAGTTTTTAGTAGTCGTTTCTTCTGATTTCTTAGTTTTCTTTGAATCTTGATAACAATTGTCATCATCGTTTTTATGTAACGTATACGATTTCAATACCTTCTCTCCTATTTCAAACTCCACAGGTTTCTTAAAAATAGGACCGTCATAACAAAACGTATGGAACTCTCCATTCTCCCCACAAACATCAACTCCATCAGGAAGTTCATTAATAAAACCTTCATCAATAACTCTCCCTACAAATTCTTCTCCTAGCAATTTTGCATTCACACAAACAGTAATTGTTTTAAAGCCTAAATCTAAAAACTCTCTAAGTAATTCTTTTGTATCTTGTTTCCAAAGTGGGTAAACACCAGTAATTCCAACCTCTTGTAGCTTCGAATCGCGATATGCTCTCAAGTCTTCCAAGAAAATATCACCAAAAATACCATTTACAAGTCCTGCTTCTTTTAACTCCGCAGTCTTCTCTTTCATTCTTTGATTATATAAATCCATTGTAACCTCAGCTGGAAAATATATTTTTTCTAAAGGAATACCAATGCTTTCAGTCTGTGCATTCAGTAAATCCTCATGTAAACCATGCATTGAAACACGCTGATAATCTTGATTTACATTTGTAATCAATTTTTGTACATCGTATTCTTTTTGTTGTAAAATTTTATACAATGCTAATGACGAATCTTTTCCTGAACTCCAGTTAAAATAGGCTTTTTTCATGCGACAAATATGCATAAAAAAACCTGCATTGCGCAGGTTTGATTTTATTTTCTCTTTTGATTTAAAGGAACTGGTCTTTCTTGTTTTACTACTGGTTTTCCGTGCAAGTCAAAATCACCTGCATCAAAAATTTCAATATCGATAAACTCTCCTAGTTTGATATAATACTCACGAGCATCAACAATTACGTCATTATCTACATCTGGTGAGTCAAACTCGGTACGTCCGTAATAGTACTCTCCATCTTTTCTATCGAATAAACATTTGAACGTCTTTCCTATTTTCTCTTGATTCAATTCCCAAGAAATTTGCGACTGCACTTCCATGATTTCATTCACCCTTCTAAACTTTACATCCGCAGGTACATCGTCTTCTAAAACATACGCTCCTGTATTTTCTTCATGCGAGTATTCAAAAGCTCCTAAACGCTCAAAACGCATCTCTTCTACCCAGTCTTTTAATTCTTGGAATTGCTCTTCAGTTTCTCCCGGATATCCAACAATTAATGTTGTACGAATTGCCATGTTTGGCACTGCCTCTCGAAATTTATGAATCAGCGAAGTCGTTTTTTCGTGCGTTGTACCACGCTTCATCGACTTTAAAATTTCGGTATTGATATGCTGTAACGGAATATCTAGATAATTACAAACCTTTGATTCGTTTTTCATCACTTCCAATACATCCATAGGGAAACCTGTTGGAAATGCATAATGCAAACGAATCCACTCTATACCTTCAACTTTTACTAATTCTTTTAATAAATCTGCTAAAGCACGCTTTTTATAGATATCCAATCCGTAATAGGTTAAATCTTGTGCGATTAGCATAATTTCCTTAATCCCTTTTTCTGCCAATTTCGTTGCTTCTGTAACCAAATCTTCAATTGGTGTCGATTTATGCTTGCCACGCATTAACGGAATGGCACAGAACGAACACGGGCGGTCACATCCTTCTGCAATCTTTAAATAGGCATAATGCTCTGGAGTCGTGGTTAAACGTTCACCGATTAACTCATGCTTATAATCTGCTTCTAAAACTTTTAACAAATTTGGTAAATCGTGTGTCCCAAAATACTGATCTACATTGGTAATTTCAGCTTCTAAGTCTGGCTTGTAACGTTCGCTTAAACACCCCGTAACAAACACTTTATCTACTTCACCTTCTTCTTTCTTCTGTGCGTAGTGTAAAATAGTTTCTACACTTTCTTCTTTGGCTTTACCAATAAAACCACACGTATTAATTACTACAATATTTCCATCGTCATTTTCATCTTCATGAACCACTTCTTTACCATTAGCTTTTAACTGCCCCATTAACACTTCACTATCGTAAACGTTTTTAGAGCAACCTAAAGTAACTACATTAATTTTGTTTTGTTTTGTTGTTTTGGTACGCATACTATAAAAATTCGGTGTGCAAAGATACGTTTTAATTGAACTTCTTTAACTTTAAACCCTTAAAAATTAGTTTGATTGAAAATCTGTTTTCGCATATATTTGTAGCTATAAAAATTGCTTACACTTTAAATTACTATGAAAAAAACTATTTCTGTTCTCTTCTTACTATTATTTTTATCATGCTCTAACAATGATAATATACCTCCTGAAAACACAAAACCAGAACAATTAATATTAGAAAACATTAGCTTTTATGGAAATGAAGTAACCATAGATTGGAATGATGTTTTAGATATTGACAATGATATTATATATTATAGTCTATACATTAACTCTGTCTTAGTTACAGAGACAACTTATTCTAACTATACTTTTCATTTAGAATATAATAATGAATATGAAGGAAAAATAATAGCAACGGATAAGAAAGGTGGAGTCTCTGAATTAAATTTTACATTTGAGAGTCTTAAAAGTAAAATTCTTTTCATTCCTATAGCTTCAAATGATTTAATTGCTTATGATTTAATAACCAATGAAATATTGTGGAAATCCAAGACCTATTCTCTCATAGAAGCCCACACTGGACATAAAAACCTTATTTTTTCGGGTATAAACGGAAATGCGTTAAATATTCTTTCAGGAAAACCTATATGGAGCATAAATCCAAATATAGACACCAATGATGAATTTTATAGAGATATAATAACAGATGACACTTATTTATATACCTTTGATGTTTATTCTAATTTACAATGTTTTTCTATTGAAAAACAAGAAAAATTGTGGGAACGTAGATTTAATTTTACAACACCGCTATCTATAGATGATTCAAAATTATATATATCAAACGAAAATTATTTTGAGGTAGTAGATAAAGTTTCTGGAAACGTAACATGGAATTTCAAACCTGACAACAATACACACGCTGCTCTTGAAATAAACACCAATCCGTTAATACATGAAGGCAATATTTACATTGGGGATAATATAGGTCGATTTTATTCTTTAAATAAAAATACTGGAACTTTAAACTGGACTTTTAACGCAGGGCTTTTTAATGGATTTGAAAATTCGCCAACTATTTATAATAACTATATTATTACTGCAACCGCTAGAGATTTATATGCTCTTGATAAAGAAAATAATAGTGTAAAATGGAGTTATCACAAAAATAACGGAGTTATAGAATCATCTCCTTTTGTGTACAACGATAATATTTATATCGGAATTTCTAACTCCACTGATGGTAGTGGTGAACTAATTTGCTTTGACGCTGATAATGGAAATATAAAGTGGAAATGTAATTTACAAAAGATGACTACAAGTTCTCCAATTGTATATGAAAATACCGTTTATATTGGAGATTGGAATAAAACCTTTTATGCTATTGATGCTAGCTCAGGTAACTTAAAATGGACTTTACAAACAGAAGAAATTATAACTAAATCACCTACTATTATTATAGGTAATAGTGATATTGTAATTTACCCAAGTTCATATGGCTTAAAGAATTAAAACTATACTTAAATAAATAAAAATGATAAAGAAAATTATATCTATTACTTTTACAATACTAATGTTTGTCTCTTGTTCAAAAGATGATGAACCAGAATCTCCAATTATTTTAAGTTCTGAAAGTAAAATCACTTCATTTACATTAAAGGTAAATGATGAAGTTATAAATGGGAATATAGACCAAACAGCTAAAACCATAGTTTTTAATGTTGTAGGTGCTGAAATCTCAGCATTAACTCCTTCTATTGAATACTCTACTGGAGCAACTATATCTCCCTTAGAAAATGAAAGTCAAAATTTCAATAACGAAGTCCCTTATACAGTATATGCTGAAAATGGGGAAACAAGTATTTATAGAGTTCAAGTTAATAATAGACCTCTAAGTTCTGAGAATAAAATTCTTTCTTTTTCTGTCATCTTGAATAATCAAACTATTGATGCAGAAATTAATCAAGATTCTAACATAATAAGTTTTAACACTGGAGAATTAGATATAAGCTCTCTTACCCCTACAATTTCAATTTCAGAGTACGCTTCAATTTCTCCTAACAATTCTAATAGCCAAAATTTCGAAACACCTGTAACATATACTGTTACAGCAGAAAATGGTGAACAACGTGAGTACAAAGTAATAGCAAACATGCCTGTAATAAATAATTATAGAAGCTATTATCTTTATTACATTAGAGCTAACATGGTAATTTCAGGAAAATTTATAGATCCAAGTAAACCTGGAGCAGAAATATATTTAACTGATGGCACAAATAAATATTATTTACCTATTTTAAACTATGAGAGTTATTCTTCACAAGAGAGAGTCACTACTTTCAATATTAATACTAAAATTCCTGAAAACATCCCTACAAACACTAACTATAAAATAATTTATAAAACAAATTTAGTAGAGATTGAATCTGATCAGTTTATTGATATTTTGGCAGAAAATGCACCTAAAATAATATCTACAAATCAAAACTCTTATAGCTATGGAGATAATTTAATTATTACTGGTGAAAACTTAACAGATTATATTGGGGTTCCTTCAAATGGAAGCTTTTACCAGTTTAATCCTAATGGTAGTATTGATGCAACTCTAAATCCTGAAAAGACAGAATATAACTTATTAATGGATGGGAGTTTTGTTCGCAGTGCCTTTTTCAACAATAATTTAACTGAAAGAACAGTTATATTTATAGGATCAGAAGGAAGAATGGGAGATCAAATTAATATTAATGTTAATAATTAGAATGTTTATTCATCTAATAAAGCAAAAACTCCACTTTAATAGTGGAGTTTTTTAATTTTTATAAATTATATGATATTATTTTTTTATACAAAAAAAGAATCAACAAATTCGTGTTTGTTAAATACTTGTAAATCATTAATACCACCTCCTACTTCAATATACCACAAAGAGCTTCTCTTCTATTTACACATTTAAAACTTGTTTGATTTTTAAACTTGTTTTAGATAACTTCGCTACTAATTGAACTTTATATTAAAGAATGGACGAACTCAAAAAATTGCTACATGACTTAATTGGACTTACTGAAAGTGAGTTTAAAACATTTTATAATCAATTAGAAAAAAAAGAGTATAAAGCAAAAACATTAGTTATTAAAGAAGGGAGAAAAGCTAAGGATTTATACTTTATTGAATCTGGTTTTTTTAGAACATTTAAAAATATAGAAGGTAAAGAGTTTACAACCTATTTTTCTTGCGATAACCAGTTTATAACAGTTTTTGATAGTTTTATATACCAAACTCCTTCTCTTGAGTTTCTAGAAGCTATTGAAGATAGCGTAGTTTATAAAATTTCTTTTGAAAGTTTAACTCAATTATATAAAGAATCTCCCAACTTTGAGAAGTTTGGTAGAATTTTAGCTGAGAGAAATCACCTTTGTGCACAACAAAAAGCTCTAACTATGCAAACAAAATCGGCTAAGAAAAAGTACTTAGACTTTATTAAAAACTATGATAAGAAAATTGTTTTAAGAGCTCCTCAATACCAAATCGCAAGCTTTCTTGGTATAGCTGCCGAATCTTTGAGTAGGATTCGAAAAGAAGTTACTATTTCCTAACATTTGTCAAGATAGAAATAAATTACTGTCATTTTCTTTGTCTTTATAAATTATAAAAACAAATACAATGAAAATTGCATCATTAGTAAAATACGCTACATTATTAATCTTACTCATTTTTATAACCAGTGTTACTTTTAAATCATGTTCAATTAATCCAGAAGCTTGGTTTCCTCCTACACCTCCTAAATTAGTAGGCGCGCTTCATGAAAATGAACTACTAAGCTCAACTCAACACATCGATTTAGACGGTTGGTATGGGCCTGAGGATATTGCCATAGATAAACAAGGAAATCTATATTGTGGAGTTCATATTTCTGAAACAGACTTTTCAGATGGTAGAATTTTAAAAATTGACACATCGGGAAAAGTTTCTGTCTTTTGTAATACGGAATCTTGGGTTGCTGGTTTACATTTTGACAGCAATCAAAATCTAATTGCTTGTGACTTAGAAAGAGGGTTGATTAGTGTAGATAAAAAAGGAAAAATTACCACTTTAGCAAGTGAAGATGAAAACGGGAACAAGTTTCTTATCCCCAATGATGTAGACATTGCTTCTGATGGGATTATTTACTTTACCAATACTTCTTCTAAAATTCCTTTTAGTAGAACACATATTTGGAAACTATTAATGGAAGCTAAACCTGATGGAGGTCTTTATAGTTACAATCCGAAAACCAAAGAAGTAAAAACACTTATAGAGGGTACTTATTTCGGAAACGGTGTTGCGGTTTCTCAAAAGGATGACTTTGTGTTAATGGTAGATTTGGCTAAATATAGAATTCTTAGATACTGGTTAAAAGGCAGTAATAAAGGAACAACAGATATTTTTCTTGATAACCTACCTGGTTTTCCTAATGGAGTCTCTAGAAGAACCGATGGTAGTTTTTGGCTTGGTTTTTCAACTAAAAGAGATCCTTCTTTAGATGGAATACATTCTAAACCCCTTGTAAAAAAGTTAGTATATGGTCTTCCTCTATTTTTACAACCTAAAGTAGCTCGCTATGGAATGATTATGCATGTGAGTGCTGATGGAGAGATTTTAAAAACTTATTATGACACGACTGGTAAAGTTGTGTCAGAAGCTAGTTCTGTTGAAGAGCATGATGGATATCTTTATCTCGGCGGAGATGTGTCTGGTTATATTGGAAAATACAAATTAGAAAATTAAAATAAAAACTCCCGAATTGGGAGTTTTTATTTTATATGTAGTCCTATTAATGATAATCAACTGGAGTCTTTCTTGCTTTCGTTAGTTTCTCAAAAGCATACCCTAGCTGCAATAATTCTTTTTCAGTAAAAGGCTTCCCTATAAACGTTAAACTAACAGGTTTTCCAGAGTTTTTATATCCCATAGGAACTGTTAATGTCGGATACTTCGCTACTGCAGCAATACCAGAATGATAATTATTAATTGACAAAATAACGTCTAAATTTAGAGTCTTTAAATCTTGTAAAAACTTCTTTCCGTTAAAACTCAAACTACCTTTTACGACTTCTAACTGTGCTAAAGTTGTTGTGTCTTTTAATATTCCTTCAAATAGCTGTTGTCCGTAAGGAGCTCTTTTTATAGAGTCTTTTTTATTAAACTCAATCACATCTTGTATATTTTTTACTGTTAGATTTTTGTTTCCATAAATAGATAAGTATTTCGGTAAATCATGTTTCATATCTATATTTAGCAGCGTAATAAATCCATCAAACGAAATTTCTGGTGGAGTTATCTCTATAATTTCTGCACCAGCTTCTTGTAACTTTTCTACACTTGCTTTATAAATAGAATCTGTTAAAATAGGTTTTAGCACTCCTATTCTTTTTCCTTGGATTGTGTAGCTTTCATTAAGTAATTCTTTAGGTTTAAAATCTTCTATTTCTAAAGAAGCAGCATCCTCATTATCTTTTCCTAACATCGCTTCAAATAAAATAACATTGTCTACGACACTTTTAGTCATCGGACCTGGAGTATCTAACGTACTTGAAATCGGAACAATTCCTGAGCGACTTAAAACACCAATTGTTGGTTTTAATCCAACCACTGAGTTTTGACTTGATGGTGAAGTTATAGACCCTGCTGTTTCTGTACCTACAGCAGCTACGGCATAGTTTGCTGCTACAGAAACTCCACTTCCTGAGCTAGAACCTCCTGTTTCAAAAACTTTTCTTCCATAAGGATTTAAGGTTTGCCCTCCAGTGGCACTATACCCTAACGGACAATCTTCACAAAAGAAGTATGCCCATTCACTTAAGTTTACTTTTCCTAAAATTAATGCTCCCGCTTCTCTTAATTTTTTGACAATAAAAGCATCCTTGTCAGTTGAGTTGTTTTGTAAAACTACAGCTCCAGCAGTCGTTATCATTCCTGCGGCATCAATATTATCCTTTATCAAAATTGGAATTCCATTCAAGGAAAATTCATTTGCTTCTTTTGATTCTTTATCTTTTGCTCTTGCTTCTTCTAATACCTTTGGATTTAGAGATATAATTGCATTCAAATACTTTGTACTATCACTTTCAAACTTTCGTATTCTATATAAATAGAATAATGTTAGTTTTTCGTACGTGAGTTTTTTATTTGTTATGCTCTTTTGAATAGTTGGAATATCTTTTTCTAAAATTAATGGCTTTAGTTGTTGATATTCTTCTTCTGAAAATCTTGATAGCTCCTTTTCAAAAGGTTTGAGTTCTTTATTTAAATCTAAAAAATGAGACTGAAGTAATTTAAACTGCATTCTCTTTTTCTCGTGATCTTGCTGTTTTTCTATTTCTGATGATTCATCATAGCTTTTAAAATATACCTTTACAGCTTTTTGCTTACATGCACTTATAAATAGAAGAGTTAATAATAAAAAAGTAGCTTTTCTCATTGGTCAAATATTTGATACTCAAATGTAATTATAAAAATTGAAAAGCTTTATTTAGGATAACAAAACTGCCTTATTATCTAAACTCTAATAGTTGATAATATACGGAGATTATTATTTAGAATGGTTTGTTACGGCAAAATCTCCCCAGTCTGCGATAGACTGAATTATAGGAATTAAACTTTTTCCTAAATCAGTTAAAGAATACTCTACTTTTAATGGTGGTTTTGAGGTGTACACTTTTCTTTTTATTACACCATCTTCTTCCAAGGCTTTTAACTGTAAACTTAAAGTTCGTTCTGTAACCATTGGAATTTCTTTTCTTAACTCACTGTAACGAAGCGTTCCTTTTATTAAATGAAAAAGAATTACTGTTTTCCATTTCCCTCCAATAACTCCCATAGTAAGACTCGTACAGCAGGGGAACTCTCTTCCTTTAAACTTAAGTGTTTTAGATTCTTGTACCTCCATAATTTATACTATCCTTTTTGACCGTTATTGCAAAGATAAAAAACTATACTTACTTTTGATACTATAATTTTTATAGTTTAATTAAAAAATAGAATATGAGCTTTATAACATCAATGCAGCAACGTTATACAACAAAAAAATATAATGCTTCAAAAAAAATTGAATCAGAAAAAATCAAAGAGTTACAACAGGTTTTACAATTAAGTCCTTCTTCAATAAATAGCCAACCATGGAAATTCACTTTTGTTTCTGACACTGATACTAAAGAACAACTTTCAAAAGTATCTTGGTTAAATACTAGCAAGGTTATTGAAAGTGATACCATTGTTGTTTTTAATCGAATTAATGATATTGATTTGTTTGAAAAACAAATTGAAGAAGAGCTCCCTGAGGGTGCTGTTGGTTATTATAAAGAATTTATAAAGCCAAAACCTGAAGAAGAAATTAAAGCCTGGTTTAACAGACAAGTATATTTGGCTTTAGGAGTTTTTTTAAGTGCTTGTGCTGAAATGGGAATCGATGCCACTCCAATGGAAGGTATTGAACCAGAAAATTATGACAAAATTTTAAACAACAAAGATTACGCAACTGTTGTTGCTGTGGCTATTGGCTATAGAGATGAAGAGGATTTTAATCAACCAGACAGAAAACCTAAATCGAGATTGGCTTTTAACAAGGTTATTGAAACTGTTTAGAATAAAAAAACTCCCAAATTGGGAGTTTTTTTATTTACTTATGTTTTTCTATTTAAAAAACGAATCTACAAATTCATGTTTGTTGAATACTTGTAGGTCATCAATACCTTCTCCTACTCCAATATATTTCACAGGTATTTTAAATTGATCTGAAATTCCGATAACAACGCCTCCTTTTGCGGTACCATCTAATTTAGTTACTGCTAACGAAGTTACTTCTGTTGCTTTCGTAAATTGTTTTGCTTGTTCAAAAGCATTTTGTCCTGTTGAACCATCTAACACTAACAATACATCGTGTGGTGCATTTGGTATTACTTTTTGCATTACACGTTTTATTTTTGTTAGCTCATTCATTAGGTTTACTTTATTATGTAAACGTCCTGCAGTGTCGATAATTATAACATCTGCTCCTTGATTTACACCTGATTGAACTGTATCAAAAGCTACAGAGGCAGGATCGGAACCCATTTCTTGTCTTACAATTGGTACGTCTGTTCTATCTGCCCAAACTTGTAGCTGATCTATTGCTGCGGCTCTAAAGGTATCCGCTGCTCCTAAAACAACTTTTAACCCTTTCTTTTTAAATTGTGAAGCTAGTTTACCTATCGTAGTTGTTTTTCCTACTCCATTAACACCTACAACCATTAACACATAAGGTTTCGTATTTGCTGGAATAGTGAAATCGGTGTCGTCACCAGTATTGGTTTCTGATAATAAACCCGCTATTTCTTCACGTAAAATTTGGTTTAGCTCTTCTGTTCCTAAATATTTGTCGCGAGATACACGTTCTTCTATTCTATCTATTATTTTCAGGGTAGTTTCTACTCCTACATCAGACGATACCAATACTTCTTCTAAATTATCTAATACATCATCATCAACCTTAGCTTTACCAGCAACTGCTTTTGATAATTTAGAGAAAAAACTTGTTTTGGTTTTTTCTAATCCCTTGTCTAAGGTTTCCTTTTTCTCTTTAGAGAAGATTTTCTTAAAAAAACTCATTTTTAAATTTTATAATCGCTTACATAGGTTAAAAACTATACCATTTTACTAATACAGTCAAATTGTCATTGTTCCACAGCTTTAGTGTTAAGGATTGAGGCATTTATTAAAGCTCTCCCGATACTTCGGGAAGCGACTGCCGAAAGCCCGACTTGCTAGGATAATTCCCAAATCTTTAACGTATTCAAAAAACTTGAGACTGTCAAATATAAAAAAAGCTACTCTCTAATGAAAGTAGCTTTTCTTTAAACTGTATACAAGAATTACTTTTTTGCTAAAAAGTCATTCACGCTTTCTGGATCCATAATAGCTTCAACAAATGTATAAGCTCCTGATTTTGGAGACTTTACCATTTTGATAGCTTTGGTTAATCTTTTTGAACCTGTTTGTAACGATGCTACTGATTTCTTTGCCATTTTATATTAAAGTTTACGCCGTAGCTTATTATTTAATTTCTTTATGAACTGTCATCTTCTTTAAGATTGGATTAAATTTCTTTAATTCCATTCTATCAGGAGTATTCTTTTTGTTCTTTGTTGTAATATAACGAGAAGTTCCTGGTTGACCAGAAGCTTTGTGCTCAGTACACTCTAAAATTACTTGAACTCTGTTTCCTTTTTTTGCCATCTCTCTAAAATTTTATCTAGTAAGGAATTATTTAGTTAAGAAACCTTTTTCTCTAGCTTCTTTAATAACCGCAGAGATTCCTTTTTTATTAATATTTTTTAATGCAGAAGCAGATACTTTTAAAGTTACCCATTTATCTTCTTCTGGAATATAGAAACGCTTAGTCATTAAATTAGCGTTAAATCTTCTTTTAGTTCTATTTAAAGCGTGAGATACATTGTTACCTACCATCGCTTTTTTTCCTGTTAATTCACAAACTCTAGACATCTTCTTGACAGTTTTTAGTGTTATTTCTAAACGAGGTGCAAATTTATGCATTTTAATTTACTGCACAAAAATATTCTCGATTAAATTTTAATTAATTTTAATCTTTTCAAAACTAGGCTCAGCATCTAACCTATTTGGAAGCGTAACGGCTGCAAAAATACTAATTTATTTTAATATGGCAGCTTGTAAAAGTTCTAAAGATTTGGTTACCGTTCTATTAATTACCTTTTCTCTTGGCTCCCCAAAATTAAACTCATAAACATCTACTCCACTTTTAGTTGCTATACCAATATATACCAATCCTACACTTTTATCATTATGATCGGTTGTTGGACCTGCATTTCCTGTTACAGCTATCGCGTAATCTGTTTGTAACTTCTCCAAACATCCTTTTGCCATTGCTAAAGCTACTTCTTTACTTACTACCGTATATTTATCAATAACTTCTTTAGAAACATTGAGTAGTTGTTCTTTTAAAGCTGCTGTATACGTAACGAATCCTCCCATAAAATATGAAGATGCTCCTGGAACTGAAACTATGGTTGACGCTATTTTCCCTCCTGTTAAGCTTTCTGCTGTAGCAACAGTTTTCCCATGTTTTTTTAACAGTTTACCCACTTCTTTTTCTAAAGATGTTTCATTATCATCTCCTACGATAATTTCTGGTATTAGCATATATAATGCTGCAACTTGCTTTTCCATCTCTTTCACTAATACCTCTTTATCTTTTCCTTTAGCTGATAAACGTAAACGAACACGTCCATAAGATGGTAAGTAGGCTAGCTTTATAAAATTAGGTAAACTCTCTTCCCAATCAGAAATTCTTTCTGCAATAATTGTTTCCCCTGTACCTACCGTCATAATTGTCCTATGTAAAATGAATGGCAATTTAAAAGTAGACCGTAGCTTAGGCAATACATGATACTTCATTAATCCTTTCATTTCATATGGCACTCCCGGAAGAGATACAAAAACAGTATTATTTTCATAGAACCACATTCCTGGTGCAGTTCCTAAACGATTCATTAATAAGGTGGCTTTGGAAGGAAGCTGCGCTTGATACTTCTGGATTTCGTTGAACGGATGATTATTTTTTTTGAATAGGTATTTAATGTTATCAATTACTTCGGGGTATTCAACAATCTTTTCATCTTTAAAATATTCAGCAATTGTTTTTTTAGTGATATCGTCTTTGGTAGGTCCCAATCCTCCTGTAGCAATAACAATATCTGCTCTACTTTCTGCTTCTTTTAACGCATTTAAAATATGTTGTTTTTCATCCTGTACTGAGGAGATTTGATATACCGAAATTCCAATTTTATTAAGTTCTTGACCAATCCATTGTGAATTGGTATCTATAATTTGTCCGATAAGAATTTCATCTCCTATCGTAATGATTTCTGCATTCATGTATATATCTAAAAAAGAATCCCGCCGAAGCGGGATATATTTTATTTTACTTTAATTTGAAAAGCTTGTTTTCCTTCAATAGTTCCTGTTAAAATGTCATTTTCTGCCACTTTTCCAACTCCTGCTGGTGTTCCTGTAAAGATAATATCTCCTTTTTTCAACGTGAAATATTGCGACACGTAACTAATCAACTCATCAATTTTCCACAACATACTAGTGGTATTTCCATCTTGTACAACCTCATCGTTCTTTTGTAATTGAAAAGACAAGTTTTCTAAGTCAAAATCTTCTTTCGGAAAAAACTCTCCTACTATAGCACTACCATCAAAAGCTTTTGCTTTTTCCCAAGGCAATCCTTTTTCTTTACATTGTGCTTGCACATCACGCGCAGTAAAATCAATCCCTAAGCCTACAGTGTCATAATATTTATGAGCAAATTTTGGAGAAATGTGTTTTCCAACCTTATTAATTTTTACCAATACTTCAACCTCATAATGGATATCATTTGAAAACGGAGGAATAAAAAATGGCATTTTTTTAGGAAGAATAGCCGAATCTGGTTTTAAGAAAACTACCGGGTTTTCTGGTGTTTCATTTGCTAACTCTTCTATGTGTTTTGCGTAATTACGTCCTATACAAATTATTTTCATTTCTTCAAGTACGAATTATGATTTTAGAATTACGAATTAAAAACCTCTAACTCGTAATTCATAATTCTTAAAATTATCAATCAGTTATGGTATCCACGTTTTAGGGAAGTTTGGCTTACGTTTTTCTAAAAACGCATCACGTCCTTCTTTAGCTTCATCCGTCATATATGCTAAACGAGTTACTTCTCCTGCAAATACTTGTTGCCCTACCATTCCATCGTCCGTTAAGTTCATTGCAAACTTTAACATTTTTATTGAAGTTGGTGATTTTGCTAAAATTTCTTGTGCCCAATCAAAAGCTGTTTGCTCTAGCTCATCATGTGGAATTACGGCATTTACCATACCCATTTCATACGCTTCTTGTGCTGAGTAGTTTCTTCCTAAGAAAAATATTTCACGGGCCTTCTTTTGCCCCACCATTTTAGCTAAATATGCTGAACCATAACCTGCGTCAAACGAAGTAACATCGGCATCAGTTTGCTTAAAAATAGCATGTTCTTTACTCGCTAAAGTTAAATCACAAGTTACGTGCAAACTATGTCCGCCACCTACAGCCCAACCTGGAACCACGCATATTACTGCTTTTGGCATAAAACGTATTAAACGCTGTACTTCTAAAATATTCAAACGGTGGTAACCATCATCTCCAACATAACCTTGGTGTCCACGTGCATTTTGATCTCCTCCAGAACAAAAACTCCAAACTCCATCTTTAGTTGATGGCCCTTCAGCAGACAACAATACCACTCCTATATTCGTATCTTCATGTGCATCATGAAACGCATCCAATAACTCTGAAGTAGTTTTTGGTCGAAACGCATTACGTACATTGGGTCTATTAAATGCTATTCTTGCAACGTTGTGTGACTTTTTATAGGTAATATCTTCGTACTCTTTGGCAACTTTCCAGTCTGGTTGTATCATAATTTTAAAATATTGTCGTTATTTAGTTGTACAAAAATAACATAATAACTTTATTTTTCTTTTCTATATTTGAACGATATAATTTACCCCTAAATATGAAACAAGTATATTTATTATTTACCCTATTAATTAGTATTAGTCTTTTTTCTCAAAAAGTTGTTACTCAAAAAATCAATTCAAAAGAATTAGAAAAAGATAGAAATGTAAAAATCTACCTTCCAAAAGGCTATGATGTAGATGAAACTACTAATTATCCTCTAGCTATTGTTTTAGGTGACGAGTATCTTTTTGATTTATATGTAGGTAATGCTAAACTTTATGCTAATGTAGATAAAGCACCCAGACAAATTGTAGTAGGTATTGATATGAAAAACACTTATGGAAAAGATATTTCTATAATACCTTCTAATAATTCCTTAACCAGTTCAGGGGTACATTTTTTTAATTTTATTAAATATGAGTTAATTCCTTTTATGGAAGGAAACTTTAGAACTTCTCCTTTTATGACAATTGTAGGTGAAGGAAAAGCTGCTAATTTTATTACTCACTACTTAAAAGATGAAAAACCTATTTTTAATTCTTATATCTGTATCACTCCTGATTTTCCTAAGTTTGCTCCAGCTATTATGGAGTCTTATTCTCTTAACAGACTGGGTTCTATAGATAACACTTACTTCTTATATACAAGTAATAACAAAAAGTACATTGACACTAATCAATATAATCGATTTAGTGATATTAAAACGTTATTAACATCCTATGAAGCTAAAAACTTTAATGTTGTTTTTGATGAATTTGATTCTTCTCCAAGCTATTTAGCTATAATTGGAGAAACTATTCCTAGAGCTTTTACACAAATGTTTAGCTTATATTCTAAAATTACTAAAGAAGAGTACGAAGCTAATGTTAAAGATTTGGCTCCTTTAGATGCAATTAAGTATGTGGAAAAAAAATATCTAGATATTCAGTATCTATACGGTTCTAACTTAAATGTTCGTTTAGATGACATTTTTGTTATTGAAGATATTGTAATTGACAGACAAGATGGTGATTACTTGAGAGTTTTAGGGGATTTTGTAATGATAAAATACCCTGATTCTCATATGGGTGATTTTTATATAGGTAAATACCATGAACTTGGAAAAGACTACGAAAAAGCAGATTTTTACTACAAAGCTGCTTATGGAAAAATGGATCCTTCTGATCCTAATGCAAATGCTTTTTACGAAAACATTAAACGTGTAAACGATTTAATGGGAAGTAAAAAGAAAGAAGAAATTAAAAATAATGACGAGGAAATTATTGAAGAAGAAGAAGGACAAGAATAGTTTATTTTAACACTATTCTGTCTTCTTGTAATTCTATTTTTTTACTCTTATACAAGCTGCCAATAGCTCTCTTGAATGCTTTTTTACTCATCTGCAAGTGAAATTTAATTGATTCAGGAGAGCTTTTATCTGTTAACAATAAAAAGCCTTTTTCTTCTAGCTTTTTTAAGATTATATCAATATCTGAATCAATTACGTTTTTAAATCCTTGCGGTCGTAGTGATACATCAATTTTTTCATCTTCACGTATCTTTTTAATATAACCTATTGTTCGCATTCCTTCTTCTACATCACTAAAAACTTCATTGTTATACAATAAGCCTTCATATGCTTCGTTAATTAACACTGAATAACCTAAAGCGGTTTGAACACCAATTACTAAATCTACCTTATCACCTTCTTTTAATTCCATCTTATAAGTTTTTAAAATAGTTTTTTAAAACTACGTCATTTATTTCTTTTGGAGTAAAAACCTCCATTATTTTTGGCTGATCCGATTCTTCATAAAACGAAATCAAACTATTTTGCAAGCTCTTTAAGTCTTTTATTTGAACATATTCAAAACCATACATTTTTGATAAATGCTCAGCAGTTAAATCATGCGGTGTTTCAAAGTACTCCGTAGCATTTGTTGTTAATGGCCCCGGGATATATCTAAAAATACCACCTCCTGCATTGTTTAAAATAATAATTCTAAAATTCTTCGGAATATTTGTGTTCCACAATGCATTGCTGTCGTAAAAGAAACTTAAATCTCCTGTTATAAATATTGTTTGATTTTTTGAGGCATATGCTGCTCCTACAGCTGTACTTGTACTTCCATCAATCCCGCTTGTTCCTCGATTACAAAATACTTTTAGCGTAGAATTTACATCAAACAATTGTGAGTATCGAATAATTGAGCTGTTACTTATTTGTACTTGCGAGTTATCTGGGATACTTTCTAAAATAACTTCAAAAGATTTTAAATCTGAATATTCGCAATCTTTCAAATACTCTTCGTGTTTTACAGCTCTTTGTTCTTTTTCTTGTAACCATGTTTGTTGATAATTACTTTCAACATTTTTCTTTTCCTTAGAAAGACTTGTTAACAAGGTTACAGGTTTTACTTGTAAAAATTCTGACAAACAGTGATACGTATCCATCGCCTTTAACTCATCAACATGCCAGTGATGTTTTGGCTGTAATTTTCGTAAAAACTGTTTAATTCTTTTAGAAATTACCATTCCTCCTAAAGTTAGTAATACTTCAGGTTGCAACTCTTTATATTCTTCTTTAGTTAACTTAGATATTAATTTATCTATGTTATTGATAAACTTAGGATTGTATATATTTGAGGTAGTTTCTGTTAACACTAAAACAGAAGTATCTTCTGCATATACATTCAATATTTTTTGAAGCTCAACATCAGGAAAATGACTTCCTACTAAAATCATTTTTTTGACTGAAGAGTTCCAAATAGAAGCTATTTTTTCTAAATCAAAAGATTTCTCGACTGCGCTCGAAATGACATTCATCTTTTCAAAAGATTGCTTCACTTTGTTCGCAATGACCGAATCTGATTTTTCAAGTGTTTCATATAAAGGTTCATCAAATGGAACATTTATATGAACTGGTCCTTTTTGAGTGATTGAAGTTTGTAATGCCTCAATTAATAAACTGATATTATTTTTTAACTGACTTTCTTCTTCAATCAAATTAGCTGAGAACAAAATATGGTTCTCAAACACATTCTCTTGACGAATGGTTTGTCCATCACCAATATCAATCAGGTGCTTGGGTCTGTCTGCTGAAATTACAACTAGCGGAATATTGCTATAAAAAGCTTCTGCTATCGCAGGATAATAATTCAACAAAGCAGAACCTGACGAACATACAATGGCAACAGGTTTTTGCTTTTGTTGTGCTATTCCCATAGCAAAAAAGGCAGCACAACGCTCATCTACCACACTTAATGTTTCTATTTCTGGATGGTTTGAAAACCCTACAGTAAGTGGGGCATTACGAGAGCCTGGAGAAATTACAACAGTATCAATATTAAATTGATTGCATGCTGAAACTACTAATTGTGCGAGTTCTTTTTTTGGGTACATATCTTTTAAAAAATGAGATTCCCGCTTTCGCGGGAATGACAAAATACTAAAGCCAACTTCGTTGGTTAGTTTCCTTTTTTATAATCTGCTAAAAATTTTGCTAAACCAATATCTGTTAAAGGGTGTTTTAACAATCCTTCAATTGCACTTAAAGGCCCTGTCATAACATCAGCCCCAATTTTAGCACAATCAATCACATGCATTGTATGACGTACAGATGCTGCTAAAATCTCAGTATCAAACACATAATTATCAAATATCTGACGAATTTCAGCTATTAGATTTAAACCATCTGTAGAAATATCATCTAAGCGACCAATAAATGGCGATACATATGTTGCTCCTGCTTTTGCTGCTAACAATGCTTGACCAGCTGAAAACACTAAAGTTACATTGGTTTTAATTCCTTTATCAGAAAAATATTTACACGCTTTTATTCCATCTTTAATCATAGGTAGTTTCACTACTATTTGAGGATTTAAAGCAGCTAACGCTTCTCCTTCCTTTACCATACCATCAAAATCAGTAGAAATTACCTCAGCAGAAACATCTCCTTCTACAATTTGACAAATTGCTTTGTAATGATTGATAATATTCCCCTCTCCTGTTATTCCTTCTTTAGCCATTAACGATGGATTTGTTGTTACCCCGTCTAAAATACCTAAAGCTTGTGCTTCTCTTATTTGATCTAAGTTAGCTGTATCAATAAAAAATTTCATCTGTATATTTATTATGTAGTTGTGTTCTAATTCTTGAGTTTTGCAAGTTCAACTCTCTATAAAAACAACATATAAAACAATGTTTTATACCTTGATTTTTCTTTAATTACTAATCTTCTGCGAATTTACAATTTATAATGATTCATTAGTAATTTTTCATAAATTTTATCAGGCAAAATTCTTTTTAATATAATTGAAAATTTCTCCATAAATCCACCAACTTTATAGTGAATTTTTGGGTTCTTGTTTTCTATGATTTTATAGATTGCTTCTGCCATTAGTATTGGATCTGCACCAGAATCAACATGAGCATCCATCAATGCTAAGTTTTCAGCATATTTTTCTTTGTAAGCAGAGTTTTCAAAAACAGGTGTATGATACCTTCCTGCAGCAATATTCGTAGCAAAATCTCCTGGAGCTACATTAACAACCTTAATACCGAAACTTTTCACCTCCATACTTAACGCTTCTGTTACCAACTCTAACGCCCCTTTACTTGCAGAATAAATTCCTCTAAAAGGTAACCCCATGTATCCTGCTATTGAAGTTGTGTTAATAATCGTTCCCAGTTGCTGTTTTCTCATATGAGGCAACACTTCTTTAACAACATCAATTACCCCAAAAAAATTTGTATTAAAATTATCTTTCATTTCTTGTGTAGGTGTATCCTCAATTGGACCAGTAATTCCTTTTCCTGCATTGTTTATCAACACATCAATCTTTCCTTCAGCAGTGATTACTTCTTCTACAGCTTTCTTTATTGATTCTTGGTCAGTTACATCTAATACTACCATTTGAAATGGAGTAGTTACTTTTTGTGGATTTCTACTTGTTCCGTAAACTTTAAACCCTTTATCGTGTAAATAGGTAGCTATTGATTTTCCTATTCCTGAAGAAGCTCCTGTAATGAAAACTGTTTTTGACATTGTTCTTATTTTAAGCAAATATCTTAAAGTTAGCTTCAATAAAAAAACTTTAAAACTTATCTTAGCATTTTATCTTACAAGAACAAATACCATGTATAAAAAAACGTTTTCTTTATCTGTTTTTATGACATCTTTAGCAATTTTAATTGCTGGATGTTCTTCTTCAACCGCTCAAAAAAGCACCTCTTTATTTTCAAAAAATAAAACGTTTACACGTCAAGATTCTTTACGTGGTTCTATTACGCCTGAAAGATCTTGGTGGGACTTAACATATTATCACCTTAACGTAACCGTTAATCCTGACAAAAAGTTTATTAAAGGAAAAAATACTGTACAATATAAAGTTTTAAAACCTTATCAAGTTTTACAAATAGATTTACAACCTCCTTTAAAAATTACCAAAGCAACTCAAAACAATAAAGAACTAAAAGTTATTTCTGAAGGAAATGCGCATTTTATTCAACTACAATCTCCTCAAAAGAAAGGAACTGTAAACTCTGTTGATGTATATTATGAAGGTAAACCTAAAGAAGCGATTAGAGCTCCTTGGGATGGTGGTTTTTCTTGGAAAAAAGACAGTAATGGAAATCACTTTGTTGCTACTTCTTGTCAAGGGTTAGGAGCTAGTGTTTGGTGGCCAAATAAAGATCATATGTATGATGAGGTAGATAGTATGGCAATTAGTGTTCGTGTACCTAAAAATTTAATGGATGTTTCTAATGGACGTTTACGTAATATTGAAAAACACAATGACGATACAACTACTTATCATTGGTTTGTTGATAATCCTATCAACAACTACGGAGTTAATGTAAACATTGGAGATTATGTACATTTTTCTGAAAAATACCAAGGTGAAGGTGGAGCGTTAGATATGAATTATTATGTGTTACGTGACAATCTTAAAAAAGCCAAAAAGCAATTTAAAGACGCTCCCAAGATGATGAAAGCTTTTGAACACTGGTTTGGTAAATATCCTTTTTATGAAGATGGCTTTAAACTAGTAGAAGTTCCATATTTAGGAATGGAGCATCAAAGTTCTGTTACCTATGGAAATCAATATAAAAACGGGTATTTAGGTAGAGATTTATCTGGAACTGGTTGGGGACTAAAATTCGACTTTATTATTATTCACGAAGCTGGTCATGAATGGTTTGCTAATAATATTACCAATGTAGATATTGCTGATATGTGGATTCACGAAAGCTTTACAGCTTACTCTGAAAACTTATTTTTAGATTATTACTATGGTAAAAAAGCTTCTGCTGAATATGTTATAGGAACACGAAGTTCTATTCAAAATGATATTCCTATAATTGGAAATTATAATGTTAATGATGAAGGTTCTGGAGACATGTATTATAAAGGGGCTAATATGCTTCATACAATTCGTCAACTAGTTAATAATGATGAAAAATGGCGTCAAATTTTACGTGGTTTGAATGCTGATTTTTATCATAAAACAGTAACTACTCAAGAAATCGAAAAGTACATGATTGAAAAATCTGGTATTGATTTAAGTAAAGTATTCGATCAATATTTACGTACAGTGAAGATTCCAGAGCTGGAGTATACTATTGAAAACAACACCTTAAAATATCGTTGGAATAATGTTGTTGGAGGTTTTAATATGCCTATAAAAGTAACTGTTGATGGAAAAGATGAATTACTAAAACCTTCTGATAATTGGCAAACAAAAACTATTAAAGGAGACTCAATTGAGGTTGACAAAAACTTTTATGTAAACTCAAAACCTCTATAAAGCAACTGTATTTTATCTTTTTCATGATTAAAAAGCTTTTAAAAAACGTTATCCTAAACCCTAAAAAGTTGTTTTTAATAGATGGTTTTGGAGCTTTTTTATCTGCTTTTTTACTGGGTGTTGTGTTAGTAAAGTTTGAAAGCACCATAGGAATTCCTCCTTCTAGTCTGTATTTTCTAACTGTTTTTCCTTTGATCTTTACTATGTATGATTTTTACTGTTACCGAAAAAACCACAATAATCTTAGATGTTTTTTAAAAGGAATTGCAGTTGTAAACCTACTATATTGCTGTCTTTCTATTGGAGTAGCATTTCTTCATAGAAAAACTATTACTAACTTAGGATGGATTTATATTATCGTTGAAGTCTTTATTATTACCATTCTATCAAATTTTGAACTCAAAGTAGCCAAACAACTTACTAAAAAAACAAATAAAAAACTCGAACCTTAAAAGGCTCGAGTTTTTAATGATTATTATATTGTTTTTAATAATCTAATCTTTTTAAGTAGTCTAGTTTTTCTTGCCAAAGATCTAACTGGTCTTTAAATTCTTGGATTCCTTTA
Source organism: Tenacibaculum sp. ZH5_bin.1 (assembly GCF_042865525.1). Lineage (NCBI taxonomy): Bacteria > Pseudomonadati > Bacteroidota > Flavobacteriia > Flavobacteriales > Flavobacteriaceae > Tenacibaculum > Tenacibaculum sp. ZH5_bin.1. Next base: position 19,056 of record NZ_JBEGIO010000004.1, on the reverse strand, counting down.
CGTACATTTTGTACTAAAGGATTATCTTCTGTAGCGTTTGAAATAAAGCTTAAATTGTTTTCTAACTGTTGCATTTCTCGTACAGTTTCATCTATTTTTTTTCTAATAAAGAACTGTTCACTATCTAATTTTCTATAGTCTTCTTGTGCTAAATATGTATCTACAACGCCTTTAAACTTCATCATTTCAATATCAATTCTGCTCATATCCAATTTATCGAGATGTGCATCCATTGCTTTGTTGAATTTTTCATCCAAATAACGTGCATTTCTTGGCAATGCTCCTAGTGCTCTCCAATCTACTAAGGCTTTTTCTACATCTTCTTCGGTAGAAATTTCAGCAACTTTAATTTGCTCTACAAATTCTTTCTTAGCCTCTACTACTACTAATTGTTCTTTATTTTCTTCATTCTTATGAGCGTGTAATCTATCAAAATAGTAATTACAAGCATTTTTGAATTTTTTCCAGATATCGTCAGAAAATTTTCTAGGCACATGCCCTATTTTTTTCCAATCTGCTTGAATACGCTTCATAGTATTGGTAGTTTCACTCCAGTCTTCACTATTTTTTAAGCTTTCTGCAAGCTCTACCAATTCCATTTTCTTTCTTAAGTTCTCGTTTTGTGCACTTTTTTCATGCTTGTAAAATGCATTTTTAGCTGAGTTAAACTTTTTAGTTGCTGCTTTAAACTCTTGCCAAACAGCTTCACTCTTACTGTAAGGTAATTTTCCTATGTCAAAGTATTTTTTTCGTAGTTTTTCTATTTCTACAATACTTTTTTGCCAGTCGTTGTGTGTTTTATTGCTTGATGTATCGTACGCATTTATTTCTGCTGCAACAGCTAGTTTTGCATCAATCATTTCTTGATGCTTTGACTTTAATTCTCTGTAATGCTGATGACGTCTGTCATGAATTTTTTTAGTTGCTTCACTAAACCTTCCCCAAACATCTTCTCTATGTTCTCTTGACACAGGTCCTACATCTTCTTTCCACATACGATGTAATTCTTGTAACTCTTTAAAAGCTACATTAACGTCTTCTACATCATTTAAAGCTTCTGCTCTTTCAATTAGTCGTAGTTTTTCTTCAAGGTTATGTTTAAAATCTAACTCTCTAAAGTCTTTATTTAAATGTAGTAAATCGTAAAAACGTTCTACATGATGATGATATGTTCTCCAGGTATCATTATACTTTGTTTTAGGCACAGCTCCAACACTTTTCCAACGATTTTGAATTTCTTGAAAATCATTATACATCGTTTTTGGGTCAGCATCTTTAATTAAAGTCTTTAACTCTTCAATTAAATTATTTCGTCTCTCTAAGTTTTCTTTTAATTGTTTTTCTAATTGAGAATAGTAAGCATCACGCTTGGATTTATATTCACCTAATAACTTATTGTATTCTGTTTTTGTTGGACTAGAGAATTGAAAATCTATAGAATTTCCTCCATCTGCCAAAAATGCCTCTTTTTTCTTTGCTAATAAAGCCCCAAACTTTGAGTTAAACGCTGTTTTAATAGCATCTACATTTGATTTTAATTGTTGAATTGGATGGCTTTTTAGTAATTTTTTTAATTCATCTACCAATTTTTCTAGCTCCATCGAAGCATAATCAAGCATAGGTATTTCGTGCTTTTCATCTGCTTTTTCAGATTCATTGGCTACTTCATTTTCAACTTCATTAACTGCATTTTCAGTTTCCCTACTAACCTTTGATTGCTCTTCTGTGATTGGCTTTTCTACTTTCTCTTCGTTGTTTTCTAACATATCTACAATGTTTAAGTTCCTTTGATTTAGATTATAAAGATAAGGATTCTTAGAGAATAGCAAATTTTATTTTAGTTTTTAAAATTTTAGCTATTATTCCATATTTTCCAAGCTTTTTCTGCTTGTAGCTCTAACATCTCTAATCCATTTTTTATAGTTGCTCCCTGCTCTTTACCTTTACGTAAAAAAGTAGTTTCTGACGGATTATATATTAAATCGTATAATAAATGTTTATCTGATAAAAATTTATATGGAATATCTGGACAGTTCTCTACGTTTGGATGTGTACCTAACGGTGTACAATTTACAATTATATAATGTGATTCTATAAGTTCTTTACCTATATCTTGATAGGAGATTTGCTTTTTTCCTTCAGGAGTTCTAGATACATATTTATATTTCACTCCTAAGCTTTCAAATACATAGGCTACAGCCTTAGATGCCCCACCTGTTCCCAATATCAAGGCTCTTTTATGATATTTCTTTACTAATGGTTTTAATGATTTTTTAAACCCATACACATCAGTATTATATCCTTTTAATCTCCCTTTCTTGGTTATTTTAATAGTATTAACTGCTCCTACTTTTAGAGCTCTCTTGTCTATTCTATCTAAAAAATTAAAAACATCTAACTTATATGGAATCGTAACATTCATTCCTTTTAAGCGTTTTTTATTTTCTTTTATTTTTTCAGGTAGTTCATGTATTGATTGAATATCAAAATTGATATACTCATGATTTTTTAAATCTAATTTTTCAAATTTTTCGGTAAAATATCCGCGAGAAAATGAGTACGAAATGTTCTTTCCTACTAAAGCATATAAATGCTTATTTTCTTTTTTGGTCATAAAAATCAATAATTAGTATTAATGCAATTCCAATAATAATGAATCCTATAGAAACCCATGTTTCTTGATTGTTAAAATTGGGTATAAATCTCTGGTAATTTTCTATAATTTTGTTCCCACTCTGATCAAGCAAAAACACACCTGCTTCTTTTTTATAAATAGTTTCTTTCCATGGCCAAACAACACCTAATGACCCAGTAATAAAACCTATAATAATTGCTGTTACAATTTCATGCCATCTTTTTAAAACATACCCTAAAACATGTGAAATAGACACAAGCCCAAAAGCTGAACCTGCTGTAAAAACTCCTATAATTTTTAAGTAACGAACTTTTACTTGATCATTCAGTACTTCAAAGTTTCCAGACAATAGATTTGTAATTACATTGCCTAATACATTTACACTGTCTACTAACAACAAAACATAGTTTCCTAATAATATAAGAATAAATGAGCCTGAAAGTCCTGGTAATGTCATTCCTGAAACTCCTATAATACCACATAAGAAGACAAACCAAAGATTATCATTTTCTGTAGCGGGTGTCATAAAACTAATAGAGATTCCAACTGATGCTCCAATAAATAGTCCTAAAACTGTTTTAAGTTTCCATTCTCCAAAATCTTTCGATATATAATAAATAGAGCCTATAATCATTCCAAAAAACCATGACCATACATACAGTTCGTAATTTTTCAAGAAATAATCTAAAATAAGAGATACACTGAAGTAGCTGAACATACTTCCTGCCATTACCCAAACTAAAAATTGTAAATTGGTATAGGTTGCAAAACTTTTAAAACGTCCATTAAACAACAGTTTAAAAGCTTTACCATTGATTCTTTGAAAAGTATAAATAAGCTCTTCATAAAACCCCATTACAAAAGCTACCATGCCCCCTGAGACTCCTGGTACCTTGTTGGCTCCTCCCATTATCAAGCCTTTTAAAAAAAGGGTTATTTTTTGTGATAGCGTGCGCTCTTTATACATGCGGTTTGATTAGAACGCTAAGTTAGTTATTTTCTAGTGCTTTTTTACTGCTAATTTTTCTAGCAATAAAATAAGTGCAAAACCAATTAAGGCTAAGATTATTGCATACATTAATTGTGGATTTCCATCGTAGGAAAATGGTGAAATAGATAACTCATTAAAAGGGATTTGTTCTCCGTGTGAATTGGTTCTGTATGTCAATACTTTCTTCCAAGGCCAAATTTTGTTTAATGACCCTATTATAAACCCTGTTAAGACAACGAGAGTATGGTTTTTATAGTTTTCAAACAGATACTTTAAAACTCTTGAAAAAAGTAATAAACCTACAATCGCTCCTAAACCAACAACTGTTATAGTTGTTAAATCACGGTTGTTTACGGCTGCTAATACTGGTTTATAGGCTCCTAATAACACTAGTATAAAAGATCCTGATATACCTGGTAAAATCATAGCGCAAATTGCTATTGCCCCTGCTAAAAACATAAATGACATTGAAGAGTTTTCTGAAACCAACGGATTTAGCGTTGTGATGTAATAAGCTAATATAGCTCCCAACATTAGTAAAATTCCTGAAACGAGATTCCATTGAGTAACTTGTTTTGCTATGTAAATAACACTTGCTAATACTAACCCAAAGAAAAAAGACCATACTAAAACTGGATGGTGCATTAATAACCAAGAAATCATTTTTGCTAACGAAACGATACTAATAAAAATTCCAACAAAAAGAGTTACTAAAAAGTTACCATTTACTTGTTTCCAAGCTGATTTAAAACCTTCTTTTTTTAAAGTTTTAAGTAACTTTAAATTAATATTACTAATAGAACCTAGTAGTTCTTCATAAATTCCTGAAATAAACGCAATGGTACCTCCTGAAACACCTGGAACCACATCAGCTGCTCCCATAGCAATTCCCTTTAACATGATTACGAAGTAATCTTTAATAGTTCTATTCATAAAAATAGTTTGGTTATTTTTTCTCTTTTGATTTAAAATTTATCAATCCTTTTTTCTTTGGTTTTAAGGTATCTTTTTTTACTTCTTTCTTCTTTTCTTTTTTATTTAACCCTAATTTTTTCCCCAAGTCCCGTAAATTATTAAAGTTAACTTGATAAGAAATCCCTACCCCTTGTGTATATCCTTCTTCTTCTGTGGAATATTGCACTTCATTTTGGCGATTAAATACTGTACCTCTTAAATTACCTTCTTCATTTAAAAGGACCTCTACTTTTACTTCTCCCACTACACTGGTTTGTGTATTAGCTCCAACAGGAACTCCTACTTTACCATTAACCAATACCCTATCACTTAATTGCGTTGATACAGATACATCTACTTGATCGTCTGAATTAAGGTTGTCTACATCTCCTCTATCTCCTTGTGTATATCCTACTCCTAACTGAAATTTATTTCCATCGCTATTTAACATATTTGTCAAAATTCCTGAAGCTATTTCTGAAGCTGTTCCTGTAATTCCTGAACTTGCACTACTTCCAATAGCATCTGGATTATAAAATGTACCGAAGGCTAACAAAAATGAAAAGTGCTGCATTTTAGTGTTTAAGTCATTCTCATTTAAAATAAATTCTAACTCAGAACTTACTGTTGAGTTTGCATTTGGTATTTTAATATCAAACTCTTGTTTTGAACTAAATAGACCTCCTGTAATTTTGGTGTATAAATCAATTGGAATCTTACGATTTGAATTAATATTATCTAATAACTGTGCTGGGTTTGCTTTAGTTCTATATACTGCTGTTATATCTAAATCGGCTTCATAAGGATCTCCATTCCAAGAAATAGTTCCTCCTTTTTGTACAATAAAGGGTTTTGTTATTCCTGCATACTTAAAATTATAAAAACCATTATCTACCGTAAAGTCTCCAAACATATTAAACTTACCTCGTGTATCAATATCAATTCTAAGGTTTCCTTCTCCACTTCCTTTTAACTCACTTCCTGAAACTTTATCTATTACAACTTGTGCTACAGCATCTTTTGTTACGGCTAGATTAAGTCTTAAGTCAAGACCTTTAATATCTCCAATAACTTTTCCTTTAGTTCCTTCTTCTTCTTCTCCTGTTTTAAATCTAATTAACTTGTAATTATCAATTGTTTTAACATCACTTAATGGAATTACAAATAAAGTTCCTTTGTTTGTTTTTCCGTTAACCTCAATATCTAAAAAGCTAGTAAGCCCTCTAATTTTAGCTTCTCCATTTAAAAAACCTGTTCCATAATACTGAGATTCTTCAGTTTCTTGTGTGTCTAAAATCAGTAAATTTTGTGTATTGATATCAAAATTTAAAAACCAATCTTTAAAGTTTTGATGTACAATACTCCCAGATAAATCTCCTTGTGTAAGATACTTTGTATCCTCTAAGATTATGTCTTTTAGTATAAATTCTTGTTTGTCTAAAACAACACTTGTATTTCCTTTAAGATTAAAATCTACATTTAAATACGGAAAAGCTAATCCTGCATTTTCAAAATTTAAAACTCCGTTAAAATCAGGATTTCTTAAATAACCTGTTGCTGTAAAATCTCCTGTTACTTTTCCTCTTAGTTTAGACAATACATCTTCTCCTAATGGACTGAAAGCAGCAATATCATACTCTTTCAAGTAAATATCTAAATCTATAATTGGCCTATCCTTTGAAAAATCAATTCCACCAGTAGCAGATATGTTTTTTGCATTTTTATTTTCTAGAGATAGATTAACATTGTATTTTTCATAAGAATTATCTCCCGTAACATTTAACGCCAAATTTCCTTGCGAATAATTATTAATGTCAAAATTCTCTATGTATAAATTACCAACTGGAGCTATCGTTTCATTTTCTTGTTTAAATGCTAATTGTCCATTTAATTTACCATCTAATTTTAAACTATCGATAGGGGGTAAAAAGCTAGCTAATTTAACTTTATTAAAATCTGCTTGAAAATCTTTGTAAGTACTATCTCTTAAAACTCCTTTGAAATCGATTCTTTGTTCTCCCGATTTCAAAATAAATGGGCTGATTGTAAATTCATCTTTTTGTAAATCAAATGTTACTTTGTTATTTTTATCATCATTTGGATTTACTTCCCAATCAAACCCCTTGTAATATAGCTTCGATTTTTGAATTCCTACTACAGATTTTTGAAGTTCATTGATTGTATAGAAAAAATCTAAACTAAAACTTTCTTCATAATTTTTTCCTCCTTTAAAAACAGACTTAAAGAATAGCGTATCATTTTTGGTACGGTTTAACAAGTTTAATTTCTCAATGTTATAATATTTTGTATTCACCTTATTTGCAGTTAAGTGAGTACTATAAAGCGGGTTTTTATTATCTAATCTTAACACCACTCCTTCTATTATATTTTTATACGCGTTTATTTCTGGAGATTCAAACGTTAGTTTTAATGAGTTTTTATCTGAATTAATACGTCCTTTTAATCGTGTATTCTTTCCTATAGAAATATTTGGTAAAAAAACATCTATAATTTGATTATAAATTGTAAAGTCAAAATCTAAAAACTGGTTTGGCGCTACTTCATGCGGACGATAGTTTGTATACACACTACCTAAAGCATTTTGAGTGATAGGTAACAACTCTTCGAAAGAAAATTTACCTTTAAGAGATCCTTTTACAATATCTGATGAATTTACTTCAATAGTTTTTATACTATCTTTTACTGATGAATTTACTTCAAAGCTCTTGAATGGGTAACTTTGTTTTTGATTTGTGTAGATTAAGTTTTTAAACGTTGCTTTACCAATAATATCATCAAATGTATTTCCTGAAATATTTAAATTAATATTCCCTTTTAATTCAGAAATACTATCACGGGTAAACAAATTTGTCTTTTTTAAATCAATTCTATCAACATCAGCGATAAAATCAAATTTGTTAATCTCTGATGAAAAATCTGCTAGTCCTTCAAATTTCAACTTAAAGTTATCATCATCCGCATTAAGTAAACCGTCAAACTTTTTATTTTGAAACTGTCCATTTACTTGTAAGTTTTTGTATTCATACTCATTAAAGAACAAACTACTTACTTTTCCTATTATTATGGTGTTTACATTATCTACATTAAACCCACTCCCATTAACATCCGCTTTTAATGAAACAGTTCCTAATACAGGATCATTAGCAAAGATTCCAAGATCAAAATTTTTAAACTCTACCTCTCCTGTATACTCAGATTTATCAATATTATCAATATTGGTTAATTGAAGATCAGAAATTGCGGTTCCAATTTCTGATTTTACTGATACTGTAGCGTCCATTTGTTGTGGAGTTACTCTTACTATTCCATTCAAAGTAAAATTTCCTAGTCTTTGAAATTCTGTTGGCAATGTTCTTCCTAATAAATTTGGTAGTACATTTCTTAGTTGATAATAATTTGCTGTAAGATTGTCTAAGTCCGCATCAAATACAAAACCCCTACTAGTTTTAACTGCGTTAACAAACCCCATATCTCCAATAATTCTCATACCTCCTTTTGAGTGTACTCTTACATTACTAGCACTAAAATTGTTCAAAACACCATCAATATCTCCACTTATATAAAGAAAATCATGTCCGCCAATTTCACTATATAGTTTGTTTAAATCTCTTACAGAGACTACACTTTCTTGAAATTTAGCCTTTATCCTAACTTTATCATTAAAGTTTAAAAAATCTTTGCGATTATAGGTAAATTTAACTTCTGCTTGCAATTTTGTGTCATTGTCTGTTGCTAAAATTGTATTACTAAAATCCATAAAGGATTTTGTATATGTAAAATCGGTAGCTAAGTTTGATACATTTACTCCCCTGTTTTCAGTAAAGTACATGTTTCTTATTTTCATAGAAACATCAGGGCCTATAATAGAAAAATCATCTAATTCGGCTCCTGCTTTATACGCTGCAAATTCAAGAGGGTCTTGTTTATTTTCATCCATTAACTTAAAAGTTAAATCATCTAAAGAAATTTTATCACTTTTAAGAACAAACGGTGCAGCTAAACTATCTTTAGGTTTTCCGTCTTCAAAACTATCTATAAAAATAGACATGTTATCATTCTTTTCACCTTTATATGTTTTCATATAAAAATGAACGCCACTTAAAGAAGCTTCTCCTAAATCTACTTGATTTTCTAATATACGTTTAGCATTTTGTAAAGAAGTAGTTAGATTATTCACAAATATTAAAGTGTCTTTGTGATGGTCTCTAATCTCAATTTCTTTTAACTGGACACTTCCCAACCAAGACAAGTCAATTTTTTTTACAACTATATTAGTATTAAATTCTTTATTCACCCAATTAGTTGCTTGTTTAGCAAGTTGACTTTGCACAAAAGGGAGAGATAGTAAAATAAAAAGCAAGAGTAAAAAAAGTACTGTATACTTTAGTATTTTACCTATTATGTTTCCTAATCTTTTAATAACTTCCTTTATTTATAATCTTATTTAACAAAAGTAATCAGCAAACAGCAAAAATGCTGCCTTATTTTAAAGAAATGTTTTTTTTAACTAAAATCTAACGTAATATCAATATTTTTGTCCTCTAAATCAGAAAAGATTTGAGTGCAAAAAACATCTATATTTTAGGTATTGAGAGCTCTTGTGATGATACAAGTGCTTCAATAATTTGTAACGGAAAGGTATTAAGTAATATCGTAGCAAACCAAGAAGTACATGCTAAATATGGTGGTGTAGTTCCTGAATTAGCGTCAAGAGCACATCAACAAAACATTGTTCCTGTTGTGCAACAAGCTATTGAACAAGCTGGTATAACTAAAAACGATTTAAATGCAATTGCTTTTACTCGTGGCCCAGGGTTAATGGGCTCATTACTGGTTGGTACTTCTTTTGCTAAGTCTTTAGCCTTAGGGTTAAACATTCCTTTGATAGATGTTAACCATATGCAGGCACATATTTTAGCTCATTTTATTGATGAAGAAGGAAGTAGAATACCTCCTTTTCCATTCGTTTGTTTAACAATTAGCGGTGGACACACGCAAATTGTAAAAATTACCAATCATTTTGAAATGGAAATTTTAGGTGAAACAATTGACGATGCTGTTGGGGAAGCTTTTGATAAATCTGCTAAAATTTTAAGTCTGCCTTATCCTGGTGGACCTTTAATTGATAAATATGCACAATTAGGAAACTCTAAAGCTTTTAAATTTACCAAACCTAAAGTTGGTGACTTAGAATTTAGTTTTAGCGGATTAAAAACTGGAATCTTATACTTTATTCAAAAAAACGTAAAAGAAAACCCCAATTTCATCAAAGAAAACCTTAATGACATCTGTGCTTCTATTCAATACACTATTATTGAAATTTTGATGGATAAGCTTAAAAATACTATAAAACAAACTGGTATTAAGCACATAGCTATTGCTGGTGGTGTTTCTGCTAACTCAGAAATACGAAAACGTTTAATTTTAGCTGAAAAACATTGGGGATGGACAACATATATTCCAAAGTTTGAGTATACCACCGATAATGCTGCTATGATTGCCATTGCAGGGTATTTAAAATATTTAAACAACGATTATTCAGATATTTCTGTAACAGCTAAAGCTCGTTTAAAAGTTACAGAGTAAACCTTTTTCATACTAGAATGACTAATTTTAAAAATAGAATCTTATTTAGTTTTACATATTATTTTCTATGGGTAGTATACTTTTTACTTGCCCGTCTTTTATTTTTAATATATTATTTTGATAAAACCTCTGAATTAAGTTTTATCACTACGCTAAAAACATTCGTGTATGGTATTCAATTAGATTTTTCTTTTGCTGCATACTTGGTTGCTATTCCTTTTCTAATTATTTTGCTATCAATATGGATTCCTAGAAGAATTATTGGTTATATTATTAAAGGGTATACTTTCCCTATTCTTTTAGTTATTAACTTGTTTATGTTAACGGATATTTCCTTGTATAAATTCTGGGGAGTTCGTATAGATGTTACTGTCTTAAATTACATTAATACTCCTAAAGCAATGTTGGCTTCTGTAAGTACTTTACAATTAGTTGGCGGACTTTTTGCTTGGGGATTACTTTCGGTAATTACTATTTACTGTTTTAATAAGATATTGAACAAAGTTCTTAAAAAGTTGAATAAGAAGCATTTTTTAGAAGCTCCTATATTTTTATTATTAATTGCTAGCTTAATAATTCCTATACGAGGTGGTTTTGCCAACATTCCTATTAATCAAAGTAACGTATACTTCTCTAAAAATATGTTTGCAAATCATGCTGCGGTAAATTTTATCTGGAACTTTGCTAATACAATTACTCATAAAACCGACGGCAAAAACCCGTATGTTCACTATAAAAAAGATATTACTAAAAACATCATCAACAAAACTAAAAATCAGCTTTTAACAGCTAATACAGATTCTATCTTAAATACTAAAAAACCAAATGTCATTTTACTTATTTGGGAAAGTCTCTCTGCTAAAGCAGTTGGTGCATTAGGAGGTGAACCTGATGTTACTATAAACCTAAACAAACTAGCTAAAGAAGGTATTTTGTTTACTAATTTCTATGGAAATGGAGACAGGACAGATAAAGGGGTTCCTGCTATTTTAAGTGGCTATTATCCTCAGCCTACAAAAAGCATAATGAAAATTCCATACAAAGCAAGAAAGCTACCTATACTCACCAAAGAGATGAAAAAATTAGGGTACAATACTAGTTTTTATTATGGTGGGGATAGTAATTTTGGAAATATGATTACCTATTTACGTAATGGTCAAATAGATAAAATTGTTGATGGAACTGAATTTGACAAAGAAAACTGGAATTCGAAATGGGGAGCGCATGATCACATCTTTTTAGACCGATTTATGAAAGATTTATCTTCCCCTACCCTTAAAGAACCTTTTTTTGAAGTAGCTTTAACATTAACCAGTCACGAACCTTACGAGTTCCCTGGTGAATATAAATTTGGTAAAAGTTCTGTAGAAAATTTATACAGAAGTGCACAAGCATATACAGACAAAGCTATAGGTAAGTTTATTCACAAAGCTAAAAAACAACCTTGGTGGAATAACACTTTGGTTATTATTTTATCTGACCATGGACATCCATTACCTAAACACAAAGGTTATTTTAACTCCCCTAAAAGATTTCAAATTCCTATGGTTTGGTTAGGTGGTGCTCTCAACAAAACAGGTATTACTGTTAATAATTTTAGCGCTCAAAGTGATTTAGCATATACTTTAACTGACATATTAGGAGGTAATCCAGAAAAATTTCAATTTGGAAAAAATATTTTTAATAATTCTGAAAATCAATATGCACATTATGTGTTTAATAAAGGATTTGGTACAGTTTCTAAAAACGGAACCTTTGTATACGATTATGTAAGCAAAAAACCTGTAATACAAGAAGGTAATTACCACCCTTTAGATTCTCTCGGAAGAGCTATTAGTCAAAACGCTTATCAAGATTTTTTAGATAAATAAAAGTTAATCTTTCATTAAGAGAGAAACTGTTAAAATCCATTTCATTACTTTTACCCTATGAAATGGATTTTATCGTTATTTTTACTTGCCGCTTTAAGCATTCAGTCTCAAAAATTACCTGAAGGTTTTACATATATAAAAGAAGTGTCTCCTACAATACAAGGTGAATTAAGATACTGTCATAACAACAATTTTATGGGGGTTCCTGTTAATGGATATGAAGAAAATATTCTTATAGTTACCACCCCTACTGCTAAAGCTTTAAAAAAAGTTCAAGATGAATTAGCAACTAAAAAATTAGGTTTGAAAATTTATGATGCTTATCGCCCGCAAACAGCAGTAAACCATTTTGTAAAATGGGCTCGGGTAATGGACGATACATTAATGAAGCAACAATATTATCCCGAAGTTAATAAACGGCATTTGTTTAAACTAGGATATATCTCTTCAAAATCTGGTCATTCAAGAGGAAGCACTGTGGATTTAACAATTATACACTTAGAAACAGGCGAAGAGTTAGATATGGGAAGTCCGTATGATTTTTTTGGAGTATCTTCTCATATTACTTATGAGAACCTTACTAAACAACAAAAAAAGAACAGACAACTACTACAAACTGTGATGCGTAAACATGGTTTTAGACCTTACAGTAAAGAATGGTGGCATTTTACCCTAAGAGGAGAACCTTTCCCTAAAACCTTTTTTGATTTTCCTGTAAAATAACTAGTTTTAGTCCTTTATTTTAAAATCACTTAAAAATCGGCATTATATTTGCTTAGATTTATTTACAATGATGAAAATAATACCAACACTTGTAATCATTTTTTTATGTAGCGTTACATCCAATGTTCTTGCACAAATGGATGGTTCTGTTAATGGTAAAAAAAAGGGAAATTCTGCTTTTGGTGTTATAACTGCACCTGTTAAAGAAGTAAAAAAACCTAAAGCGTTAGATTTTGACAATAACAATGGATTTAAAACTGCACATAAAGAACAACAAAAAGAACTTCAAAAAAAACAAGCTCAAAGAGATTTAGAAAATAAAGGAATCTTAACTAAAGCTAAAATTGCAGAAGAACAATACTTAAAATCATTCAAACAAATAAATGGAATGTATCAGTATCCTGTTATTGATCAGGACTTAGGGAGTTTTAGTACTAAATCAAAAAGTGTTAACATTATTTGTAGGGATTATCAATATCCTGACGGAGATAAGGTTACCATCTATATAAATGATGTACCTGTTGTTAGCAACCTTATACTAAGACAACGCTATCAGTCCTTTAATATTCCTCTAGATAAAGGAATCAACACTATAAAAATTGTAGCTTTAAACCAAGGTACCTCTGGTCCAAACACAGCCGCATTTAAAATTTATAACGATGCAGGTATGTTAATTTCATCTAATGAGTGGAATTTAGCTACAGGTGCTAAAGCCACTATAATTGTAGCTAAAGAACAATAATTACACCTTTACACTTCACCAAAAACCTTTCTTCAACTTTTAGTAATAACTTTTTTTAAATTACTAAAAACTACTTATTTTTGTAGCTACGTTTTGTAATAAGTAAAGCAAACAAACATTTAAATAAACAACTAAGTATATAATGAAGAAAATCACCAAAGAAACCTATATCAATTGGTATAGAGACATGCTATTTTGGAGAAAATTCGAAGATAAGCTAGCTGCAGTTTACATTCAACAAAAAGTAAGAGGTTTTTTACACTTATACAACGGTCAAGAGGCTGTTTTAGCCGGTTCATTACATGCAATGGATTTGACTAAAGATAAAATGATTACTGCTTATCGTAATCACGTTCAACCAATTGGTATGGGTGAAGATCCAAAACGTGTTATGGCAGAGTTATATGGTAAAGCTACAGGTACTTCTCATGGTATGGGAGGTTCTATGCACATCTTCTCTAAAGAATACCGTTTCTATGGTGGTCACGGAATTGTAGGAGGACAAATTCCATTAGGTGCTGGTATCGCTTTTGGAGATAAATACAAAGGTAGCGATGCTGTTACTTTATGTTATTTTGGTGATGGAGCTGCACGTCAAGGTTCTTTACATGAAACTTTTAACATGGCTATGAACTGGAAATTACCAGTAGTATTTATTGTAGAAAATAATGGATATGCTATGGGAACTTCTGTCGAAAGAACTGCAAACCATACTGATATATGGAAATTAGGCTTAGGTTATGAAATGCCTTGTGGACCTGTTGATGGAATGAACCCTATCAAAGTAGCTGAAGCTGTAGATGAAGCTATTCAAAGAGCTCGTCGTGGTGATGGTCCTACTTTCTTAGAAATGAAAACATACCGATATAGAGGTCACTCTATGTCAGATGCTCAACATTATCGTACAAAAGACGAAGTTGAAGAGTATAAAAAAATAGATCCTATCACTCAAGTTTTAGATGTCATCAAAGAAAAAGAGTACGCTACAGAAGATGAGATCAAAGCAATTGATAAAGAAGTAAAAGATATGGTTAAGGAATGTGAAAAATTCGCAGAAGATTCTCCATATCCAGAGCTTAATCAATTATATGATATGGTATATGAACAAGAAGATTATCCATTTATAAAATCTAAGTAAACTATGGCTACAATTATAAACATGCCTCGCTTAAGCGATACAATGGAAGAAGGAGTGGTAGCTTCTTGGTTAAAAAAAGTAGGTGATAAAGTTGAAGAAGGTGATATTTTAGCTGAAATCGAAACTGATAAAGCTACAATGGAATTCGAGTCTTTCCATGAAGGAACTTTATTACATATCGGAGTTCAAGAAGGCGAAACAGCTCCTGTTGATAGTTTATTAGCTATTATTGGTGAAGAAGGAGAAGATTTTTCAGCATTATTAAATGGAAACACTTCCGCTTCTGCTGAAACAAAATCAGAAGAACCTAAAACTGAAGAACCCAAAGCAACATCTACAAATACTGCTATTCCTGAAGGAGTAAAAGTGGTAACCATGCCTCGTTTAAGTGATACAATGACTGAAGGTACCGTTGCTTCTTGGTTAAAAAAAGTAGGTGATAAAGTTGAAGAAGGTGATATTTTAGCTGAAATTGAAACTGATAAAGCTACAATGGAGTTCGAATCTTTCAATGAAGGTACTTTGTTACATATCGGTGTTCAAGAAGGTGAAAGTGCTCCTGTAGATAGTTTATTAGCTATCATTGGTGAAGCTGGTACTGATGTTTCATCATTAGTAGAAGCTCATAAAGCAGGTACTTTAAATAACAACTCTTCTGAAAAACAAGAAGAAGCTCCTAAAGCAATTGAAGAAAATAAAACAGAAACAGTAGCTACTCCAGTAGAAACTGCATCAAATAATAAAGGTGGACGTATTTTTGCTTCCCCTTTAGCTAAGAAAATTGCTAAAGACAAAGGAATTAATTTAGCAGATATTAAAGGTTCTGGAGAAAATGGTCGCATCATCAAAAAAGATGTTGAAAACTATAGTCCAGCTGCTAAAGTTGAAGCTCCTGTAGCTACAAGTACAGCTACAACTCCATCAGCAGTAACTAATTTTACTACTGCAGCAGGTGAATCTGTAGAGGAAGTTAAAAATTCTCAAATGCGTAAAGCTATTGCTAAAGCACTAGCTAATTCTAAATTCTCCGCTCCTCATTTCTACTTAAACATAGAGGTAGATATGGACAATGCTATTGAATCTAGAAAGATTATTAATCAGATGCCAGAAACAAAAGTATCCTTTAATGATATGGTGGTTAAAGCTTCTGCTATGGCATTGAGAAGACATCCTCAAGTTAATACTACTTGGAATGATGATGTAACAATATACAATAAACATATAAATATAGGTGTAGCCGTTGCTGTACCTGAAGGTTTAGTTGTACCTGTTCTTCGTAATACAGATTACATGAATATCAATCAAATAGATATTGAAGTTCGTCAATTAGCGTCAAAAGCTAGAAATAAAAAACTAACTCCTAACGAAATGCAAGGAAGTACGTTTACGGTATCTAACTTAGGAATGTTTGGTATTGAAAGCTTTACTTCAATTATCAATCAACCTAATTCTGCTATTTTATCGGTAGGTGCAATTGTACAAAAACCAGTAGTGAAAAACGGAGAAATAGTGGTTGGAAACACTATGAAGTTAACCTTAGCATGTGACCACAGAACGGTTGACGGTGCTGTTGGAGCTCAGTTTTTACAAACCTTAAAAACTTATTTAGAGAATCCAGTTACAATGTTAGCTTAATATTCAATAAATTATAAATAAAAAACTCACCTTTGGTGAGTTTTTTTTATGAAATCAAATCTACTTTATTTGGAGTTAATAATATTAATTACCTCTCTTACCAATTTAGGTACCGACGCTGGATTTTGACCAGTTACTAACCTTCCATCCACTTCTACATGTTCATCTGCTACATCTGAAAAAAGAACTTTCCTCCATGATCTTCAACTGTTTTTCTTATTAAAAAAGGAAAACTTTTAAAATATTCTCTTTCTTTCTTTTCATGATCTTCAGGAAACCCATTTACTCGCTTGTTTTTTACCACATACTCACCGTCACTTTTCTTTAGAAAAACAATTCCAGCAGTACCATGACACACTGCACTGATAACACCTTCTTGCTTTTCATAAATATCCATAGCTATTTTTTGTATTTCCTTATTCTTAGGTACATTAAGCATAGCACTTCCACCTACCACATAATAAATTGCTTTATAGCTAGACGAATGAACTTCTGTTGGTTTTTTTAGTCGTTTTTAAAGCATACATAAAGTCATTATCATACAAGTATTTTTTCTTATTCTTTTCAGATGTATCCACATATTTTAAAGGAATTGCACCTCCTTTTGGACTAATAATATCTATATTAAACCCAGCTTCCGTAAACATTTTATAAGCCAATACTATTTCATCAAAACTATTTCCTGTTGGTATATTAGTACCTACATAATAATCTGTATTAGAAACCACAAATAAGATTTTATTTCCTGTCTCATAAGAAGCTTCTCTAGTTGCGGTTTTACTTATAATTTTCCAATTATTCGCAAACTTCTTCAGTAAAAAAAGATCTACAAACCTCCATTTACGATTAGGTATTAAGATTTCAACTTTTGTCGTAGCAATATCATTCGTTATATCAACTGAAATGATCTCTCCTATCCTACCATTAAACTCTCCCTTTTTGTTTGATGAAAAAAAATTTGAATATTCTTCAGTAGTAAACTGTTTAAAGCCATCTTTTCTTGTTAAATAAAATGTTACATATTTGTAAAAAGAGTTTTTAAGAGTATTCATTTTATTAAAAGAACTTCCTTCAATATAATTATTAAGCGTCTGTTCAATCAATTCTTTATCAGAATGAGGTAGATTAACATCTGGACGATTTAAACTTTTATAAAACAAACGGTCGTCAGACATAAAACTCTTGCCGTAGTTAATTACTTTCTGTTGTTTACTTCCATAAATACTAGCTAGAAATTTCCCTTTAGTATCTTCTTTTTCTTGTGAAAAACCAAATAGAAAAAAGAAAGACACTACTGCTGTACATATAAATTTCATTTTAAAAGATTTTTAATTTGAATTCAAAACTCTTAAAACAATCTCCCTTTTTAATGATGTCCTATAATTTAGGCGTCCTAAATTATAATTCTGTACTAAAAACCTAATAAAAACTGCTTCTGATATTGAGCTGGAGTTTGCCCAACAATCTTTTTAAAAGTAGTATAAAAGTTTGATTTTGAGGAGAATACAACTTCAAAACCAATACTTTATAAAGTAATTTTATGATTCTATTTCAATAGTTTCTTCGCTTCCTCAATTCTATATTCATTCAAGAATGTTGTAAAGCTTTTTCCAAGATTATCATTTAGAAATTGTGATAATTTATGAGAAGCCCCCCCTGTTTTAACTGAAATATCAGACAATTTTACATCGGTTTTTTTATACAGTTCTTGTTCTTTCATTAAAACATCTAATTGCAACTTTAAAGAATCTGCTTCAGCATTTTCAATCTTTTTTGCTGAGTATTTTTCTGGTAAGTCTTTAAAAATAGACTCTCTATTTTTCTTTGAAAAGGAAAAGTAGTATTAATCCATAAAAAACTATTGAAAAAGTAACAGTTCCTATAAAGTAAAAGTAACCGACTATATAGGCTAAATAAATTAGTAAACTACTTGTATAAACAGCTAATAGCCATATTTCAGAAGTATTACAACTTACGTTAGAAAACAGCTTTCTAAAAATATCTTTTAAAATAAATACTGATAATACTATATAAAGACCCCAAACAAAATAAATAAACTTAACAAAATATGTGTTCCTAAAAAGAATATTACTTGAGTAAGGCTTTATAACACCAACAATAATTACTACTAGAAATAATAAAAGAAAATGAAGTATCCATTTTAATGGAATCACTTTCTTTTTAAATACAGATGCTTTTAAGTAAAAGTATAGCGAAACACCTATTAAAAAAACAAGCTGATAAACCTATTTGTATGAGCAATAAATTTCTTTCTTCTTTGGGGGTAAATATTGTATAAACTGATTTGCCTATTCTAATGGTAACAAAGAAAACTAACAATCCGAATATAAAGTTAGTTACTCTCTTTGTTTTATCTAGCAATAAAAAATAAATACTAACTAAAAAACCATTATCCCCCCCTAAAGAACAAATAAAAAATAAAACTTCGTTATATAAACTCATTTCGTATTTCTAAAACGTAAATATTAAAAAACAAATTTCAATGTACAAATCTAATTTACGCTAAAACTTCCTAAATTACTTAGTTATTTAAGGCTCTTACAACAACAATTAAAAGATATAAATAAGATTTCCTCTAAAGAGCTTTAAAATAGTTTATATCACTTTTATTTTCTTTTAAAATAGATCAACCTATCCTATAAGTTTACTAAAAATAAGATCAAAAAAAAACCTCAATCTTTAAAAGATTGAGGTTTGATAAAGAAAGGCAACGACCTACTCTCCCACCTGTGGCAGTAC
>NZ_JBEGIO010000003.1:0-270699 GCF_042865525.1 Tenacibaculum sp. ZH5_bin.1 | reverse complement strand
ATCTTATTTTTAGGATTGCTGTATCTCGTAGTTTTTAATCCTTTGCCCGTTATTTTTATAATTATAAAAGAAGTAATTTTGCTTTAAAAGCAAGAATATGAATAAAGCAATTTATATCGCAGCGAGTGATGCAAACTCTGGAAAATCTATGCTAAGTTTGGGTTTGATGCAGCTGTTACTTCGTAAAAAACCTAAAGTAGGATACTTTAGACCTATAATTGATAATCCGATAGGTAATAAGAGAGATAATCACATAAACACAGTTCTTAATTATTTCAATTTAAAAAGTGAGTATGAAGATTGTTATGCTTTTACACGCTCAGAGCTTATTAGAAAATTGAATGATGACAGAGAGGATGAAATAATTAATATAATCATTGAAAAGTATAAGAAACTAGAAGAAGAAAATGATTTTGTAATTATTGAAGGAACTGATTTTTCTGATCATGGAGCTGTAATAGAAATGGATTTAAATGTACTTATTGCCAAAAATATTGGAGCGCCTGTAATTATAGTTTCAGGAGGAGTGAATAAATCACTTGAGGACTTTATTCAGAGCTTACGATTAACTTATGATTCTTTTGTAAACAAAGATGTACAAGTTATTGCGGTTGTGGCAAACAAAGTACAAGAAAAGAATATTCCAACGATAGTACAAGAAGTAGGTGTAAATTTACCAAAGTCAGTTTCAATAAATGCCATTCCGATAGATCAAAAATTAAATAACCCAACAATTAAGGAGTTCTTAATGGAAATTGAAGGAAAAGTTCTATTTGGAGAAGGATTGCTAAATAATACTACAGGTGATATTAAAGTTGGAGCTATGCAACTATCTCATTTTTTGCATCATTTGACAGATGATAGCGTTGTGGTAACACCAGCAGATAGATCTGATATATTATTAGGTACCTTACAAGCCAATATTTCTAGTAATTATCCATCTATAGCTGGGATTATTCTTACAGGAGGAATAGAGTTAAATTCTTCAATCATTAAACTTATTGAAGGTCTAGAAAAAGTGGTGCCTATTCTTTGGGTTAAAGATGGAACATTTAGTATTGCTTCTAGATTAGGAGCTGTTCGTTCTCATATTTATGCCGAGAATATTGATAAAATAAAAATGTCTATCAATATGTTTGAAAAATATGTTGATGTTGCAAGCTTGAATGAAAAGTTAGTTAGTTATAAAGGATCAGAAGTGTTAACTCCAAGAATGTTTCAATATAACTTATTAAAAAAAGCTAAAGAAGTGCGTAAACACATTGTATTACCTGAAGGAAACGATGATAGGATTTTGATAGCCGCTTCTCAACTACAAAAAACAGATGTTGTTAAGTTAACAATATTAGGTAAAAAAGTAAATATAGAAGCTTCAGTTAAACGATTAAATATTCCTTTTGATTTCGATAAAACTGTAATTATTAATCCAATAGAATCTGAATACTTTTCAGATTTTTCCAATACGTTATATGAATTAAGGAAACACAAAGGATTAAGTCCTGCTATGGCAGAAGATTTGATGGCTGATGTTTCTTATTTCGGAACTATGATGGTATATAAAGGGTTAGCTGACGGAATGGTTTCTGGAGCAGCACATACTACTCAACATACTATAAAACCAGCTTTACAGTTTGTAAAAACGAAACCAGGATTTTCAGTAGTTTCATCAATTTTCTTTATGTGTTTGGAGGATAGAGTTTCAGTGTTTGGCGATTGTGCTATTAACCCTAATCCAACAGCAGAAGAATTAGCAGAAATAGCAATTTCTTCAGCAGATTCAAGTATTGCTTTTGGTATAGACCCTAAAATAGCGATGTTATCATATTCATCAGGTGCTTCAGGTAAAGGTGAAGATGTAGATACTGTAAGAAGAGCTACAGAAATTGTGAAGGAAAAACGTCCAGACTTAAAAGTAGAAGGACCAATTCAGTATGACGCAGCAGTTGATCCTTCCGTAGGAAAAAAGAAATTACCAAATTCGGAAGTAGCGGGGCAAGCCAATGTGTTAATCTTTCCTGATTTGAATACAGGAAATAATACTTATAAGGCAGTACAGCGAGAAACAGGAGCTTTAGCTATTGGACCAATGTTGCAAGGGCTAAATAAGCCTGTAAATGATTTAAGTAGAGGTTGTACCGTTGATGATATTTTTAATACCGTAATTTTAACTGCAATTCAAGCACAGGGATAGCTTGTTTATTAATAAAAAATAGATGAAAGTTTTAGTCATAAATTCAGGAAGTTCCTCAATAAAATATCAATTATTTCAAATGCCTCAGCAAGAAGTGCTTTGTTCAGGGTTGATAGAAAGAATTGGTTTAGAACTTGGAAAAGTTCACTATAAATCTAACAATATTAAAGTAGAAAAAGAAGTAATTATCGCAAACCATAAATCTGGTTTAGAAAAGGTTGTTGATTTATTATTGGATAAAAAAGTAGGAGTAATTTCTTCTACAGATGAAATTAAAGTTGTTGGGCACAGAGTAGTGCATGGTGGAAGTACTTTTACAAAAACGGCTATAGTAACTGAAGAGGTTAAAAAGAAAATAGAATCGTTATTTTCATTAGCACCTTTACACAATCCTGCAAACTTGGAAGGGATTAAGGTTTCTGAGTCTATTTTTAAAGATGCACAACAAGTAGCGGTTTTTGATACAGCATTTCACCAAACCATACCGGTTGAGGCGTATAAATACGCAATACCTACTAAATTATTAGAAGAGCATGGAATACGTTTGTATGGTTTTCATGGAACAAGTCATAAATATGTGTCAGAAAAAGCAAATGAGTATCTTCAAAAAAAACAGTCAAAAATTATTACGATTCATTTAGGAAACGGATGTAGTATTACTGCGGTTGAAAATGGAAAAAGTATTGACCATAGTTTAGGTTTTAGTCCTGTAACAGGTTTAATTATGGGAACAAGATCTGGTGATATTGACCATTCTTTAATTTTTTATCTAACAAATAATTTGGGATATGATATTAATGATGTTAATAACATGTTGCAAAAAGAAAGTGGAATGTTGGGTTTAACAGGGTTTAGTGATTTACGAGATATTGAAGCTGCTGCTGCCAAGGGTAATAAAAACTGTCAATTAGCCTTGGAAATTAATGCTTATAGAATTAAAAAATATATAGGTTCGTATGTTGCGGTAATGAACGGTTTAGATGCAGTTGTTTTCACAGCAGGTATTGGAGAAAATTCTTATGTAATTAGAAAGTTAGCCTGTACTAATATGGAATATTTCGGAATTGAATTAGATGATGAAAAAAATGTTATTAGATCTAAACAAATAAGAGAGATAAATAAAGAAGCTTCAAAAGTAAAAGTGCTAGTAATTCCAACTAATGAAGAGTTAGAAATAGCAAAGCAAGCGTACGAATTATTATAATATGAATTATAACTACTCTTATTTAGTACGGTTTCAATATTTAGGGTTTCGTTTACACGGTTGGCAAAAACAACCTAATTTAAAAACAGTTCATTTTTTTGTTGACAAGACATTAAAGTTTGTGTGTAAAGGAATTCGTTGCAAGTCAGTAGGAGTTGGGAGAACGGATGCAAAAGTTTCATCGACTGACTATTGTTTTCAGTTGTTTATTGATGAAAAATTAGACGAATCTTTTTTTATTGAAGATTTTAATCGCAATTCACCTTCTGATATTCGAGTGTTAGCTGTAGAGCAACTTCACGATGAAGAGTTTAATATCATTCAGCATCCTAAAGTAAAAGAGTATCGTTATTATTTTTCCTTTGGAGAGAAAAATCATCCCTACTGCGCTCCTTTTTTAACGGGGTATTTAGATGAATTAGATGTTGAATTGATGAAAGAAGGTGCACAGTTGTTTGAAGGTTTTCATAATTTTAAACATTATTGCACCAAACCATCAGCAGAAACCAAAGTAGCGCGTAGTATTGATGTATGTAAAATAGAAGAAAATACGGAATTATCCGCTTCTTTTTTTCCGGAGAAAAGTTTTGTGTTGGTTATTAGAGGGAGTGGGTTTTTACGGAATCAAATTCGTTTGATTATGGGAGCTTTAGCTGAATTAGGAAAAGGAAATTATGATTTAGAGTTCATCAAAAAAAGTTTGAGTCCTGAAAATAGTGATATAGACTTTATGAAAACCATCGCACCAGCTTCTGGACTACATTTACATAAAGTAGAATTTAAAAAATAAAGCTTGTCAATTGACAAGCTTTATTTTTACAAAATATGTTTAATTAGAGTTAATCTCTAATTAAACTTCTTGAGATTACAATTTTCTGAATTTCTGAAGTTCCTTCATAAATTTGAGTAATTTTAGCATCACGCATTAAACGCTCTACATGGTATTCTTTTACGAAACCATTACCTCCATGAATTTGAACAGCTTCAACAGTTTGTTCCATTGCTACTTTAGAAGCATATAATTTTGCCATAGCACCTTCACGATCATAGTTTTCACCAGCATCTTTTTTGCATGCAGCAGCCATTACTAAGTGACGAGCCGCAGCAATTTCTGTATACATATCAGCTAATTTGAATGCAATAGCTTGGTGGTTACAAATTTCAGTACCAAAAGCTTTACGTTCTTTAGAGTATTTTAACGCTAATTCGTAAGCTCCTGACGCAATACCTAATGCTTGAGCAGCAATACCAATACGTCCACCAGATAACGTTTTCATGGCAAATTTGAATCCGAATCCGTCTTCGCCAATACGATTTTCTTTAGGAACTTTTACATCGTTAAATTGTAACGTGTGTGTGTCAGAACCACGAATACCTAATTTATCTTCTTTAGGACCAATGTGGAAACCTTCCATACCTTTTTCAATAATAAAAGCATTGATTCCTCTATGGCCTTTAGCTCTATCTGTTTGAGCGATTACTAAATAAGTATCAGCACGTCCACCATTAGTAATCCAGTTTTTAGTACCATTTAATAAATAGTAATCTCCTTTGTCTTCAGCAGTAGTTGCTTGCGAAGTAGCATCAGAACCAGCTTCTGGCTCACTTAAACAAAACGCACCAATTTGCTCACCAGTAGCTAATTTTGTTAAATATTTTTGTTTTTGTTCTTCAGTACCATAAGCTTCTAAACCATAACATACTAATGAATTGTTTACAGAAACCATTACTGAAGCTGAAGCATCAATTTTTGATAATTCTTCCATAATTAATACGTAAGAAACAGCATCCATTCCACTTCCTCCATATTTAGGATCTACCATTACTCCCATAAATCCTAACTCACCCATTTTGCGAACTAGTTCATTAGGAAACTCTTGTTTTTCATCTCTTTCTATAACTCCTGGCAATAATTCGGTTTGAGCAAAATCACGTGCAGCATCACGAATCATTAAATGCTCTTCTGTAAGGTTAAAATCCATTATCTATTTTATATTTTGTTAAATTCGTAAAAAATGTGTTCAAAGATACTTTTTTAATAGCAATTTTTCAATAGACTTGTTATTTTTACTTTATGCAAGACAACTATATTTATTGTATTGGATTAATGTCAGGAACTTCTTTAGATGGAATAGATTTGGCATATATGAAAATGCATGAAAATTTATACGAAGATTTTAGAATTATACAGGCAGAGACAGTATCATATTCTAATGAATGGAAGAAAAAACTGCAAGAAGCTATAAATTACGATGAGAAAGATTTACAAATTTTAGATGTTAATTATGGTGAATTTTTGGGGAGTATATTGAATAACTTTATAAGAGAACACCGTATTTCTAAATTAGATTTTATAGCATCTCACGGGCATACAGTTTTGCATCAACCAGAAAAAGGAATTACCCTACAAATAGGAAATGGGCAAGTCATAGCAAATGTTACTCAGCAAAAAGTAGTATGTGATTTTAGAACTCAAGATGTAGCGTTAGGTGGACAAGGAGCTCCTTTAGTGCCTATTGGAGATAGACTATTATTTACTGATTATGATTACTGTTTAAACTTAGGAGGTTTTGCTAATATCTCTTATGAAGAAAATAAACAAAGAATAGCTTTTGATATTTGTCCTGTGAATATTGTACTGAACCATTACACACGTAAAATAGACTTAGAGTATGATAATGAAGGGGAAATAGCCTCAGAAGGGAAAATTAATATGGGATTATTAAGACGATTGAACGAGCTTTCCTTTTATCAAGAGCTTCCTCCAAAATCTCTAGGATTAGAATGGGTACAGTCAACTATTTTTCCTTTAATAGATAAAGAGGAAGCAGATATATCAACTATTCTAAGAACTTTTGTAGAACATGTAGCGATGCAAATAGGTAATGTTGTTAAAAATGATGCTACTATTTTAGTAACAGGAGGAGGAGCGTTCAATACGTTTTTAATGAAGAGAATAGAGTTTTTTGCACAGACAAAAATAAAACAAGTAAGTAAAGAACTCATTGATTACAAAGAAGCTTTGATTTTTGCGTTGTTAGGAGTGCTAAAGACCCAAAACAAAGTAAACTGTTTACAGTCAGTTACTGGGGCAAAGAAGGATCATTCTTCAGGTAATATTTTTTATCCGCAGAAATAATTTAAAGTATTTGAGTAATGTTGTTTTTTATGATAAATTTGTTCGGTAACAACTACACACTAAAACCTATAGTATAATGAATCAACTTTAGCTTCCCCACAGGGGAATAATTACAACGAATTTTTTGAACATGAAAAAGAAACAAGTAAAGTTGAAAATTATCTATTATAACATTAAACAATGAAAGAATTATTAAAGCAATACGAAGAAAAGCAACCAGAAATAGTATTTAATTGGAAAGACCCTGAAACAGAAGCAGAAGGTTGGACAGTTATTAATTCATTAAGAGGAGGTGCTGCTGGTGGTGGTACACGTATGCGTAAAGGATTAGATAAATACGAAGTAATGTCACTTGCTAAAACTATGGAAGTGAAATTTACGGTATCGGGTCCAGCAATTGGAGGAGCAAAATCAGGGATTAATTTCGATCCGCACGATCCTCGTAAAAAAGGAGTTTTAGAGCGTTGGTATAAAGCTGTTGCTCCATTATTAAAAAACTATTATGGAACAGGAGGAGACTTAAATGTTGATGAAATTCATGAAGTAATTCCGATTACAGAAGATAGTGGAGTTTGGCACCCGCAAGAGGGAGTTTTTAATGGACATTTCAAGCCTACCGAAGCAGATAAAATTAACCGTATTGGTCAGTTACGCCATGGAGTTATTAAAGTGTTAGAAGATGAAAGTTTATCACCAAGCGTAGCCAGAAAATATACCGTAGCTGATATGATTACTGGATACGGAGTTGCTGAAGCAGTTCGTCATTACTACGATATTTATGGAGGAACAGTAGAAGGAAAGCGTGCTGTAGTACAAGGTTTTGGTAATGTAGGTTCAGCCGCAGCGTATTATTTAGCACAAATGGGAGCTAAAGTAGTAGGAATTATTGATCGTGTTGGAGGAGTTATTAAAGAAGAAGGATTCTCTTTTGAAGAAATTCAAGAAATGTTTTTAAATAAAGATGGGAATACGTTAGTATCTGAAAACATGATTCCTTTTGAAGAGATGAATGAGCGTGTTTGGAATCTTCCTTGTGAAGTTTTCGCACCGTGTGCAGCTTCAAGGTTAGTTACTCAAGAGCAAATTAACCAGATGATAAATTCAGGATTAGAAGTTATTTCTTGTGGAGCAAATGTTCCATTTGCAGATAAAGAAATTTTCTTTGGATCTATTATGGAAGATACTGATAAAAAAGTGAGTTTGATTCCAGACTTTATTTCAAATTGTGGTATGGCAAGAGTATTTGCTTACTTTATGGAACGTAGA
This sequence comes from Tenacibaculum sp. ZH5_bin.1, assembly GCF_042865525.1. Taxonomy (NCBI): domain Bacteria; kingdom Pseudomonadati; phylum Bacteroidota; class Flavobacteriia; order Flavobacteriales; family Flavobacteriaceae; genus Tenacibaculum; species Tenacibaculum sp. ZH5_bin.1. The sequence goes on along the minus strand of NZ_JBEGIO010000003.1, from coordinate 262,899 downwards.
GTAGAAATGACAGATCAAGCTATTTTTGAAGATACTTCAAATACTATTAAAAAAGCGTTACAAAGAACACATGCTAAGAGTGCTGCAAAAACACAAATAAGTGAAACAGCTTTTGAAATTGCATTAAAAGAACTAGTATAAAGTTCTTTTTTATGACTTCAGAAATACTGTTATTAAGTAATTAAGCATAATAAAAGTAAAAGTCTTCCTTCATTGTTAAAAGTAAGGAAGACTTTTTACATCAAACAATTTTAAATAAAAGAAATCGTTAGTTAAATAGCGAAAACATAATATAAATTCTAATTTAGTATTCATGCTATTATTTCAAGAAACTCAGGAGTTGGTAGAGGAAGTACCTCAAGAAAAAACGTTATCAATCTATAATTTAATTATGGACGGAGGTGTAGGCGGTCAAATTATTATCGCTTTGTTATTCGTGTTGTTAGCCGTGGCTCTTTACATTTATTTTGAACGTTTTTTTGCTATTAAAGAAGCATCAAAAGTAGATGTTAATTTCATGGACCAAATTAGAGATCATGTAACGAACGGAAGAATAGATAGTGCTAAATCACTTTGTGATAATACAGTTACGCCAACAGCTAGATTAATAGGAAAAGGAATTTCTAGAATAGGAAAACCTCTTGAAGATATTAATACAGCAATAGAAAATGCAGGAAAACTAGAGGTTTATAAGCTAGAAAGAAATGTGTCAGTATTAGCAACAATAGCAGGAGCTGCTCCAATGATAGGTTTTTTAGGAACTGTAATTGGAATGATTGTTGCGATTCATGAAATAGCAAATTCAGGAGGACAAATAGATATTAAAATGTTATCGGATGGCTTGTATACAGCAATGACAACGACAGTTGCTGGGTTAATTGTAGGGATTATAGCATATATAGCTTATAACCATTTAGTAGTTCGTACCGATAAGGTTGTTTATCAAATGGAAGCAAAATCTGTTGAGTTTTTAGATTTATTAAACGAACCGGTATAATGAATTTACGAGGAAGAAATAAAGTCAATCCAAACTTCAATATGTCATCAATGACTGATATTGTTTTTTTGTTGTTGATATTTTTTATGTTAACATCAACATTGGTTACAGTAAGTGCCATTGATGTCTTGTTGCCTAAAGCTGGAGGTAAAACAGAGAATAATACATCAGTAGCGGTAACTATAACTAATGATGCGTTGTTTTACATAGATAAAACAAAAGTTAGTAACGTAAATTTAGAAAGAGAGTTGTTAACTAAGGTAGGCGTAGATAAAAAGAAAACAGTGGTTATTCGTGGTGATCAAAATGTGCAGTATAAAAATGTAATGCAGGTGATTGATATTGCGAATAGAAACAAGTTAAAAATGATTTTAGCTGTTAAAGGTAAATAAATGACAGTTTTAGATACTCAACATAAACGTAAATCAGCTATTATTACAGCAATTATTCTGATATTATTTGTTATTGGAATACTCAATTACGGAATGAAATATCTCGATCCACCTATTGAATATGGTCTAGCGATTAATTTTGGTACCTCTGAAGTAGGAAGTGGAGAGCCTGTTGAAAAAACTAAAGCACAAGCAACATCACAACAAGAAGAGGTTGTTGAAGAGCAAGTAGAAGAAACCCCAGAGGAAACAATAAAAGAAGAAATTATTACAAATGATACTGCTGAAGAAGTTCCAGTGGTTGAAAAAAAAGAAGCTGTAAAAGAAACTTCCAAAGAAGAAAAGCCTAAAGAAAAAAAGAAGCCTAAGCCATCAAAAGAAACAACTGATGCTTTAAATAGTTTGTTAAACGGAACGTCAAAAGATGGAGCTAATTCTGGCGAAGGAGATGATAAAAAATCTGGTGTAAAAGGAAATGAAAATGGAGACCCAAATTCAGATAAATATTACGGCAATTCCGGAAGTGGCTCAGGAGGTAATTATAACCTAGCAGGAAGAAAAGCTTTGTCAAAACCTATTCAAAAACCAGACTGTCAAGAAGAAGGTACGGTAGTGGTAAGTATTGAGGTTGATCAAAATGGAAAAGTAATTAAAGCAACTCCAGGAGCTAAAGGGACTACAAATTCAGCATCATGTTTATACGATGCAGCAAAAAAAGCAGCATTAAAAACAAAATGGAATGCAGATGGAAATGCACCATCAAAACAACGAGGAACAATTATCTATAAGTTTTCTCTTTCAAAATAAATACATCTATTTTTTACACTAAAATATTAAGATGACTTATCAACAAGTATTAGATTGGATGTTTGCTCAGTTACCAATGTATCAACGTAAGGGACAAACAGCATTAAAAAAAGATTTAACTAATATCATAGCATTGTGTGATGAGTTAGATAATCCACAAAAAAAGTTTAAAACCATTCATGTAGGAGGAACGAATGGCAAGGGATCTACTAGTCACATGGTAGCTTCTATATTACAAGAAGCAGGTTATAAAGTAGGATTGTATACTTCACCTCATTTAAAAAACTTTACTGAACGAATTCGAATCAATGGAAAAGAAATTTCAAGAGATTCTGTGGTTAAGTTTATAGAAAAGAATAAGATCTTTTTAGAAAAACAAGGGTTATCTTTTTTTGAAATGACGGTAGGAATGGCATTTGAAGAATTTGCGAATCAGAAAGTAGATGTTGCTGTTATAGAAGTAGGTTTGGGAGGAAGGTTAGATTCTACTAATATTATTATACCAGAAGTTTCGGTAATAACCAATATAGGACTGGATCATACTCAGTTTTTAGGAGAAACATTACCAGAAATAGCGTTTGAAAAAGCAGGGATTATAAAAGAAAATGTTCCAGTAGTTATTGGTGAGCGTCAAAAAGAAACGGAAAATGTTTTTAACACTAAAGCGGAAGAATGCGAAGCACCAATATTTTTTGCTTCAGATAAAAAGCAAAATTATACGACTGATTTACTAGGTGAATACCAAAAACATAATGTAACAACGGCGGTAATAGCTACTCAGCAATTGAAAGAATTTAGAATTACAGAAGAAAATATTAAAAAAGGATTGTTAAATGTGGTAAAAAACACCAATTTAAAAGGACGTTGGCAGGTGTTGCAAGAAAAACCAAAAGTGATTTGTGATACAGCACATAATAAAGAAGGATTGTTTTATACATTGGAGCAATTAAAAAAAGAAAATTATAAGCAATTACATATTGTTTTAGGTGTTGTTTCAGACAAGGATTTGAGTGAAATTTTACCAATGTTTCCTGAAAAAGCAAAATATTATTTCTGTAAACCGAATATTCCTCGCGGGTTGCCAGTAGATAAATTAAAAGAGCAAGCAAGTGAGTTTGGATTGATGGGGGAGGTGTTTTGTTCTGTAAGTCAGTCACTTGCAAAAGCAAAAGTAAATGCATCTAAAGAAGATATGATTTACGTTGGAGGGAGCACATTTGTGGTAGCAGAAATTTTATAGAAAAAAATGTAAAAAAGTTATTGTTAATCTCTAAAACTGTTATATATTTGCACCCGCAATTGACAAGTAAGGGCGCGTAGCTCAGTTGGTTCAGAGCACTTGGTTTACACCCAAGGGGTCAGGGGTTCGAATCCCTTCGCGCCCACAACTCTTACAAAGATTTAATTGCAAACGGGCGCGTAGCTCAGTTGGTTCAGAGCACTTGGTTTACACCCAAGGGGTCAGGGGTTCGAATCCCTTCGCGCCCACTGTAAGGTCTCATCATTCTTGATGAGACTTTTTTGTTTTATATCTTCTCATTCATGCATTTTTTTGTAGTTTTGCATATTTAGGAAATAGAGATATGAATGATAAAAAAATTGCCGTAATAGGGTTAGGTTATGTTGGACTGCCGTTAGCAAGGTTGTTTGCAACAAAATATCCTGTAATAGGTTTCGATATCAATAAAGATAGAGTTGAAGAGTTAATGTCTGGAGTAGATTCTACTTTAGAGGTGGAGAATAGGGTATTGCAGTCAGTATTAGTAAAAAATCCTTCAGGTATGAATGGGCTTTTTTGTTCAGCATCATTGGAAGATATTAAAGAATGTAACTATTATATAATAACAGTACCAACACCTGTAGACAAGAATAATCACCCTGTGCTTACTCCATTAATTAAAGCAAGTGAAACAGTAGGAAAGGTGTTAAAAAAAGGGGATATTGTTATTTATGAATCGACAGTGTATCCAGGAGTTACAGAGGAAGAATGTATTCCGGTATTAGAACAAGTTTCTGGCTTGAAGTTCAATGACGATTTTTATGGAGGATATTCTCCAGAACGTATCAATCCAGGAGATAAAGAACACACAGTTGAAAAGATTTTAAAAGTGACTTCTGGTTCTACACCTGAAATAGGGAGAAAAGTAGATGATTTATATAAATCAGTAATTACAGCGGGAACACATTTAGCGCCAACTATTAAAGTAGCAGAAGCATCAAAAGTAATTGAAAACTCTCAACGAGATATCAATATTGCTTTTATAAATGAATTAGCAAAGATTTTTGGGTTAATGAATATCGATACAAACGATGTATTGGAAGCAGCTGGGACAAAATGGAATTTTCTACGATTCAAGCCAGGTTTGGTTGGAGGGCATTGTATAGGGGTAGATCCGTATTATTTAGCACAAAAAGCACAGGAGTTTGGATACCATCCAGGTATCATTTTAGCTGGAAGAAGGATGAATGACGGAATGGGAGAGTATGTGGCTTCTCAGGTTATAAAACTAATGATTGATAAAGATATCAAGATAAAAAAGGCGGAAGTATTACTTTTAGGAATTACATTTAAAGAAAATTGTCCAGATGTGCGTAATACAAAGGTTGTAGATGTGGTAAAGGGGTTAAAAGAGTATAATACGGATGTAACAATCTATGATCCTTGGGCTGATGTAGAAGAAGTTCAAAAAGAATACAATTTGTATTCAGTAAAAGAATTACCGAAGGGTAAATATGATGCGGTAGTATTAGCAGTGGCTCATGATGAATATAAAGACTTAGATTTAAAGTCAATTTTGAAAGATGGAGGAGTGGTGTATGATGTTAAAGGAGTGTTGCCTAAAGGTATAGCAGATAAGACTTTGTAAGGTGGAGATGTTTTTTTTACTATATAGTTAAGAGACAGAAGAGTTATCATCAACTCTTTTAATTTAAAAAAAGGAAAAGATGAATATAACTGTTATTGGAACAGGATATGTGGGGTTAGTATCGGGAACATGTTTTTCAGAGATGGGAAATAATGTGATTTGTGTTGATATTGATCAAGGAAAAATAAATAAGCTTCATCAAGGGATTATTCCCATTTATGAACCAGGCTTAGAAAAAATGGTGTTGAAAAATGTAGAAAAGAAGAATTTATTCTTTACTATCGAATTAGAAGAAGCGATTAATGAATCTGAAATTGTTTTTATAGCAGTTGGAACTCCAATGGGAGAAGATGGATCGGCGGACTTACAATATGTATTAGCTGTTGCTAAAGAGATAGGTCAGAAGATGAATAACAGATTGATTGTTGTTGATAAATCTACTGTGCCAATAGGAACAGCAGATAAAGTAAAAGCTACGATTCAAGCAGAATTAGATAAAAGAAACGAAACGCTTGAATTCGATGTAGTGTCTAATCCTGAGTTTTTAAAAGAGGGGGATGCTATCAATGATTTTATGAAACCTGATAGAGTGGTAATAGGAGCAGAGTCTGATTATGCTTTTGATAAAATGCGTCAACTGTATACACCTTTTACTATGTCGCATGAACGTTTTATTACTATGGATGTTCGCTCAGCAGAAATGACCAAGTATGCAGCAAATGCAATGCTGGCAACAAAGATATCCTTCATGAACGAAATGGCAAATATCTGCGAGCGAGTTGGAGCTGACGTAAATAATGTTCGAGTAGGAATTGGTTCAGACTCAAGAATTGGATATAGTTTTATTTACCCAGGCGCAGGGTATGGAGGTTCTTGCTTTCCAAAAGATGTAAAGGCCTTAAAAAAGATAGCTGAAGAGAATGGATATGAAGCAAAATTGATTACGTCTGTTGAGGAAGTAAATAATCGTCAGAAATTTGTGATAGCTGATAAAATCATCAATAAATTTGGAGAAGATTTATCAGGAAAAACTTTTGGTCTCTGGGGGTTGGCATTTAAGCCAGGAACGGATGATATGCGTGAAGCGCCTGCAATTTATGTGGTAAAAGAACTAGTAAAGAGAGGAGCTAAAGTACAAGCATATGATCCTAAGGCTATGGAAGAAGCACAACACTTTTATTTAAAAGATGTAGAGAATGTTGACTATAAAAATGCAAAGTACGAGGTGCTAGATAATGCAGATGCGTTGATTTTATTGACAGAATGGAAAGAGTTCCGTTCACCAGATTTCTCTGAGATTGAAAAACAACTGAAAGCTCCAGTTATTTTTGATGGAAGAAATCAATATACTACCTATGGATTGGAAGAAAAAGGATTTGAATACTATCAAATAGGAAAAAACTAATGAAAATTTTAGTTACAGGAGCAGCAGGCTTTATTGGATTTCATCTAAGTCAAAAACTATTAGAGTTAGGGCACACAGTTGTAGGAATAGATAATATCAATGATTATTATGATGTCAATTTAAAGTATGCTCGATTAAAAGAGTTAGGAGTTGAAAGAAAAAGTGCTGAGGTATACTACAAAGAAATAACTAGCAGTACTAGTGAAAAATTTAAGTTTATCAGACTAAACTTAGAAGATAAAAAAGAATTATTTCAGTTATTCACTACAGAAAGCTTTGATGTTGTATGTAATTTAGCAGCACAAGCAGGTGTTCGTTATAGTATTGAAAATCCTAATGCTTATATTCAAAGTAACATTGTTGGTTTCCTAAATATTTTAGAATCTTGTAGGCATCATGAGATTAAACATTTAGTGTATGCAAGTAGTTCAAGTGTTTATGGAATGAATAAAAAGGTGCCTTTTTCAGAAGAAGATATAGTTGATAATCCTGTGAGTTTGTATGCTGCAACAAAAAAAAGTAACGAATTGATGGCACATACCTACAGTCATTTATATAAAATACCAACAACAGGATTACGTTTTTTTACTGTATACGGGCCTTGGGGAAGACCTGATATGGCACCGATACTATTTGCCGATGCCATTTCAAATGATCGTCCAATCAAAGTGTTCAACAATGGTGATATGGAGCGAGATTTTACTTATATAGATGATATAGTAGAAGGAGTGAAAAGAGTAATAGAGAAGCCTGTTGAAGAAAGAGACTTGTATAAAGTTTATAACATAGGAAATAATGATTCTGTAAAATTGTTAGAATTTATTACTCAGATTGAAACGAGTATAGGAAAAGAAGCTACTAAAGAAATGTTACCTATGCAAATGGGGGATGTGAAAAAAACTTGGGCAAATGTTGATGGATTAATTAAAGATTATAATTACAGTCCTAATACAAGTTTAAGTAAAGGAATAAAAGAGTTTATTAATTGGTTTAAAGTTTTTTACATTGGAAGTTAAAATGTTATTTAAGAGAATTCTGTTACAAATATTTCTAGCTACTTTTTTGGTGTTAGCTAGTGCTGAGGGACAAGCCCAAAATATTCAGAATCAAATGAGTCAAATAGAAGTTGATGATTTATCTGATGAACAAGTAGCTAAGTACTGGGAAAAAATAAAAGAAGAAGGATATACTCTAGATCAGGCTTTAGCAATAGCAAAAACAAGAGGAATGTCCGAATTACAAGCTCAAAAGCTTAGAGCAAGAATAGAGACGCTTAAAAGTAAACCACTAAATAAAAAAGAGGAAAATGAAGAAGAACTACAAGAAGAAGTAGATAGTACTCAACTTCTTTTTGGGTTAACAGGAGAAGAAGAAAAAAAGGAAGAAAAAAAAGAAGAACTCTTCGGATATGACTTTTTTAATAATCCAAATATTTCGTTTACACCAAATTTAAATATAGCTACACCAGAGAATTATATAATAGGAGCGGGAGATGTAGTTTCAATTGATCTTTGGGGTGCTGCAGAGGTAAATTATGAGAAAAAAGTAAACAAACAAGGAGCAATAAATGTAGAAGGTGTTGGTTATATTCAATTAATAGGATTACCAGTTAGTGCTGCAAAATCTAAAATAAAAAATTACCTAAAAAGAATCTATGCAGGAATAGGAGCTTCTTCTAGTAGTTATAATAAAGTAAATATAGCTGTTTCTATAAAAGAAGTAAGAAATGTTCAAGTGAATATCGTAGGAGAAGTGAAGGTCCCAGGGTCATATTCAATTAGTGCTTTATCCACAGTATTAAATGCTTTATATGCAGCAGGAGGGCCAACAAAGAATGGTACTTTCAGAAGGATCCAGCTTTTTAGGAGAGGAGTGAAGGAAGCTGATTTTGATTTTTATCAGTTTTTAGTAAATGGTTCAGAAGAAGGAAACATAACGGTTCAAGATCAAGATGTTATAATAGTAAAACCTTATGAAAGTAAAATTACTATTGAAGGAGCCGTTAAAAGACCAGGTATTTTTGAGATGAAAACTGAAGAAAGTGTAAAAGACTTATTAAATTATTGTAGTGGTTTTACCTCAAATGCATATAGACAAAAAGTTGTTATAGAGAGAATTAAAGGGGTTCAAAAAGAGATTGTAGAGGTTTCAAAAGATAATTTTGATTTAGTTAAAATAAAAGACGGAGATTATATCAAAGTAAATGAAATAGTAGACGAGTTTTTGAATAGAGTTAGTATTGGTGGGGCTGTTTTTCAGCCTGGTAACTACGAATATAAAGAAGGAATGACTGCTTCTAACTTGTTACTAAAAGCTGAAGGGGTAACCAAAGAAGCCTTTTTAGATAGAGGTATTATTGTAAGAACACATGATAAGAGTGATAAGGAAACGCTATCTTTCTCTCCAAGAAAGGCAATGGAAAATAAAGAACATATACTCTTAAAAGAAAGTGATAGTATTTACATTTTCACGAAAGAAGAATTGAAAGAAAAAGAGTTCATCACAATTAATGGAGCAGTGAATAAAGAAGGGGAATTTGATTACATGAAAGGAATGCGTGTTGAGGATTTAATAGTATTAGCGGGAGGATTGAAAGATGGAGCGGATGCAAGCATGATTGATGTATCTAGAAGACTGAAAGATGGAAGTTTTGAAACGGTTAGTGAAAATTTTGATTTAAGTGCAAGTAAAAATCTAGGTACTGATCATTTAGATAATTTTGTACTAAAACCGTTTGATATTGTTTCTGTAAGATATTTAAAAGGATATACTGAACAAAAAAGAGTAACTATCACAGGAGAAGTTAATTTTGAAGGGGAATATTCAATTGGTCAAAAAAATCAAAGAATTTCTGATTTAATAGAACAAGCTGGAGGTTTAACAAAATACGCTTATGTAGAAGGTGCTTTTTTAACAAGAAAGAACAATGAAGAGGAAGATGAAAAGCAATCAGACTTTATAGCTGACTTTGCCCAAAGAGATTCATTATCTAGTAATGTTGAACAGCGTATAAAAAAGAAGAAAGATTTTAAGATTGGAATAGAGTTACAAAAAATATTAGCCTCAGGAGGAAAAAAGTCAAAATATGATATAATTTTAGAAGAAGGAGATGAGTTATTTATTCCTTCTGAAAGACAAACCGTAAAGGTTGAAGGAGAGGTATTGTCACCATCATTGGTGAGATATGAAAAAGGGAAATCATTTAAACATTATATAGAAAACTCTGGAGGTTTTTCTGAAAATGCGAAAAAGAGTAGAGCATATATAGTGTATGCAAATGGAGATATTAGAACAACAAAGAGGTTTTTATTCTTTAAATCATATCCAGATGTAAAACCAGGAGCAGTTATTTTAGTACCTAAAAAGCCTGAGGTAACAAATAAAGTTACAACCCAACAAGTAATAGCTATAACTACAGGGTTAGCAACATTAGGAGTATTGGTAAAAACGTTAACGGAGAAAAAATAGAATAGATGAATAAAGAATTGATAGATTTCTTTTTTAAAGTTAATAAACATAAAAAGAAGCTTTTAAAGAATACGTTCATGCTTTTTATAGTTGTTGTGGTCTACACATTTTTTATTTATACAAAGAATTATCAGTCTAAAATTGTTTTTGTACCACAAGTTACACAGTCTAGTAATTTAGCTTCAAAGCTAGGAAGTCTAGCTTCATTCGCTGGTTTAGGTGCTGCTAATAAATCTGGAGGAGAAGAAATTACTCCTATTTTATATTCTGAAATAATAAAAAGCAAACCTTTTCTTAATGAATTATCTAAACAGTCGATTACTTTAGAGGTAGAAGGAAAGGTTAAAAAAATAATATATAGAGATTATTTTTTAAAATATAAATCAAAATCAATTACTAATAAAGTTAAATCGTTTTTAGTCTCATTGTTTAAGAAGGAAGAAAGAGAAGAACATAATTATACTGATGAGCTTGGAATTGTACAATATTCAAAAAATGAGATGGTAATGTTTAAAAGTTTATTAAAATCAATTTATTTGAAGTATAATGAAGATGAAAACATTATTACTTTAGGAGCAACTTCTGAAGTTCCTGAAACAGCATCAGAGCTAGTTTATTACTCTACACAAATACTGAAAAAGGAAATAATAAAGCTAAAAATAGCTAAAGCAAAAAAAGAACTAGAATTCATAGAAGAGAGATATAAAGAAAAAGAAAAAGAGTTTAAAAAAGATCAACTCCAGTTAGCTAGTTTTGAAGATAGAAACTCCTTCTTAGGGACATCTAAATCTAAAATAAAGTTGCTTGATTTACGCTCAAAGTATAATCTTTCATTTGAAATTTATTCTCAATTAGAAAAAGAATTAGAGTCCGCTAAACTAGAGATTAACCAACAAACACCTACCTTTATTGTAATAGAACCTATCTTTACACCTACTTTTAAAACAGGTATGAGTAGATTGATAATCTTAATCATAGGATTTGTTTTATGTACTATATTTTCTGTAGGTTATTTTTTTGTGAAAATAGAGTATAAAAAAATTAAAGAGAGCCTAATAAGTAGTCAATTAGTGTAATTTTAAATTAGTACTGTAAAATTATGGAACATTTTTTTGCTCACCAAACAGCTGTGATAAGTAGTTTAAGTGAAATAGGGGTAGATACAAAAATTTGGCATTTTTCTCATATCATGGATTATTGCGAAATAGGAAATCATTGTAATATTGGTCAAAATGTAGTAGTGTCACCAAAAGTTATTTTAGGAAATAATGTTAAAGTACAAAACAATGTTTCTATTTATACAGGAGTTATTTGCGAGGATGATGTTTTTTTAGGACCATCAATGGTGTTTACTAACGTTATTAACCCGAGAAGTGCTATAAATAGAAGATCACAGTATATGAGAACTACGGTAAAAAAAGGAGCAAGTATTGGAGCAAATGCAACCATAGTATGTGGTAATGATATTGGAGAATATGCTTTTATAGGTGCAGGATCTGTAGTTACTAAGGAAGTACCAGATTTTGCATTAGTTGTTGGAAATCCTTCTAGACAAATTGGTTGGGTTAGTGAATACGGCCACCGATTAATTTTTAATGAAAAAGGTATAGCTACTTGTAAAGAAAGCTTACAAGAATACAAATTAATAAATAGTACAGTAACAAGAATTAAATAAAATGAAGAACTTTTCACTAATTGGGGCGTCTGGATATATCGCACCAAGACATTTAAAAGCTATTAAAGATACTAATAACAACCTTTTGGCAGCACTTGATAAATTTGATAGTGTAGGTATAATGGATAGCTATTTTCCAGATGCGGCGTTTTTTGTTGAGACAGAACGGTTTGATCGACATTTAGAAAAGTTAAAATATGATGAAGGAATTAACTTAGATTATGTAAGTATTTGTACACCAAACTACCTTCACGATTCTCATATTAGAATGGCTCTCCGAAGAGGAGCAGATGCTATTTGTGAAAAACCTTTAGTGTTAAATCCATGGAATTTAGATGCGCTCCAGAAAATGGAACAAGAAACAGGTCAAAGAGTATATAATATATTACAATTAAGGGTACATCAAAGCATTATAGATTTAAAGAAAAAAATAGAAGCAGCTCCTAAAGACAAAATTTTTGATGTAGATTTAACCTACCTTACTTCAAGAGGAAATTGGTACTATACTTCATGGAAGGGAGATATTACAAAATCAGGAGGGATAGCAACCAATATTGGAGTACATTTTTACGACATGCTTTCGTATATATTTGGTGAAGTTAAAACTAATGTAGTTAACATTCATACTCATGATAGAGCGGCAGGTTATTTAGAATTTGAAAGAGCAAGAGTTCGTTGGTTTTTATCAATAAATTATGATGTTCTACCAGAAGAAATAAAAGCAAAAGGACAAAGAACATATAGATCAATTACAATTGAAGGAGAAGAACTAGAGTTTTCTGGAGGGTTTACTGATTTACATACAAGAGTTTATGAAGGAATATTAAACGGAAATGGATATGGACTAGAAGATGCAAGGCAAGCAATTGAGATAGTACATAAAATTAGAAATTCAGAACCTATTGGATTAAAAGGAGAATACCATCCTTTTGCACAAAAGAACTTGGCGAAGCATCCTTTTAAGCTTTAGGTTTAATATCAAAAAAAATTGAAAAACATTTTACCAAAATCAGAGTTTGCAAAAAATGTACTAACCTTGATGACGGGAACTACTATTGCACAAGCAATTCCTGTAGCAATTAGTCCAATACTTACAAGAATTTACACCCCTGAAGATTTTGGCGTATTAACCTTATTTTTAGCAATAACGACTATTTTTGGTTCTATTGCCAACGGAAGATATGAGTTGGCAGTTATGTTACCTGAAGATGATGAAGAAGCTATTAATATTTTTGCGCTAGGTGTACTTATTGTAACTTTTTTATCCGTTGCTTTATTTGGAGTCGTAATTTTTTTTAAAGACTATTTTGTTAGTTTATTAGATAATAAAGAAATAGGTTTTTGGCTTTATTTTGTTCCGTTAACAGTCTTTTTTATAGGGCTTTTTAATATGCTAAATTACTATAATAATAGAATAAAAAAATATAAAGATTTAGCGAAAGCTAAAGTTATAAAATCGGTTATTCTATCAGTATTACAAGTTTGTCTTGGACTGGTGAAGAAAGGAGCTCTTGGGCTAATTACTGGGCAAATAGCATCACAATTATTTGCCAATATAAAATTGATTAGTAATATTTCAGATAATAAAAAATTATTAGCAAGCATACATAAAGACAAAATTAAGCGAGTAGCTAAGCGTTATGAAAGGTTCCCTAAGTTTTCAATGTGGGCAGTTTTATGTAATACATTGTCTTTCAAATTAACAGAAATACTCATTTCAACCCTTTATTCTATCACCACTTTAGGGTTTTACTCATTAGTAGGTAGGGTACTTGCGATGCCCTCTACACTTATTGGGGGTGCTATAGGACAAGTGTTTTTTCAAGAAGCGACCAAAGAAAAACACACTACAGGAAAAGCTGAAAAGGTGTTTAAAAGAACATTAAAAAAGTTATTACTGATTGGTACTCCTTTCTTTTTAATATTATTTTTTATTGTAGAAGAATTATTTGCATTTGTTTTTGGTGAAGAGTGGCGTATTGCAGGATACTATGCAAAGATATTAATACCAATGTTTTATATTAGGTTTATAGTAGGAACTTTAAGTAACATAGTAAATGTTTTTGAACAGCAAATATTTTCATTATTATGGCAATTTGTTTTATTAGTTATATTTATATCTATACTATCTCTTTCCAGTTACTTGAATTTTTCATTTGAAAAATCTTTAATTTGGATAGCATTTATAACTTTTTTACATTATCTATTATTACTTTATTGTGTCAGAAGAATATCAATAAAAGGGAAATTATGAAAATAAGTTTTACTGGTGACGTTTTTTTGGGGGGAGATTTACAAAAAAAATCTGCAAAAAAAATTATTAAGGTATCATCATTTAATAATGCAGATTTTAGGGTTGTGAATTTAGAACACCCTATTAGTGATAACGATATTGAATTAGATAAGTGTACACTGTTCACAAATTCAAGTGCAACTATGAAACTTAGAGAAATGGGAGTTAATATGGTTAATTTATCAAATAACCATATTCAAGATAAGGGAAACGAAGGCATTGTTGATACATTAGAAAATTTAAAGAAATTTAATATTAAATATTTTGGTGCTGGTTTAAATATTAATGAAGCAAAACTAAATCAAAAACTAGATAAAGATTATTGTATTTTAGGATATTGTGATTATGGAAAAAAATACCTTAATCAAATACAAATAGCAGATAAAAATACTCCAGGGATTAATCCTCTAAATTATCAAAACATTATTGATGACTTATCAAATTTGGAGGAAGGAAAGAAAGCAATACTTTTTTTTCATTGGGGAAGAGAGCATGTTTCATTACCAAAGTATGAAGACATTCTATTAGCTAAAGATTTGTTAAGGAATGAAAAAGTAGCAATGATAATAGGGATGCATTCTCACAGGTTCCAAGGAGTAGTTGAATTTAATGGAAAAAAAGCATATATGTCTTTAGGTAATTTTATTTTTCCTAACTTTCATATAAAGCCACCGACAAAAATATATTATCCACATAAAGATTTTAAGTGTGATTATCAAACAAGACAATATCACAGTGTTTTTAAACCTACTTATAAAAAATGGAAGAATGTTAATAGAAAATCCATCATAGTGTCTTTTGATACAGAGGTTAAAGAACTTAGTCATGTTTTTGTATATCAAGAAGATAATGAAGTGTGTATTAAAGAGCAAAAAGGAGTCCCTCAATTATTGAGTAAGTTTAAATTTAAATTTTTAACTTTTTTGTATAAATTACCTAAAGGAATTTATATTTTTTTAGAAAAGAATAACACTTTATTAAGTATTATTTTATGGCGCACTCAAATTATGTTTTTTTATTTAAGGCAATTAGGAATTAAGGCTTTTTTGAAAAAGGTTAAAAAAAGATTATGACAAGTAAAAAAACATACAATTTAATATTAGGAGGTTATGTAAATGGCTATTCTATAGTGTCTGAGTTATATGAAAAAAAGGTAGAAAATATAGCCTTATTTTCTTATTCTAATTCATTAGCAACTAAAAGTAAAAAATTAGAGTGTTTTAAAATAATTAGCAAGGAAGCTAATAGCCTTAAAGAAGCTATTTTTGAGTTAAAAGAACAATGTGATTATATTGTTATTTATCCTACCGATGATATTCAAATAGAAAATTTACACGAAATTTATGAAGATATAAAAAGCTTTTGCTTTATACCTTTTAATAAAGAAAATATAATTTCATGCTTAGACAAAAATTATCAATATAAATTTTGTAAAGATTATAATATACCCTATCCTAAAAGTATAGTTGTAAATAAAAAAGAAAATTTAAAAGAACTACAATATATAATGTTCCCATTATTGGTGAAACCTGCTAAGAGATATTCGGATACAAAAAAAATATTTAGAAACTTATATTTAGCAAGCAAGCAAGATTTTGATAATAGTTTAGAGTTAATTACCAGCTTATTGAACGACAATGTTAGTTTGATTTTTTCTGAATTTATACCAGGTGATGATACTAATATATATGCGTATACAGCTTATAGAAGTAAAGAAGGAAAAATATTAAATGAATGGGTTGGTAAAAAACTAACACAATACCCAGATGAATTTGGTGTTTTTTCTAGTGCTGTAAATTCAGCTCCAGAAATTGTAAGAAAACAAGGTCGTGAATTGTTAAAAGTTTTAAATCTATATGGTATAGCACAACCTGAGTTTAAATATGATGAAAGAGACGGTCAATATAAATTAATGGAAATTAATCTTCGATCAATGATGTGGCATAGGTTAGGTAACCTTACAGGTGTGTATTTGCAATATACACAATACCTAGATGCAACTAATAATAAGGTAGAAAGCTATACTCAAAATTTAAATGGAAGCATTCATTTCATTTATTTGAAACATGAAATAACCAACTTACTTTTTAGAAAAAAATATTTCAAGCATTTTAAGAATAATGTGTTTAAAGGAAAGGTAAACTCTTTGGCTCTTTATGACGTTAAAGATTTAAGCCCCTTTATATTTGACCAATTTGCAACCGTAAAATTTATTTTGTCAAGATGCCTAAAAGCTTTAAAAATAAAATAGCACTCCTAGTTAAAAGAATTCTTTTAAGAAGAAAAAAAGTAATCATACATAATAATACAGTGTTTTATTCAGTGGTTTTTAAGGGAAAAGCGACGATAGAACCGTATTGTAGATTAAATGGTACACCTAAGATTACCATAGGAGATAATTTTTACTGTAATGCCTTTTGTCATTTTTTAGGAGATATTACCATAGGAGATGATGTAATGATTGGTCCTAAAACTATAATTTGGGGAAGAGACCATGGAATGGATAGAGGAGAAAAAATGAACGCACAAAAGCACACTTCTAAGCCAGTTATTATAGGTAATGATGTTTGGATTGGAGCAAGAGCAACGATTCTAAAAGGAGTAACTATTGGTAATGGAGCAGTAATAGGAGCAGGAAGTGTAGTAACTAAAGATGTAGCTGAAAATGCTGTAGTAGTAGGTAATCCTGCAAGAGTAGTAAAGAATAGATAAACCATAGTAATATGAAAGTTTTTGTTCCTAATAATAATTTAGAAGAAAGAATGTATATCATTGATGTTTTTTTTACTACTTTTTTAGGTGTCGATTATACGGTAGAGAAGCATCAAAATAATGATTGGTTGCTTCAAGTTGAAGATAAATTAATAGTTATTAAAGATACTTTTTTTAGTAACTTTCATCAAGAGTTATCTTATTTAGACAAAAATAATATTCCTATAACTATACAATTTGCTACTAATGAATATACCCCAGAAGATAATTTACCAGTTATTTATGGAGGAACAACCATAGCTAAGAATTCTAACTCGATAACTTGTGATATTGATATTTTTGCGAGTGCTTTTTTTATGCTTACAAGATGGGAAGAATATGTAGTTGAGGAGCTAGATAATCACGGGCGTTTTCCTGGGAGTTCATCATTAGCATACAAACAGAACTTTTTAGATAGGCCAATAGTAAATGAGTATGTAGAGCTCTTATGGAATATGTTGACTAGTATAGGCTATAATAAGGAACGTAAAAAAAGAAACTACAATCTAATAGTAACACATGATTTAGATTACCCCTTTGCTTGGACAACTCCTAAAAAAGCTATTAGAAAACTTGGTGGTAGAATACTAAAACTGGATTTTGTCAATTTTTTTAAATTATTGCTGAATTTCATTAAAACAAAGATTAATTATAAAAATGATAATTTCTATACGTTTGATTTTTTATTTAATTTTTACGACCAAAAAAAATTGAGCACCTATTTTTTTTTAATGACAGGATCTAATAAAAAACTAGACGGATGCTACAACCTATCTAACAAAAAGATAAAAAAAATAATAGCTGCTATCCTTAATAAAGGGCATAAAATTGGTTTTCATCCTGGGTATGATTCGCATATCAATGAAAAAATATGGCAGCAAGAGTTACATACTTTGCAAGAGAATGTAATGGTTCCTATTAATGTAGGGAGGCAGCATTACTTAAGGTATCAAGTGCCTAAAACAGCTGCTCTTTGGGATAAGAACGATATGAAGTGGGACTCTAGCTTGTATTACTCTAAAGAAGGAGGTTTCAGAACAGGATGTTGTTATGAATATCCACTATTTGATTTTTTAACTCGAAGAAAGTTAAAAGTTAAAGAAAAAACATTGTGTTTTATGGACACAACCATTATTGATAATAATATAAATATTGATTTAAAAAAGATATCTGAAACTGTAAAAAAATATTCGGGTGATTTTGTGTTCTTATGGCACAATTCGAATTTATATAATAAAAAATTAATGCAATTATTTAAAAAATCAATAGAGCAGGTGATATAATGTTTTTAGATAAAATAATAAACAAATTACTTATACTCTTTTTAGTGTATACCTTTTTTATACTCCCAACCTTAAAGTATTTTGAATACGTACATGGAGGTGTTAGGGTTAATGGGGCATTAATTTCTTTTGCTTTAGGAGTATTGATAGCATTCTTAATGTTTTTTACATTAAAAAAAATTAACACCTTAAAACAGGATATATCATTATATTTTTTAATAGCTTTATTTATTTATATAACCTTCTATCAGTTAGTATTATACTTTCATGTAAAAAATTACTCTGATCAGGGAAACATTATCTTTCTCAAAACAATATCAAATACTATTATAAAGCCTTTGGCTTTGTTTTTTATAGGAGTAAAACTTCAAAACCTTTATAAAACTAAAATATTTAACTTAAGTATTAAGTTCTCTTGGTTTTTGTCTACATTTATTTTGTCATTTTATACAATAACAAATCCTCGAGGATTTTATTTGTTTTTAGATAATGCAAAAATTTATTTACAAATAGCAGATGCTTATGCCATTTTAGCATTTATGTTTTTAAGCCTGATAAAAAAAGAAAACATAAGGTTTATAGCTTTTCTTTTTAGCTCAGTTATGTTATTTGCGTTATTATCTAGAACAAGCTTTTATCTATTTGTTTTTTCTTATATGTGCTATATGTTTTTGCTTAGAAGAAAAAGCTTTTTTTTACTCGTAGCATCATTGTTTTTTTTAACAAGCTTGTATATCATAAAAAATGATATCGATCTAGAAGAGTTAAAAAATAATAGAATGATAGGGTTTATTATTACAGGTTCAGATAAGTCATTATCATCTAGAGATGAAATGTTGGATAATGGAATGATTGCATTGTCTGAAAACTGGTTTTTTGGAGATTTTCTAGGAGAAGTGAGAGATAATTATGGAAATACAGGAGCTTATATGCACAACATGTTGTCTTTTTGGCGTCAATTTGGTTTTATTCCTTTTATTACACTTGTTGTTTTATTACTAAAAACATTATTAAAAATATATAAAGAATCGATAAAGGGACCTAACCAATATTTAATATTACTTTTGACAGGTTTTATATTTATTTTTGGTGAAATGATTTCAGCGAGAGGATATACATTTACATCATATTGGCTATTCATTAGTGCAATTTTAAGTTATAATAAGCAAAAAGATATTAGTGAAAATGAACAATAAAAAAGCAGTTGTATTAATGGCTGTATACAATGAACAAGAATATATTGATGAAGCCATTCAGAGTTTTTTATTACAAAAAAACGTAAATGCTACACTGGTTGTAATAGATGATTTGTCAGAAGATAACACTTTCCAAATAGCTAAAAAATATGAATCGGAAAAAGTAGTTGTACTTAAAAATACAAAGAAAGGAAAAAACAATGCCTATAATTTAGGATTTGAAATGGTTAAGGGTGATTATTACTGTTTTTTTGGAGGGGATGATATATTAACAGAAAACTCTATAAATAGTAGGGTAGCTGCAATTAGTCAATCAAAAAATAAGAAAGTAGCTTTAAAATCTAGAATTGTTACTTTTTCAAAAAACAAAAAATTTGATGGAGTTATTATTCCTAAAAACAATAGAAAAGGGAATAATAGCGGAGGAGCAGTGATGATTTCAAATGAATTAGCCAATGGAGTTTTTCCAATACCGATTTCGTTACCAAACGAAGATGCGTGGACAGGGCTTCATATAGATAATTTTGCTAAAGAAATTATTGTAATAGATGATATAGTACTAAAATATCGAATTCATGCTGGTAATTCTGTAGGGATAAGTTCAAATTTTGAAACAAGAACAAAAAAAATAAATAGTAGAAGGAAAGTTTTTCGTCTTTTTTTAGACAGTTATAGTGATGTGCTTAATACCTCAGAGATACAAAGGTTATCCAGTATTATTAAGCTTGAGAACTATAGGTTTCATGGAGATTTTTTTTCAGTTTTGTTTAAAAATAAAGCTAGCATGAAAGATAAAATAGCTGCTATTTTTCACATGAATGCTACACTATATAAAATAAAAAACTTAATGTACAAGATTATTACTGGATTACGATAACAAAACTTATTACCTGAAGAAAATAAATATAAAAATTAAATAATGATTACAGAGCATAAAATTGTATCCACTTTTGCAAAGTATATGATATGCCCTGATTCCTTTTATAATTTAAAAGAAGGAGTCAGTATTAAGGATGAAGGTAAAACTGAATTTCAAAAATATAAATATAATTTATCAAATTATGAAGGAAGTACTAATTATAATGTCGATTTTTTTTTAGATAAGATATCAAAATCAATTAATAAAGTTATTGATAATTCTAAAGAGCCAATCATATTATTAAGTGATGGTAAAGATTCTTTATCTTTAGCATTAGGCTTTTCTAATTTAGGAATAAAATGTAAAACATTAACGCTACTACGAAAAGAAGATGTAGCTTTGAAACATTACTTAGAGTTAGTATGTGAAAAGTTAGGACATGAGCCTTATTTTGTTAATGTAGATGAAATAATAACTAATTTTAATGCTGAGTTTTTTAAGGAGTCATTTAGCACAATGGAAACTCCTGTGATGGATCAAGGGTATCTTTTTTTTCTATTTGCTATAAAAATATTTTTTGATAAGACAGGGTTGAGTCCTGAAAACTGTCAGTTTATTGATGGTTTAGGAAATGATGAATATTTCGGCTACTTTTTTTCAGATCACCAGTACTTATCATATAAATTATCGATGTTAGGGATATGGAAATTTTTGCCAGAAAAGATGTATAAGTTGAAATGGTATTTTAGGTCACCAGCAGAATCTAATGGTGACTTATCATCATTGGCAACATTTTTTAAAATTCCTGAAGCACATAACATTAATATTTTTTTTAAAAAAATAAAAAAAGGTGTAGAAGAGAATAACTACCTTAACTTTAGGGCATTTTCAAGAGGGAAATTTCATGATCATCAATGTATGATGGGAAAAACTAATAATGCCACTAGATTTCAAAAATCTATTTGCTTGTTTCCTTGGTTAGAAGAAGACCTAGCAAATTATTGTTTTAACCTACCCGTTAATAAAAAATATAATTTTAAAAAAAGATTAAATAAAATAGCACTTAGAGAGTTATTGGAGGAAAAATTAAAGTGGGGGCAATCTAAGAGAGGAGTAGATTTATATTTTGACTTAGATATAGTAAAGTTTAAAAGAGATATTGTTGGTAAAATTGTTCCAGATAGATTGATCATGAGTGTTTTAGATAATAATTGTGTTAAGGATTATGTAAAGGTAAGAGGATTACTTGAGTTAATGAATTTTTACCAATTTTGTATTTCTAAAGGTTTGTCTGATAGTGAAATAAATAAAATTTTAAACGGTTAATTTAAATATTAATAATTTAATGAAGAAAAGCACAATAGCATTTATTATAACTGTTTATAAAAAAGATAAACTTAAATATTTTAAAGAAGCAATAGAAACTATAGTAAATCAAGATTATGGATTTCAAAATATAAATATATACCTAGGAGTTGATGGTGAATTATCAAACGAAGTCGATGATTATATAAACGAAAATATTAAATTTTTTTATAAGATTATAAAAAACAAAGAAAATAAAGGACTAGCATTTACTTTAAACAGATTAATAGAAACTCTAGAAAATGAATATTATATTTTTAGAATGGATAGTGATGATGTTTGTTATTTAGATAGGGCAACTAAGCAAGTAAATTTTATGGAGAAGAACCCTGATATTTTAATTAGCGGTGGTGCTATAGAAGAGTTCTCTGAAGAACACGGTATGCAAATGATTAGAACATACCCTAAAAATTCAGTTAAAGCGAAAAAGTATATATATAAAGCATCAATATTTGCGCATCCAGCAGTATGTTTCAAAAAAGATTTTTTTAATAAGGGGTTTAGGTACGATGCAAACCATAAATTTAGCCAAGATGTAGATTTGTGGTTTAGGGCATTAAATAAAAATATTGAAATTGCTAATATTAAAGATGTAGTATTAAAGCTGAGAGTTCAAGATAATTTTTATAAAAGAAGAAGTTATAAAAAAGCTATTGGAGAATTTAAAATATATTACAAAGGAATTATAACTAACTATGGCTTTAGTTTTAAGTTGATATATCCTTTGTTTAGATTATTGTTTAGATTGTTACCAGTATTTTTGGTTGAAAAAATTTATAATAGCAAGCTTAGAAAAAAATTAAATAATTAAAAAAAAGAATCATACTAGTAGAGGGATAATGAACAATGTTATGCCGGTTTAACTTGACGAGTGGTATCATGACAGTTATTTACTGTATATGTTAAATCGATGACATATCATCGGTTATTTATGTCGATGCAAGTAGTGATAAAAAGTATTAATTATTTTCACTCCTAAATGGTTTGCCAAATATTCAAAATGTTGTTAGGTAATGGAAGAGAGTTATGTATTCAATTAAGTTATGTTGAACAGCTTTCGGTTTGTCGGTTATGATATTTAATTGTTTCTAATAATCATGAATCATATCAATTTCCAGACATATTAATACCGCTTGTTTATTAATAATTTTGTAATAATAAGTCTTTTCCTATTTAAGGAAAAGGAAATATTATAAGAGATGGTTAATTACATTTGTTAAAGATAGAGTTGGTCTCGATTATTGTTACTGACTCATCGAAGTTAAAAGGTGAATTAGGAAGGTATTGAAAAAAAAGTAAAAAGATATTTAGAAAATGAAAAACTAGATTAAAAGAGTAACATATGGAGCGTATCAAAGTTAAATAAAAACTATAATAAATTTTTTAATGCCAGTAACTTTCTTAATTTTGCGTTAAAAATTCCATGCTATTATGTTGTTAGGCTTATTGGGTATGTTTTTGTTAGGGTCTTTTTTAGTAACCTATTGTATTATACCTAAAATAATTAAAGTAGTATTTCATAAGAAATTGCTAGATGAACCTAATATAAGGAGTTCTCACAAAAGAGTAACACCAACACTTGGAGGAGTCGCTTTTTTTATAACTATAATATTGTCTTTTTTCTTTTTAAAAAAATGGGATGAAGATATAATAAGTTTAAACTTAATGGTGAGCTTGACTGTTTTGTTTATAATTGGTTTGAAAGACGACTTAGTAGCATTGTCAGCTACTACAAAATCGATAGCCCAAATATTAGCCATAACTTTTTTAGTATGTGATAATAATTTGTTGATAGAGTCTCTAGGAGGTTTTTTAGGAATAACTGAATTAAATTATTGGTTTTACTTATTCTTTATTTATTTTTCAATTTTCTTTATAATAAATTCATTTAACCTAATTGATGGTATTGATGGTTTAGCTTCTTCAGTTGGAATAACAATATTTACATTTTTTGCTGTTATTTTTTACTTTTTAGAACAGAATTATTATTTCTTTCTATGTATGGTTATCGTAGGGACACTACTAGCTTTTTTGACTTATAACTTATCTGAAAAGAAAAAGATATTTATGGGGGATACCGGTTCTATGATTATAGGCTTTCTAATAGCTGTATTGGCATTAAAAATACTATCATATCAAAAAGAAATTGGGTCTATAGGAGTTTTACCTGAAAATTTACCTATAATTATAACTTCAATAATATCAATCCCTATTCTTGATACTATAAGGGTTTTTATTATTAGAACTGTAAATAAAAAAAGCTTTTTTATAGCAGATAGAAATCATGTACACCATATTTTTATAGATAGAGGTTTTACTCATAAAAAAACAACATTTTTTATAGTTATAATAAACATGATTATTACATTGATAATATATTTGTTGTCAATGAGATTTAATAGTTTTATTTTATTATTGTTTTTTGTTTTATTATCAATGGTTTTTTATTTAGCTATTTTTTATTTGTTAAAAAAAAATGAGTCTAATGACTTAAAAAAAAAACGCTAATTTTCTAAATAGAGTAGCAGACTCCATTTTAAGTGTGTTTTTATAGAAAAAGAAGCTTCTTTTACAACAATAGAGATGCTTTTTACACTAAACTTAATTACTCTTGAAATATTATACTTTAAAAGACACATTAAAAATTTCTTATAAACGCAAAAAATACTCGTAACAAATAATTTAGGATTTATAGGATTTAATGTAGTTATAGAACTACAAAACGAAAGTTTTGAAGTTATAATTATTGATGAGTAATCAAACAGTAAAATTGAAGTATTAGGTCAAATAACTGAGATTTCTAATGTTAAACCAAACTTTTATTAAATATACTTAAGAGATAAAAAAGTAGTACATAGCTTTTTTAATGAGAGTGTAATTGATCGAGTAATACATTGTTACATATGTATATGCAGATACAACTAAAGCGAATGAAGTTTTAGGATGGAAGCCTCAAGAAACATTAGAAGAGGCTTTACTATCCGCCTGGAAATGGTAGCAAAAACAGTAATAATTTAGAATTCAAAGCTCAGGTTTTCCTGAGCTTTATTTTTTCTATAAATTAGCGTACTTTAAACGTTTAATAAATGAAGGGTATTATATTAGCAGGAGGTTCGGGAACACGATTATATCCAATTACTAAAGGAGTATCAAAGCAGTTACTTCCGGTATATGATAAACCGATGATTTATTATCCATTATCAGTATTGATGTTAGCTGGTATTCGAGAAATATTAATTATCTCTACACCAGATGATCTTCCAAGTTTTCAAAAATTATTAGGAGATGGTAATGATTTAGGAATACACTTAAGTTATGCAGTACAACCTTCACCTGACGGATTAGCACAAGCATTTATCATTGGTGAAGAATTTATAGCGAAGGATGATGTTTGTCTTATTTTAGGAGATAATATTTTTTATGGCCATGGATTACCTGAAATGTTGCAATCTGCAATTGATAATATAAAAGAAAAAAATAAAGCCACTGTTTTTGGCTACAATGTAAAAGACCCAGAACGCTATGGAGTGGTAGATTTTGATGTTAATGGAAATGCTATTTCTATTATAGAAAAACCTGAGATTCCTAAATCTAATTATGCGGTAGTTGGTTTGTATTTCTATCCAAATGATGTAATTCAAGTAGCCAAAAATGTAAAACCATCAGAAAGAGGAGAATTGGAAATTACCTCTGTAAACCAGTATTATTTAGAAAACGAACAACTAAAAGTTGAATTGATGGGACGTGGTTTTGCTTGGTTAGATACCGGGACGCATGATTCTTTATTAGAAGCAAGTCAATTTATTGAAACCATTGAAAAACGTCAAGGTTTAAAAGTAGCATGTATAGAAGAAATAGCGCTCTATATGGGGTATATTAATAAGGAACAAGTCAGAAATTTAGCAGGACCTTTGAAAAAAAACAGCTACGGACAATATTTATTAAACTTAGCAAAAGAGAAATAATGATTTTTACGAAGACTAAAATTCCTGAAGTTGTTGTTATTGAACCAAAAATTTTTGGAGATCAAAGAGGGTATTTTTTTGAATCTTTCAATCAAAAAGAATTTAAAGAAAATATAGGAAATGTAAATTTTGTTCAAGATAATGAGTCGAAATCGACTTATGGAGTTCTACGCGGATTACATTTTCAAAAGCCACCTTTTGCTCAAGCGAAGCTAGTGCGATGTATTCAAGGAAAAGTATTAGATGTAGTTGTAGATGTTCGAAAAGATTCACCTACCTATAGTAAGCACATCACCTTAGAATTATCTGAAGAAAATAAAAAACAACTATTTATACCGAGAGGGTTTGCACACGGATTTGTAACCTTATCCAAAGAAGCTGTTTTTGCATACAAAGTAGATAATTGGTATGCCCCTGAATATGACTCAGGAATTATTTGGAATGATACTACATTGAATATTGATTGGAGAATTGATACTGAAGATATAATACTTTCTTCAAAAGACCAACAACTTTCTACTTTTACAGAGTTAAAAACTCCGTTTATTTATTAGTAACTTTGAGTTTATATACTAAACTTTCATGAGGAATATATTAATTACAGGAGGAGCTGGCTTTATAGGCTCTCATGTGGTAAGATTGTTTGTAAATAAATACCCAAACAAACACATAGTAAATTTAGATGCGTTAACATACGCAGGAAATCTAGAAAATTTAAAAGACATTGAGCATCAACCGAACTACACCTTTGTAAAAGGAGATATTTGCGATGAAGATTTATTGAAAAAATTGTTTTCTAGCTATTCAATTGATGGAATTATTCATTTAGCAGCTGAATCGCATGTAGATCGCTCTATTACAGATCCTTTGTCGTTTGTTAAAACAAATGTTTATGGAACCTTAAATTTATTAGAAGTAGCAAAAAATAGTTGGAAAGACAATTTTAAAGGAAAATTGTTTTATCATATTTCTACGGATGAGGTTTATGGAAGTTTAGGAAATGATGGTTTTTTTACTGAAAAAACTTCGTATAATCCCCAATCACCATATTCAGCATCCAAAGCTTCATCAGATCATTTTGTAAGGGCATACAAAAACACCTATGGTTTGCCAATCGTAATTTCTAACTGTTCAAATAATTACGGATCATATCAGTTTCCTGAGAAATTAATTCCGTTATTCATTAATAATATTTGTAGTAACAAACCTTTACCAGTGTACGGTAAAGGAGAAAATGTAAGAGATTGGTTATATGTGGAAGATCATGCGAAAGCAATAGATGTTATTTTTCATAAAGGGATAATTGGAGATACGTATAATATTGGAGGGCTTAATGAATGGAAAAATATTGATTTAATTAAAGTTCTAATAAAAGTAGTAGATAAGTTTCTTGGAAGAGATGAAGGAGCGTCAGAAAAACTTATCACTCACGTTAAAGATAGAGCAGGTCATGATTTTCGTTATGCAATAGACGCATCAAAGCTTAAGAATGAGTTAGGGTGGGAACCTTCTTTACAGTTTGAAGAAGGAATAGAAAAAACAGTTAAATGGTATTTGGAAAATAAAGATTGGGTTAAGAATGTCACAAGTGGAGAGTACCAAAAATATTACAAAGAAATGTATGGGTAATACAAAAGCCAAAACTTTTTAGTTTTGGCTTTTGTATTATAAAATTTAGATTAGATTTTATCTAAGTCTACTTAAACTTAAATCTTCATTGTATTTAACAATAAATAAACCTTGATTTCCACTGCTCCCAAACATCTTTTTATGGTAGTCAAATTTATTTTCAACACGTAAAGAAACACCTTTTTTAAAGGTGTCTGTAAGTTCATTTCCTGAAGCCAAACGCATTAAAACATCATATGTTATATCAAAACCTTTAATAGCATAGTCTGAAGGAATAGTGTTGTTTTTTTGTAAATATTTATTGTTAAAATCTTTAGTTTCTAAGGCATTTTCGTCTGAATAAGTATTAGAAACATAAGTGAAATTTATACTAGCAAGTTTATTATTATCAATCTTATCGTAAGCATTGCCTTTACTAATAGCAAATACCTGAACTTTAGTTTCGTCAGGTAAGCTAATCATACTATTTAGAGCATCAGCAACTACTACATTGTCGTCAGAAGCAATTATAACCCAGTTATGTCTTTTAGAAGACATCTTACTTGTAAAACGCGTTCTCTTTATATAGCCTTTTTCAGGCTTTAAGACATGTATATTATTAATACTATCATGTTTTTTTAGTTCAGATATAATTATAGAAACTTTTGAATTTGTGTCTTTCTTTTCGTCACTGACAATAAATATTTCTTGATCTTTATAACTATCTTTTAAATAAGATGCTAAGTATATCTGATAGCTGTTTTTTTCAGGAGCTGTCTTAATTAACTTAGGTGAAGAAAATTTATCTTGTTTATTAGAGTAGTGTGGAAAAACGACTTTAGAGTTTACATTACGAGCAATAACTTCTGCTTTATCAGAATAAAAAGGACCAATAATTACATCTGTATTTTCTAATTTTTTATTTTCAAGAATTGTGGTTACATTCTTTCCTCTATTTCCTGTATCAAAAACGTTAACATTTACTTTAACTCCTTGTCTTTTTATAGAATCAATAGCAATTTCTGCTCCCATATAGAAGTCAGTTACCATATTAGTTAAAGGGTTGTCATCAAAAATATCTTTATTTGATTTTTCACTATATTCATCAGCCTTGAAAGGAAGTAAAATAGCAAGATTAATAGATGTGTTAACTTGAATAGAATCTTTGTAAAAAGAATAGTTTTCTCTTTTACTAACCTCTTCAATAGGTTTTATTTTTAATAATTGACCTACTGATAATTTATTGTCAGCCAAATCTGGATATTCTGGGTTCAAGCGTAGTAAGTCCTCTTTAGATACATTGTAAAAACGAGTTAAACTATACATAGTTTCTTTACTCTTAACAGTATGCGTTAAGAATTTTTCTAAAACTTCATTTTTATTAATAGTAACTGTTTTTTCTAAAGCCTTAACCTTTAATATCTGACCAATACTTAAATTATTACTTTGAATATTGGTGTACTCAGGGTTAAATTTAATTAAATCCTCTTTTGTTATACCATATTGTTTTGTAATACGATACACAGTTTCTCCCTTTTGAACTTCGTGAGTTTCATACTCAACAACTGTTTGTTGAAAAACAGTATCATCTTCTTCAGTTTCAATAGCCGTACCTTTGTTATTATTAGTATCGGTAGTATTTACCTCTTCTTCTGCTGAGGTAGTAGACGAAGAAGTACTCTTTTTAATTTTAGGGTTTGGTATTACAATTACTGTGTTAGCTTCAGGACGTCTTCCGACATCAGGGTTTAAACGTAATAAATCTTTCGTTTTTATGTCTAAACGATCCGCAATGTCTCGCATCGTTTCACCTTCTTGAATTTTGTAGGATACATAACGTTTTTGCTGGCCACAAGAAACGGCAAAAGTTAAAACACAAACTAATAGTAAAAACTGTAATTTCTTCATCTACTCTTTTTTTATATTAATGGTGGATTTTTATTCCCACTCAATTGTTGCTGGTGGTTTAGAGCTAATGTCATATACAACTCTGTTTACACCTTTTACATTATTAATTATTTTATTTGATGTTTTTTGTAAAAACTCATAAGGTAAATTTACCCAGTCAGCAGTCATACCATCAGTGCTTTCTACAGCTCGTAAAGCTACCACTTTTTCGTAGGTTCTTTCATCTCCCATAACCCCAACAGAATTTACGGGTAATAAAATAGCACCAGCTTGCCATACTTTATTATACAACCCACTTTCTTTTAATCCGTTGATGAATACAGCATCTACTTCTTGTAAAATACGAACCTTTTCAGCTGTAATATCTCCTAAGATTCTAATAGCTAAACCAGGCCCAGGAAAAGGGTGACGACCTAATAATTCTTTATCAATTCCCATAGAAGCACCAACCCTACGTACTTCATCTTTAAAAATCATACGTAAAGGCTCAACAACTTTCAATTTCATGAAATCAGGTAAACCACCTACATTATGATGACTTTTAATAGTAGCTGAAGGACCTCCATTAACTGAAACTGACTCAATTACATCGGGATAAATTGTTCCCTGTGCTAACCATTTGGCATCTTCTATTTGGTGTGCTTCATCATCAAAAACATCAATAAAAACCTTACCAATAGCTTTACGTTTTGCTTCTGGGTCACTTAATCCAGCTAGTTCGTCCAAAAAACGTGCCGAAGCATCGACCCCTTTAACGTTTAATCCCATACCTTCGTATTGTTTTAATACGTCGGTGAACTCATTTTTACGTAACAATCCGTTGTTTACGAAAATACAGTGCAAATTACTTCCAATTGCTTTGTGTAATAAAACTGCAGCTACGGTAGAATCTACTCCTCCAGATAAACCTAAAACAACTTTGTCATTACCAATCTTAGCTTTTAATTCAGCTACAGTTTCGTCAACAAAAGAATCTGGTGTCCATGTTTGAGCTACCCCAGCTATATTAACTAAAAAGTTTTGTAATAATTGTTTACCATCTGTAGAATGATATACTTCTGGATGAAATTGGATAGCATAAGTAGTCTCTCCATCAATTTTGTATGCTGCATTTTGTACATCATGAGTACTTGCTAATAATGTTCCTCCAGTAGGTAACTCTTTAATTGTGTCTGAATGACTCATCCAAACTTGACTTCCTTCAGAAATATCTTTAAAGAATTCTTCTCCTTCTTTAATAAAAGATAAGTTAGCTCTACCATACTCACGAGTATTAGAAGGAGCTACTAAACCACCAGAAAAATGAGCTAAATATTGTGCGCCATAGCACACTGCTAATAATGGTTTCTTACCTCTGATTTCAGACAAATCTGGATGAGGAGCCTCTTCTGAACGAACTGAAGATGGGCTTCCTGAAAGGATTACAGCTTTAAAATCGTTTAAATTTTGTGGTATTTTGTTGTAAGGGTG
The DNA here is from genome assembly GCF_042865525.1 of Tenacibaculum sp. ZH5_bin.1. NCBI lineage: Bacteria > Pseudomonadati > Bacteroidota > Flavobacteriia > Flavobacteriales > Flavobacteriaceae > Tenacibaculum > Tenacibaculum sp. ZH5_bin.1. The sequence goes on along the minus strand of NZ_JBEGIO010000003.1, from coordinate 232,590 downwards.
AATTTCACAATAAATATTTAATTCTCTTACACGGCGCGCAATTAACTGTGTGTATTGCGATCCGAAATCTAATATAAGTACGTTGTGTTGTTGCATGCGCAAAAATAGTACTTAGATTTTATATTTGCGAGAATATTTAGTAAGAAATTAAAGAGTTTTTTAAACTATTAAATCTTGTAAACTATAGCATTAATATTCATACCAGCACCTACTGATGCTAAAATAATAACATCTCCTTTTTTTACTTCTTGGTTTTCAATATTTCCTTTTAAAACTAAATCAAGTAGGGTAGGTACGGTTGCTACTGAACTATTTCCTAATTTATGAATGCTCATTGGCATCACACCTTCAGGAATTGGTTTTTTGTACAAACGATAAAAACGTTTAATAATAGCTTCATCCATTTTTTCATTGGCCTGATGGATGAATATTTTTTTTACATCATCAATAGCTACACCACTTTTATCTAAAGCAGTTTGCATAGCTTTTGGAACATTGGTTAAGGCAAATTCATAAATTTTTCGTCCATGCATCTTAATGTAGCGTACGTCTTTGTCTTTGTTTTTATCGTTTGAATTTCCAAAAAATAAAAAGTAGGCTTCATCTTTAGTAAAGGTTTGTGAAGCATGGCTTAAAATTCCACTATCATTTTTATCAGTAGCTTCTATGATACAGGCACCAGCACCATCACTATAAATCATAGAGTCACGGTCATTCATGTCAACAACCCTTGATAAAGTCTCACCACCAATAACTAAACATTTTGTAGCAATTCCTGCTTTTATAAACGCTTGTGCTTGAATGACACCTTCAACCCAACCAGGACAACCAAATAAAATATCGTAGGCAACACAGTTAGGGTTTTTTATTTGTAACAAATGTTTTACACGAGTAGCTAAACTTGGAAGAATGTCACTTTGAATGGCATTCTTTTTAACATCACCAAAATTATGAGCAAAAATAATATAATCTAATTCTTCTTGATTAATTTTAGCATCTTTAATAGCTTTTTGCGCAGCAAAAAAACCTAAATCTGAAGCTTTATATTCATCTTTAGCGTAACGACGTTCTTCAATGCCAGTAATGGATTTGAATTTTTCAATAATTATAGGGTTAGGGTTGTCAAAAGATGTTCCATCGGCATTTAAAAATGAATGATTATTAAAGTTAGCATTTTCCTTTTTGATAGATGGGATAAATGAACCTGTTCCTGTAATTACTGATTTCTTCATTGAAATAAATGATTTTTTTAGGGTTGGTAATTACAAATAAAATATTTTTATTGATGATAACCGTTTTATTTACATTCAATTTCAAATATTTGTTATGTTTTTAAAAAAAATAAGTTAAATTGTTTTTTTTAAAAATTAGAGGTGCTTTTTTTTGTGATTTTGATACTCGATGGTTGTTACAAATATGAGCTATCAAATGAAAAAGGTAATAATGAAAGTAACGATTCCGTTTTTACTATTTGTCCAACTTCTCCTGTAAATAGTATTTCAATTGGTTGTTTTTGGTTGATTTCATATTCTGATAATGTTTGACGACAAGCTCCACAAGGACCAACAGGTTTATCTACCGTAGAGTTTTCAGAAGCAGCAGTAATGGCTATTTTTAGTACTTTCATGTTAGGGTATTCAGAGCCCGCTTTCCAAATAGCTACTCGCTCTGCGCACATACCTGAAGGATAAGCAGCGCTTTCTTGATTGTTTCCTAAAACAACTTGACCATTGTCTAGTAATACAGCAGCTCCAACATTAAATTTAGAGTAAGGAGCGTAAGCTTTTTGTCTTGCCTCAATAGCTTTTTGAATTAAAAAAGCATCTTCAGTTGATAATTGTGATATATTATCAAATACAGTTGCTTTAGTAGTTACGTCAATTTTCTTCATCGTAAATAAATTAGTCAAAAAAAGCAGTCGGTAAGACTGCTTTTGTATTCTGATACGAATTTATAAAAAAAATACCACTTTTTAATATACTTCATATAGTTCTCCTAAATCAAAAGATAAAGAAAAACGTAATGTATTTTCTAACGGGTTGTTAACAGCTGCAGTATTTATTAAATAAGATAAATCTAAAGTAAAAGCTCTAGCAGTAAATCCTGTACCTAAGGTAAAGTATTGACGTTGTCCTTTTTCTTCACTCTCATGAAAATAACCAGCTCTAAGAGCAAAGGCATTGTTATACAGATATTCTGCGCCTAAAGCCCATGTAGTTTCTTGCAATTCTTCACTAAAACTTCTATCTCCTAAAGATGTAAACATTCCTTCAAACCAACCTCTCTCTGAGTTAGGACTTGAAGGAACAAGTAATTTTGTAAGTTCCAAGTTAAGTCCCAAAATGTTTTTGTCATCAAAAATGAAATCAAAACCACCACCAATTTTTGCATTGGTTGGGATGAAGTTAGGAACACCAGGACTATATTCTACTTTTGGGCCAATATTAGCGATATTAAAACCTAATCGGTAACGACCATTAAAGCTTCCAAAGTTTTTTTCCTTAGATTGATAATAACCAGAAACATCAACTGCAAAAGAATTAACAGCATCTAAGTTGGAGTCATTACTTCTGATTTTATAATTAGAATGAATATACTTTAAACCTATACCCATAGAAAAATTTTCACTCAACTTTAATGAATAAATACCAGTAATAGCTAATTCATTTGGGTTTTCAATTCCATTAGAACCGCCATTAGTATCTGTTAAATTAACTTCTCCAAGAGAAAAGTATTTTAAGTCAACACCCCAAGCAGATTTTTCACTGTACCTATTAACGTAAGAGCCTCCACCAACAAAAATATCGTCAGTTAAGTTTCTAAGCCAAGGCGTGTAATTGAGTCCTATGCTAATTTTGTTTTGATTAAATGCAGTTTTTGCAGGGTTATGAAAAATTGAATAAGCATCTGAAGAGGTAGCTACTCCAATATCTCCCATACCACCAGCACGAGCATCAGGTGTAATCAATAAGAAAGGCATTGCCGTTGTGTTTATTGATGTTTGGGCTTGCGCTTTATTTTGAAGGGTAAAGCACACAAAAAATAATACGATAGATAATTTTTTCATGTAAAATTTGATTAATTGTTTAGCAAATATATAATTTTTCTTGAGGGAGTTTATAACTAGTAACTTTTTTTAGATTTCGTATAAATAAAACTTAATGGTTTATTTATTAGTTAACTAACTAAACGAGTTTGCTTAAACAATATTATATATTGTATACGTAATAATGAAAAAAATATTTTTAGGCTGTTAAAAAATAATAAACTTTAATAGTCTGTTTTTTAATCTTTTTCTTAGATTCGTAATACTAAAGTATAAAAACTGTCGTTTGTAATCTAGCATAGATAAGGTTACTAAATGTGAATTTATAAATAAATTAGTTGTAAGAAATTAGAAATATTGTAAATTGCGACACCCTTAAAAAACAGTTAAAAATACATGAAAAGTACGTTGAAATTATTTAGTTTATTGGCGATCACTAGTTTATTAATTACTTCTTGTAAAAGTAATGGAGGTGGGTCGAGTAAATCTTCATTAACTGGTTGGAACTTTAATGACCCAAACTATGGAGGATATTTAAAGGGAGAGTATAAAGAAGGAAAAAATGTACCACCAGGGATGGTTCACATAGAAGGAGGTACTTTCACCATGGGATTAGTACAAGATGATGTTATGTTTGATTGGAATACAACTCCACAAAAAATGCATGTTCGTACTTTTTACATGGATGAAACAGAGGTAACGAATGCAGAATATGGGTTATTTATGCAGTATACTAAAGATGTTTTTCCTCCAGAAGATCCACAGTTTAAAAACATTTACCCTTCGGTATTACCAGATACTTTGGTATGGAGGAAAGGTTTAGGCAATACGAATCTTTTATCAGAGAGTTATTTAAGACACCCTTCTTATGCTGAATATCCAGTTGTAGGTGTTAGTTGGATTCAAGCAAATAAATATTGTAAGTGGCGTACCAATGCTGTTAACTTGAAAATTTTAATGGATAAAGGTGTTATAAAAAATATTTTTAAAGAAGATTCTATAAGCTTTAAAGGAGAAAATAATTTTGATACCGATACTTATTTAACAGATCCTTACGCGATATTCAACGGAGACTCTACAATTTATAAAAAGGGTATACCAGTTCCAAAGGTAAAAGGAGAACCAAAACCAGAAAAAGGAACCTTTACAGGTAGACAGGTTACATCTTCAGATGGTATTTTATCTCAAAAATTCAGACTGCCTACTGAAGTAGAATGGGAATATGCTGCAAAAGCTATTTTTGAAAACCGTGAATATAATAATATTAGAGGAAGAAAAAAATATGCTTGGAGTGGAAAGTATACTCGTGACAGAGATAAGAGAAGAAGAGGAGATCAATTAGCTAACTTTAAGCAAGGAAAAGGAGATTATAGTGGTATTGCTGGATGGAGTAGTGATGGATCAGATATTCCTAATGCAGTAAGAAGTTACCCTCCTAATGCTTTTGGACTATATGATATGTCTGGTAATGTTTCTGAATGGGTAGAAGATGTGTATAGACCAATTATCGATTCTGAAGCAAATGACTTTAATTATTTTAGAGGTAACATTTTTACTAAAAAATTAATCAATGAAGAGGGTAAAGTTGTTATTGTGGGTGATGGTGAAGTAGAGTATGATACTTTAGAAAACGGTAGAATTGTTCCTAAAGATTTACCGGGAAGTGTTAAGTATATTCCTATTACTAAAGAAGATACTTACATGAGAAGAAATTATAACTTAGCTAACAATTCTAGTTTAGGTGATGGAGATCAGGCTTCTTCTAAGTTCTATGGATTAGATAAAGATCAATTAGATCGTACAAAAAGAATGTATAACTCTCCTCAAAAGCCAGAAGCTGAAATTGACACATTAGGTAATGTGGTTAATAATTATAAATATGATGATAAGAGAAGAACTACATTAATTAGTGATAAGTCTAGAGTATATAAAGGTGGTTCTTGGGCTGACAGAGAGTACTGGTTAGATCCAGCTCAAAGAAGATATTTCCCAGAATATATGGCAACAAACTACATAGGGTTTAGATGTGCTACAGATAAAATGGGACCAATGGTGCTAAATAAAAGAAAAACAGCTACACCAGATAGAGCTAGATAATAAAATAGTATTTTATACAACAAAACCTCATTGAATTTCAATGAGGTTTTTTATTTTTACTTTATGAAGATAGAAGAGTTATACAGTTTATATATCACACATGGTTTAGTAGATACAGATACTAGAACTATTAGAAAAAACACACTTTTTTTTGCATTAAAAGGAGAGAATTTTAATGGAAATAAGTTTGCCGAAGAGGCAATAACTAATGGAGCTAGTTACGCAATAATTGATGAAGCTGATTATAAAACTTCAGAAAAATTAATTTTGGTTGATAATGTTTTGGAAACTCTACAAAAACTTGCAAATCATCATAGAAATCAACTAGGAATTCCTGTAATTGCATTAACAGGAAGTAATGGGAAAACAACAACAAAAGAATTGATAAATTCAGTTTTATCAAAAAAATATAAAACTACAGCAACTTTAGGAAATCTTAATAATCATATTGGTGTACCATTAACTTTATTGTCAATGAATAAGAATACAGAAGTTGGCATTGTAGAAATGGGAGCAAATCATGCTAAAGAAATTGAGTTTTTATCAGAAATAGCAAACCCTGATTATGGGTATATAACAAATTTTGGAAGCGCACATTTAGAAGGTTTTGGTTCTTTAGAAGGTGTGGTAAAGGCTAAATCAGAATTATATGATTATTTGAGAGCCAAAAACAAAAAAGTTTTTGTTAATCCCAATGATGAAAAGCAGATAGCTAAAACAAAAGATATAGAGAGTATTACCTTTGATGAAAGCATAAAGTTTATAGAGGCTAATCCATTTGTAAAGTTGTCGTATAATAATACAGAGATATTAAGTAATTTAATAGGAGCCTATAACTTTGCTAACATATCAGCGGCGATAACTATTGGTAATTACTTTAATGTAACAACAGAATTAATAAAAGAGGCAATTGAAAATTACGTCCCTTCTAACAATAGGTCTCAGGTAATAAATACAAAAACTAATAGAATAATTCTAGATGCTTACAATGCTAACCCTACAAGTATGAAAGCAGCCTTAGAGAGTTTTAGTAAGCTGCAAGCTAATAATAAAACAATAATTTTAGGAGATATGTTTGAACTTGGAAAATATAGTTCAAACGAACATCAGAGTATTGTAAATTTTATAAAAGAATTAAACTTAGACGAAGCTTTCCTTATAGGTGAGAATTTTTATAAAACCACGACTAAGTATAAAAGGTTTAATGGGTTTAATGAGTTTGAAGAATATATAAAGAACAACCAAATTGAGAGTAGTACAATTTTAGTAAAAGGCTCTAGAGGTATGGCTTTAGAAAGAGTTGTAGCGCTTTTTTAAAAAGAATTATTTCGGTGAAAGTTAACCAAATTATCAATAGGACGTTGAATTACATTAGTAATAGATAAATTATTTTTAGAGGCGACATTGTCTAATATATCCTGAAAGTAATAAGCAATTGATCCGATAAAATAAATTGGTGTTTGACTATTTTTTTCAAAAGGAAGAATACGATACTTGAAAAACTCTTGAACTCCTTTTTTTATCATTTTTCTGACGTATTTTTCATCTCTATACTCCAGCATAAATTTAGCAAAAGAAGCTAAATACATATTTGGATATGGTTTTTTATATAGGTTTATTTTTACGGTATCAGTATCAAGTTCAAAAGAAGTTTTAAATGCTGAAGCTATTTTTTTTGGCATTTTATTATAATAAAAATCACGTAATAATTTTTTGCCAAAATAATTCCCGCTAGCTTCATCCATAATAGTGTAGCCAAGTGATGGAGCTGTAGTAATCATGTCTTTTCCATCATAATAACAGCTGTTAGAACCTGTTCCTAAGATACACACAATACCAGGGTTTTTACCAGTACTAGCATAAACAGCGGCTAAGGTATCTTCAGAAACAAATACAGTTGCTTTTTTAAAGATAGATTTTAGAACATTTTGTAAACTTTTAGCAGCTTTAGGACTTCCACAACCAGCTCCATAAAAGTGGACTTGTAAAGTGTCGTTTTGTATTTTTAATAAGTTGTTAGCACTATTTATTGTGCTAAGCATTTCATCTTTTGTTAAAACAGACGGGTTTAGACCTAGAGTAGTTGTTCTAAAAACTTCTTTTTTAGTATCATCGAGAGCTATCCAATCAGCTTTAGTAGAACCACCATCGGCAATTAAAACCATTTCTTATCTTATTTACAAGCTAAATATACTACTAAAAGAGTTAAGGAAAATATCAAAAATAAGATGAAGCATTAAATTTTCTTCATTTGTTGTTTCATCATTTGCATTTGCTCTTTAAGCATGCCATGTTTATCTAGCTTTTTGGCTTCTGCCATTAAGTTTGTAGCCTCTCTTTTTCTACGTTTAGTCATTGCTATTCCAGCCAATTGTAATTTAGCCATGGCTAAGTCATGATCCATAGCTAGACCTAACTTAACAGCTTTCTTTAAAAACTTTTCGGCTTGAGTAATGTTAGTTTGAGATAGCATAATACCATGTAGGTAATTATAATACCCTTCTTGCTTTTTTGTTAATGCAGTAGATGGGTTTTTAATATACCCTAACCATTTTTGAGCTCCAGCAAAATTTTGTTTACGTAGTTGTAAGAAAGCTAAAAGAATAAACTCGTTTTTAAAATAAAATAAAATAAATAGTCCAGCAAGTAATAGTATTGATATACCGTTCATAATGTGCCCTTGTGTGAACTCATATACAGACCATATAGTAATTAAGGTAGCTAAAACTAATTTTATATTTTTATTGAACATAATTGTCTCTTCTTTTTATCAGTTTGCAAAAATACATTTTTTTAACAGAAAACCTATCAACTTATTTTTTGTAATACTTTTTGTTTTTTATCCAAGCAAGAGTTCCTAAAACAGCAACAAAAGCTAAAGAATAATAAACTGATGCTGGCGTAACTACTTTATCACCACTTGCATAAGAATGTAGGCCAGATAAGTAAAAATTAACCCCCATGTAAGTCATCATAATTGATGAGATGGCTAAAATAGAAACTAAATTGAAAGTGTATCTTCCTCGTAAACCTGGTATTAAACGCATATGTAATACAAAAGAATATATCATAATAGAAACTAAAGCCCAAGTCTCTTTAGGGTCCCATCCCCAATAACGTCCCCAGCTTTCATTTGCCCACATTCCACCTAAAAAGTTACCAATCGTAAACATTACTAAACCAACAGTTAATGCCATTTCGTTTATAATAGTTAATTCTTTAATGTGTAAATCCATTTTCTTTTTGTTCTTCTTGTTGGTAAAAACGATTAAAAACAAAGCAAATACACCAAGAATCATTCCTAAGAAGAAAGGTCCGTAAGCAGCAACAATTATAGAAACGTGTACATATAGCCACCAAGAGTTTAATACTGGTTGTAAGTTAGCAATCTCAGGGTCTAACCAATTTTGGTGAGCAAAAGCTAAAATAATCGAGACTAAAAATGTTGTAGCAGCTATGGTTAATGAAGATTTTTTTCCTAGAATTAACCCAAATAACATAGTTGCTAAACCTACAAAAATAATGGACTCATAAGCATTACTCCAAGGGGCATTGCCACTAATATACCATCTAGCTGTTAATCCTAATACATGAAAAACGAAAAGGAAAATAACAATTCCTATAAGTATCTTAACTATATAGTTAACCCATGGTTTGTTATTAAAAATTTGTAAGAAAACAAAAACAATTAAAAGTAAACTTACGTATCCGTAATATTTAGAAAGTTTTACAAAAATATTTAACTTATTGTAAGCTATTTCTAAATCGATTTTGTCTTTAGAAGGAATAACTTCTGAACCAAATTTTTGTTGGAATTTCTTAATTCCATTTAAAACCTTAGTGGTTTCAGTATAATCTCCCGATTTTTTTGATGCTTGTAATAACTGTAAATATACGGGTAATGACTGACGAACAAAAACAGAATCTGTTCCTTTAAAATTTGCCTGTAGTGTTTCGGGCTGCGAAACCCATTTGTTATTTTCGTCGTTAGGAATTGGATAAATACGTAATATACCACCTCCTAAAGCTTGCGATAACAACCAAACTCTTCTTTCAATCTTAATAGCATCTTGTTCAAATTTATTTTGAATCCTTTTCTTCTCAGCTTCAACAACAAGTTTGCTAATTTTTGAAGAGCCATCAGGGTTGTAAAAATCAATAAAACGAGCATATTCAGTATCTTCAGAAAGCCCTAAAATTTCTCTAATTTGTGTGTTCCCTTTTTCCAGATACACAAAGGGAACGTTTAACCAAAGCATCGGACTTTCTGTAATTGAAAGTAAAATCTGGCTAGGATCCATGTCTTTAAATTTATCTACATGGGCTACTTTTCTAACTAATTCTGAAGCAAAGGTGTGGGCAGGCTTCATGCGTCCACCAGCATCTTGAATAACTAAAGAACTAAATAAATCAGCATGTTTATTATCTACTTTATTTGCGATTAAAATAGAATCAATTTGGGCTTCAGAAACTTGTTTTGGTTCATGTTGTTTATGTTGCGTATAACTAGCTAAAGAAATAAATAAAGCAATTAGAGATAGCTTGGATTTCTTGTTTCGTATTTTAACTAATGATTGTTTTAAGTCGTAAAAACGAGTATTTTTAACAAATAAAGAAGCAGTTAAACCAAAGAACAATAAGAAATAACCAATGTACGTGACCCAAGTACCCCAAAAATCGTGATTTACAGATAAATGTGTTTGCTCGTGTTCACCGTCAATTTTATAACTTGATTGGAAAAATTTATACCCTCCGTAATCTAAAATATGGTTCATAAATATTCTATAATCGAATGTTTCGTTAGGAGCAATTACAGTAACTTCACTAGCATAAGCTGCGGCACTTTCTGATCCTGGATATTTTTCTAATTGAAAATCATTTAATTTTACGCTAAAAGGGGTTTGTAACAATTTAGATCCATACCAAGCTCTAAAATTTAAATTTCCAATACTAAATTGTTGTTGATTGTCTACATTAAACTTGCCTCCATAAAACTCAACGCGTTCAGTTTCTCCATTTGTAGTTATATCAAAAATTACGGTGTCATATTTTTTATCATCTTTTTTACCCCTAACTGTTTTAATCTCTCCTTTTTCTGGAGACTTAGGGACTACAAATTGTAATCCATTTACGTTGTGAAGTGTTAATAATTGAAAATGTTGAGCACTATCTTTAACTATTAAACCTTTCTTTTGATCAGCCATTCTAAACCAATCTCCATTATTTTTAGAAATCATTTTTAAGCTACCGTCTTCATAAAAGAAGTTAATTGAAGCAGCCTCTTTATTAGGAGCTTCAAAGCCTACTAAAATATTATGAATATTTTCAATAGTTCCTCTCTTAATGTAATGCTCGTGTCTGCTTCCATCAGAACTTTCTACAAAAAATAAATGCTCTGTTCCGTTTTCGTCTAAAACCATTTTTGTTTCAGACCAAGGAATATAGTCAACTAAATTAAAAGAAACCGTATGATTTTTTCCTGTCTTTTTAGGTTGAAAGTTTTCTTCAAAACTTGCAGAGTTTTTACCCCAAGCAGATAAAAGTAATTTGTTTGCAGTAGTTTTTTGAAATTCACCATTGTCAATAATGACATTTAAGTAGGTGTGCTCAGAATAAAATTGATTGGTTGTTTCTCCTTCATCAATAACCATTAAGCCTTCATAACTAATATAACGAGTAATACCGGCGCCTATTAAGATTAATAGAAATGATATATGAAATAATAACACAGACCATTTTTCTTTTTTGTATAATCTGTACTTAAAAATATTTCCAAAAAAATTGATAACAAAGAACACCATAATCAACTCAAACCACCAAGTATTGTACACTAATGCTTTAGAGGTTTGGGTTCCGTAATCGTTTTCAATAAAAGTGGCAATTCCCATGGCAATGGCAAAAACAAAAAATAATACAGCCATTAAACGGGTAGAGTAGAGAATATCTAAGATTTTTTTCATCAGTAAATCTGCTAAGTATAAAACGTTGCAAATTTACGGATTAAAGCTCGCTTTTTTGAAAGAATGAGTGTTATTTTGAGAAAAGAATTGTTAAAATTAGCATAATTAAATACCTATCTTTTCTCCCATTTTAACAAAGGTTTCCATCTTGTTTTTGGTGTTGGTTAAAATATCTTCATCAATAGTTATTTTGGAACTATTAACTAATAACACAATAGTTGAACCGCCAAAAGCAAAATATCCCATTTCATCGCCTTTTTTTATTTCGGAATTAGGTTTGTAGGTTTCAATAATACTTCCAACCATGGTCGCTCCAACGGGAGCAATTATAATATCTCCTTTGTCTTGTGTTGCCAAAGTACAGTACTCTCTTTTGTTTTCGCAGAATACTCTAGTGAAGTTAGCAGCCAAAGCGTGCGGAGAAACTGAGAAGTAGCGTCCTTTAATTTTGGTTACTTCGGAAGGAGTTCCGTTGTATGGAAAATGATACCTGTGGTAATCATTTGGAGCGAGTCGTAAAATAATTAAAGAATCGTTTTTATGTTTTGTGGCTAGCTCTTTATTGCCTAGAAATTCCTCTAAGGTAAATTTTCTTCCTTTGATAAAGAAGTTATGAATATCAGAAATGCTTTTAAATGCTAACATTTTTCCGTCACCAGGAGAAATAAAGCCTTCCTCAATAGGGCGTGCACCAGGTTTTAATTTTCGATAGAAAAAGTCATTGAAAGAAATGTAGTCTTCAGATGGTCTTTCGGCTTCACTCATGTCGATTTGAAGTTCACTAACAAAACTGTTTATTTTGTTAATAGAATTAGGTTTGTTCATGAGCTTACCATACCACGATGACAAAAATTTACGTTTAACTAATGGTAATAAAGCCATTTTTCCAAACGGATTGTTGTAAAGTAATTTTAAATACCCTTCTCCAGGAGGGGTTTCGGTAATTATTTTACCTGTTTTTCTATCAATAAATTTTATTTTCATAACTCTATTATGTCAATAATTGTTGGAGAAGTAAAACTAGTTTTTAAAGGTCTAAAAAGTATTTTTTCTTCTTGATAAGAGGGTGTGTTGAATTTGTACAAGCTATTATAAGTTGGTTGATTCCCTGAACTATTCTCTATTGAGAAATCTTTGTAAACTCCAATATATTCATCATTTTTTTTGTCAAAAAAACCATATCCTAAGCGATTAGAGTAGTAAAGCTTACTTTCAGATAATTGTGTGATCTTAACTGTTTCCTCATTAAATTTGACTAGTTGCCCTAAAGAGTTTCCATAATCTTTTAAACAAATTATTTCACTGGAAGAGTTTAAACTTGGTTTAGTGATGGAAAATCCTTCATTATTGGTAGATAATTTTTCTATTGAATAATTAGTTAAGTCTATTTTAGATAAATCATAAGGAGAAGTAGAAGAGAATAAGAAAAGGTAATTGTTTTTTACTATATGGGAAGAAATAAAGGAATGATTAAAAGATATGTTTAAGTCTTTTATTTGGCCATTAATAGGGTTTATTTCTATTAAGTGGTGTTTGGCAGCGTTAGTGTTGTGTATATTTTCACTAACTAGACCAATTAAAGTATTATTTGTGATATTCCAATTAATAGCTGTTATTCCTCCTGTAATAGATGGTGGTAAAGCTAAAGGAGTAAAACTTGATGTTTTTGTATTTAAATTATAGGTTAAGAGGCTGTGTTCAGGATTGTTTGAGAAATCAATTAAGTAAATTAAGTCATTTCTTTTTAGAAAACCATACATGCTATTTTGTGTGGGGGTAGGTATAGGTAGTTGATTAATAAAGTTAATAGTACCAGTGTTATTACCTATTTTAAATAGTTTGGCGTTCCAGTTATCATATATTAAGTATTCATAATCGTCTATGATAGCATTGAAAGAACCAATTTCTACAGGAGCTTCGTTGTTGTAAACTAATTTGATAGAATTGTTCCCTTTCGTTACTTTTTCATGTACAATAGCTTTTATTTCAGTAGTTGATTTTTGAATTAGCTTAGTTTCAATGTCAAGTAAAGTTACTTTTATATTTGAAGGAAAGTTTTTTCCCAGAATATTAATTGTGTCACCAATATATCCATTTTTAGGAGTATATGAGGAAACTGTTGGGTGAGGTACTTCAGTTTCATTTTGACTACAGGAAAAGATAAAGACTATTAAGCTTAGTGTTAAAAAGATTTGTTTTTTCATTAAGTTTATTTTATTCTTCGATACTATCAATTAAAATAGTTAACATATCAATGGCAGCTTGCGCAATTTTAGTTCCAGGGCCAAAAACACCTACAGCACCAGCGTCAAATAAGAATTGGTAATCTTGTGCTGGAATTACACCCCCAACAATAACCATAATATCTTCACGGTCATATTTTTTAAGTTCAGCAATAACTTGCGGAACTAACGTTTTATGTCCTGCAGCCAATGATGAAATACCTAAAATATGTACATCATTTTCTATAGCTTGTTTGGTGGCTTCTTGTGGTGTTTGGAATAATGGACCTATATCTACATCAAAACCTAAATCAGCATAACCAGTAGCAACTACTTTAGCACCACGATCGTGACCGTCTTGTCCTAATTTAGCAATCATAATTCGAGGACGTCGTCCTTCTAATTCTGAAAACTTATCAGCTAATTCGGTAGCTTTTTTAAATAACTCGTCGTCTTTTATTTCTTTACTATACACGCCAGATATTGTTTTATGTACTGCTTTATGACGTCCAAAAATAGTTTCAAGAGCGTCAGAAATTTCACCTAAAGTAGCTCTGTTTCTTGCAGCTTTTACCGCTAAATCTAATAAATTTCCTTCACCTGTTTTAGCAGATTCAGTTAAATCACGTAAAGTTTTATCTACTTCAGCTTGATTTCTTTTCGATTTTAAGTCGTTTAGTCTGTCAATTTGAGATTGACGAACTGCTTCATTATCTACCTCCAAAATATGTAAAGGATCCTCTTGCTCTAATTGGTATTTGTTAACACCAACAATAACATCTTGTCCACTATCGATTTTTGCTTGTTTTTTTGCAGCAGCTTCTTCTATACGCATTTTAGGAATCCCTTTTTCAATAGCTTTGGTCATTCCTCCTAATTCTTCAACTTCTTGAATTAGCTCCCATGCTTTATTGGCAATTTCTTCAGTAAGTTTTTCTACATGATAACTACCTGCCCATGGATCAACCGTTTTTGTAATATGGGTTTCTTGTTGTAAGTATATTTGTGTGTTACGAGCAATGCGCGCTGAAAAATCGGTAGGTAAAGCAATAGCTTCGTCTAAAGCGTTGGTATGTAAACTTTGTGTTCCTCCAAAAGCAGCAGCCATAGCTTCAATTGCAGTACGGGCTACATTGTTAAAAGGATCTTGCTCAGTTAAACTCCATCCACTGGTTTGACAGTGAGTTCTTAATGCTAATGACTTTGGATTTTTAGGGTTAAATTGCTTTACCAATTTAGACCATAACATTCTTCCTGCACGCATTTTGGCAATTTCCATAAAATGATTCATTCCAATAGCCCAGAAGAAAGATAAGCGAGGAGCGAAGGTGTCAATGTCCATTCCTGCTTCTAGCCCTTTTTTAATGTATTCCAATCCGTCAGCTAAAGTATAAGCCAATTCAATTTCTGCAGTAGCACCAGCTTCTTGCATATGGTATCCAGAGATAGAAATTGAATTAAATCTAGGCATATTTTCAGAAGTATATCTAAAAATATCAGCAATAATTTTCATTGATGGAGTAGGTGGGTAAATGTAAGTATTACGCACCATAAACTCTTTTAAAATATCGTTTTGAATAGTTCCTGATAATAGTTTAGGAGCTACACCTTGTTCTTCAGCTGCTATAATATAAAATGCCAAAATTGGTAAAACGGCTCCATTCATAGTCATGGAAACGGACATTTTATCTAATGGTATCTGGTCGAACAAAACTTTCATGTCTTCCACAGAATCTATAGCAACACCAGCTTTTCCGACATCACCTTGTACACGTTCGTGGTCTGAGTCGTAACCACGGTGTGTAGCTAAATCGAAAGCAACTGATAATCCTTTTTGACCAGCAGCTAAATTTCTACGGTAAAAAGCATTGCTTTCTTCAGCTGTAGAAAAACCTGCATATTGACGAATTGTCCAAGGTCTACGAACATACATGGTAGAGTAAGGTCCACGTAAGTTAGGTGCAATACCTGCAACAAAATCTTCGTGTTTAAAGTTTTTGTTTTGCTGTTCTTGGCTTTTATCTATTTGTATGTTTGATATATCTTTTCTACTCATTTTCTAAACGTTCTTGTTCTAGCTTTTCAGCTAATCGTTTTTGAATAATAGGTTGAATTAGTGTTTTTTCGTTACGAATTTTCAAGAAAGGCGAAACTTCTAAATCGTTTTTCATCTTGTCATTTTCGTTTTGAATTTTGTTTGTTCCAAGTAACACTAATTCTCCTGAGTCAAATAATTGTTGTTCTTTATCTGCAGACTCTTTTATTTTTCGTTGGATAACTCCTTCTTTTAATTGTTTTAAGAAACCACCACCTTTTTCTATTAATTTAAAAACTTCTAGTGCTTTTTGGGCAAGTTGTTGAGTAATTGTTTCAATGTAGTATGCACCATCAGCAATCTTTTGAGCTTCTGCTAGCTCACTTTCTTGCTGTAGAATTAATAGTTGATTTCTTGATATACGTTCACCAAATTCGTTCGGTTGATGAAAAATTTTATCGTAAGAGTTATTGGCGATAGTGTTTGTTCCTCCTAAAATAGCACTCATACACTCAGAGGTAGTGCGCAGCATGTTTACGTTATAATCATATAAAGTTTTATTACGTAAACTAGGTTGAGCGAAAATGTGAGCGGTTGCTTCAATGTTATATTCTTTTAAAAGAGCACTCCATAAAATTCTAAAAGCTCGTAGTTTGGCTATTTCAAAAAAGTAATTACTTCCTACAGAAAAATTAAAGTGAATATTGTTTTCAATTGAGTTTCCAAAATGATTCAAGTATTCGTTTGCGTGTGCAAGTGCATATGCTAATTGTTGAACTATGGTTGCTCCTGCATTTTGATAAATGGAAGCATTAACACAAATAGCATTTTGAGTAGCTTTTGCTATTTCTTCTAATTGTGTATGATCGCTTTTAAGATTAGAATACCAGTTTCCTGAGCTAGCTAAGTTTCCTATAACATCTATATTGAAGTAGCACTTGTCCGAGTTTGTGAAATCAGCTAGTTTTTTTACAAATTGTGATGATAAAAAATTAAAAGTAAAGTAAAGTAAGGTTTTTTGAGTGTCAATTCCTTTTAATAAGGTATTGTAGTCAAACTCTTTTTTTGCGCTGAATTTTATGGCGTTTGCTCCTCTTTTAATTGAGTCGATAGCAAATGCATTTGCTTCTTCTTCATTCTCAATGTTAATAGATTGACAAATAGCAAAACCTTTATTTGGGGTATTAATCTGAATATTGGTTCTGTCTTCTTTAGTGTAAAAAGGTTTTACAGTAATACCTTCTTCAGTTTTCCATAAAAGTGTATCGTTATAATCGGCACCTTTAAGGTCTACTTGTATTTTTTGTTTCCATTCTGCAGGGGTAACACCTTGAAATTCGTCAAATAAATAGTTACTCATTACTTTTTTATGGTATCAAATTCAATAATATAAATATCTTCATCTTCTTTCTTCATTAAGTACTTTTCTCTAGCATAGCGTTCTAGTTGAAGAGAGTCTTGTAGTTGTTGGATGGTTTTTTTGTCTTTCTTGATTTTTTTTTCATGATAATCAATCCAGCTCTTTAGTTCATTAATCTCTTTATTAAACTCTCTATGGGTAAGGTAAGAATTTTCATCAAAAAAAAGCATCCAAACCACAAAAACAGTGAGTATAATCACGTAAATATTAGTGACTATTTTAAAGGAAGGTTTGTTTTTAATTGATTTTAAACTCATGTTATAAACGGTCGTTAATTACAGTTCTTACAATATCTATAGCTACGGTATTATATCTATCGTTAGGTATAATGATATCAGCATAATTTTTTGTAGGTTCGATAAATTGTTGGTGCATAGGTTTTAAAGTGCTTTGGTAACGGTTTAAAACTTCATCAACATCTCTACCTCGTTCTTTAATGTCTCTTCTTACACGTCTAATCAAGCGTTCGTCAGCATCAGCATGAACAAAAACTTTTATGTCACACAAGTTACGAAGTTCTTTGCTATTAAAAATTAAAATACCTTCAATTATAATAACTTTTCTGGGGTGTGTTTTTATGGTGTCTTTGGTTCTATTGTGAGCAACGAAAGAATAAACAGGTTGTTCGATAATACATCCATTTTTTAATTCAGATAGGTGATCTACCATTAAATCAAAGTCAATTGCTCTAGGATGGTCAAAATTAATCTTAGTACGTTCTTCGTAAGTTAGGTTGTCTGTTTGTTTGTAGTAGGAGTCTTGAGAGATAACGCAAACTTCATCTGCAGGAAGTTCGTTAATAATTTGGTTTACTACCGTGGTTTTTCCACTTCCTGTACCTCCAGCAATACCAATAACAAATATATTCTTCATTAAGTTTTTGTAAAAATAGAGTTATGACAAATTTAGCAAAATAAGCGCATAAAAAAAGCGCTAACTTTTTGTTAGCGCTTTTAGTTTTGAGCCGATGGAGGGACTCGAACCCACGACCTGCTGATTACAAATCAGCTGCTCTAGCCAGCTGAGCTACATCGGCGTTTGCCTCAAAAGCGTGGCAAATATATAATGTTTTTTGAAACTGAAAAAACTTTTTTTTATTTTTTTTAAAAGGTGTTTTTTGTAATGATTTTAGAAGTTTTTTAAGTTGTTGAATTTTAGTTTGTTTTGATTATTTAGAGAGGTAGAATTTTTTTGAAAAAAAATAAAAGAAGTCGGGATGAGTGGATTCGAACCACCGATCTCTGGTCCCCCAGACCAGCACTTTAACCGGACTAAGCTACATCCCGATGTTACAAATATATTTAAAAAAGAAAAGTTCTAAGTAATTTTACTTAGAACTTTATCAAGAATAAATATTATAATGAGAGTGGTAGTTGATGAAACTACTATTCCTATTGTGTATACTGTAAACGAGCTTAAACATTATTTATTGTTTAAGCTGTTAAAGGTTTTCCTTTTAAACGTTTTTCAATGCGTTGTTTTACAGCTGTTAACCGTTTCATTAAATCCATTAATGCGCTGTCTTTTGTTTGTTTATATACCTCATTAATCTCTAGTATAAGAGCTTTTGCTTCTCTAGCGGCTAGTATTCTATCACTAGTAGTAATAAACTTGAATTTTCTGTTTTCAAATTCTTCCGCCTTATTGATTAATTCTGAATTCATAAAATTTACCAATTTAATTTAAAATTTCTTTATTTAGGTTTTGTCTGATAAAAAAGATATGTGCCTAAAAATAACTGGGGCGACAAATATATGGGAAACTTTCTGTTTCTAAACAAATAAGCTTATCAATTTGGTTTATTAGTTAATAAGTTTTTCTTATAAGACTAAAATATTTTTTAGCATTATCGTATTATCAGTTATAAGTATTATCTATAAATATAAAAGTAACGATTTTATTTTGCTATTTCAAATTATTAATAGAAAATTAACAGTTTTAGCTGGTTAATTTAGTGAATTTTTAAGGAATGAGAGAGTTTTTAGTTATTATGCAGTACTTTTGCGTTTATATAGACGTTAAAGTAGGAACATGAGAAAGTTATTATTCTTAATTTTTGTTGTTTTAATATTTTCTTGTAACAGTCAAGGAAAAAGAAGTGTTTTAGGAGATTCTAATTTTCAAAAGGAAATGAATGCTAAGTTTAAAGATGCTTCAAGATCTCCGCTTACAAAAAAAGGGTTAAAGAAATTTAAAGGCTTAGATTTTTTCCCTATTGATAAAAAATACACTGTAAAAGCTAACTTAGAAAAGACGTTTAATACTCCTATTACTAATTTTCCTACAACAACAAACAGGGTGGTAATGTATAGAAAATATGGAGTTTTATCTTTTTCTATTGATGGAGAAGACTTTAAACTTACTATTTATCAAGATGTAAATCCTACTCCTGAGTATGCAAATCATTTGTTTTTACCTTTTTTAGATAAAACAAATGGAAAAACATCGTATAAAGGTGGTCGTTTTATAGATATTTATACTACCGATATACAGGAAGATGGAACTGTAGAGGTAGATTTTAATAAAGCTTACAATCCTTACTGTGCATACAGTGATAGGTATTCTTGTCCAATTACGCCAAGTGATAACTACCTAAATACAGAAATTAAAGCAGGGGTAATGGCATATAAAAAACCAAAATAAAAAAGTCCTGCAATTGCAGGACTTTTTTATTTTGAAGGAGGTGTTAAACCTTCTTCACTGTCTTGTTTAATTGCTTTTATTAACGAATCCAAATATGGTTTTCTTACCTTGAGTTTAGTTTCTTTATGAGCTTTCTTGTTTAGTTTAGAAAACATTGAAGCTACTTTGATTGCAGTAGGTAATAGATGTTTTTGAGGAACAATTTTATCTAAAAAACCAGCGGTAATAGCATCTTGTGGATTGTGAATTTCAGAGCAACTAACACTTCTTTCAAAATAAACAGGGGTTAAACGTGCTTTAGCTATTTCAATACCGGCATTGTGCATGGTCATACCGATTAAAACTTCGTTTAATCCAATTTTAAAATCACCTTCAATTCCTAGTCTATAGTCAACAGATAGGAGTAAGAAAGCTCCTTTTGCCACAGCATGACCAGAACAGGCAGCAATTATAGGGTAAGGAAAAGACAACATTCTATGTGATAAATTAGATCCTTTGGTAACCAATTCTAAAGCTGATTCAGGAGATTGAGTCATGCTTTTTAAGTCGTAACCAGCAGAGAATATTCCTGGTTGTCCTGTTAGTATTACTGGTTTTTCTTCTTTTTCAGCTTTGTCAAAAGAGGTGTTTAAAGCATCAATCACTTCATGAGAAATAGCATTAGCTTTTCCGTTAGTAATAGTGATGATTACATAGTTTTCTTCTGATTTGTATTGTATAAGTTCACTCATTTGTTATATAAATTTACTCACAAAGTGAGATTTGTTTTTAGGGTAAAGTGTAGTTTAAATAGTTTGTGAATTCGTCCAAAAATAATTTACTAAGTAAATTCCTGCGAAAACAGCTAAAAATCCGATGATAAAGCTAGTAACAGTATATAGCGCAAAAGAGGCGAAATCTCCAGATTTTAGAAAGATATGATTTTCATAGGCAAAGGTTGAAAAAGTTGTAAATCCGCCACAGAAACCAGTAGCTAATAATAAAGTGTGGTTTTGTGTTATGGTTTCGTTTTTAGTAGCAAGTCCTAAAATAATTCCAATAAGTAAACTACCAAGAATGTTAGCAACAAAAGTTCCGTACGGAATTCCTGTTTGAGAGCTGTTTAGAGCTTTTCCGATAATATATCGTAAAACGCTTCCTGCTCCACCACCTATAAAAACTAATAATAACTGTTTCACAAAAAATACTTCTGGGTTAATAGCCAAATTTTGCTCTTTTATTGAATGAGATGTTGTAAGAATCTCTACAGGAGCTTTTCATATCATTGCGAAAATAAGAAAACCTCACAAATTTGTGAGGTTTTCTTTATATATATGTTATAGCGGTTTATAGTTCTACATCGTCAGCATCTGTCCAATTCCATTTTCCTGAAATGATTCCCTTTTTTACAGTAACAATACCAGGGTTAGCTCTGATTACGGTTTTTAGAGCAGTTTCATCACAAAAACCAAAGGTGTAAGGAAGGCCATATTCTTTTTGGGTAGCAGCTAAATCTTCAATGTAAGAAGCGGTTAATACATAAATTTCATAACCTTGTTCGCTAGCTTGTTTCGCAATCTTAGAAACATCAGCGATACCTTCTTTTTCTGTTTTCTTTAAATTAGACATAATAACAAGCATTGCTTTTTCTTTTGCAAGCATTTCTTCTAACTTATCTCCTTCGTCTGTCTCTATCATGAAATCATGTATAGGAGGAAGTTCGTCGCTATCTTCTGGGTATTCCATTCCTTTGGCAATATCTGTACCTATAGAATAAGCTCTAAAATCAATAATTGGTAAATGTTGTAAAACATAATAAGTTATAATTAATGATAGAAAAACAGAGCTAAAGGTTGTTAAAGAAGCAAATTTATTTGAAACTAAAGGTTTAATGTGTTTAACTCCAATAATAAGAATCACAATAAAAATCATAAAAACAACATTCTTGTAAAATGTTTCTTTAGGTGTAAGTTTTAAAGCGTCACCAAAACATCCACAATCTGTAACTTTGTTGTAGGTATAAGAGTACCAAGTTAAAAATAAGAAAACTAGGTTTAAACCAAATAAGCTCCAAACAGTAAGTTTAGGTTTGTAACCTACTAAAAGCATAATACCTAAAACCAATTCGGTAACAATTAAAAGAATTGAAAAAGGTAAAGCGAAAGGAATTAAGAATTCTAAATTTAATACATCGGCGCCAAAATATTCTTCAAATTTATATTGAGATCCGATTGGATCTATCAATTTTACAAATCCAGAGTAAATAAAAAGAAGTCCTACAAGTACTCTTGAAATATGAGTTAGCATTTTTAAAATCATAGGGGTGTTTTTTAGGTTAATTATCTGATTCAGAAAGGTGAATCATGGCAAAAATAGCATAATTAATCATATCTTGATAATTAGCATCAATTCCTTCAGAAACTAAAGTTTTGCCTTGATTGTTTTCAATTTGTTTTACACGAAGTAGTTTTTGCAGAATTAAATCGGTTAACGAAGAAACTCTCATGTCTCTCCAAGCTTCACCATAATCATGGTTTTTGTTTTCCATTAACTCTTTGGTGATTTTTATGTGTTTATCGTATAAAGTAGTAGCCTCTTCGGTAGTTAAATCAGGTTGCTCAACAATACCTAACTCAATTTGAATTAATGCCATTACCGAATAATTAATAATGCCTATAAATTCTGATTTTTCTCCTTCATCAACTTTTCGCTCAGTATTTTCTTGTAATTGACGTATACGTTGAGCTTTGATAAATATCTGATCGGTTAGCGATGGAAGTCTTAAAATCCTCCAAGCACTACCATAATCGCTCATTTTTTTTATAAATAAACTTTTACATTCTTCAACTACAGCATCATACTGTTTTGAGGTATCTTGCATCTTTCCTGTTTAAAAGTATTCGACCAAAAATAGTAAATATTACAAGCTTTTCATTTATTTTTACTTGGAAATTTAGCATGATGACAATTAATTGTAAAGGAACCTTGGTGGATTTAACTAAGCCTAAGGTTATGGGGATTTTAAATGTTACTCCTGATTCTTTTTTTGATGGAGGAAAGTATAAAAATGAACGAGATATCCTTGTACAGGCAGAAAAGATGTTGAGTGAAGGGGCTACATTTATTGATGTAGGTGCATATTCTTCAAGACCAGGAGCAAAGCATATTTCGGAAGAAGAGGAACTACAAAGAATGCTTCCTGTGGTGGAGTTGTTGGTTAAAAATTTTCCTGAAATTATTATTTCGGTAGACTCATTTAGAAGTAGAGTAGTGGAAGAGTCGATAAATGCAGGTGCTGGAATTATAAATGATATTTCTGGTGGAAAGATGGATGTGAAAATGTTTGATACAGTGGCAAAATTACAAGTTCCATATATTATGATGCATATGCAGGGAACACCGCAAAATATGCAACAAAATCCTCAATATGAAAATGTGGTTACAGAAGTGGTTTCTTTTTTTGCAGAACAGCTTTTTAAATTGCGCCAGCTAAAGGTGAATGATGTAATTATAGATGTTGGTTTTGGTTTTGGTAAAACACTTAATCAAAACTATGAGTTGCTTAAAAGGTTATCAATGTTTAAAAGTTTAGATGTTCCTATTTTAACTGGGGTTTCTAGAAAATCTATGTTATATAAATTGTTAGGAATTACATCGCAAGAAGCTCTAAATGCTACTACTGTAGCAAATACAATTGCTTTGCTAAACGGAACGCATATTTTAAGGGTGCACGATGTAAAAGAAGCAGTTGAGGCGGTTAAAATTGTGGAACAGTTGTAATAAAATCCTTACATTTACTTATTAGGTAAAGACAAAATGCCTAAAAGCTTGTTTTAAAGTTAAAAAACTTCAAAAAATTAATGAATTTAGATTTCATCAACTTTTCGTTTCTTGATGTGTTAGATATTTTTTTGGTAGCTGTATTGCTTTTCTATATCTATAAGTTGTTAAAAGGAACCGTAGCGATTAACATTGTAATAGGAATTGCATTTATATTTTTAATATGGAAAGTTACTCAAGCCTTGCACATGGAGATGTTAAGTGGTATTTTAGGTTATTTACTTTCTGGTGGTGTTATAGCATTGATTATTGTGTTTCAACAAGAAATTCGTAAGTTTTTATTAATGATAGGAACTACTAACTTTTCTACTAAAAAGGGGTTTTTAAATCAGTTGAAGTTTCTAAAAACTGAAATTCATTCCGAAACAGATGTTGAAACTATTTTAACAGCTTGTGTTAACTTGTCAAAAACTAAAACAGGGGCATTATTAGTCATTGAAAAAACAAATAACCTTGATTTTTTAATTAATACGGGAGATAAAATGAATGCTTTGGTGAATGAAGCAATTATAGAGAGTATTTTTTATAAAAATAGCCCGTTACATGATGGAGCAACAGTTATTCGTGATAATTATATTGTAGCTACTCGAGTAATACTACCTATTTCTAGTAGTACTAAAATACCTTCTAGGTTTGGGTTACGCCATAGAGCAGCTATTGGGGTTAGTGAGAAAACAGATGCCCTTTGTTTATTGGTTTCAGAAGAAACAGGTGAGCTTTCTTATATAAAAGATGGTGAATTTGTGTTGTATAAGTCGCTGGAAGAACTTCGTAAAAAATTAGAAAAAGATGTCATGGCATAAAAAAAGCTCGCAACTTGCGAGCTTTTTTTATGTTCTGTCCAAAAAAGATTATTGAGCAGGAGCCATTTTAGATTGAATAGCAGTCATAACTTGGCTAAACTTAACAGCATCATCTTGACTTAAATTACCAAGAATTTCTTGTGATTTACTAGCTAATTCAACACCTTTTTGAGCTAATTCAGAGTTTTTTACTACATCTCCTTTTGCTTCTATGTATGTTTTAGCATACTCAGTATAAGACTGTAAGTATTCACCTACTTTTGGATCTTCAAATTCAGGAATTTCGATACCTTCAATTGCAGACTCTACAGCTTTAACAGCTTCTTCAGTAGTTTCTTCAACTTCCTTAGCAGCTTCTTTAGTTTCTTCAGTAGCTTTGTCTACTGTTTCAACAGCTTCTTTTTTAACGTCTTTAGCTTCTTCTTTTGTGTTTTTACAAGAGGTTGCTAATAAAGAAGCAACTACAAATGCAGATAAAATTACTTTTTTCATCGTTTTTGATTTTTAATTTTTAGATTGAATAACAAATGTACTATTTTGATTGATGTAAACAAATTTATTTACACTACCGTTTCATTATTAAACTGTTTTTCGTACAAATTCTTATAATAGCCGTCGTGTTTTTTTAATAACTCTATGTGGTTTCCTTTTTCGACTATGGATCCTTTGTCCATAACTATAATCATATCAGCCTTTTTAATAGTTGCTAAACGATGAGCAATTACAATAGAAGTTCTATTTTTTGTAATTTCATCCGTAGCATATTGAATCATTTGTTCTGCATGTGCATCAACTGAAGAAGTAGCTTCGTCTAAAATTAAAATACTAGGTTTACTAACATATGCTCGTAAGAAAGCAATTAATTGGCGTTGACCAGATGATAACATACCACCACGTTCTTTTACATTATAATAGTAATTGTTAGGAAGACTCATAATAAATTCATGAATTCCTATTTGTTTAGCGGCAGTTTGTACTTCTTTGAGAGAAATTTTATCATTTTTAAGAGTGATGTTGTTTAAAATACTATCAGAAAATAAAAAAACATCTTGTAATACCACAGCTATTTTTTGACGTAAAGAAGTTATTTTGTAATCTTGAACAGGAATATTGTCAATAGATATTTCACCACTATCTATTTCGTAAAAACGATTTATAAGATTAATTATAGTTGATTTTCCGGCTCCTGTAGCCCCAACAATGGCAACGGTTTGTCCTTTTTTAACACTAAAATTAATACCTTTTAAAATTTCTTCCCCTTTTATATAACTAAATTTTACATCTTTAAAATTAATAGCTCCTTGTATGTTGTTAGCAATAATTGATCCATTCTTATCTATAGAGCTCTCAGTGTCTATTATGTTAAAAACACGTTCACCAGCAACAATCCCCATTTGTAACTGATTAAATTTGTCAGCTATTTGTCTTAAGGGTCTAAAAAGCATTTGAGCCATTTTTATAAAACCAATAATGGCACCAACACTTGCAGCTTTGTTTTCAACTACTTGTAAACCACCATACCAAACAATTAAACCTATTGCAATTGAAGATAAAATCTCTGCGATAGGGAAAAAAATAGAATAATACCAAACTGTTTTAACATGTGCTTTTTTATGTTTGTTATTAATATCAATAAAGTTTTTATACTCTATCTTTTCTCTATTAAAAAGCTGAACTATTTTCATTCCCGTAACTCTTTCCTGAACAAAGCTGTTTAGGTTTGCTACTTGGTTTCTTACATCTTGAAAAGTAGATTTTATGGCTATTTGAAATAATTTAGTAGCATAAATTAAAACAGGTAAGGTTGCAAGTGCTATTATTGCTAGTTTCCAATTGGTATATAGCATTACGACTATTACCACAATCATTTTCAAAACATCGCTAACGATCATAAAAACACCTTGTGTAAAAAAATTAGCAATAGTTTCTATATCAGAAACAACACGAGTTACTAATTTACCTACTGAAGAGTTGTCAAAATATCCCATTTTAAATTGGAGTATTTTTCTAAAAGTGATAGCTCTTATGTCTCTAATAATATGTTGTCCAACCCAGTTAGCGTAGTAAATAAAACTAAATTGGAAAAAGACTTGAATTAATAAAACCACAATCATGGCTATTGTGAAATACAATAGTCTAGAAAAATCTTTGTTTGTAATAAAGTCATCTATGGCTGCCATTAAAATGACAGGGGTTAGCACAGCAAATCCTGCTAGTAAAATAGTAGATAATGCTGCAATTATAAATCGTATGCGATACTTTTTTGCAAAACTCATTAGTCGTGCAAAAATTTTAATATCGAATGCTTTTCCTGTTGTTTTACTCACTATATATATTCGTATTTTACTTTTGTTAAAAATAAACCTTTTGCAGGAACAGATACGCCTGCT
This sequence comes from Tenacibaculum sp. ZH5_bin.1, assembly GCF_042865525.1. NCBI lineage: Bacteria > Pseudomonadati > Bacteroidota > Flavobacteriia > Flavobacteriales > Flavobacteriaceae > Tenacibaculum > Tenacibaculum sp. ZH5_bin.1. Next base: position 206,155 of record NZ_JBEGIO010000003.1, on the reverse strand, counting down.
TTACTTCGATTTTTACTTTCTATGATTTTTTTGAAATCATTTACAGTTATTTTTTCTAAACCAACGTCAATTAAAGTTCCAACAATAGCACGAACCATGTTTCTTAAAAAACGATTGGCACTGATATGAAACGTTAACTCATTACCATTTTTAATCCATTTAGCATTGGTTACAGTACAGTTAAATGTATGTACATCTGTCTTTACTTTTGAAAAGCATTCAAAATTTTCATAATCATATAGAGTTGCAGCGGCTTTATTCATTAACTCTATATTTAATTGCTGGTGGTGTAATTGCCAAGTAGTATTTAATAAAAAAGGATTTCTACCTAGCCAAATTTTGTACTCATAGCTTCTACTAAGTGCATCAAAACGAGCATGAGCATCGTTATGTACTAGTTGAGTATTAAAGATAACGATGTCATTAGGTAAAATAGCGTTTAACTTGTAGGTGAAATTACTGTTTAGTGGGGTTTCTACATCAAAATGAGCAAACATTTGAGATGCATGCACGCCAGCATCTGTTCTTCCTGCACCTACGATAATTATTTCTTTTCTTAAAATAGTGCTAATAGCCTTATTTATTTTTTCTTGAACGGATATTGCGTGTGGTTGTATTTGCCATCCATGATAATTTTTTCCGTTGTATGCTAATTCAATGAAATACCTCAAGAAGTGTAAAGATTTTAAATAGCTAAATTATAAAATTATAACTTGAAATGTACTAGATATGAGGTAAAATAATGTTTTAAGTTTTACTAAAATACTTATAAGTTAATAATGTGTTGGTTTGATTTTTATTAGTTTTGTTTCAATGAAGAAAATTTTATTACTTTCCGATACACATAGTTTTATAGATGAACAAATTTTAAAGTTTGTAAAACAAGCTGATGAGGTTTGGCATGCAGGTGACATTGGAAACCTACAAGTTACTGATAGTATAAAAAAGCTAAAACCACTGAGAGCAGTATATGGAAATATTGATGATAAAAGTGCTCGGGCAGAATTTCCGTTAGATAATAAATTTATAATAGATGGCGTTTCGGTTTGGATAACTCATATTGGAGGCTATCCGAATAAATATAATCAAAGGGTTCGAGAAGAGTTAAAAAGTAATACACCACAACTGTTTATTTGTGGACATTCGCATATATTAAAAGTTCAGTATGATAAGAATCTGAATTTGTTACATTTAAATCCAGGAGCAGCAGGAAATCATGGATTTCATAAAGTTAGAACGATGCTACGTTTTGAAATAGATAATAGTAATATAAAAAATATGGAAATTATTGAATTAGCTAACAGAGGTTAACTTGTTAAAGTTGTTTTCTTTTCTTAATATTGGAACTATAATTTGTATTGTAGTGCCTACATTTATTTGAGACTTTATGGTTAGTTTGCCATCCATCATGTGAACTCTAGCTTCAACTTGGTTAAGTCCAATACCATCAGAAAAAGAAGAAGACGAGGTAGAAAATCCTACCCCATCATCCTTAACGAGAACGGTTAGTTGATTCTTCTCTTCTTTTAAATCTATTTGTGCATGTTTGGCTTTACTATGTTTCAAGATATTATTGATTAATTCTTGAATCACATTAAATATTTTTATTTCAAATTCTTGATTATATCTATTGATGTTTTTTGCGGAAACCTCAAGCTTCAATTGGCTATTAGAATATTTTTTAACAACATCTTTAATAGCATATTCTAGCCCAAATTTTAAAAGGATAGAAGAAACTAAGTTGTGAGATAAGTCTCTAACTTTTTGAGAGGCTTCTGAAATAATAGCTTGTGTTTTTTCTATTTCTTGTGGTGTATCTCCGTTAAATTGTTTTTTTGTAGCTGTTAAGTGCATGTTTGCCGATGAAAGTAGTGCACTAACATTATCGTGTAATATTTCTGCGATAAGTTTTCGTTCAGTTTCTTTTCCGTCAATCGTAGCATTAAGAATCTTAATTTGAGCTTCGGATCTTACTTTCTCAAGGTTTTGTTGTTGTATAAGTTTACTTTCAGATAACTTGAGGCGTAAGTTTTTTTGACGAAGCTTATAATTGTATATAATTACTCCTGAAACAATTAATACTAAAAAACTTAAAGCACCAAAGAGCATAGAGGTTTTAGCTTCTTGGGCTTCTTCTAGTTTACGTTGTTCTTCAACTAAGGCTGTTTTTTCTTTTTCTAGGTCTACTTTTTGTTGAGCATAAACTTGCTCTACAGTCTTTCTAATTTCTTTGTCTCTTCTATCGTCCTTAATTAAATATGATTTTTCTTGATAGTCATAAGCTGTATAGTCTTTCATCTTGTACAATGCCCAGGCTAAGTTAAAATATAAATCTTCTTTGAATCTAACGGCTTCATTGGTAGTGTCTTTTTCAATTAAACTTATTGCGTTTAAATAGATTAACTTGGCATCATTAAATTTTTTCTCTTCTAAATAAATACTGGCTAGATTTCCTAATGCTGCAGCTTCGTATATTTTATTATTATATTTTCTTCTTATCTCAATAGCTTTTCTCGCATACTGTCTAGCTGTTTTATATGAGGATTCATAAAGGTAAATTCCTGATAGATTATTATAAGCTGAAGCTTTCACGTTTTCTAATTCATTGCTATGAAAATTTAAATCAATTATTTTAGAGTAATAGTTTTTAGCACTATCTAATTCTTGTAATCTAAAAAATTCATAACCAGCTCTTAATAAGCTTTTTGCGTAATTGGTTTTATTTTTAGGAAGGATGTTGTTGTTTTCATTAAAGTGACTATTTATAAGAGATATTTCTAAAGATTTCTTAAAATGAAATAAAGCTTTTTCATGATTATTAATCTTTCTAAATATTTCTCCTATCTGATAATGGCACAAATAACCTAATTCTGGATTTTTATTAGTGTCTATTTTATTTAATAAGGCTAGCGCATTTCTTAATGATTGAGAATACTTTTCGTCAGAATATAATTTTTTTACAGTTTTAAATTCTTGATTTAATATAGAGTCACGTTTTTGAAAATAAGAATAATCTTTGTAGTTGTTTGCTTCAATTGATAAGCAAGAACCAAATATTGAAAGAAAAAAATATAAACCTATAAAGGTCAAAAGTTGAGGTTTGTCGCTTTTATTAGGCATTAAAATTGTGTTAGATTAATTCTTGGATGATTCTAGGTTTCCTTTCAGCTGTTTCTTCTTCTGTTCTTCCAGAATATTTATGATTAACAAAATCCAACTTAAGCATTTTATCAGAATTCATTTCAAAATGTCTAGAAAATGTTTTTTGCAGGCTTTCACCAGCAGATAAATGTATTTCATACACATCTAGGTTTTCGTTATAGACGAAATCTGTGTTTACATTATCATTGACTGTAAAATCTAATTGACATGTGCCATCTTCATTAGCTGTTATGCTGTATGAGTTTAAAAATTCTGTAATTCCTTTAGCAAAGGTAATATTTTCGTCTTCAATGTAAATATTAGTCCTTTTTCCGTTCCTGGTTTCTAGGAAACCAATTTTTAAATGATTGTTTTCAATAGAAAAATCATTAGAGTGTTTTGTAGATGTTTTTTGTACAGTTTCAGCTAAAATAATCTCTTTAGAATTGTCTGTATTAGTCAATGTAGTTACATCGGTATTATTAGCTGTATTAAAATCAATAGAGTAGGCCCCAGTTGCATCTCTTTTAAGCGTATATGATTGTAATAAATTTTCTGGATTATTCTCTATAACTTCTGCTTCGTTAGAAGAACAAGAAGCAAAAATAACACTAAGACTCAAAGCTAGTAAATAAGGAGTAAAGTTTTTCATGACTTGTATATTTATTGAGATTAGATTTTTTTTAAAAATAGCGATGTACTTAGGATAGATGTTAAGAGACGGGGGACAATATCTCTTAGGGGATAAAAGAAAACAAAATGAAGGGGTTTTCTATACTATGTTAAATAACGCGTACATCGCTATTGGGTTTATTATTAGTAGCAGTTGATTAGCGATGCATGAAGTGTATAGACTCGGGGGGCTTCTTCTTAATCTGGGGGACTAAAGAAAATTTGAAGGGTTGATTATGTCTTTACACTATTTTGTTTCTCACAGCATACATCGCTAAACCTACTACATTTTTTACTTTCAATTTTTTATATAAATTACTTCTATATGTTTCTACCGTTTTAATACTAACATTTAGTTTTTTTGCTATTTCACTAGAGCTTTTTTCTTTTGCTATTAATCTTAATACAGCAATTTCCCTCTCGGTTAAATCTCCATGCAAAAACTCTGGTTCATCTTCGTCTTTTGCATCTGAAGCATATAAGTCTAATAACTTTACTTTAATGTCTTCGCTAATGTATTGTATACCATTGTGAACGACTTTTATAGCGTCAATTATTTGCTCATTAGCTCGACTTTTATCAACAAAACCATTGGCTCCTAATGCAATCATTTCTTGAACAAGTTTTGGATCACTCAAACCAGAAAGAATTATTGTTTTAATAGTTGTATTACGTTTTCTAAACGTTTTTAAAACTTCAATACCATCCATTTCAGGCATGTTTATGTCTAAAACTAATACATCAGCTGTGTTTTTTGAAGACCAATTTACTACTTGCTTACCAGTTAAAGAATAGCCTTCAACTTCAATATTATCTTCAGTATTTAATAAAGCAATGACACCGTCTATTAATATCTTATGGTCATCTGCTATGTGAACTTTTATCTTGTTGTAATTCATGATTGTTATTACAGTTACAAATTTATGAGGTTAAAAGAGTGTGTACAATACACAGTATCCCTAATTGTTTTATTAGTGACTCAGGGAAAACCCTGAGTTTTTTTTAACATTTCTTTAACATTTAAAGCTAGAGGGCTTGAATAGCCTACGGAATCAAAAATAAAAAACCGAGATTTAATTCTCGGTTTTTTTCGCACTAAATATACTAAGATGTTAGGTTTATCGTAATCTATCTACAGATTTTACAAGATCTTCATCCTTCTTAATGGCTCTATTTGCTAAAACTAATAGCAAAATAACAATGATAGGAAAGAACATCCCAATACCTTTCTCAGAAACCAAAGCTTCTCCAGATAATGTTTGTGATAAATAAATCAATAGTCCTAATAAAAAAAGGTTTATCAATATGTTTAACCGGTTTAGTACAAATTGTAACTGACGATTTTTAAATAGAAATATTGTTACAATAGCTACTAAAGCCGAAATAAAAAATAAAACAGGAATACTTTTTTGTAAGATTGAGTTCTCAGAAAATAAATCTAAAACATAAATAGTATTAGTTTGGGAGTTACTCCAAAGACTAACTATAAAAGTCAATCCTCCAGAGATAATTCCTGCTACTAATAGGTATATAGATTGTATTCTTTGTATCATAATTTTTTATCGGGTAGCAAATGTAATACTTCTTTTTTTAAAAAGAAATATTAGAAGTTAAAATATTTGTATATATTTGCCTTGTATGTAACCGCACAGAATTATTATATAGCCCCTATATAATTAGCACTCAAAACAAAACTTAATACAAAACAATTCTTTACAAATAAGGAATTTTAGTAACTTAATTATTTAACGAATGTTCGATATTTCGGAATTAAAAACTAAAAAATTAGCTGATTTACAAGTTATTGCCAAATCAATAGGATTAACAAAGATTAGTCAGCTAAAAAAACTAGACTTAGTATACAAAATTTTAGATGCGCAAGCAGAAGCAAGTGCTAATGAGGCTAAACCTAAACCTGCAGCACCTAAAGCAGACAAGCCTAAAAGGAAAAGAATAGCTAAAACAGAAGCTAAAACTACTGCAGAAAATCCAGAAAAGGTTGTTAACGAAACTGAAGTGAAAAAAACTCCAGAAAAAGTAACTCCAGAAAAAAAGGAAGTTGTTAATAAGCCTAAGAAAAGACAAGAAGAGAAGAAGCAAGTTCAAGCTTCAGAGGATAAAAAGCAACAACCTCAACAGCAAAAGCAGCAGCATAATAAAAACCACAATAATAGAGGTAATAAGCATAATAAAAACCAGAATACTAATAAGCAGCATCATAAAAGTGGTAATAAGTACCGTGACCCTGATTTTGAGTTTGATGGTATTATTGAAAGTGAAGGTGTCTTAGAAATGATGCCTGATGGATATGGTTTTTTACGTTCTTCAGATTACAACTATTTATCATCACCTGATGATATTTATGTGTCACAGTCTCAAATAAAGTTATTTGGATTAAAAACAGGTGATACAGTTAGAGGTAACGTACGTCCTCCAAAGGAAGGCGAAAAGTACTTCCCGTTAATTAGAGTATCAAAAATTAATGGATTAAATCCTAACATCGTAAGAGATCGTGTATCTTTTGAACACTTAACACCATTATTTGCTAATGAAAAGTTTAACTTAGCAGAAAAAGGAAGTTCATTGTCAACTAGAATCATTGATTTGTTTTCTCCAATAGGAAAGGGACAGCGTGGTATGATTGTGGCGCAACCTAAAACGGGTAAAACAGTATTGTTAAAAGATGTAGCAAAAGCAATTGCAGCAAATCATCCTGAAGTTTATCAGATTGTTTTATTAATTGATGAACGCCCAGAAGAGGTTACTGATATGCAACGTAGTGTACGTGGTGAGGTGGTTGCATCTACTTTTGATGAACCAGCGGATAAACATGTTCGTGTAGCTAATATTGTGTTGGAAAAAGCAAAACGTTTAGTAGAGTGTGGACATGATGTAGTAATTTTATTAGATTCTATTACACGTTTAGCAAGAGCATACAACACCGTGGCACCAGCATCTGGGAAGATTTTATCAGGAGGTATTGATGCTAATGCATTACACAAACCAAAACGTTTCTTTGGGGCAGCTCGTAACATTGAAAATGGTGGTTCTTTAACTATTATTGCTACTGCACTTACTGAAACTGGTTCGAAAATGGACGAGGTTATCTTTGAAGAATTCAAAGGTACGGGTAATATGGAGTTACAATTAGAGCGTAATATTGCTAATCGTAGAATTTACCCTGCAATTGACTTAATTAAGTCGAGTACACGTCGTGATGATTTATTATTAGATGAAAAGACTGTACAACGTATGTGGGTATTACGTAAGTATTTAGCTGATATGAACCCTATTGAAGCAATGGAGTTTATTCAAGATAGAATTAAAAGATCATTAAATAACGAGGAGTTCCTGATTTCAATGAACGGATAATCGTCAGTTATATAAAATAAAAAATCCCGCATTTAGCGGGATTTTTTATTTTGGGTATATCACAGAATCTAATGGAACATCAAACTTATAAGTATCTTTTATCTTTTTGATAGGGGGAAAGAAGTTAAGTCCAATGGTGCGAGTATCTTCTCTACATTCAGATAAAAATCGATCATAAAAGCCCTTTCCGTAACCAACCCTATAGTTCTGTTCGTCAGAAATTAACATAGGAACAAAAACTAAATCAATATCTTTTACATTAGCTTCTTCCGCATTTATAGGTTCCGGAACTCCAAATTTATTGAGTTCTAGCTCAGTGTCTTTTTCAAAATAGAAATGTGAAAGAGTATCATCTTCGAAATTACAACGACTAACAATAATTCTTTTTCCTTTGCCTCTAAAAAAATCAATGATGGGCTTCGTGTCTATTTCATTAAACTTTCGCATGGATAAAAACAAATGTACAGTATGAATATCATCAGTTTGTAACTCGAATATTTGTTGGTAAATGCTCTCTTGTAATTTTTCTTTTTCTGTTTGAGTAAGCGTATTTCTCTTTTGTTTGTATAGTTTTCTAAGGTCAGATTTGAGCATGTTAGCTGATTTTATTTTGATTCATTTTTCGTTGAATTAAGAAAATCACAATTGCAGTAATCGCTGAAGAAGGAATGACTACTTGAGTGAGACTTAACTTAAAGTAATCGGCAGTGAATCCTATTATTACTAGAAGTAAAACTGTTAAGACTATACCGTAAGAAATATAACTCAACGTGGATTTTTTTGAAGTTTTTACAAACTCTTTGTTAAGTATGAATAAGTTTTTTCTTTGTAAAAGACTGTTTTTAAAGTTTGTGATGAATCTATTCCAACAATTTATTTCTGCTTGTGAAACAAACTGATTAGAAGGATCAACAAGTCCTTTTACAAAAACTAGATTGTTGTCAAAAGTTATTTGAAATTGACTTTTCCATTTAAGAGGGTTGAGAACAAGTCCGTTTTTTAACTTTGATCCTTGTTTAAACTCTAATTGAAAAAAGTTTTCTTCACTCTTAAACTTACCTTCTTTAAAATATTCTTTTGTCAGTTTATAGTTTAATTCTGTAGAGTTAGGAGTTATAAGTTCAAAGGAGTATTCTAAACTATCTTGTTCTATCATAAATTTCGTAATTCTTCTTGAAGTTTTTTTGTTAATCCTTTCACTATAAGTTCGTATGAATGGTTAATTAATTCAAAAGCAAAAGTATCAGAAACATCATTGTTCAAAGTAACTGTGTTCCAGTGTTTTTTACTCATATGAAATCCTGGGTTAATACTTTCATATTCAGCTCGTAATTCTAAAGCACGCTCAGGCTCACATTTTAAATTAATTTTAGGTTCATGTTGCTCCCAACTATCTAAACCCGATAAAGCAAACATTTTATTCATTACTTTAAATACTAAAACATTATCATCAAACGGAAAATGTTCAGTTACTCCTTTTTTGGTAATGCAATAGTTACGAAATTCTTCAATATTCATTATTCAATTAAATTTTGAGTTGATTCAGGAATTTTTAAAGCAGTGTAGTCTAGTTTCCATCCAATAGTTTCCACTAAATTTTGCATTAAGGTAACTGCTTCTAGGGCTTCTTTGTTTGCTGTTTGCATTAAATTACTTTCAGGTATTTTTTGAAGAATGTGTTCTCTCGCTTCTTTATTTACTTCAGTTAAATCTTCAGAACTAAACTTGTTAAGTAATCCGTTTTGAATATCATAGAAACGTAAATTAGGCTCTATTGAAAATACTTCAGGTTGAGGAAATTCAGAAAGAACTAATACTTTTTTCTTAGTATCTGTATGCATTTTTATTTTCCTAAAATCAAAACCAATATGCACTTTAGCATTAATTAGAATAATGGCTTTTTTCTTACTGGTAACAAGTCCTAAAAATTTTTCTTTGGTGTTTTCATGGTGATATATTTCGGCAAATTCTCCTTCAACAGTAATTAATTTAGATACTTTTTTTATTTTATCTAACAAAACTACCGATTGTTTTTCGGTCAAATTTTTTCTTTTTACTGAGGTGAATTTTTTAAAAATATAATAGGATATAATGGCTCCTCCTGCCAAACCTATAAAAAGTAATTCCATAACTACGAATTTACATAAAATAGGTAAAGCATAAAAAAGAATATATAATGTAAGAGTTTTTAAAGACAAAGTGAGCAAAGGAGAGTTATTTTGTATTTTTATTCCCAGAAAGAGCAAGAGTTTATCAGAGCTTAATAAAAACTAATCAATGAGGTCAGTAAGTACAACAGAAAAAGAACTAAAAGAGCGTATAAAAGAGTTAACCTGTCTTTATGAGGTAACATCTTTAATAATAAACGCTAATCTTGATCAAGTTGATGTAACTTTAAAAGCAATAACGAAAAGTTTAAAAAAAGCATTACAGTTTCCAAAAAGCACCCAAGTTTTTATCGATATAGAAGAGTATTCTGAAGAGAAAAGTAAAACAAAGAAAGAGCTTTGTATAATTTCAAGTACTATTCTGGTATTTAATATACCTAAAGGAAAAATATCAGCATTTATAAAAGGAAAAGAACTTAAGGATAATCTATATTTAAAAGAGGAAAAAGAATTATTTGATACCGTTGCTATAAAAATAGGGGGACTTTTAGAGCGTATTGAAATAAAGAACAATGAGCTGTCGATGAGGCGTAAAATGGAACACGCCGATCGTTTATCAATCTTAGGAGAATTAACCGCTGGTATTGCCCATGAATTAAATACCCCGCTAGCTAATATTTTAGGTTACTCAGAATTATTGAAAGCAGATATGTCTAGTAATGAAAAGGCTTTGGCAGATGTAGATAAAATTATTCAAAGTACAATTTTTTCAAGAGAAGTAGTAAAAAAACTCATGTATTTTGCTTGTGAAATGCCACAAGAAATGAAAAAAGTAAACATTATTCCGAGTATAAAAGATGCAATAAATTTACTGGACGCTACTTTTAGAAGACAGTCTGTAAAATACCTAGTGAAAGTAGAAGAATCTGAATTGTGGTTACGGGCAGATACGGTTCAACTTACTCAGATTATTTTCAATCTTATTATTAATGCTATTTACTTTTCACCTAAAGATGGACTGGTGACTATTGAAACATTTCAAACAGATAAAGAAGTGATATTAAGAATTTCTGATGAAGGGATAGGATTAAGTGACGAAGGTCTTGAAAAAGTATTTCAGCCTTTCTATACAACAAAGCCAACAGGAGAAGGAACAGGGTTAGGGTTAAGTGTTGTGCATGGTATTGTATTGAGTCATAAAGGAACAATAACAGCTAAAAATGGCATTGAAAAAGGTGCTATCTTTGAGGTTAGATTACCAAAATAAAAGAAATGCCGTTAAAAAAGGAAAATATATTAATAGTAGATGATGATGTTCATATCTTAGAGTTGTTACATCGACATTTACAATCTTGGAATTATCATACCTACAAGGCAGTATCAGTTAAAGAAGCAGTTACAATTTTAAGAGATACCCCAATTGATTTGCTAATAACCGATTTAAAAATGCCAGAAGTGGATGGCTTTGAGCTTGTAAAATTTGTTTCAGAACACTATCCAAAGTTACCTAAACTTATAGTAACAGGATATCCATCTGTTCAAGATTCATTAGAAGCCATTAAGTCAGGAGTAGTAGCATACCTAACGAAGCCTTTTACAAAAGATGAGTTGAAAACAGCAATGGATGATGCTTTAAAAAAAGCAGAAAAAAGTCATAAAAAAACTACTCAAGAAAAAGAGAAAAAGGACTTTTATGGAGATATGATAGGGGCTTCAGAAAAGATTAATGAAATTTTTCAAATAATAGATCGAGTAAAAAATAATAAAGCAACAGTTTCTATTAAAGGAGAAAGTGGAACAGGTAAAGAGTTAGTGGCTCGTGCAATACATTATGAAGGGAAATTTGCTAAAGGACCATACATAGCGGTAAACTGTGGAGCAATTCCTGAGAATTTATTAGAGTCTGAGTTGTTTGGTTATATAAAAGGCGCTTTTACAGGAGCAGACGGTAACAGAAATGGTTTTTTTCAAGCGGCTAATGGAGGAACTATTTTTTTAGATGAAATAGGCAATGCTTCATTAAATGTACAGTCTAAATTACTAAGGGTTTTACAAGAAAAAGAAGTGGTGAAGGTTGGAGCTCAAAAAGCGGAGAAAGTAGACGTAAGAATTATTGCTGCCACCAACAATAACCTAAAAGAAATGATTCAAAAAAGAACATTTCGAGAAGACTTATTTTATAGGTTGACAGTAGTTGAAATAGAGGTACCACCTTTGAGGGAAAGGAAAGAAGATATTTCTATGTTAGTAGAAAAGTTTTTGTTTAAATATGGGGTGGAATATAAAGATAGGTTTGTGAAAATAAGTCCTAAAGCTTTAGCTATACTACAAAGATATAATTGGCCAGGGAATATTAGAGAGTTAGAAAATATAATACAGCGTGCGGTAATTATGTGTGATCGTATAGTAGAAGTAGAGCATTTACCTGATTCACTAAAGTATAATGTCGATTTTTCTGAGGAAAGATTAATCCCCTTAAAAGAAATGGAAAAACGTCATATACAATATGTATTAAACGCAACTAATAACAATAAAACAAAAGCAGCAAAAATTCTTCAAATAGACCGTAAGACATTACGAGAAAAGCTGAAAGAATAACAAAAATTTTTCTGGGTGTTTTTTCTCCACTTGAGGAGAAATTACCCGTTTTTATTTTAAGTAAAAATTTATAAAAACTTCCAGAGCCTCTTGTTTGCAAGGGGTTGGGAGTTTTTCTTTTTTTTGGCATCATTAACGGTACATCATTTGCTTTTAAGAGAGAGAATAAAATAAATATAATTTATGAATGCTAACCCTTTTAATATTTGTCCATCATGTACAGAGATAAATATATGTGTGTTAACCAAATTTAAAGAAAAGGTATGGTCGTGTAGTGAGTATAATGAGGTAGATGTAAAAAAAGAAAAAAAACAGGCAGTCATTATAGAAAAAGAAATGCAAGCTGTATAAAAACAGAAAAAATTAAAAGCAACATAAATTCAAACATAAGTGAGATGACTTTAACTAAGGAATTAAAAAAACCAGTGAAGCGAAAGAATGCTAGAGGGATGGTTGATAATGTACTAGAGCAATTTAATAGTGCGTCTGATCAAATTGGTTTACACCCTAATATTCGTAAAATATTAAGCATTACGAATAACGAAATTATTGTTAATTTTCCTGTAAAGATGGATAATGGAGACGTTGAAATTTTTCAAGGATATCGTGTACAGCATAACAATGCTTTGGGACCATATAAAGGAGGTTTACGTTACCATCCAACGGTAGATATTGATGCAGCCAGAGCATTAGCTATGTGGATGACATGGAAAACATCTCTTGCTGGCTTACCATACGGTGGAGGTAAAGGAGGAATTCAAATAGACCCAGCAAAATATTCAAAAGATGAATTAGAGCGTATTACCAGACGTTTTACGTTTGCATTAGGTGATAATATTGGACCAGAGCATGATATTCCTGCTCCTGATGTTAATACAAACGCTCAAACAATGGCGTGGATGGCTGATACCTATATGAGCACAAAAGCACCAGCTGAACGTTCAATGAATCAACATGTAGTTACAGGAAAACCAATAGGTAGTGGAGGTCTAGAAGGAAGAGACAGAGCTACAGGTTATGGAGTTTTCTTAACCATCAAGTTTTGGGTAGAAGAAAATAACCAAACTTTAGAAGGAAAAACTTTTATTGTTCAAGGGTTTGGAAACGTTGGGTATTGGGCGGCTTACTTTTTAGAACAAGAAGGAGCAAAAATGATAGGGGTTCAAGATGCTTACGGAAGTATTCAAAATACGAACGGAATTAAAGTAGATGACCTTTTCAATTATACAAAAGCTAATAATGGAAGTTTGGTAGAGTACCCAGAATCAATAGCAATAGAGAAGGAAGATTTTTTTGCTACTGACTGTGATATTTGTATACCAGCAGCATTGGGTAATCAGATAACTGAAGATAATGCACATCTAATCAAAGCTAATTTAATAGCTGAAGGAGCAAACGGACCTATAAATGTTGAAGGAGAAAAAATTCTTTTAGAAAAAGGAGTAACAATTATTCCTGATATACTATGTAATTCAGGAGGAGTAATCACTAGTTATTTCGAGTGGCTTCAAAACCGTAACGGAGAGTTGTGGAATATGGAAGAAGTAATTACGCGATTAGACAAGAAGCTAAAAGACTCCTATACTAGAGTTTCAGATTATGCTAAGTTAGAAGGTGTTGATATGCGAAAAGCAGCTTACTGTATAGCGATACAACGTATTGAAAAAGCGTATGTTCAACGAGGTATTTTTCCATAAAAAGGAGTAAAATGAAACACGGAAGTTTAGTTTTAGAGAAAAAAGAGTATGTGTACATTAAGAGTTTACTTAATGTTTCAGCGCATACTGAAGAAAGTAAAGTACAAACATCATTAGGCAAGTTTGCTGAGGAGTTAAAAACAGCAAAAATTTTAGATGAAGAACAAATGTTTGATGATGTCATACGCTTAAATACTGTTGTGACTATAGCTTCTGGAGATGTTTGGGAAAAAACTATTCAGATTGTAAGACCAACTGAAAAGGATTTGAAAACCAACAAGGTTTCTATTTTAACGCCAATAGGTATAGCTTTATTTGGTTATGCTCTAAATGATGTAGTTCATTGGGATTTACCAGGAGGGAAGAAAGAAGTTAAAATTTTAAAAGTAGTTCAAGAAAAAAAGAACGAAAGTTTCAGCACCTTAATTTAAAGATAAAAAAATGACACTTAATAATCACGGTAGCGATATAGATGTAGTACATAAATACAACCATGTAGAATTAAAAGGATGGGTAGATCAGTTACAGTATATTAATAAAGAGGTTGAGAACCTTTTAAGCTTGCATGAATACTCTTTAGTCAATAAAACTATTTCTAAAGAAATACTAGAACTCTTTTCTAAGAGAAAAAAAGTAAATAATGAGCTTTATAAAACTGTTTTATCATATTCAAATACCTATGTAAATGTAGCAGAATGTGACGATATACAGTGCGATATGGCTTATTTAGAAGAGTACGATAGGTTACGTGAGAATTATCAAAATAATTTAGAAGCTTATCAAAAACTTAAAGACAAATTTTTTGATGAAGTCTTATTAAAAGAATAGCATTCTTGTTAAGCAAGTATGTTAGATTTGTAGAGTTAGTTGTAAAACCTTGGAATCATGTAGTTCCAAGGTTTTTTTTGTTTTAAAAAATAGTATGAGCTTTAATCTTTTAATAACTACACTTTAGTGTAAGATTTGATTAGGTATGTTTAATTATTTTTGTTTAAATAAATCTTAGAAAAAATCAATGTATAGTAGAAATAGAATATATATTAAACCAGAAGAGCAAGAACTGATAAAGAATTATCCAATCTTATTAGGCGGTAGTGGTATAGGTAGTAATATTGCTGAATGTGCATTAAGGTTAGGTTTTGAAAAAATTACTATAGTTGATGGTGATGAGGTTGAGGTATCAAACTTGAATAGGCAAAATTATACTGAAGATGATATTAAAACGGATAAAGTTGAAGCGCTTTCTAAAAGATTGTTATCAATTAATCCGAAAGCAGATATTACGGTTCATAATTGTTTTATTACAAAAGAAAATATACATTCAATAATTGAAGGACATAAAGTAGCGGTAAATGCTTTAGATTTTACGTCTGACATACCATTAATGTTTGATAAGATTTGTAGAGATAAAGGGGTGCCAATTATTCATCCATATAATTTAGGCTGGGGAGCTTTAGTTTCTGTAATCACACCAGATAGTTTATCGTTAGAATCAATAGCCAAAGAAGAAGAGAAGTTTAACGAAGTAAAAATGGTAGAATACGCAGTAAGTTATATGAAGTTTTGGGGAAAGCCTCAGAAATGGATAGAAGATGTTATAGAAGAATATAAAAAAGAGAAGGAGGTATTACCTCCTCCTCAACTATCTGTAGCCTCATGGTTAGTAGCGTCTATTTGTACGCACTTGCTGTTTAATATTTCAGTGGGGAAACCTGTGAAAAAATTTCCTGAATTTTACTTGTCGTCAATTAATAGTTAAATAAGTCTATTATTGGTAGCAAAAGAAATAGCCTCTGTTATGTTAGCAACTTCTAATTTGTCAAATAATTTTTTTCTGTGAAATTTAACAGTATCAGGAGATACAAAAATAGATTCAGCTATTTCATTGATTTTAAAACCTCTTGCAGAATACTGTAATATTTCTTTTTCTCTATTTGTAAGTGTTATTTTTTCTTCTGTTTTCCAATATTTACCTTCTAGATTATAAGTAAACATTTTGTTGTCTCCTTGTTTGTATATTTTGATATTTCCAGAGTGTTGTTCTGTAGATAAAGAGATAATACATATAGCTTTCCAAACTTTACCATCATTATTCAAAAATAAAGGAGTTAATTTTTGGTTTATTAAAATGGTTTTTTTCTCTTGATTTTTGATATTAAAGTCATAAGAAATTGTGTAGAATAATCTTTCTTCAATAGGCAGTTTTTCAAAAAAATCAAACCCTACTGTATTTATCTTTAAAAGTAAATCTAAATCGGGAGGTGTAACATACTTAAAGTAAAAGGCATATCCCATTTCTTTTACTTCTTCAGATGTATGACCACACAAGAATAAGGGGTTATCAGAAACATATTCAAATCCTTTCTTTTGATAGTCAATAATATAAATACTTTTATAAGTAGTTCTTGCAAAAGCTTTTATAGGAGCTAAATAATCAGATGTTTTAAGAAGTTCATTTTCAGAAATATTATCAACAGTGTTTTTCATTGAAAAAAAATCATTGATGTTGTTTTCCATAATTAAAAATATTGAAGAGTTCTAACAAATCTACTAAAAAGTATATTATTATGTCTAATAAAACTACACTTTAGTGTAGTTTATTGATCGTCAATACCTTAACTACACTTTTGTGTAATTGAAAAGCAGTAGTCTATAGATAGTTTTGAGAGTATAAAACACAATGTTATGACTTTTAAAAACAAATCCTTAGAAATATTATCGTCAAGTGAAATGATAAATTTAGCTGAATTCATAGTTAAAGAGAATTTTAAACATCACACTAAAGGAAGCTTACCAAGTAATTATTATTCAAGTATTCAATCTATTTATAAAGAAGAGCTAGGTTTTTCTAAGAACTCAAAAGTATTTGTTTCAAAAAATGACAAAGGAGAAATTCAAGGTGCTATAAGAGTGCTAAGATGGGATTACTCAAGAAAGTTACCAATTCAAAAAATATTTGGAATTAACCCGATAGAAATTGCAGGTATGTCTCCTTTAAAAACAATTTGGCACATAGGTAGATTCGCAATAAAAAAAGAGGTTAGTGATATAAACCTTTTTAAAAAACTAATGATTTGTGCCATAAGTCCAATTTGTGAAAAAGAAAACTCTGTTGCTTTCGCTGAGTGTGATAGTAAGTTGTTAAGAGTTTTAAGAATTTTAGGAATAGAAGCTACTGTGGTTGGTGAGGCAGTGAACTATTTAGGCTCAGAGACTATACCTGTGTGTATGACTTATTCAGGTTTAATAGGGTTTTATAGAAAAAATAAGCATTTGATATTTAAATCAATAGACGATAGTTCAGTAAAAAAATCAAAACTACCTAAAAGTGTAGTTATTGACAGTCAGTTGGTTAACTACACTTTAGTGTAATGAGATAGATGTAGAGGTCATTTAAATTTGAAGTATAATAAAATAAATTAAAGAAATGAAGAAACAGGTTTTAAATATGATTTTGCTTTTAATGTGTACAAATATCCTCTCACAAATAACGTACAATGGGGTGGTTGTTGATACAAAAAAACAGCCAATTTCTCTAGCCAATGTAATTTTATATGATTCTATAAATAATAAACTTATAGATGGAGTAACTACTGATGATAGAGGGGAGTTCAGATTAAAAGTAAAAGAAAAAACTTCATTTTTTATTGAAATAAGTTTTTTAGGTTTTAAAACCAAGAAAATCAATGTAACAACTAATGATTTAGGTAATATTGTTTTAGAAGAGGACACAAGCTTACTTAAAGAAGTAATAATAACTAGTAAAAAACAAACATTAGTTAGGAAAAACGATCGTTTAGTTTTTAATATAGATAAAACAGTTGCTCAAGAGTTAGGTTCTGCCGTAGAAGTATTGAGGGTAACACCAAATATAGTTATTAGAGATGATCAATTAACAATGCTTGGAAAAAGTTTTGTAAGAGTGATGGTTAATAGTAAAATGTTGCCGTTGACGGGAGATGATTTAAGAGGGTACTTAGCCAGTATTAATAGCTCTGATATTGTTAGAGTTGAGGTAATAACAGTGCCACCTTCAGAGTTTGAGGCTGAAGGAAATGGAGGAGTAATTAATATAGTTCTTAAAAAAGAAAAGAAAGATTTTTGGAGTGCCGTAGCCCGCATGTCAAGTACCCAGAGAACATTATTTTCCTACGGAAGAAGTTTAGCTCTAAATTACAAAAAGAAAAATACATATTTAACTGTAAATATTTCTAATGGACTTTATCTAAAAAGAAACATTTTTAGAAATAATAACTTTTTTTCAAATGAAACATGGAGGGGTAATGGACCTTCAGAATATGAGGACGAGTATTTAAATTATAGATTGTCATTTACTCAAACTTTAACTGAAAAATGGGAATTAGGGTTAGGATACTCAGGAACAAACTCAGATATAATTTCTTCGACAGGTAATAAAGATTTGATTTACGATTTAAAGGATGAGTTAAAGTATTCCTTATTATCTGATGGAGTTTCTAACAAAGATGCCAAGAGCCATGCGTTAAATTTTTACAATACAATTAAACTAGATAGTTTAGGGAAAAAGATTTCGTTAGATGTAGATTATTATAAATCTACTTCGTTTAAAGAAGGTGAAAATAAAGGAGAAAGGAGAGAACAAAATACGATAACTCCTACTTTTTCAAACAATACGAGTATAGATTATGATTTTGAAAATATTTCAGGAAAAATAGACGTATCGTTACCCTATAATTCAATAGATATAAAGTTAGGAGGTAAAGTGTCTTTTTCTCAAACTAATAATGACTTTAAGTTTTATGACAGCTTTAATGGAACCCCAGTTTTAGATGAGAATCAATCTAATGTATTTAATTATGACGAGCATATTTATGCAGCATATGTATCAGGAACTAAGAAAATTTCAGAAAAGTTTAGTGCAAAAGCAGGACTTAGATTAGAGAGCACAGTAACTAAATCATACTCTAAATCAAATAACCAATCGAACGAAAATAAATATACTAAGTTTTTTCCTACACTATACCTTACATACAAATTAAAGGGAGAACAGTCACTATCGTTTAATGTAAGTAGGAGATTAAATAGACCTAGATTTGAAAGTTTAGATCCTTTTAAGATAGTTGTAAATCCCTTTAAAACAATACAAGGTAATCCGTTTTTACAACCTTCATTTATTACTAACACAGAACTAATATTTAATTCTAAAAAGAACGAATTAAAGGTATATAGTCAAAAGATTACAGAAGGGTATGAGCAAATTTCAGAGTTAGATCCTGTAAGTAAAGTGGTAAACTATACGTATTATAATCATTTAGATATAGAAAATTACGGAATAACAGATACGTATATCTTTGATAAATTAAAATGGTTGACTTCATACAACACAATAGATATAGGGTATTCTAAAATGTCTTCATCAATACCTGAAACTATTAGAGAACAAGAAGGGTTTAATGCCTTTGTACAAACTCAGAATTATATAAAATTAAATTCTAAAA
The DNA here is from genome assembly GCF_042865525.1 of Tenacibaculum sp. ZH5_bin.1. Taxonomy (NCBI): domain Bacteria; kingdom Pseudomonadati; phylum Bacteroidota; class Flavobacteriia; order Flavobacteriales; family Flavobacteriaceae; genus Tenacibaculum; species Tenacibaculum sp. ZH5_bin.1. Next base: position 187,090 of record NZ_JBEGIO010000003.1, on the reverse strand, counting down.
AAACGCTATCACTAGGGGTTAATTATTACCATGTTTTTGCAGCAAAACAAAATGTTTCAAGACATGGAGGTTACGGTCCTTTAGACTTATCTCTTAGATTAAAACTACTAAAAGGAGATTTAAACCTAGTGATGTATGCTAATGATATTTTAAAAACAAGTGTAACTACTGTGACAGGTTATTATAACAATGTTAAAACAACTTATAATAACTATTACGATTCAAGATCATTAAGTTTTATAGTAAGATACACATTTGGAAATAAAAATATTAGAACAAAAAGAGATAGATCAGGTAATAGAGATATACAAAATAGGGCTCAATAATAATTGAGTATATAAAATAACCAAGGCCAAGGTTTACAGACCGAAAAACAGTTAAAGTCTTAAAAATATAACTGATAATTAATTCAATATAAAATTTTAAAGATGAAAAAAATCACACTAAACAAAGGATTAAAGTTAAACAAAGAGGCAATTACAAAGTTACAAGACTCTCAAATGTCAACCTTTAAAGGAGGTATTAGAGCAGCAGGACTTACTTGTGCAAACGGATCGTGTATCAAATCTTGTAATGAAAACTCTTGTAATGGATCAGCAGACCAGGTAATTAATTAAAAAACAAAAAGATGAAAAAAATCACATTAAACAAAGGATTAAGATTAAACAAAGAAGCAATTACAAAGCTTCAAGATTCACAAATGTCTTCTTTTAAAGGAGGTATAAATGCAGCAGCAGGAGCTACTTGTGCAAATGGATCTTGTATTAAGTCGTGTAATGAGGATTCATGTAAAGGAGCGGATCAAGTTATTCATTAATAATAAAAACAAATAAAGATGAAAAAAATCACATTAAACAAAGGGTTAAAATTAAACAAAGAAGCAATTACAAAGCTTCAAGATTCACAAATGTCTTCTTTTAAAGGAGGAGTTAGAGAAGCAGAAGGTCTTACTTGTGCAAATGGATCTTGTATTAAGTCGTGTAATGAGGATTCTTGTAATGCTAACCGAATACAATAATAAAAACAAAAAGATGAAAAAAATCACATTAAACAAAGGGTTAAAGTTAAATAAAGAAGCAATTACAAAGCTTCAAGATTCACAAATGTCTTCCTTCAAAGGAGGAATTAGAGACGCGGAAGGTCTTACTTGTGCAAATGGATCTTGCATTAAGTCATGTAATAAAAATTCATGTAAAGGAGCAGATCAAGTAATTAATTAAAAAAACAAAAAGATGAAAAAAATCACACTAAACAAAGGATTAAAGTTAAATAAAGAAGCAATTACAAAGCTTCAAGATTCTCAAATGTCTTCTTTTAAAGGAGGTATAAATGCAGCAGCAGGAGCTACTTGTGCAAATGGATCTTGTATACAATCATGTAATAAAAACTCTTGTAAAGGAGGAGCAGATCAAGTAATTAATTAAAAAACAAAAAGATGAAAAAAATCACATTAAACAAAGGGTTAAAATTAAACAAAGAAGCAATTACAAAGCTTCAAGATTCACAAATGTCTTCTTTTAAAGGAGGAGTAAGAGAAGCAGAAGGTCTTACTTGTGCAAATGGATCTTGTATTAAATCTTGTAATAGAAACTCTTGTAAAGATCAAGTTATTAATTAAATAGTAATTAATAGAACAAGGTTCTTTTTAACCTAAAAGAACCTTGTCTAAAAATAAATAAAGATGAAAAAAATCACACTAAACAAAGGATTAAAGTTAAATAAAGAAGCAATTACAAAACTTCAAGAAGCTCAAATGTCTCAATTAAAAGGAGGGGTTAGAGACGCAGCAAGTATTTCTTGTTTAAATTTTACATGTAATGCGTCTTGTGATACAGGAACGTGTAATGGATCTGCAGATCAAGTTTTAAACTAAAATGAAATTGCAAAGTAAATATAACTCTATTAAAATAATAATAAATACAGCAGTTTAATTGCTGCTGTATTTTAAAGTCATACAAAATGAAAGAAGCACATAAATTAATAGAAAATATAGATAAAATAAAAAGAGAAGATTTAGAGTCAGATAGTTTATTAAATGGAAAGTTAGGACTTGTTTATTACTACTTATGTCTTTATAAGGTTTTTAATAAAGAAGATCATTTACAAAGAATAGAAAAAAACTTAGAGTCTGTTTTTACAAATATTGAAAAAGGTGTTTCTAGCTTAATGTATGATTCTACATTAGAAAATGGTTTGAGTGGTTTAGGGTATGTTTTACAGTTACTAATTGAAGAAAAAATAATAGATGAAGGTTACAATTCACAACTAGAAGAAATAAATAACATAGTAGTAGGTCAAGCTATTGAGTTAATTCAAAATAATAATTATGATTTCGTTAGAGGTCCTTTTGGAATTTTATTTTATCTAAATTATGTAGATAGCAAACCTCATGTTAATAGAGTTTTAGAAGTTTTGTTTGAAAAGTTAAAAGAGGATAAAAACTTTTTATTTTATAATGAATACACATATATAGAAGGCGTGCACATTGGTTATGCCCACGGATTATGTGCGATAATAAAAGTTTTAAATGATATAAATGATGAAAGAGCAGAGTATTTCGTAAGATATTTATTAGATAAACTAATGAATATTATAAAAAAGAATGAATATCAAATAATCAAAGACAAGAAATACTACTTGCCTAGAAGTATTCACAAAGGAGATGAGTTTGAAAAAGGCTTAAATTATAGAGCTGTGCTAGCCTGGTCTAATTGTGATGTGAATTTTTCTACATTAATATATTCATTAAATGAAAAATTTAAAACTAATGAGCTACTAACTATTGCTAATAAAATAGCTTTAGAAAGCCTTGAAAAAAGAGAAGAGAAACATACAAGAATTTGGGATCATAGGTTTTACTTTGGGAGTTCAGGAGTGTTAAAAACATACATGTTCTTATATAAAAAAACTAGAAACTCAAAGTATAAAGAAGCATCTAACTTTTGGTATAAAAAAACATTAAACTTTCTTACTGAAAGTACTATAAAAGAACATCCTCTTAATTTTTTAAATAATCTGCCGGCTACAGCTTTATCTCTTTTAGAGTTTGAAAGAGAAGAAGAATTTAACTGGTCCAAAATACTACTATTATGATAAACGATATTTTAAAAATTGGAATACTAGAGTTTGCAGCTAGCAATAAACAAAATTCAATGCATGCTATAGAAGATATTTTTACTTATGCATGTAGGGCAGATGAGTTAAATTTTTCTAGATTTTGGCTTACAGAGCACCACAGAGCTAGTGCTGTACATCCATACAATAACCCTGAGATCTTAATGACCCTAATTGCGGGTATGACAGAAAATATTAGGATAGGATCTGCAGGATCTCTAATAGGTTATTACTCGCCATATTCTTTGGCGCAAAATTATAAACTACTTAATAATATTTATAATAACAGAATTGATTTTGGTTTGTCTAAAGGACGTCCAGAAAACGCACATCAACATAATTTTTTCAATTTAAATAATAGCACATTTGAAAATACGATGTACGAGAAAAACCTTCAAGCGATATGTGAACTACTGCATGAAGAAGAAAAAAAATACAATGAAAGCAAGATTGTACTTCCTCCATTTAAAGGAATTGCACCTTCCTTATGGTATCTATCTAACAGTTATAGGAAAAAAGATTTAGCAATAAAAAATAAATTAAACATATGTAGGTCTCTAATGCACGGTTTAGATGTTTTTGAATACGATGAAGACCTCAAAGGGTTACAAGAATATAAAGAAGAGTATTATCAAACGAACGGGCAACTTCCAGAAGTAGCTATAGCAATAGCAGTTACTTTTTCAAAAACAAAAGAACAAGTAGAGCAAGAAGAGAAGAAATATAAAAACAAAAGAGAGGGCTTGAAAATTATTCCGGTTAATGAATATACTTTTTTAGAAAAATTAGAGAAAATTCAAAAAGCATATGGGGTAAATGAAGTCATAATATGCGATACCGAAAAAGATATAGAAGCTAAGTTAGAAAACTTAGAATTAATAAAAGAATTAACAACACAGCAAGTACTTAAAACGTTTTAAGATGAAAAATATTAGTTTATTACCAAACAAAATAATCAGACAACCATTATTATCTTTAAATAAATACAATCAAATTCCTGAAAAAGAAAAAGAGCTAAATAGTTTTATAGATTCTTTATTTTTTAATAAGGAGTTCTCTGAAGCGGTTTATTTATCATCTCCTAGTTTATATAAAGAATGGGAAAAAGTAGTAAAAAAAGAGAAAGAAAGAGGAAAAATAAACGAAGCTATACTAAAATACTTTTTAAGATCAGTTTCAAATACAGTGCCTTTTGGTCTTTTTACTTCTTACACTACTTTAAGCTCAAATAGTAGTTTAGATAACGAAAAAAAGTATAAGAGGTATTCAAGTATTGATTTAGAGTATTTGCTAAACTTATTAAATCACCTTAATCAATATCCGATTATTATACAAACAGTAAAATATAGAAGAAACAATACTATATATAAAATAGGAGACAAGTATAGGTATATAGAACCAAAATTTTCTAAAGGAAATATAAGTTACACACTTTCTTCAATAGATAGTGATGAGTTAATAGATTACTTAGTGTCACATGAAAATGACACAATGACTTTTGAAGAATTAAAAAATATGATATTAAATTTAGTAGATGGAGTAGAAGAAGAAGAGGTGACTGCCTATTTATTAGATTTAATAAATTCAAAAATATATATAAGCTCATTTGAAGCTACATTAAATGAAGAAGACCTTTTAAATCAAGTAATTAATTTTTATAAAGAAAATAGTTCCAAAATAGATACAGATGAAGAGTTAAAAAAAATATTTTCATCATTAATAAAAGTTAAAGAAAAGCTGATAGAATTAGATAAAAAAGTTTTCAATTCAATAGATATTTATAATGAAATCTTTAAAGATTTAAGAAAAATAGGAGTTGATTTTAAAGAAAAATTTGTCATTAATTCAAATTTAAAAAAGATTCCCAAAAGTATAAATGATACAGAAAATATAGATATAAAGTTAAATAAATTAATGAGTGTTTTATCTAAGGTATCTAAAAAAAACATAAAAGAAGATTCAAATTTAACTGTATTTAAAAGGAGTTTTTATAATAGGTATGAAGATAAAGAAGTAGCATTAGTTGAAGCTTTAGATAATGAGTTGGGAATAGGGTATTTACCCCACTTAAAAGAGGAAGTAATATTTTCTGATTTAATAGATGATGTGACTATGCCACAAGTTCGAAAAGTTACATCAGAAAGAAAAGTAGAAACAAAAGTTCATAATTTTTGGCTTAATTTATTACTTCGAAACCCTGAAAAGAAAGAAATAAATTTAGCAAAAGAAGATTTAACCATTTTCAAAGAGGAAAATGAAGCAAAAAATGGTGCCTTTTCTATTTCTTATTCATACACTAAAGATAAAATATATCTTAAACACATTGGAGGAACAACAGGAACCAATCTAATAGGAAGATTTAGTAATAGTGATACAGAAGTTCAAGAGATTATTAATTATGTAACAGATTTTGAAAAGTCGTTACTTAAAAATAAAATTGTAGCAGAAGTTATTCACCTACCTAATAACAGAGCAGGAAACATACTAATAAGAAAAGTAAATAGAGATGCAGAAATAAGTATAATATCAAAAGCTTCTGGTAATACCAAAGTTATAGATGTAAATGACTTATACATTAGCTTGAAAAGAAATAGAATTGTTCTTAGATCAAAAAAAGAGAATAAAGAAGTTGTTCCTTTTTTAAGCTCAGCTCAAAATTATCATTACAATTCATTGCCTATTTATCATTTTTTATGCGACTTACAATCACAAGATCGTCATAATGATTATTCAATAAACTTTGGAGGGTTTAATATAGGGGATTTAGAATATTGTCCAAGGTTAACATACGGTAAAGATGTAATTCTAAGAAAAGCAACATGGTTATTAAAGAAAGATAACTACAAAGGAATAGAAAGCCTAAAAGCAGATTTAATAAAGAAAAGTGTCCCAAGGTATATTTATATAACTAGTGGTGGTGAAGATAAGATGATTATTGATATTGAAAACTACAATACACTTAACATACTATATCAAGAAATAGAAAAAAATAAAATTTTAAGAGTTACAGAATGTATTTACGATATGCATAATAATGAAACACCTGAAAGCTATGCGAATGAATATATTGGAGTTGTTAAATCTCAAAAAGAATTAAATATATTTAAAAATATTTCTACTACACATAAAATTGAAAACAATAATGTAAAGAGAACCTTTATTTACGGTGATGAATGGGTATATTTTAAGCTTTATACAGGAAGAATAACATCAGATCAACTTTTAATTGAAAACATTTCTAGAATAGCAACAAAATTAAAAAAATCAGGCATAATAGATAAGTGGTTTTTTATTCGCTTTACCGATCCAGATTTTCACTTAAGGTTAAGATTTCATTTAAAAAATGAAAAAAACTACTCAGAGATGTCTAAGATTATTCATAATGAATTATCACATTTATTAGAAGAACAAAAAATATGGAAGTTAGACTTGTCAACATACAACAGAGAGTTGGAAAGGTATTATTGGCAAAATATAGAGAGTTCTGAAACTATATTTCATATAGATTCAGAGTACACCGTAAACATGTTAAAATATCTAAAAGATAATGGAGAGAGTAGAAGGTGGCTTTTTATTTTAAAATCAATAGATGATTTTTTTAATGTTTTTGACATCAGTTTAGTTAAAAGACATCAAATTATAAATACTATGTTTAATAGTTTTTGGGTTGAGTATGGTAAAGTAAAAACAATAAAAAAAGATGTAAACAACAAGTTTAGAAAATATGTAAAAGATATAAACAGCATATTAAACATACCAGAAATTGAGGTAAAAAACATATATAAAGAGAGGTATTTAGCGTTAAAAGAAGTTCAATTGAGCATAGAAGCTAAGGAAAATTTAGATGATTTGCTATGGAGCTATATTCACATGCATGTAAATAGATTTGTGCAAGCAAATCCTAGGTTCCATGAACTTATAATGTATGGAATTTTAGAAAGATATTATAACCAAGAGATTGGTAAGAGAAAGTATAACCAAAAACAAGTTGAAAATGAAGCTTATTAGACAATATGATAAAATGGATTGCGGCCCATCTTGTTTAGGAATGGTTGCAAGTCATTACGGAAAAGAAATATCACTAAATTACCTAAGAGAAAAGTGTTATATAACAAAGGAAGGAGTTTCTTTATTAGGAATAGATGAAGCTTCAAAAAAGTTAGGTTTTGAGACTTTTTCAGCTACTCTAGGACTACAAGAGTTAAAAGATATAGATAATTTAAATTATCCATGTATTTTACATTGGAATAATAATCACTTTGTAGTTCTAAAAGAACATAAAAGACCACATTTATTAGCAAGGAAAAAGAAATGGCAAATAGCAGATCCAGCACATGGTTTTGTAAATTTAAATGATGAGAAATTTTCCAAATCATGGTTAGGGGAAAATGGAAAAGGAGTTGCATTGTTCTTAAAACCACAAAATAAGTTCGTAAATACAGAATTTAAAAAACCAGAAAAAATATCATTAAAATACTTTATAGACTTTTTTAAAAGCCATAAAAAAAAGTTGGTATTTGTATTTGTTTTAATGCTTCTAGGAAGTTTAATAAATATGGTTTTTCCTTTTTTAACACAGTACTTAATAGATAAAGGAATTGATAAAAAAGATGTAAACTATATTGAATATATTTTATTCTCTCAGCTAAGTTTGTATCTAGGAGTAATTGTTATAGAAATCTTTAGAAACTGGTCATTATTAGTCGTAGGAACCAAAATAAGTATTAAAATAATTTCAGAATTTTTGTTAAAAACATTGGATTTACCCTTAAAGTTTTTCGACTCAAAGCTTATTGGAGATTTTCAACAAAGAATACAAGATAATGATAGGATAGAATACTTTTTAACATCACAATCAATAACTACATTTTTCTCAATGATTACTTTTTTAGTATTCTTTGGAGTATTGGCTTACTATAATATAACAATACTATTAATTTATACATCATTAACACTTCTGTCTGTGTTGTGGTCTCATTATTTCTTAAAGAAAAGAAAAATATTAGATTATAACAGATTTATTGAAAACAGTAACAATCAAGAAACGATATACGAGATACTAAATGGAGTAACAGAAATGAAATTGAACTCTTTTGAGGAGTATAAGTGTAACCAATGGAAAACAGTTCAAGATAGGTTGTTTAATATAAATTTAAAAATATTAAGATTAGATCAAATTCAATCATCAGGCTTCACGTTTATAAACCACGTAAAAAATATACTAGTATCTTTTTATACAGCAATTTTAGTAGTAAACGGAGACATGACTTTAGGTGTTTTATTAAGTATTTCATACATAATAGGTATGATGAATTCTCCTGTAGATCAATTGATTAACTTTATAAGATCATTACAAGACGCAAAATTAAGTTTATCAAGGTTAAATGAAGTACAAAATGAAGATCCAGAAGAAAAAGAATCATACTCTGAGTTAAAGTTATCAAATAATGGTACAAATACAGGTGTGAAGTTGAGTAATGTTTCTTTTCAGTATGAAGGTCCCAGGTCTCCTTTTGTTCTTAATAATATTGATTTATACATTCCGGACGGAAAAGTTACAGCCATCGTTGGGGCAAGCGGAAGTGGAAAGACTACATTAATGAAGTTATTGTTAAGGTTTTATAACTCTATAGGAGGTCATATTAGTTATAATGACCAAAATATTTTAAATATTTCACCTAGAAGTCTAAGAAAACATTGTGGAGTAGTAATGCAAGATGGATTTATTTTTTCTGATACAATAAAAAGAAATATAGCGACATCAGATGAAGAAATTGATTATGAAAGGTTAAGAGAGGCAGCAAAAATAGCGAATATTGATGAGTATATTGATTCGTTAGCTCAAGGATATGATACAAAAATTGGAGCCTCAGGTAGTGGACTTTCTGGAGGACAAAAGCAACGAATATTAATAGCAAGAGCGGTTTATAAAAACCCACATTACATGTTTTTTGACGAAGCAACTTCAGCGTTAGATGCAGAAAATGAAAAGAAGATTCATGATAATTTATTCAACTTCTTTAAAGGAAGAACAGTTGTAATAATAGCTCATAGGCTTAGTACAGTAAAACACGCAGATCAAATAGTAGTGTTAAAGAAAGGGAAAGTAAGTGAAGTAGGAAGCCATGATGAATTAGTAGGTAAGAAAGGAGACTATTTTAGTTTAGTAAAAAATCAATTAGAATTAGGAAGTTAGAAATGGATACAAATAATATAATTTTAGAAATAGAAAAATCAATTAACAATAATTATGGAATTTTAACTTCTATGGGAGTTGTTAACGGATTAGCAGGAGTTTCTCTTTTTTATCATTATAAGGATAATAAGGATAAGTGTCTCTCTTTTTTAGAGAAATCAATCAGTGGTTTAAATGAAGACTATAAAGGAAATGATATTATAGCAGATATTATAGAAATAGGAATTCTGCTTGATTTTTACATCAAAGAAGGTGTTATAAAAAAAGAAGAAGTAGCATTTTACTTCGATAACTATGACTCAATTCTTCAAGAACTTTTAATAGATAAATTAAAAGAAGACAATCTAAACCCAGTTACAGGAATATTGAAGTATGGTAATTATTTTATAAATAGAGCCAAGCATTCCGGAAAAAATTACGATGAATTATTTTCATTAATTCTTTCTAAAATAGAAAAACTAGCAAAAAAAGATAAAAAAACGACTGGAATTTATTGGGTTTCTACCATTGAAAGAGAAGGGCGATATTTAGTAGAGTTAGGAGTAAAACATGGAGTCATTGGAATTGTAGATTTTTTAGTTGAATTATATGGGTTAGGATTTGAGAAAAAAAGGACAAAGAAACTAATAAATGAAGCTATAAAATATGTTGTTGAGTCTAAGTTAAAGGACAAAACATTTCTTTTTCCTTTTTGTACAAATAACGTTAAAGATGCCGTATCTTTTTCTTTCAATTTAAATTACGGAGATCTCGGAATTGCCTATGGAATTCATAAAGCAGTTAAGGCGTGTAATTTAGAAGTTTACAAAGAGGTAATTAATCAAACATTAAAAAACGCAGCTAATTTTAAAGATGATGAAAATAAATACTTAACAGATGCTAATTTATTTTATGGTTCATTAGGAATTGCTTCTTTACTAAAAAAGTTTAGAAAAGAATTAGAAGAAGATTTTCTTAATGATTCTATAAACTATTGGTATACAAAAACAAAAGAACATAAAAGACATGATAATGAATGGGCTGGATTTGACACAACTTTTAATAAGTTTGATATTAATGCTCAACTTTCCATGTCGCATGGAATAATTGGTGTAGGAACAGCACTCCTTAATTTTAATAAAGATTTAAACTTCGACTTTTTAACTTTTCTAGGGTATAAATTTTAAAACCCTAGAAAATTTCTGCTATGCTAATACACTTACAAGTAGTTATTAATTAGAAGTAAATTAGTAAAAAAATAAACAAAAAAAGTTTCGGGTTTTTTTATTAAAAACTGACATTTATTAATTTTTTATATCATAAAAACTTAGTTCACTTAAAAATTTACTAGGAGAAGTACCAAACTTCTTTTTAAAGGCAGTAGAAAAGTGTTGTGGGTTTTTATAACTTACCTTTTCAGAAACCTCATTTACGGTATGGCCTTTTAATAATAGTTCTTTAGCCTTATTCATTCTTAAATTAGCAATAAATTTAAATACGGTAATACCAAATGTGGTTTTAAATCCTTTTTTTAAGGCATATTCATTGGTGCCAATTTCTTTACATAACAAAGATAAGGTTAGCGGAGATGTATAATTATTAAGTATATATTCATAAACCCTTTCAATTTTATTAGCTTCTGTAGTAGTTAGCTTTGTTGTGTTTTTTTTAGGAGTACTAGGTGTAAACTGATAAAGTTGTAATAAAAGAAGATCTAATATTTTAGAGGTAATATGTATTTTTCGAAAATGATTATCCCATTCAGAGGCAATAACTTCTTTTATCAAAAAATGCATTCTTGAATTTATTAAGCAGTTTTCTGAATTAAGTTTACCAAATTTTTTATCACTAATGATTTTTTTAAAATCATCAAACCTAATATCATCGGGTAAATACTGAATGAAGAATAAAGGAGATAAGTTAAGGCGTACAATAAAAGATTCTGAAGATCCACACTCTAAAAAGCCTTTTGTATTGCTATAAAAGTTAATATTATGTGAGTTAGAGTTAAAAAAATACTTACTTTCTATTTCAGGTATATGTATAGTAAACTTCCCTTTTAAGTTAAATAACATTTCTATACTTTCTCCTTTAATATTAAAAGATATTTTATAGCCTTTTATAGTTTTTATGGAGCCAAAACCTATTTTGAAGTTTTCAAATACATGCTCCTTATACCAACCTTTAAAATTATCTTCATTAAAGTTAGTTACTAAGGTTTTGTAAAAATTATCATTTATATTTTTAATATTAGATAGCTTATCAAAAATAGCTTCTTCATTATTATATATGGTAACCTTCATACTTTCTTATTCCGTTTAACGTATGTTTTTTATCCGTTTAACGTATCCCCCGATTTTCGAATAAAAATTAGTTTTGCAGAAGACAAAAATAATTTATTTTTATTTAGTCTTAATAAGTAAAATTAGTTTTAACATAAAAAATGACAAAATCGATTTTAGTTATAACTTATAAAAAAAATAGCATGTTAACAATTATAGGCTGTTTAGCTCTCACAGGTTTTTATTTTTTATACAGTACTTCAAATAGAGCAGATTTAACATTTTATTTACCTCTTCAAAAATGGATTAATGAGAATAAAATAAAAGGAAAGTATATAGGTGTAGTCTTGTTAATTATTGGTTTAACTAGCGCGATTTTATATTTAGGTTTTGGCGCAGGAATATTTTCATATTTAACTCTATTAATGTTAGTGTCAAGTTTAGTTGTTTTAATTGAACCTTTACGCTTTTTAAAATTCTCAATATTAGTTGTTATGATGATTTTATCACTATTACTTGAAGTTTATCTTAAATAATTATGCCAGCAAATAAAAAATATTTGACAAGTTCACCTATCCAGCGTATTGCAAAAATAAGTGCTGGTTTTGTAGGAGGATATGTTGTAACAGAAACCTTTCACATCATGTTAATGACTTTTTTAAACATACCAAATTTAATAATGACACTACGTTTTTTTGGATTTATTATGTGGGCGGTTTTAATGATTTTAGCCTTTTTAGCCAAAAGTGCATGGAAAATATGGGCACTTTATACCCTTGTTAGTCTTCTATTTATTATAGTCATTTACTTAAATAATCCAAATCAATTATATTAAAATACCATTATGGCTAAGAGAGTATATAATATAATGTTTCATACACATACCATTAGTGGTATTGTTATAAGTGCAGCATTATATGTAATTTTTTTTACAGGATCTATTTCTTTTTTAAGAGATGAAATAATAGCTTGGGAAAGAAATGAGCCCGTTGAAAAAAACTTTTTTTTAGAAGGAGATTTTGATGCTTTATTAAATAATTTAGGAGAAGAGTATTACCTAAAAGGTAGAGACATTTCTTTTTATAGAAATATAGAAGGACAAAATGTAATCACCAGAATGGGGCAGTCTAAAGATACATTGGCACCAAAAAAAGAGCCTAAAAGAGCTTTTTTTTATACAAATTTAAAAACCTTTAAAAAAGCAAATTATAACCAAAACTATTCTTTAGGAGAATTTTTTTACAGGCTACATTTTTTTGCACAATTAAATTTTTATGGACGATCTGGGTATGTTTTTGCTGGTTTAATAGCTTTTTTCTTTTTGTTTGCAATTATAACAGGAATTATCGTTCACTGGAAAAAAATAGTACCTAATTTTTACCAATTTCGACCAAAAACGAAATGGAAAACTATTTGGACAGATGCGCATGTTGCACTGGGTGTAATAGGACTACCATATCAGTTTATATTTGCTGTTACAGGCGCATACCTAATTATTGGTTATATGGTAATGCTAGCACCTGTGCAAAACTATATTTTTAATGATAATTCTAAAGCTTTAACAGAAGCATTGAATTACGAAAAAGATATAAATTATGAGTACAAAGCAGTAGAATTAGAAAAAACTATTTCTATTAATGATTTTTTAGTTAGAACTAAAAAAAAATACCCAAGCTTACAATTAAATAGTGTCGAAATATTTAATTATGGAGATGCAAATATGCATGTAAAAGTAGGAGGATACCCAAAGTATAAGGATAACTTTTTAAGCTCAGAATCAATCACATTCAAAGCTTCAGATGGATATATAGTAAAAACAAAAGATTCAAAAAATAGCTTATCATTTATAGAAGGAGCTACAAATCTTTTAAAAAGATTACACTTTGGAGATTTTGGTGGTTATGGAATGAAATTAATTTACCTGGTTTTAGGTTTTGTTACCTGTTTTGTAATCATATCTGGTGTACTTATTTGGTTAGTTGCAAGAGATAAAAAAAGCGTACCTAGTTACAAACGTAAATTCAACACTTGGTTAGTAAATATTTATATGGCTATATGTTTAAGCTTATATCCAATAACTGCTCTTGTTTTTATTACCGTTAAATGTTTTTCAAACAGCAATGGAGACAATAGAAAAGTATTTATTTATCAGATATTTTTCTGGGGATGGCTTATACTAAGCTCACTTTTTATCGTAAAAAAAGACAATTACTTTACCAATAAAATATCACTTTTATTAGGAAGTATTTTAGGATTTCTAGTACCTATCTCAAATGGTGCTATTACAGGCAATTGGCTATGGATTTCTTGGCAAAAAGGATATTCACAAATTTTTGTGGTAGATGCTTTTTGGTTGCTACTTTCAATAACATCATTTAGTATTTTCTTCAAAATAAAAAGAAATAAAAAGCTTTAAAAGAATCATCTTAATAATCAGTATTATTTACTCCGTTTAGCGTAGCTAATTATCCGTTTAGCGTATAAAGCTTACAGTTTTATAGGAGTAATTTTGTTTTTAATTTCAATTAAGTCTAAATAAAAACAAAGTGAATATATTTAAGAAATCAATAAGTTTTATAACGATTAACCTTCTATTTTTATTCGTAGGATATACACAATCTAAATTATCCGGAACAGTAGTAGATGCGTGGAAAAAACCAATTCCTGGAGCAACAGTTATTATAAAAGACACGAATAAAGGAGTTTCAACTGATATAAATGGTCATTTTCTTTTTAAAGGTAAGCTTAAAGGAAAATATGTACTTAAAGTTTCTTTTGTAGGCTTTAAAACTAAGGAACTATTTTTTAAGATAGAAGAGGGAGAAGAACTAGTATTATCAATACAATTAGAAGAATCATCAGTAGAGTTAGATGAGGTACTTGTAACAGGAAAAAGTATCGTAAAAAAAGTAAAAGAAAAAGCATATAATGTAGGTGTTGTTGATGCTAAACAGTTACATCATACCTCTTTAGATTTAGGACATGCGTTAGATAGAGTAGCAGGAGTACGCATTAGAGAAAGTGGAGGAGTTGGTTCTCGAATGAATTTTTCACTTAACGGTTTTAGAGGAAATCAAGTTCGATTTTTTATTGATGGATTACCCATGGATAATTTTGGTTCATCTCTACAAATTAATAACATTCCAATAAGTTTAGCAGAACGCATAGAAATATATAAAGGAGTAGTACCTATAGGTTTAGGAGCAGATGCATTGGGAGGAGCTGTAAACATTATAACACAACAGCATAAAAAAAGTCATTTAGAGGCTTCGTATTCTTTTGGTTCGTTTAATACTCATAGATCACATGTAAATGCTGTTTATGTAGCAAAATCTGGGTTTACTGCGCAATTAAATGCTTTTCAAAACTATTCTGATAACAATTATAAAGTAAACGTTGATGTATCTGATTTAAACACCGGAGAATATTTTCCCAACCAAAGAGTAAAACGTTTTAATGATACTTACCATAACGAAGTAGCCATTTTTAATGTAGGTTTTGTAAATACTGAGTTCGCAGATCAATTATTATTTGGTATAACCCTAGGACAGAGTTATAGAGAAATTCAAACAGGAGCAAGAATGGTAAGCGTGTTTGGTGCTTGGCATACAAAAGGTAATATTATAATGCCTAGTGTAAAGTATAAAAAGAACGACTTTATATTTAAAAACTTAGATTTTAAGTTAACCGCTAATATCAACTTGGGAGAAGAAAAAAATATTGATACGTTACATAGGCGTTACAATTGGTTTGGAGATTTTAAAGAATATGATGGCCCTGGAGGAGAACGTTCGTATTCTTTATATAAATACAAAAATAACGCAGGTATTACAACAACAAGCTTAAACTATAAGTTGAATGATAAGCATAAAATTACATTTAGTAATACTCTTAATACGTTTGATAGAGTAGGGCATAATGAGTTAAATCCAGATAACGAAATTTACGAACACCCCAAAAAAGTGATGAAAAATGTAATGGGTTTAGGCTATGATTTTAAAAGTTCAAACTGGAATACTTCAGCTTTTATAAAAAAATACTATCAACGAAATAAGTTTGCAGAGGCATATAATCCTAGTGGAAACTACGGAGATGTAGCGTATAGAAATCAAGTTAATAAGTTTAATCATACAGGGTATGGGCTTGCTGCAACATATTTTGTAAACGATGATATACAATTAAAAGCTTCTTATGAAAAAAGTTATCGTTTACCAGAAGCAAATGAACTTTATGGAGATGTAATTAATTTAGAAGGAAACTTAAGTCTAAAACCAGAAAGTAGTAATAATTATAATTTAGGAGTTAGCCTTTGGAAGCATACAAGCAGTAATCACTCTTTTAATTTTAATGCAAATGGTTTTTATAGAGATGCAAAAGATTTCATTAGACCTACACTTAATAAAAATCAAAGTAGGCAAGTTATGGATAATTTAGCGAGTGTAACCAACCTTGGTGTAGAAGCAGAGGCAAGATATAACTTTAATAATCAAGTCTCACTAGGAGCAAACATAACTTATCAAAACTTAAGAAATAACACAAAATATGAAGATAATCAAACAGAAGTTAGTGTTGTTTACAAAGATCGAGTTCCTAACGAGCCTTATTTATTTGGAAATGCTGATGTGAGCTACACTTTTTCTAATCTATGGAATAAAGAAGACAAATTAAATGTAGTCTATAACTTGTTATTTGTTCATGATTTTTATTTGTACTGGCCAAGTTTAGGAAGTAATAAACTTGAAATTCCTCAACAAATATCACATGATATAAGTTTTACATACTCATTAAACAAGAAACTACAATTTACTTTAGAATGTAGAAACTTGTTAAATGCTGAGCTTTATGACAATTTTAGTTTACAAAAACCTAGTAGAAATTTTACAGGAAAAATTAAATACACTTTTTTTTAAGAACACATATATAGAAGATAATTAAATAACAATTATAAATTAAAACAAATGAAGTACAAAAACCTTTATTCAGCTTTATTTATTGCAGCGGCAATTTTTACGTCATGTAGTGATGATAATACTCCAAAACAGGGAGAAACACCTCAAAAAGGAGCAAAATACTTAATAACTGCGACACCAAAAGCATCAGAAGGAGTTGCAGATTATATACTTACAACAGATAATTTAACCCAAGGAAAAATTAGCACAGTAGGAAACGGTATTGAGCAAGATGGAACATATCGTTATTATGTAACTAGTAATAATAAGTTTTTTAGTTTATTATACGGACAAGGAAACCCAGGAGCTGTTACAACCTATCAGTTAGACGATAAAGGAGCATTAGAAAAGTTATCTAACTTCCAATCAGAAACTGTACAAGCGTTTGCGCCAGTTAAAGACGATTTACTATTAATAAAAATATCAAGAAATTCTGACTCCCCTATAGCTTCTTGGTACCGTCTTGATACCAGAACATCACAATTTGTAGCCGAAGGACAAATTAATACTAAGGACTTAGCAAATAAGGAAAATGGTGAGTTAGCTTTCTTTACTTGGATAACTCAAGTAGGTGATTATGTGTATTTGCCTTATTTTACAATTAAAGGAAATTCTACAGATAGATTTGGAACGAACTACCCTAACGAAGCCAATATTGCAGTGTATTCTTATCCAGAAATGGAGTATGTAAAAACGATTCATGACGATAGAACTAGTCATATTGGACGTTATTTTAACAATGGTTTGTCTGTAGATGAAAAAGGAGATACATATGCTTTTTCTTCTTCTGTAGCAACAACTAATGGAGAAATAACATCTACAAAACCATCAGCAATAACAAGAATAAAAAAAGGAGAAACAGCATTTGACCAAGCTTTTTATTATAACATTGAAGAAGCTTCAGGTAATAGATATGTTACTTCTCATTTATATTTAGGAAATGGTAAATTTTTAGTAAACTTGCACGATACAGCTTCAAAAGGGACATATAGTTCTGGAAAAGATTTGGCTATTGTAGATGTATATGCAAAAACGTTAACAGATGTAACTGGGCTTCCTACAAAAGAAGAAATAGAAAGTATTGCATCAAAAGGGCATTATGTGTCTAAAGCTGAAGGAATAGTTTATATTGGTATAACAACAAAAAACGGGAGCTATGTTTACAATATAGATGCTAGAACAGCAAAAGCTACACAGGGAATCGAAGTAGAAGGAGGAACGATTACAGCAATTAATAAATTAGATCCTGCAAATTAATATTGTTTTTATTATAGGAGTATTATTAAAATATTTAGTTTATCCAAAAAAACCTTGGTACTTTCCAAGGTTTTTTAATTTTTATACTAATGAAGTCTATACCCTTTTTTAGGAAGGTAAAAGACTAACTAAAATAAGATGTTTTTTTCTTAATAAGAAAACCAGTGACTATCACTACAGAAGTCAAGATTAAAATAGCTATTAAGTTTTTTGTTGTTTTCTGTTCTAAAGGTTTAAATATAAAAGTAGGACGACTCTCATAGGTTTCTATTGTGTATTTTTTGTTTTTAAATAAAAGCGGAACAATGTGGTCTCTCCATTTATTGGAGAAAGATACTACTTGTTGTTTATAATTTTCGTAATCGTTAGCTGAGGTTCCAGCAATTTTATTTAAAGCTTCTTGCATGAGAATAGCTGGAGATGTGTATTTAAAATAATCAACAACCTGTTGTTGTTTTTTTAAAGCCTTATTATAGTTTAATAATAAAGGAGAAAGTTGTTGTTCAAGTAAATCTTGTGAGGCAAAATAACGATGCCAGAAAGTAAAATTTTTATTTTCTTTATTAGCTAACTCAGGATGATCTCGTAAATACCCATCTAAAATTTCATCTTGTTTTTTCTCAATTTCTCTATTTGCTTCTCTAATCTCATTAATCATATTTAAGCGAGAAGGTGTAGGGTATATAGAGGTACTAATTTGATTAGCAGTTGCAGGAATAACTAAAACAATTAGTAACCACAGACCAATAAGAGATAAAGCATTTTTAGAAGAATTATTGATCTTTAAATTAACAATACCTGCTAGCGAAAACCAAAAAGCTTCGTAAGCAATTAATAACATAATAGTAGCAAATAATTGAGAAAAGTTTAAAAGAGCATTTTTTGTAAAAATTAAAATACAAACTAAAAAAACAACTAAAGAAATACTAGCAAATAAAATAAAACGAAAACCTAATTTTTGAATCAACCACTTTCTAATTGTTAAAGGTTGAGATCCGATAAGCCTTAATGTACCTAGTTCTTTTTCTCGGGATAAAATATTATAGGTAAATGCAATGATTAATAATGGTAGAATGAAAATAAATACAAAAGAAATATCAAACGTACCAAACAATAATTGGACAGGGTTAGCAATTTCTGTATAATCTAGTGCAAAATTATTGCCAAATATGCTTGGCTTCATAAAATGAGTGTATAAATCACTTTGACCTGTAGCAATAAAAGATAGAGGTTGAGCATCCATAGCAACAACCCTAGGGTGTCTTGTACCAACAGTTGAAGGATTGTTAGGGAGCATCCAATAAGGGAGTCCTGTGTCTATACCGTTTTCAATATCAAGAATGTTTTTTAGCATTTTAGTATCACTCTCTACTAAGTTTTGTTTTACTTTAATAATATCGTCGGTACGTTGTTTTACTTTTTTTTGTCCATTATATGTAGCAAAACCTATAATAGAAAGAAGTATTACAGTTAAAAGTGTAATCCATCCATTTCTAAATAAAATTTTCAATTCGTAATTTATGGTTTGGAAAAACATAATTATAATTTTTTAGAGAAAGTAATTAGTAAATAAAAAGGTACAAGCAACCAAATAAAAAGAATAAAAAAGTTCTTAAAGTTCCAGGTAATGATAGTAGATAAATTTGGAGGATGATATTTAAATTCGGGTAGTTTTGAAAACTTATCAGCTTCGGTTTTGTAGCTCCAATCTCCTGTTTTTGAATTGTTTTTGAAATCATCATTTAAAAACTTCTGAGTACTAACCCTATAACTTTCGGCTGCATCGGTAAAGTTCCAATGCGCTATATAACCAGTATTGGCAATATCCATAGAAAGAATTCTAATTGGTATAAAAGGAGAAATTACGGCTAGTTTTTGATAAGTAGTGTTTTGATTTTCAAAAACCTCTTTTAAAAAACCATAATGTTTTTTGTAAACTCTAGCTTCATGTTCTTCTCCTTTTTGCATTCTGTAAGCATCGTAATTAAAAGGCAGTTGCTGAATACTATCTACACCGTACTCTTTTAATGTTCTTTCTTTTAAAATTTGAGCCTCTTTACTCCATGGATTATGACCATCTAGTCCTTTTTCTTTATCTTGTTTAATGCTAGCTTGAAATTGTTGTTTCGTTGGGTAAGGATGAAAGTCGTTTGCTAAGTTGGTAGCTATTTTCGGTGTAATGAAGCAAAACAGAATCCATAAAGACATATTTACAACTAAAGAAATTCCTGAAGATTTACTAATTGATGATATAAGTATAGTTATGGTAACAATAATCATATAATAAACTAAGTAAGAGGTATAAAGTAGGCTTAAATTGTTCCAACTAAAAAGACCTGTAAAACTGTTGGAAGAAAGGAATATGCCAACAACAAGAAAAACTATTGTATTTAATATGAAAACTGGAATAAAGATAGAAAACCATTTACCTAAAGCTAGTTTTACAGGTGAAACACCTTGACTTTTTAACAAACGTAGTGTATCTAATTCTTTTTCTTTAGTAAAAGTATTGTAGCCCATTAATAATATAAGCAGAGGAATTAAATATAACAGTACAAAGTTGAGAGATAATGTACCAAACCTTGCTAGTTCTGTTTGATCCGAAGCTTCACTATAAGCAGCTTCATTTCTTTTATGAGCTTCTAAGAAAATAGAGTTTCCTGTATATTTATTCACACCATTATCAAATAATGATAAAGCAAACTTAGGTTTAAAAGCATATGTGCCGTAATGAGCAGCAGAGTGAGGATTTTTATCTCCTTGCGTATCCCACATACTCCTTTCCTTTTCTTTAGAAATACTATATTGTTTATTTATAGTTTTAAATTGATTATAACTAGTAATACCAGCAATTAAAAGGAGTATAAGTATTATGATTATTGAAAACCCAAAGCGTCCATCTCTCCGTAGTTCAGTAAGTTCTTTACAAATAATAGTTTTCATAATTAAGCTATTACATTTTTAAAATTCATAATATCTAAGTACAATTTCTCTAACTCTGATAATGTTATTTCATCAGAAGCTTTAGTACTTTGTAGTGTGCCATTACGCATAATGCCTATGTGAGTAGCAATATCTTTTGCACGAAACAAATCATGAGTAGCCATTAAAATAGCAACTCCTTCAGATTTCATTTTTAATAAAAGATCAGAGAATTCATTACTAGATTTAGGATCTAAACCCGATGTAGGTTCATCTAAAAGTAGAACTTTAGATTCTTTAGCAATTGCTAAAGCAATTCCAACTTTTTGTCTCATTCCTTTAGAAAATGTATTGACATATTTATTATGAGCTTCTTTTTGTAAACCTGCTTCTTCTAAAAATAAACTAAGTTCAGGCTTGTCAATTTTTTTTCCAGAGAGTTTTAAAAAATAATCTAAATTTTCTATAGCAGATAATGAAGCATATAGCATTAGATTTTCTGGAATATAAGTAATGAAATTTTTAGTTTTGATTGGATGTTTAGTAACCTCTAAACCATTAATTTTTGCAATTCCAGATGTAGGATTAATAAAGTTTAATAACATGTTAATTGTTGTAGATTTACCAGCACCGTTGGCACCAAGTAAACATAAGATTTCACCTTCATTAACCTGTAAGTCTAAGTTGTTTACAGCAATAAAATCACCATATTTTTTTGTCAGCTTGTTTGTTTGTATCATGTATATGTAAGTTTTAAGTAACCAATTCTATTAATATCTAGTACTACTACAGTAATTAATAAACTCTAAAAAATAGAAATATTAATTATGTAGTAATGTTTTGTTTTTTAGTATCTTATTTTAAGATAAACTACCAGTGTTTAATTCTGTATTTTAATAAAGAACTAATAAATAGGAGGGGGTCTGGAAAAAAGAGAATAGTTTATAAAGTCTTTGAAGTATATAGTAATTTTGAAAAAAACACTATTAAAAATAGGTTTATTTACAGCAGTGAAATTTATAGTGATTGATTGAAGGCAAATAATAGGAGTTTTATTACCTACTATAACGTATTCACAACTGCTACAATCCTCCACTGTATTATCTTCATGAGTAAGAGCATGTAATCCAACCAGCTTAACACTAATAAAGACTGTTAAGAAAATAAGGGCAATATGTGCTTTAAAGCGTTTCAAGCTATGTGTTATTTTAATGACTAAAATAATAAAATCTTTATATATAAGTATGTATTGCTTAGTTAAAAAAAACAATCTCAATAAACATTAAAAAGAGATATTTAAGAGGTAATAATTTATATTATAAGAGAATATGTTAGAGTTTTTTTCTAAAATCAATTTTGTGAGAAAGTTTAATCATTAAAGTATGGTCGTTTTCAATACGGTTTTCTTTTATGATTATGTATTGATTCATGTATCCTAAACTTAATGTAAAAGAAGCATCTAGGGGAATATCGAAAGCTCCATAAATTCTATTTTGACTAAAGTTTTTATTATTTGCGTATCTATCAACATCTAGAAATACTTGATTAGAGAATGACAAGCCTATTATTGTTTTACCCTCTTTAGATCGTATGATTGGTGTTTTTGCACCAAATATTAATCGTAATCTATGTCTTGTTTTGTCTTCCATAATACGCTGTTCTAGTAGCATTCCATAATTGACAGAAACTTTTTTAATTTTATTTTTTATGGTGAAGTACTCATAAATACGATGTTCAGTTCTTTTTGTAGGAACGGGATGTGCTCCATAAGGAAAGAGCACTACCCATTCATATCCAGCACCAAAACTTAGATTTTTTAAGTAATCATAACTTGTGCCAATCCTTAACTTTGATTGCTGCCAATCCTTAACAAAATTATGTCTACTCCAAGAGTATAACGTTTCAATATTGAACTTTTTAGTTAATTGGTACTTACCAGAATAATACCACCATGAATTAAACTGGTCGACTTTTTGGGCATAACTCTTAAAAATTACAAATAAAAATACTGTAGCTAGTAATTTTTTCATCATTGTCTAGAGTTTTTTACCTATAAAACGAATCACACTTCCTTTACCGTTGTGAGAATTTCCTTCATTCAAAAAGACTTCTTTTTCTTCTAAAAATTGAATTTCAAAACCAGTAAAATCTTGTTGTATCTGTTCTACAGAAAAAAGCATATCTACATCTTTTGGACCACCTATTTTAGGATTGTTTTTCTGATAATTTAGATGATTTTTACTAAAAGCTTCAAAAATTATATGCCCATTAGGTTTAAGAAGTGTAGTCAATTTTTGATGAATACTAGAAATTTTCCAAGCAGAAAAATGTGCGTAAATTAAACCAATAACATCAAAAGACTCTCTTGGAAATTCAAGATCTTGTATATCGCCTACAATATATTTTAGAGGCACACCTGATTCGTTGGCTAATTTTTGAGCCTTATTCTTTCCTTCAATACTTAAATCGGTTGCAGTAACATTCCATCCTAATTTGGAAGCATATACACCATTTCTACCTTCCCCATCAGCAGGCAGTAAAATAGTTCCTATTTTTAATTTTTGAAGTTCTTCTTTAAAAAATAAGTTAGGCTCTTTACCATAAGCAAAATCTAAGTTTTGATATCTTTCATCCCAAAATGCTGTATATTTTATATCGCTTTTTTTCATCATATTTTGATTTAAATTATATGATGTAAAAGTATAGTGAGTTAAAATTTTATGATAGGATAAATGTAAAGTAGTATTGTACTTATTTTAGTTTTTTTCTATATGCATCAGGAGAATAACCTGTATGTTTTTTAAAAAATCTAATAAAATAAGAAACATCATCATAACCTAAGTGATATGCTATTTGGTTTATTTGATTGGAAGATGCTAAAAGATATCTTTTGGATTCTAATATAATTTGCTCGTTTATAAGTTCTGAAGCTGTT
Source organism: Tenacibaculum sp. ZH5_bin.1 (assembly GCF_042865525.1). Lineage (NCBI taxonomy): Bacteria > Pseudomonadati > Bacteroidota > Flavobacteriia > Flavobacteriales > Flavobacteriaceae > Tenacibaculum > Tenacibaculum sp. ZH5_bin.1. The sequence continues at coordinate 163,456 of NZ_JBEGIO010000003.1, read as the reverse complement.
TTACCTAAAGTCTGTTTTGTTATAGTGTTTAATTGATAGTTAGATAGATTTAACATGCTAGCATATTTTGAAACTTGTTTTATACTAGTAATGTTTGTTTCTAATAAATGTAAAAATTTATCAAGAGATTCTTGAATATACAGATCTTTAGTGTTAGGAGTTTTATTGTTGGTATTTCTTAGCCTCAGTAATTCTATAAAAAAAATATGAAGATTAGATTTTATAACTTCTTTATATGCTTCAGTTTTATCCTTGTATTCTGAAAAAATAGATGTCAATAAAAAATTAATTTTTGAAAAAAGGTCTTCCTCTAATTGATAATAATTTGAAGCGCTTACTTTTTGTAATAGAGAATTCATTCTTTTATTAAAAGGATAGTAAAAATCAGTATTAAACTGAATCATAAAACCCTCACTATTACTTCTTAGTTCTAATTCGTGCACTTGACCGGGTCGGATTATAAAAATAGTATGATCTGTAACATCATAATTAACAAAATCTATTTCGTGATTTCCAGTGCCTTTTTTCAATACTAAAAAGAAGAAAAAATCATGTCTATGAAGCTCGTGAACCATATCTTTTCCATTAAGAAGTTCCTGAAGATTTTTAATCATAAAATCACCAGATAGGTTAGGTTCTTTTTGAGAAGTTTTTAAATGTCTTACAGGGATGGTTTTCATGAGGTTAGAATCTAACTAATGTAATACAAATTTAAGTAGAAAAAGAGCAAGGAATAATAAGTAATTCTAAAAAATAAAAAAGTCCTATAAATTATATAATTCATAGGACTTTTAAGTCGGGGTGGCAGGATGATACCCAAACCACCTCTATGCAGTAAAATCAATACTTCCAGAAATAGACTAAAACAGTGTTAACCGAATTGTAGACCTATCTGTTAGTTTGAAATAGTATTATTTATCTGAACGTCTTACTACAAATTTACAGTTTTAACTCCATTAAAACCAGTCAATTTGCATCAAATATTATGATTAATCTATTAAATATTTGTTGACAATTTCTTCTTCTATTCCACTGTATTCAGCGAACTCTTGTACTGTAATAAACTGATGAGGTTCTTTATCTAAAAAGGTTCTGATGTCTTGCATAAGCTTACGCCCATAGCGTTCACTACGTCCTGTGATACGCTGAATATCTTTTGGGTATATACAAGCTCTTTTTGGGGTCATAATACTTTATCTATGCTTTATCCATACATCATCTATACTTCATTGTTTTATGATTATGGTGATGGTGATGCGTTGTTAAAATGTTGGAAATCCCGATAGGGTTTTCAATATTTTAATGACGTTTTTGGTTGTATCGGAATGGATGACCGAAAACGGAATTGCTTTTTTAACAACGTGCTATAAAATTACGTGATTTGGTTTCATTAATCAAAAAACGAATTATTATGGCAAAACAAACTGGAATTATTAAACTGAAAGGAACTATCGGTGGTATTTCCTTTTACAAAACGACTGACGGACATCTGGCTCGTGAAAAAGGCGGTGTGGATGGCAATCGTATTGCTAATGATCCTGCGTTTCAGAGAACGCGTGAAAATGGGTCTGAATTTGGACGTGCTGGTAAGGGTGGTAAAGTATTACGAAATGCTATTCGTATTCTTTTACAAAACGCAAAGGACAAACGTGTGGTTTCACGTTTAACTAAAACGTTGGTTGCTATCACTAAAACTGACACAACCAATGAAAGAGGATCTAGAACACTTCAAGATGGGAATTTAAGCCTGTTAGAAAGCTTTGAATTCAATTTAGGTGGAAAGTTAGGAACAACACTTTTTGCTCCGTTTACGAATGCTTTTGACCGTGTTTCTGGTGATGCTACGGTTAACCTTGATGCGTTTTCTCCAACGGTAAGAATTGCAGCACCAACGGGAACAACCCATTTTAAGGTGGTAATGGGTGCTTCTGAATTGGATTTTGAGAACGAGACCTCAACATTTGAAAATGATGAGACTGCTATTCTGCCTTACACTGCTGCCGATACTGCTGCTATTGCCTTAACAGCTTCTTTGACTGCTAACTCAACGCTTCCTGTTGTTCAGGTGCTTGGTATTGAGTTTTACCAAGAGGTAAACGGACAGATGTACGAGCTTAAGAACGGTGCTTATAACGCCTTGGCAATTGTTATTGTTGACACTCCGTAAGTATGGAATTAGTGCTGCATAGAGCCTATTTTGAAGAGGGCACCAATGGTGCTCTCTTTAATTCTGATAAGTTTCTTTGTCATACCATCGAATTGCCTTGGAACAATAACAAGCGAAACATTTCCTGTATTCCTGAAGGTACTTATGACCTTGAACCACGTTTTTCTAAACGGTTTAAGCATCATTTGATTTTGAAGGATGTAAAAGGTAGAAGCTTTATTCTCTTTCACCCTGCGAATGATGCTTTAAAAGAACTTCAAGGGTGTATTGCTCCAGTAACTTATTTGAGTGGAATTGGGAAAGGTGTTTATTCTAAAAATGCTATGCAAAAACTGTTGTCTTTGGTGTATCAAGCTAAAGACAGAAAAGAAACTATTTTATTAACTATTAAATCACAGAATTATGAACATTGTAGAACGTTATAAAAAACCAACTCCCAAATTTTTTAAGACTTTACGCAATATTGGTATTGCATTGGCTACTGCAGGTGGTGCTATCATAGCTGCACCTATTTCGATGCCTGCCATTGTGGTAACTATTGCTACTTATATGACTGTTGCTGGAACTGTAGCAACCGCAGTAAGTCAAGCAGTAGTTACTGATGAAGAAAACACTGAAACTGATGAGAATGACGATGGATTATAATACCAAATCTGCCATTATTGGCGGTACTTTCATTTCATCAATTGTAAACATTGGTGTTGAAGATTTAATTACTACCATTGTTTTGGCTGTTGTTGGTGCTATCGTGAGTTTCTTCGTTTCGCTACTGCTTAAAAAGTTTATCACTTTTATCGGGGCAAAGTGTCGTAGGTGAAAGTAATTATTGATGTTGAGCGGTTGGAAAGATAAATAAAGGGCATTTTCTAAAAAATGCTCTTTTTTTATGCGCGGTGTTGAGGTGGGTGAAAGCTATGACCGTCTGCCTTCTAAGCAGATGGTTTAGCCTTTTACCTACCGCAGACACAAGGCAAAACGTTAATAATTGCTGTAACCTACACCGTTGAAATGGGTGGTGGGGAAAAGTGGACACAAGGATTTTCAGTCCTTGTCCCTCAATGTTTAATGCGTAGAAAGAGGGATTCTCCACCCCGGACAAGTATTGCTTTAAATTAAATTTAGTTAAATTCAGGTCTTGTTAACTAATTTTTTAGCCCCTTCAAGAGTTCTTTCCAGTCATACTCATCTTTATTATGATTATTCCAATTCTCAATATCTAAAAGCACCGTTTTAATCTTGTTTTTATCAATCCATTGACCATTTACAAACACTCCCGAAATTTTACTTGTATTACTGATGTTTTCTAAAGGGTTTTCATTCAATAAAATTAAATCTGCAAACTTGCCAGTTTCAATAGTTCCGATTTTATCACTAATTTCAAGCCATTCAGCACCTAATCTTGTTGCAGAAGCTAAAGCTTCTTCATTGGTTAAACCGGCATCAACCAACAATTTTAGTTCGTCGTGAAGCGAAAAACCCCAAACCACACCAGACATTCCAGCATCTGTTCCCGCAACCATTGGGACGTTATGTTCTTTAAATGCTTTGACAATTAGTTTATGAAAATCAGCTTGTTTTTGATAATAGTTCATCAAGTTAGCTGATGCACCATTGTAACGGTTTGCTGTTAGCCACTTACTTTGCATTAGCGGGTGAACATACTTAAAGCTTGACAAGTTTTGAATATTCTCTAATGATTTGGCTTGTTTTATTATGGATTCCATATTTGTTAAATTCGGAATCAACCACGTGCCATTTTCTTTTGCTAAACGCGCAAATTCTTGTGCTTTTTCATAACTGTAATCGTTAGTTTGTTTAGATAGTTCTTCGGCATGTGCAATTAAACCAAAATGAGGAATAAAAAATTCTTTTGCTGGTTTTCCTTCAAACACAGTTGGAATATGACCAACAACTTTCATGTTTTGCTGTTGGGCTTCATCGATTATAGCTTTAAAAGTTTCTTCATTCAATTGGCTATAGACTTTAATAAACTCGTATTGTTCGGCTTTTGCAATTCGTACTGCTTGCCTTCCATCAGAAGGGTTAGTTGCCGTCATACTCATTCCTTTTCCATCAATTAACGCTGCTAATGCCATTCTTGGTCCAATTACATTGCCTCTTGTAATTTCATTACGCTGTCCTATGTGTTCTGGTCTTGCACTTAATTCAAAAACCGTAGTCACTCCATTTGCGATATACAACGTCATTAAATCTTGCGTGTCGTAATTTACCAAAGGTCCTTTTGTTGGGTAAAGCACCCAAGGACTTGAACTTGCAAGGTTATGTACATGCATATCAATTAATCCAGGAATGAGCCATTTGTCTTTTCCATCAATAATTTTTGCATTGGTTGGTATGGAACCATTTATGGATTGGATAATATTATCTTGTATAACAACTGTTGCATTCTCAATGACTTTGTTGTTTTCAGTCATTGGAATGACATTCACATTTTTTATAACATAAGTAACATTCCCTTGTTGGTTGGTTTTTAATTGTGAGTTGTTTTGCGCATTTAAATTGAAGCTGATAAAGGCTAACAGCGTTAAAAGTTTTAAGAATTTCATTTTGATTTTTTGATTGATGATTTATTTAATATGACGGTAAGTCTCATTCTTTGTTACAGTTTTGTGCTTAAACTTCAATGTCAGTTCTGAATTGAGCATGGGTAAAGCGGATATTTAGTTCGCACAATTTTTATTGTTTAAGAGGCGCTCATGAATATCGGCTGTTGAATTTTAGTATCTATTTGAGGGCAAAGGCTAGCCGATATTTTACATAATGGCGTTATAGTACAGAAAGTGAATGAATGCTACTATAACTACCCGTTATGTAAATATAGCTTTGGGTAGTGTTTAAATTTATAGCTTTTGGCAAAGTGTAGCTCTTTACAGTTGTGAACGAGGTACGAGTAAGCAAGCTGTAATGTGCTGCATAAGCGTTGGCTATTTAAACACTACATGAGCAGGGAAAGTGGAACAAACCAAAAGACAGAGGATTTTTGCCATAGCAATAAACTGGGTTTTGGTTTGTGGGGAATTGGAATTTATAAAGCTTCGGATTAAGATTACCTAAAATCAGGACGAATGAAGTATCTCATTCTTTCATCTTCGGCTCTATTATATTCTGATTGAATACGCTTTTTTACAAAATTTTTAATCGGAATAAGACGCAATTGTTCATTTGAAGAGTTCAAAATATTTAAAACCTTTTCCCATCTTTTAGCATACAATTCTCCCCAGATAACATTCCCTGTTTGTACACCTGGATTTCCAATCCAATCAATTGTTCTGAAAAATTCCACATCGTTATTCAAACCCAAGAAAAATAAAAATAATTCATCGTGCTTTGATTGTAAATTAGTTCTTATTGTATCAAAAATAACTTCTATGTAGGTTCTGTTCGATTGATTTTTTTTAATAATTTTCTTTACCAAAACATAAGCAGCTTCAAATTGTATTTCGTTCAAATTATTAAAAAGTATTGATACCGAGTGTCCTCCTAATCCCAAATAAAAATCACTTCCAATCAAATAGTCAATTACTTTTTCAATCTTATTTGTTCTATTAGGATAGTCCCAAATGAATGAAATATTCATATGTTCATTATGGCCATGTGATTTTTTTATTGAAAAAAAATGAGAGAAAAAATCAAACAAAAAATCATGATGTTGGCTATAAATATTAGCAAATCCTTTCAGTTGATAATCAAATGAAACTGATGATTTTGCAAGACTATATTGTTGAAAATAAGATTCTTTAATAAGTGTATAATCTCCTTCAAATACGTTTAAGTTTTCTTTGAATGGATATTCGGATATCCTTAAAGATAAATTCTCATTCTTAATTTTTAAATGTATAATTTCGATAATTTCTTTAATTATATTTCTATCTGGCTTCGAAAATTTCTCATATTCTTTAACATAAAAGTATGCGTATTTATTAATTGATCTTATAGTTTCAATAAGCTTTTCCGTAAAAAAGTCATTTACATATTCTTTAGACAAGCGATCAAAAAAACTCAACTTCCAGTATATTAAATTTTCATTTTGTATTTCCTCTAATAAACTCCATAATTTTTGAGCAGTGTCTACTGAATGATTTACAATTTTTGAAATCGTTTTATTCAAACATCTTATATCATAGTTCTTATTTAAATAAGCTTCTAAAAATAAAAGACCTCTTTCATTATTTCTTATAAAATTCTCACATAAAATAACTTCTAAAGAGTTTTCAATTTGTGAATTAACATTATCTTTTATGCTTTGAAAATTATCAACAGTCCCAAGGAAGGAATTAAATTCTTCCATCGAATTAAATGTGAAGTTCTCTTTTAAATCTGAACTTTTAATTTCTTCATATTCTTTCCAGTTTTCAAATTCATATTCTTCCTTATCTCTAAATCTATTCCAATCTAATTTCTTAAAATCACGATACTCTTGAGTATCAAAAACTGGTTTTAACTCCAAGTATGAGTCGTTACTTATTTTCTTTTCATTTTCAAGCGATTTAATCAAACTATTTACTACATATGTTTCTTTAAATGAATCTGAAGAAAAGTTGTCCATAACAAATGGAACTAATAATGTTAAATCAAAGTCTAAAATTTCAACATTTCTTTCTCTGTAACTAGGCTTATATTTATCAATTACATCTACCGCTTCTTTTCTATAAATATCAAAAAGTGAGAACAAAATTTCCCATATATTACATCTTATATCCTTTATTTCATCTGAAGCTGGTATAGGGTAATCATAAAAAGAAAATGTATTTTTTCTACCGCCATGAGTGATATGATGAGAGTGTTTTAAAAAACTTTCTGCAATTGCAAAAAAAGCGATAGAATAATGTTCTTTTCCAGATTTTATATTATCTCTTATATGCTTAATAAATAATGCTTGTCTACTAAAGCCATATCTTTCATCTGGCTCGTCAAATAATAGAGTTTCTCTAATCCTTCTAATAAACTCTGGTAAGTTATTTGGTTTCTTTCGAATATACTCAAAACCAAGTTGAAGTGCTGGTTCAAATGATTTAGTATGTTGTCTAAAGAACCTAGATATATAGTCTAATATTAGCTCTCTATTGTGAACAAAATCATTTGTTTCATAATGTGTATCATAGACTGGATTTTGTGGCTCTTCAATCTTATTTACCTTTAATAAAAAGAACTCAAGTGTTTCTTCCGGTTTACTAAACCAAAACAAATCTAAAAACTCTAACAATTTTGATTCATCATTTCTAATAGTCGAAATATATTTGTCAAATGAACTACTTATTTTTAAAAACACGTTATCATATCCGAAAGATTGACTTGAAGGATATAAGGCTTCCTTAAAGGAAAATTTATAATCATTGAAATAGTTAAATAATAATTTCTCAAACGACAAATAATTGTCTCTAATGAAAACAACATAAAAAAAATAAGTTGCCATAACTTGCTCCGAAATTCTAATATGATTGTATTGAATTTCTACAAGTTCTCGTTTATGTAACTCTTCTATGGCTTCATTAAATTTATAATAGTCTATTTCAAAAATTGAAAGCAGTTTTTCTAAAGCCTCTTTATTGTCTCTTTCTAATGTAAAGAAAAATGAAACAAGACCTAAAGATTTTAAAAGGTTTGGCTTATCAAATAAATTAAAATCTAGAGAAAAACTTGAAAAATAAACTTCAAATAAATCAGACACATCACCAAATAAAAACTCTGATTGTTTTTCTATAGCAACCCGAGCTCCCATTATTGCAAGTCTAGGGTTACCATCAGCAATTTCAACTATTTTCTTTTGATATTTATGATTGAGAATTCCAAACGAATCACTCTTTAAGATGTCTACTATTTCTTCGTCGTTAAACTTCGGTATCTCTATAGACTCTGAATCAAACTCGACACTACAGCTTTTAATATCCCCTAATGCATAATCGCGTACTGTTATAACAAGTTTAAGTCTTCCTGTTCTATTTTCTTTGAAAAGGCCAAAGATTTGTTTCAAGTTTGGAAGTTGTCTATTAGCATCATCAATAAGTAAAATATAATCTTTGTCTGGCCTTATTTGAATTTTTAAATCTTCGAAAATATCAACATCTTTCTTTGCAATAACATAAGATTCAAATGAGGTATTCTTTTTTTTGAAATTTTGAATGGCTTGAATTCCAATTTTAGTTTTTCCAACACCAGGTTTCCCAGAAAGGATTAGTAAATCTTTCAAATTTAAACTATTCTCAATTTTGCGTAGTTCGGTATTTCGATGTAGAAATATATTATCCAAGCGGGTTGACAATTGATTAGCCTTATTATTGTATTCTGAAATAAATTTATCAAAAGGTAATATTTGTCCCGTTTCTAAAGCTATTCCAAGATATTCTCTTGCTAGTAATAAATATTTGGATAATATTTCTAAAGCAAGGGTATCTATACCTATCAACTCTAATAAAACGCCTTTGTTTTGAACATGCTTTTGAATCTCTACTTCTTCTTTTACTGAAAGCCTATTATTAAAGCAAATAATAACCGTTTGAATTTGTTTTGGATCTACACCCGTTTTTGATTCATTCAGACATTTATTTATATCATCTTTTATTTTAGAAATGAGAGATGAAGATTGAGTAGTATGCTCTACATAAGCTAATTTATTATTTAATAATCTTAAAAACGTGTCTGGGGTCCCTACAATTGTCTTCTGTTTTCCTAATTGGCTTCCACTTCTATTCATACTTAAATATTCATCTTCTCTTAAAGCTAAATAAGTATCGCATAGATTTTGAAACCCTGAACTATCTATTGATAATAATTTTTTTTCTATTAATTGTAACCTTCCAGACATTAATAATTTATTTTTTCAACTTATTGGATAGACCTTTCATAATTAAGAAAATAATTTCTGAAGTATGTATTGAAGAAAATAGTCGATTATTTTCTTCTATTGATAAACCATTATTAGTGCTCAATTTTTCCAAAGTGTACTCATTCAAGAATTCAACACTTTTTTTATAATCAATTTTTTGTTCACTCTTTATTGAATTATAATGATTTACAAAATCCTTATAGTTTTCATTTTGAGATGATTGCCATTCAAGTGTTAGCTCTTGAGGTATTTTCCCTTTAATGGCTTCAATTATTCGAGATGATATTCCTCCAAATATACCTATGAAATATACTGGAATATTCTCTTTGAGTGCTAAAATAGACTCCTCTAAAAGGCCTGGGTATTTACCTTTAAAATTGGACATACTACCTCCAGTAAAAATTCTAGCATCAGTATTACTTTGCATCTCTTCTCGCATTTTTGTAAGACTTTCAGCCCAAATGAATAGGTTCTCTTTTGTATTTGGTGGATAAAAATTTGATTGGTCAATTTTTAAGCTATCTGGCGGACTAATTTTGATTGGTTGCACTCCATTTTTTTTAAAATCTAGTAAATCGCTTTCTTCAAGATTTAGATAAATTGGAAAACTAAAGAAATTTTTAAAAAATAGTTCACCTACCTCATCTGAAGGTCTATATTGATACACCAATTCTGAAAATAGTCTTGTGTAACCATTATTTCTTAAGTCACCACCATAAATTAGAGTGCTTCCATGTATAATTAAAGCTCTTGTTATTTCAATAATAAGATTTTTTTGGTGTTCAAAAGAAAATCCTAAAGTATCTGTTTCTGGGCTATCACTGATAGAAATTGCAATATTTTGATTTGTAAAAAGGCTTCTTTCTTTCTCTTTTGAAACATCCTTTATTTCTTGAGCAACAAATTTGTCTAAATCCTTATTTGTTATATTCTTTTTATTATCTTTTTTCATAATTCTGGAATATAAGTTGGCAGCATTATTGGTGTTATAAATTTGATATTTTTATCAATATCATTTAAAAGGGTAATTTCTTCAATACCAATTGGCGGATCCGGATATAGTACTAAAAAAGGGTTTACTGCTTTATTTTCTTTCTTGAAATTCTCAATATCTATGTAGTTAAATAATTCTGGTGCTTTTGGTAGAACAATGCAACTATACTTTTTTTCTAAATCGTACATTTTCACTATAGATTTTAAATATAATTCATTGTACTTATCACTAATAACTTGTGCCAAAATAAGGTTTATGACCTCTTCAAAATTATTATCCCATAATATCGTTGGGAAATTACCACTATATGGAAAGCTTCGCTTTTCTCCTTTTTTTAAGTCTATAACAGCAATAATTGGGCATCTGTATCTTTTAGCAATAATTATTTCTCTTCTACACCATTCACGATCAGCGTATTCATCTGTATTGAAAATAATAAATGCTGAATTATCTATATTTGACTTAATTTCTTTTTCGAAATAATGACCATCTGCTATATCATTTGCATCAAAAAAAGCTTTAAGTTTAGTATTGCTGTATATATTATCTCTAAATTTTATTGCTAAATCAAGACCATCTTGTTTTGCATGAGAAATAAATAGTTTTATAGGCGGATCACTATCTTTTTCTTCATCAAAATTGTCCTTTAGGTTAAAAATGAATTTAGCAATCCCTTGTAAAAGTCTATGTTTAATAACTTTTAAATTAGCTTCTAAATTATTTCCTTCAGTAGGGCTTTGTTGTTCTGTTTTTATAAATTGACTTATAGTTAAATGTTTAGGGTTAAAGTCGAATGCATATTTACTAAAAGAAATAGGAAATATTCGGGTATTTGCCTGTTTGCTTTTAAGTAAATTATCTATGGCAACACGCCAATCAGAATCATTAAACATATGCTGGTCAACAAGTAAAACAACTGCATTTTTAGTAGATTCTGAAAATGGTATTTTTGCAAACACCTCATTAGCATATGGTAAGAATCTATAATTAACAGGGATATCGTATTTAGCATAGGTAACGTTACCGTTTTCACCGCTAAAAATATTGTATATGCTTTTTGCGTACTGTTCCCCTTCCATAAAATTTGGGTGCCAAATTACGTATATTGATAACGGGCTTTTAAACTTTTTCATGAGCACAAGTTCTTTTTTAATCTTGGAATGCTTGTATTAACAATTCTTTCTGATTCACTTCTTCTAGAAAATGCCATTTCAATAGCATCTTGTAGTTTTTTTCTATTTTCTGTCCAATCAATAACAACTGCATATCCTGAATCTATATTGGCCATAAATCTTTCTGAATAATTGTCTTCATTGTATGTGTCACCTAACCCATAATCCGCATGAGAAGGAAGCCTTATTCCTAATAAACCAGCATATCTGTCACCTACCTTTCTATTAAGAGCTCCTCCTATTTCCCAATCCACATGCATCCTACATTGTGTTTTTGGACCTAATAAGACTGCAAGAACAGTGGTGTCTTTCATATAACCTTCATTTATTAATCTATGAATATAATCATCACTATTTTCACCATCAATTTCTTCCATCATAACGGATTGATTAATTATTAAATCCCCAAACAAATTATCAAAATGTTCTCTTTTTTCTTGGTCATCATTATGATAATAACTCACAAAAACATTTCGTTTTGATATATTTCCCGGCAAACCGTAACCCCATTTAAAATAACCTTCTTCCATCCTAAAGTCCCCTTTTCTAAACCAATTACCATTGGTACTTTTGAAAATACCTCCTATAGTATGTCCTTCATTATATTTTTGAACTAACCAACTACGGTTTTTTGTTTCAAAATTTTCAACTGTTTTACCGTCTGTTGGGCTAATTAACACGTCTTCGATAAGCTGCCCATCTGGCCTAAAAGACAATTTTGATATTAAATATTCCATAAGTTTCAAATTTAAAGTTGCCAGTCTAAAATATTATCTAACGAATGAGCAGAATCAGAATGACTTTTTATGTATCCATAAGATTCTAGTATTGGCTGACTGCGTCCTATAATACCAGATAAATATGTGTTTAACGATTTTGTGCCTCTTACCACAGGTACTGTCTTAATATAATCTGGTAGTGATGCATCAGTAATGCCTTTAAGAGTTAATGCTCCAATAGTTGTTTTATCATACCCATAACCTATTTCCCACGGAACCCACTTTGAATAAATTGTTTTAGGCGAAATAACACAAAGCATATGAGTACTATTATTAATACCTTTTTTTATGCAACGTACTACACCTGCAGGATTATTAGTTTGAACCTGATGTTTTAAATCATAATCATATTCATCTAAATAAACATCTATTCCTGCTCTCATAATATATGCTGCTATCTTTTTACAATACTCTAAATCACTTTTATGATGACTAATGAATACACATTTAACACCGCCTAACAAGTTTTCCTTCGATTTAGATTCGTTTAAATGTAAAGCTCTATTTATACCTGCCATGTCTATATTTTAATTCCAAAAAAATTAATTGCATTTCTATCCACTCTAGCTATGTTGTTTCTAATTTCATGATTTGCATTATCACGTTTCCAAATAGCGTAATTAATCTTACTTTCTAAATCTCGCTCAACATTTTTCCATCTCATTGAGACTGCATAACCAGAATCAATATTCGCTTTTAATCTTTTGGGTATTGAATGGGTTTCCGTTGGCAAAAAAATGGCTAATAATCCTTTAGGTCTAAAAGACTTTTTAGGGTCTCTGCTATTTTTATAGGCTCTTAAAGATGCCCATAATTCCCAATCAATCCATTTCCTATGCCCTGTGCGTTCACCAATTAAAACAATTGTTACCGAGCAGGAACGCATTTTATTCCTTATTACTTTATAAATCTGTTCATCTGAATAATAAGAAATATCATTTTTAAGAGAATAATCTGCTACCCTCATACCTTGCTTAATGTTACGAAGTTCATCTACAAATTCCTGATCATATTCATGGTGATAACTCACAAAAAAGTTCCTAATTTTTCTAGGCATATTGATTATGGTTTATATGGTTAATCAAAAGAAAAAAGCCAATGTATAAACATTAGCTCTAAATTTTCTCTAAATAAATCTAGCTTTTTTTACACCATAAATATACTAATTATGTGTCTGATTTCTTACGGTTTACCTCATTTTGTTAAAATTTGTTTATGTTAAATTCTCTTATCCTTACTTTCCCTATCAAAAGCAATCAAATTGAAGAGTTGACGCATTCTTGAGCGGACTCGATTACCATATCTTTCTTCCAGTTCCTGGGCGTTTAAGTTTGTGGTTGCGTGGGTTCTAATCTTTCGCTGAAGAAATAAATCGTAGCGAGATAAGAGGATTTCGCCCATTACATTACAATCCTTTCCAAAATGGCGACCTGTTGTTTCTACACCCAAATCATCAAAACAATAGAAGTTATTGTTTCCGTATTCTTGGATAGTTTTGTACCCAATGTTATTGAAAGCAAATGTGATGTTTCTTGCTGGAATAACTTCATACGGTTTATGGTGTGGTACAATGTGCCTTAACAGTTTCATTAAACTGGTTTTTCCACAACCTACAGGACCAGATAATAGAATGCCCTTGTTGGGATCAATATTTAATTTTGTACAGGTTTCAAAATCACGAATGAAATAGATACACAACTTGTAAAGCACAACTTCATCCTCTTCATAAATCTTGAAGTTTTTGCCAAACAATAATTTCCCTTTGGCATCGAGATAAATGAGTATGCTTTTGAAATCATACTGAATACAATTGTCTTTTAACTCGCCAAGTTTGTATTGGACACCTTTTTCGATAATGATATGTGGTTGCTCATTTTTCATAAAGGTTCGTTGTAGTTTTTATTTTTAGTTGTCTTTAGGTTGTCCATATTTGGGACACTGCTATTTTGTTTTAAATCATTTTCAGAATCGTTAAAATCTATTTTTTTTAAATTTTTCTGTTTATTAATGTTTTTGTTTTCTATAGTTTGTATATGTTTATATATAGGTACCAGTGCTTGTCCACTGCTTGTCTCAATTTGAGTAGAGTTGTGTCCCACTACTTGTCCATTACTTGTCCCAAATTTGAACATCTTAATTTTACTCCCTCTATACGGATTGTGAGATGGGAAATACACAATATATTTCCAATGGTTTAATTCCTTGATACACCTGTGATAGGTAGATTTTGAACCTATTTTAGATAATTGCATAACCTCATCACGGTTTATAAAAAACTCTTCTAAAAATCGGTTTGAATTCCACAACTGAAATAAGGCTATATATAGGCTTATATGGGTTGGGTTTAAGCGACTATCTTTTGAGAATTGGTTGAAAACTGCGTTAAGGTGTTTGATATAGTTTACTTCTTCCATAAAATGAGATTCCGCATCAAGTGCGGAATGACAGAGCGTATTAAAACTTATTATGGATGCGGTTTTCCTCCATTACTTTTTGGATTTCTTCGTAATCGTAATAAATAACACCGCCTACTTTGGTGTAAGGCAAAGTGCCATTAATACGTAGATTTTGTAATGTTCCAGGTGAGATACTTAATAGATCGCGAACCTCTGGTGATTTGAGCCACTTTTTGGGTGCAAAACCTGACTGGTGGTTAATGATTGCTTTGATGTCTTCCAGTAATTCTTCTTTAAATTCACGAAGATCTTCAGTAGTGATAATTGTTGCTGCCATAGTAAAGTTTTAAGTTAAATAGCTACCGCCTTGAACTCTCATTCTCGGCAGCAGCTATTAATGATTTTTAATTAGATCCTGAAACGAGTTCAGGATGACAAAAAACTCTCACAGATATTTCGCTGTGCTCAATATGACAGTGAGAGTTTTACAGTGATTTGACTTTCGTTTGGCAAATATGAAGTGAATTAGTGAAGTTTATTCACAAGGAAAACCCAAGTTGGGTGATTTTATCTACTCATTTTTAATGAGTTATAATGTGTTTATTTGGTTTTTAGGAAAAACAATACATTACCCAAAAAGAAGTAATTCTTATGAAGAAAACCGAAAACTAAAAACACCCAAGTTGGGTGTTTTATTCGTCTGCATTTTCCATTCTTGTTACTAATGAATCTTTCATTTTATCAATGAATTTAGTTTGATTTGTTTTACGTGAACGAATCTCTAGATAGGTTCTGTAATAATCACCTAAATCTATATTAAATAAATGCTCACAGGCTGTTGCCATTTCTTTGATATCAGCTGTACCACTATTAATTGCTCCAGAACTTTGTAATGCATAAATAAGCTCTATTAAATCAGTCTTATTGGCTGTCCAGAATAATCTCGATTGATTTTGAAAAGGATTAATTACTGTTTCCATTCCGTTACTGTTTTCAAGTTTGTCAATTTCTTTTTTTAAATGCACGATGAGCATGTCATAAGCTAAAATTGTAGCTACGGTACTATCATGGCTAGTGGAAAACTTATCATCTAAAAAATAAGCAAATGATTCTGGATACAACCTAATATCTGCCTTACCTCTTAAAAAATATTGCTCATCTAAAAAAGTAGCGCCTCTTCTGAAATAATGATAAAACTCAATATTTTCGTTAAAGTAGTTTTGTAATTTATCGATGTACTTGTTGAAGTATTTTATTTGAGATTTGTTACTACTCCTTGGTCGTTTGCTTTCTATGTTAAATAACATTGTATAATAAATTAGCTTACTATACACTTGAGGTTTGACTTGTTTGAAAAAATGAATCTCATTTTGGATAGATTTAAAATTATCTTTTAAGACCATAGTACGTAATTGCTCTAATGCTCTTTTAGTAATTTTAACACCTTCTTCTGCCTTTGACAAAACATCTTCAACTTCGGTCTCTAAAAATTCAAGTTGGTTATCAAGCTGTTTTAATAATTTTAAATACACTTAACCGCTTTAGATAACTATTACATTAAAATTCCATTTTTTGACTCTATAGTTGGTGGTAGGTTAGTTTCCTTTAGCATTTCCCTTAAATCAATCTCAATTGTTCTGCAAAGTGATAACATAGGTATATCATTAGCCATACCTTGAAATGGGTTTTCGGAATAATCGCCAACTATTTCCATAACCACATACACCCAACCGATTAAAGATACAATAGGTATGGACAACCAAAAACCTAGACTACCAAGTGTCATCATTTCAGGAATCATACAAAAAGGCAATAAAGTAATAAAAACACCTATAAAATACCGGCTCATATTTGCATATTGTCTTGGAAGCGGAAATTTTTTAATTCGTTCATTTTTGCCTTGTAATGCATAAAAACTTTGAAGTACTTTTACCATTTCCATATGGCGAAAATCATCTATTAATTTTTGCTCTCTTATTTTTTTTAAATCTCTTGATTGTTCATTGATTATTTGTGTTGCAGTATTAGTATTAGCTATTAATCTTTCGTACTCATTTATCTGTAAAAAAGTTTTTAGTTCTAATCTTGTAACTTCATCATCAACTAGACCAACTCCATATTTGTTTTGATGCTTTTTTATAATTTTTTCTAAATGCCCTCCTTGACTAACATGTTCCCATGATGTAGGAATTAAAAGCTGACTTCTATGAGCATACAACCAAGCTATATGTCGATAGATTAGTCTTTGTTTTATAACATGAATCTCTTCATTTGTTTTATTAGTATCAGTAAAAAAATTAGTTATATACCCATCTACCATCATTCCCCACGTACGACTATCATTTACAATACCACCCCATATTTTACGAGCTTCCCATAAACGATCATAAGATTGATTATTCTTAAACCCAACATAAAAAGCTACAGCAGTACCTATAACTGATATAGGAATCCAAGGAATTTTAAAAGCTATAATATTAAAATAATATAATGATGCTATTAAGGATGTTAGTGGCATAAGCCAAATAAAATGCATACCAGTATTCTCCAGCATTCTCGACAGCCCAATACTTTTTGTTGTTAACATAATTTATTTAATTTTTAGAGACATTAGAAGTCTAATATAATGGCATTAATATCATTAACTTCTAATATTTGCTTATCGTACCCAATTTTAGATATACGAATCATTACTCTTGCTATATTTTTAATACTTGTATAAGGGAAAACTAATTTTAAAACAGGAAAGAGAATTTTATGGGTAATTCTATTATAACCTCTAAAGTTTTTTTGTTCAGGACTAGGCTTCATTAGTGCAGGGCGAAAGTTATAAGCATTTTTTCCTAATAAATCTATTAATGCATTTTCAGTTTTTCCTTTTATTCGGGCCCACATTACCTTACTATTTTCAGAAGTATCAGTTCCTGCCCCAGATATAAAACAAAAGACAAGGTTAGGATTTACCTCTTTAAGTACCTTGGCTATATTAAGTGTTAAATTATAGGTTAGTTTAGTGTAATTGGTCTCATTCATACCATTAGAAGATTTTCCTAACGCATAGAAGCAAGCATTGTAACCTATTAACCTATCCTTATACTGTGCAATAGTGTCCAAATCATTAACTAATAATTCTTCTAGTTTTTGGTGTCTCAAATGACTGGATCTTCTGCCTATTGAGAGGACTTTTACAGCTTCAGGATTGTGAAGGCATTCTAATAAAATACCTTCACCAACCATTCCTGTAGCACCGAATATGATTATTCTCATGTTCTCTATTTAGAGTGTTAATTATTCAGCAAAGACTTCACGTAATGCTTTCATATAATCTTCATCTTCATTATGATTTCTAATCTTTAGAAATGCTTTTAAGTCATACCCAATTACATATCTCAACTGATTTTTTTTATCAGTTGCTGCTTCGTAAATAGTTTTAGCAACATCTTCAGCAGAAGAACTTCCTCCGCTGTAAATGCTCTTAAAAACTTTGTCTGTATGTCTTAAGTAAGAATCGTAATCAACTAGCTTATCATCTATGGCAAAATGCTGCTTTGTTGTTTGTTCAAAATTTGTATCAATACTACCAGGTTCTATGATTTTTATCATAATTTTTTGGGATGCTAGTTCAAAGGATAAAGATTCAAAAAAACCTTCAAGAGCAAATTTTGAAGCTGCGTAAACTGATACTAAAGGTGTGGTAACACGACCGACACCAGATGTGATTGTAATAATGGTTCCCGCTTGATTTTTACGAAAATGGGGTAGTATTGCTCTAGTAACTTCCATTGCTCCAAAAAGGTTTACAGAAAATTGTTTTTGAATCTGTTCAGGGGTGGTTGCTTCAAAAAGTCCATGTTGGCCATAACCTGCGTTGTTTAGCAATACATCAATTTTGCCAAAATGTTTAATAGATTCTTGGATAATTTTTGGAAAGGTTAATGGTTCTTCAACATCTAGCTTTGATACCAGTACATTTTGACTATTTTTTAAAACAGTTTGTTTTTCAGGATTTCTCATAGTGGCAATTACATTCCAGCCTTTTTTAGCAAAATAAAGAGCCGTTGCTTGTCCAATACCAGATGATGCTCCAGTTATAAATATTGTATTATTCATTATAAGTGTTTTTGTAATTAAATAAACTTCTCATAAACTCAAGATATTTGCTTTCAGAAGTTTCTGTTCTTAATTTAATTATTGGGGTAATATCATTTCCTGAAACATAGCGTAAAGTTCTTTTATTATCTGTTGCGGCTTGATATATAACTTTTGCAATATCACTAGGCATAGAAATATTTTGTAAGGTTTTGCTATGTATCCTTTCCATTATGGTTTTCAAATTTTCAATGTACTCGGTGTAGCTTTCAGGTACTGTTGTTCTAGTAGAACTTTCTTCCAATCTGTGATGAAAGTTTGTAACCGTACTTCCTGGCTCTATTATTTTAACATCAATATTTTGTGAATCTAACTCGTATGCCAATGATTCAAAGAAACCTTCCAAAGCAAATTTACTAGCATTATAGACAGACATTAAGGGAACAGAAAAACGACCACTTCCGGAAGTAACTGTGATTATTCTTCCTTTACCTTGCTTTCTCATAACAGGCAACAATGCTTTTGTTACATTCATTGTTCCAAAAAGATTAACCTCGAATTGAGCTCTCATTTTTTCCTCTGAAATGGACTCAAAAACACCATACTGTGCATACCCAGCATTATTAAGTAAAACATCTATTCTCCCAAATTTTTTAATACTTGAGTTAATTGTATTTTTTATTGTTTTTGGTGAGGAAACATCTAATTCTGCTATCAAAATATTTGATTTTTTTGCCAATGCTTCACCATCATTAACATTTCGCATTGTGGCAATTACATTCCATCCTTTATTGGCAAAATAAAGAGCTGTAGCATTTCCGATACCTGAAGATGCTCCAGTAATTAAAATGGTCTGTTTCATATTTCAAGATTTATGTTGTTAAACCTTAAATATTTCTCGCATATGTCTTATGAAGGTTAAATCATCCATACTAGTTCTATCTTTAATCCATCCTTTAGCGTCATTACCCACAATATATCTAAACTGGTCGCTATCATCAGTAGTAGCTAGAAATGTGGTTTCAGCCACTTCTTCTGCAGATGCTATACCATGATGCATTGTTTCAAACTTTTTAGCAAAAGCACTAGTGTATTCGTTATAGTCAGTTAACTTCGAATCAAAAGCATAATTATCTTTTGCTACTTCATGGAAAGGTGTTGCAACACCACCAGGTTCTACTAATTTTAATGTAATGTTTTGAGAAGATAATTCGTAGGATAAAGATTCAGAAAACCCTTCTAATGCAAACTTGGAAGAATTATACAAAGAAATTAAAGGAATGCCTATTCTGCCTCCTGCAGAACTAATATTTATAATAGTTCCTTGTTTGTTATTTCTAAAATGTGGTAAAATAGCTCTTGTAACATTCATTGTTCCAAAAACATTAACACGGAATTGGTTTTCAATTTGATCGGGTGTGGCTGCTTCAAATAAGCCATATTGACCATATGCAGCATTATTTACTAAAGCATCAATTCTACCAAATTTTTCTATACCTTTTTTAATTGTGCTTTCTATTGTTTTGGGTTTGGTAATATCCATTTCAGTAACCAAAACGTTTTCTAATGTTGTTAGTTCTGTTTCTTTCTGATGGTCTAACATTGAAGCTATCACATTCCATCCTTTTTTTGAAAATAGTATTGCTGTAGCACGTCCTATTCCTGTCGAGGTTCCTGTTATTAAAATTGTTTTGTTCATAATCTTTGATTTTAAATTTATTTAAATTTTACAGTTCAAAGATCTATTTTACGTTACTCAATTTTAAACACGAATTACGGAATGTTAAACATAAATTACTGAAATTCAGATTTATTTATTTAGTGAAGTATTTAAAATAAAACTTATTCTGACCACCATGTTTTAAAAGATTGGTTTTCATCATCAACATAAACTTTTTCTCCAATAATCGGGGTCACTAAATCTAAATTGTATTCTCCTTGATTTATTTTATATACTTCATTTAACGGTTCATTCCAAGGGTGCATTGCTAATACAAATTTTGAAGAATGTACAGGAAATAGTCGTTTAGCTTTTAAATCGGTAGCAGCTTTAAGCACCTGTTCAGGTAATAAATGGATTGCTTCCCATGCAAGATTGTATTGTCCATTTTCAAGAATTGCCAAATCGAAAGGGCCATATTTGTCACCAATTTCTTTGAAATGGGTATCATAACCACTATCACCGCCAATATAGATTTTTCTATTATAACTCTCAATAACATAAGACATCCATAACGTATTATTTCGACTAAAACTTCTACCTGAAAAATGTCTTGCTGGTGTTGTATGAATGATTATTCCGTTTCCTAAATCTATAGTTTCATTCCAGTCTTTTTCTATAATTTTATCTGTGCTATAGTTCCAATGCTCAAAATGAGAGCCAACTCCTAAACCGCAAATTACAGTATTTACTTTATTGTTAAGTGCTTTAATAGTTTCGTAATCCAAGTGGTCATAATGATCGTGACTTATTAGCAGATAGTCAATATTTGGAAAATCGTTAACCGTATATATGTCTGATCCTTTAAACGATTTCACGCTTCCAGGAACAGGCGAAGCACTTCCGCTAAAAACAGGGTCAATTAAAAATCGTTTCCCATCTAATTGCATAAAATATGACGAATGACCAAACCATACGATCACATTTTCAGTTCTATCCAAATTGAGTAAATCCGTTTTTATAGAAGGAATTTCTTTTGTCGGTTTTAAATTGGGGTGCGATTTAAAAATTTGATCATATAAAACTCCAAGCATAGAGTACCCTTCGGTAATAGTTGGTGTGAAATTGGTGTTTTCAAACTTTCCATTTTTAAATCTGGGTGATTTTTTCATTATTTCAAGTCTGTCTCCATTTGGGTTTTTACCAAATTTTGGATTTTGCATATAAATGAATACCACTACTAAAAGAAGAGTTATTAAGGTTATGAGTGTAAGCATAGTTAGTTTGAAAATTTTAAAGAACTTTTTCATTTTTAGAAAAAAAAAGAGGTTAACACTTAATTTAATTGACGATACTTATGAGGTGTTAAGCCTGTTTTATTCTTAAATAGGCGACTAAAATAGTGTGGGTAGTTAAAGCCCAAAGTATAAGCTATTTCATTTATTGTGGTTGTATCACTCAACAAAAGTGTTTTAGCTTTATCAATAATAAAATTGTTTATATGCTCTTTAGCAGAAAAACCTGTTTCTTTTTTTAATAAATCACTTAAGTAATTAGTAGACAAGTTTATTTTCTCCGAAAAATACTCGATTGGTGGAATTCCCTTATTTGAAAAATTACCATTACCGTAATAATCTTTTAAAATTGTATTGAATTGGCTTACTATATCAGAATTTTGCGCAGAACGCGTGAGGAATTGACGCTCGTAATATCGATTGGAAAGATTTAAAAGTAATTCTATTGAAGACGCTATGACCGTTTGACTATGATTATCTATTCTACCTTTTATTTCTTCATGAATAATTGAGAAACATTCTACAACGGTTTTTTGTTCCGCATCAGATAAATGCAATGCCTCATGCACATCGTAACTAAAGAACTTGTAATTGTCAATGATTTTACCCAATGAGGTATTCATAATTAGGTTAGGATGAAAGAACATAATTTTTCCTCTAATTTCATTGAATTCCAGTTCTTGTTTAATGGTAATTAACTGGTTTGGCGCAGCAAAAACTAGAACTCCTTCATCAAAATCGTAAGAACTTCTGCCGTAATCAATACCACAGTCTTTATCTTTAAGCGATATGTAGTACATCCCTAAAGTTAGTTTTTTATCTACCCAATGAGATTCCAATTGCCAATCTGACACATCCATTACACTAATTAACGGATGAGTAGGCTTTTCCATTCCAAAAACCTCACAAAGCTTACTTATTGATTCAATATGTATAATTTCACCTTTCATTTTAAGCTACTTACATTTAAAAATACAAATTTCTGTATTGTATTTTTTTTTAATCAACACAAATTACTTAATAGATAACACTTTTTACTGCTATATGTTTACTTCGTTGAGAGATAATGTAAAATTTATTGTTATTTAAGCATTGGATTGTATTTCGCTTGTTTTTTTATCCGCAAATTTATTTCTCAAAATTTGCATATCCTCACTTACCTTGCGTTCAATAACTCTGGCATAAATTTGAGTAGTTGCTATTTTAGAATGGCCGAGTAGTTTTGACACAGTTTCTATAGGAACACCATTACTTAAAGTTATCGTAGTTGCGAAAGTGTGACGAGCAATGTGAAATGTTAGGTTCTTTTTAATTTTGCATAGGTCTGCAATTTCTTTTAAATATGAGTTGAGTTTTTGATTTGAAATGTTGGGAAATAATGTTTTTGTTTTTTTTGTTTTAATATGCCCTTTGTATTTCTGAATTAATTCTTCAGCAATTGGAAGTAATGGGATTTTTACTTTATTATGTGTTTTTTGTCTATTTGTGATTATCCACTTTCCGCCATCGATACCAAACGTAATATTATCTTCGTTGAGGTTCATTACATCAATGTATGATAAGCCTGTATAGCAACTGAAAACAAATAAATCCTTAACGAGCTCCAGTCTTTCTATTTCAAATTCCTTTTCGATAATGGCCTGTAGTTCATCTTCACTTAAAAACTCTCGCTCATTCTTGATATAGGTTGGTTTAAATTTTATAAAGGGATCTTTATCTATCCACTCCATCTTATAAGCTAATGTTACCATTTTTCGAAGTCGTTGAATATGCTTCATAACCGTATTGTTTTCCATTTGCTTTTGATGGTCCTCTGGAACATAGGAACGTAAAAACTTTTCAAAGTCAACCAGAAAGCGAAACGTTAATTGAGACAAGTAAATGTCTTGGATTTTCTTTTTGGTTAGAAATAGTTTGATATACTTTTGAGTAGTGAAATAATTCTTTAAAGTTCCATAACTTAAGGACTCACTCATTTGAGTGTTGTGATAATCTACCAATGTGAGTAAAGAATATTCTTCGTTATCTTCTCCCAGAAACCTTGCTTTAATAGATTGAGCACAGATAAAAGCTTTCTCTTTTACGAGTTCATCGTGAGCTTCATATATTCTATTTTTGACCTGGTCTAAATACCTGTTGAGTAGTCTTGATTCTTGTTTGTTCCCTCTCGCTTTTCCTTTGTTAGAATCCCATTCAGATACAATTACTTTTCGTTGTAAACTGATATTTGCACGTTTACCATTTACGGTTATTCGAGCATAAACAGAAACTTCATTATTAATTTTACGTGAAGCGCTTACCCAAAATGATAAGCTAAAGGTGGTTTGTGATTGCATAGTTGTCGTCTTTTTGTTAAACATTCATCGAGACGAAAGTCAAATCAACTATTTCAATTACAGTGTTTTAAGCATCTATTCGGTTAACACTTTTTTACTTTGCTAACTGTTAACCGAATTGTTAACCGAATTAAGTCATATTAATTCAATTCTTATGATAGTCTAAAAACTATAAAACCTTGTAAATCATACGATTTACAAGGTTTTAGTTTGTATTGGTATTAATTTTTGTCGGGGTGGCAGGATTCGAACCTGCGACCTCCTGCTCCCAAAGCAGGCGCGATGACCGGGCTACGCTACACCCCGAAAAGTGTAAAAATCGTAATGTAGTTTATCTCGATTAAAACGAGAGGCTACACCCTGTTTTTAATTGGGACTGCAAATGTAGAAAAAAAAAGTGAACTACAAATAAAAAAAAGAAACAATTATTAAATAATTTGACCTTATAAGGTAATAGTTAAAATATATTTAAAAGGATATAACTAGAAATAAAAAAAAATTACATTTGTAACTTCAAAAAATTCAAGATAATGGCAGAAAAAATTAAATGTTTGATTATTGGGTCTGGTCCAGCAGGTTACACAGCAGCAATATATGCAGCAAGGGCAGACATGAAACCAGTTATGTACACAGGAATGCAAATGGGAGGACAGTTAACAACCACTACAGAAGTTGATAATTTTCCAGGTTATCCAAAAGGTACTGATGGTACAGCAATGATGGAAGATTTAAAAAGTCAAGCAGAGCGTTTTGGAACAGATGTACGTTTTGGAATGGTAACTAAAGTAGAGTTTTCTAACGAAGAAGGAGGAATTCATAAAGTAATTGTGGATGAATCAACAGAAATAGAAGCTCAAACTGTTATTATTTCTACAGGAGCTACTGCTAAATATTTAGGTTTAGAAAGTGAGCAACGTTTAATTGGTGGTGGAGTTTCTGCTTGTGCTACTTGTGATGGGTTCTTTTATAAAGGACAAGATGTTGTTGTTGTTGGAGCAGGTGATACCGCAGCAGAAGAAGCAACCTATTTAGCTAACATTTGTAGTAAAGTTACGATGTTAGTTCGTAAAGATTATATGCGTGCTTCAAAGGCAATGCAACACCGCGTAAACAAAACAGAAAATATTACTGTTATGTATAACACTGAAATTGATGAGGTATTAGGTGAGAATGTTGTTGAAGGAGTTCGTGCTGTGAATAATGAAACAGGTGAAAAAACGGAGATTCCAGTAACAGGTGTATTTATTGCAATTGGGCACAAACCAAATACTGAATTGTTTAAAGATGTTTTAGACATGGATGAAACAGGTTATTTAATTACTAAAGGAAAATCTACTAAAACTAATTTACCAGGAGTTTTTGCTGCAGGTGATGTGCAAGACAAAGAATATCGTCAAGCTGTAACAGCTGCAGGTACAGGATGTATGGCGGCTTTAGATGCTGAACGTTACTTGGGAGCATTAGAATAAAACATAAAGTATATAAAATTAAAAAAGGGTACGCTAATACGTACCCTTTTTATTTTATTTAGAATTTTTTTCGCTTTCATGAATAAGCTGTCGAATCCAATCATTAGGAATCATATCAATAGTAAGGTTTATGCGTTCCTCATCACCATTATTAATAACTTTATGAGGATCGGTAAGTCGCATATACCAGCATTCCCCAGGTTTCATGAGTACGGGAGTGTTATTTAAGTAAAAAGTTACACTTTCATTGTTAAGAATAGGAATAGTAAGTCGTATTACTGATTTTTCAACCTCCAAACCTAAGGTAGGATCTGTGTGTTCCTTTACTGTTGAGTGTGGTGCTAGTCGAAGTAACCTAACTAAATTAACAGTAGTATTCTCTTTAAAAAAATCGATAACACTAGTTAAATACGGAGACTTTTTTAAGGCATTAGTATCCAACCAATCTGTCCAAGAACCATCAGCATAATCTTCAGCAGGGGGCGGAAAAGGTAATGAGGTATCCACTAAATGTGCGGGTGACCGTAAAGGAATTACATCATAATATTCAAAATTATCTAGCTGTAAAGCTTTAGCCTCTTCAAGCATTTTAGCGGTATTAAAGTTAAGAGGTAGCTTAATACGATCACTAAAAGCATTACTTGTCCTAGTAGTAACTGTTTCCATAGACCTATGTTTATAAAAGTTTGAGTTAGTATATTGTAAAACTACAAAAAAGTAGAATTTTTTTCCTAAGTGTTACATTTTTATAAAGTTACCTCTTTTATTCTAACCATTTGTAATTTATAAGCAAGTGTCACTTAATTTTTGACTATCAGATTTATAAACAGTTGGTATTGCTTGGTCTGCATTAATTTCAATACAAGTTAAATCAGGATTTCTGTCTACTCTTAAATCTTCAAGTTTCAAATTAGAACTAACATCTAAATTAGTAAGTAAATTACTAGTGATGTACAGATGTTTTAAATTGATAAATGAATGAATATTAATAGCATTTATTTGATTGTCTGAAGCTAAAAATGTTTCTAAAGGGCTAATGTCATCAATACTAATAGAAGTAATTTTATTACTTGTTAATACAACACTTTTTAATTTTGAGGTGTCTTCTGTTTTAAATGAAGTTAGTAAATTGTTAGTTACCGTCAATTCTTCTAAAGAATTATTAGATATATTTAAATGAGTTAATTTATTAAAAGATAAATTTAATATTTTAAGCTTACCAGCTTTTTCCAAGCCTGTAATAGTGGTAAGGTCGTTAGAATGAATATCTGCTAAAAGAAGATTAGGATTATTACTAAGATCAATAGTAGTTAAGTAGTTTGCGTTTAAATATAAGGTGTCTAACTTTGTGTTAGAGCTTAGGTTAATAGCTTTAATCTTTTGTCCAGCAGCAGATAAATACGTTAAGTTTGAAAAAGCTTCAATACCAGTTAAGTCACTCGTTTCACCAAAACTACGATCTAAGTTTAAGTTTAAACGAGTAATTTTTTTTGCATCTTCTATTGATATTTTTTGATTAATACTACCATCACTATCTAACTTTTGTTCTACTAATATTGCCTCAAAATGTTTATCAGGTATGCTAATATAAACATCATTTCCAGTATCAGGAGTCTCATCGTCACTAGAACAAGAGGAAAAAATGAATAGAGCTAAGGCAAGTGTAGTGTAAGCAATTTTATATTTTAAAAATAAAGATTTCATAAGCTGTTTAATTTTTTAAGCGTAGTTTTAATTTATGAGATATTGTTATTATTTTAATTTTTAGGAGCAAAATACAGCGAGTAAGATTTAGGAATAGGAGTTTTTTAAAGTTAACTTTTCCAATTTTTATTCAAGTTATAAAAATACAAAAAGTGACTCTGATGATTTATCAGAGCCACTGTTATTTTTATGCTAAAAAAAATAAGGATATTAAAGATACCTATCAGTTTCCTCTATTTCAAGGTCATTAATACTGGCATATCTTTTTTTCATTTGTCCGTTATTGTCAAACTCCCAGTTTTCATTACCATAAGCTCTATACCATTTGCCTTCTTTGTTCTGATATTCATATTCAAAGCGTACAGCAATTCTATTTTCACTGTGAGCCCAATATTCTTTTTTTAGTTTATAATTAAGCTCATTTTGCCACTTTTTACTCAGGAAGTTAATAATTTCTTCTCTACCATTTACAAAAGTGTCTCTATTTCTCCATTCACTATCTATAGTGTAAGCTAATGCAATTTTTTCAGGATTTTGAGAGTTCCAAGCATCTTCTGCTAGTTGAATTTTTTGTTTAGCTGTTTCAAGAGTAAAAGGAGGGAGTGGATGTTTCTGTTCCATAATAATTATAGTAAGTTTTGTATTATTTTTTTTGATTTATATACTATTTCATTTGATTTGAAGAGTTGACTTTCTATGATAGCACTTTCAAAAAGTAGGTAAATATGGGTAGCTAGTAATTCGTTATCTGTTAACTCCTGAAAAAAATTATTCAATTCTTTTTTATGAGATTGAATCACTAGGAGTATAGTTTCTTGCTCTTTTGATATTTCTGATAGAATATTCAAAAAACTACACCCCCTGAAATCCTCTTTTGTATTCATATGAGCTACAAAATCAAAAGAAAGGAGTATTGTGTCTTTTGAATTTTTACTTTTTGAAGTAAACTTAAATAGTTCTTTAAACCAAAATTCGTGTCTATTGTTTAAGAAGTCGACACACAAAGCATCTTTTGATTTAAAGTACTGATAAAAACTTGCTTTGGCTACTTTAGCTTCTTTAATAACTTGGTTAATACCCGTGCTGTTGTAACCTTGTTGATGAAATAAATGCGCTACAGTTTCTAATATACGTTCTCTAGGGCTACTCATATTCTTAATTTTTGTCAAAGTTATATGAATTTTTAAGAACAGACAAGTCTGTTCGTAGTTTTAACATTTTTAGTTTAATAAATAAACTAATTCTGTGGAAGTTATTTATACTTCCACATTTTTTATATGCCAAGAGTTAAATCATTTAATGAAGAAGAAGCATTAACCAAAGCAATGTGTTTGTTTTGGAAACGAAGGCTATTCAGCAACTTTTGTTTAAGATTTGGTTTACCATTTAGGAATTAATAGGGCTAGTTTATATGATACTTTTGGAGATAAAAAAGAGCTATCAAACTCTATCAATGTAGCCTTGTCTTTACTTACTTAGTTTTAAAATTCGAAAAGCTCCTTGAATTACTAAAACAAAAACAATGGTTCCAATAATCAAATCAGGTTTGCTCGAACTTAACCAATTTACCAAAAGTCCAGCGATTATAACTCCTAAATTGATAATCACGTCATTCGAGGTAAAAATCATACTCGCTTTCATATGTGCCTCTTCTTTGCTTTTTGACTTTTGCAAAATGTAAAGACAAATTCCGTTTGCGATAAGTGCAAAAATCGAAACGATAATCATTGTCGAAAAATCGGGAAGTTTCTCGTCTCCGAAAAATCTTCTTAAAACTTCCACAAATCCAATAATCGCAAGTGTGATTTGAAAATATCCAGCAAGTTTTGCAATCCGCTTTTTCTTAATCAACGTTCCGCCAACTGCAAACAAGCTAATTCCGTAAACGAAACTGTCGGCAAGCATATCCAGGCTGTCGGCAACAAGTCCCATTGATTTTGAGATTATTCCTGTTGTCATTTCGATAATAAAAAAGACAAAATTTATCGCCAGTACAATCCAAAGTAGCTTTTTTTGGTTGGTGTTTTCTACAAAATCTTTTTCGTTGGTTTCTTCGGTCGAGATTTTCTTTCCGCCTAATTTTAATTCGATAATTGACTTTTCAATTTGGTCGTTATGACCATCGTGAAAAACGGTCAATTTTCGGTTTGGAATGTCAAAATCAAGATTTTTGATTTCTTGAATTCCGTCCAGTTTCATTCGGATTAGATTTTCCTCTGAAGGACAATCCATCTTACTGATTTCAAATATCGTTTTGTTCATTTTAGTCGTCATCTTCGTTTCCAAAAGGTTTGATAATTACTCCAACGCTAAATATAAAACCGTCTGTTGGTGCATATATTTCGGGAAATTCTGGATTGTCGTGTGGTGGCAAAACCAAAGGCGAGAACCTGCTTTGTCTTCTATCGGTAAAGTTTTCAAAATTCACAAAAGTTGTTCCCCATTTAAAATTTCGCATTGCCACAAAACCCATTGTTATGAAGTCGGTTGTTTCTGTTCCATTAGACAAAAATTGCTTTCCTGTGTAAAACGTTTCATAACCGATTCGCCATTTTTCAGATTCGTACATCAAAACACTTCCTGCGTTATGTTTTGCTGTCAAAGGTTTTTGAGGATTGCCAGCTAAATAGTTCAACCTTGTGTCAATGAGTGCATAATTTAGGAACCACCTAAAATCTTTATAGGTAAACTTGATGTTTGTTTCAGCACCTTTGCTCAAAATTTCATCTGTTGCATTCTCAAATTGGAAAAATCCATTATCAGTTGAATTTAACAGTAATGCATCATTAATCGCAGTTACATAAAACAGTTGATTAATAGAAAAACCAACAGTTTCAAATAAACGTGTTTGATAGTTGAAATCAAGATTTACACCATAAGAACGTTCCGCATTTAGTGAAGATTTATCAATACCAAGTACATTTCTAAAATTGATAAATTCCGCCTCTTCTGTAAAAATATCTGGAATTTTGTAACCTAATCCACCACCAATTCTGCTCGAAAATCCACTATCGTTTTTGTATAGCAATGAAACTCTTGGAAGCGGAAAGAATCCAAAATCAGTATTGTAATCTGCTCGTAATCCTGTTTCCAAAATCCAATTATCCGAAATGTCATAAATATTATTTACAAATGCTCCGAATGTTATGTCTGTTTGGTCACGTTGCAAAGTCACATTATTATTTTCATCAAAAGCAGAAGTATAGAGATTTGCACCAAAAATCCAATCTGTTTTATTGGCGGACTTTTGATAGTTTATTTCCGTGAATGTATTGGTTTGTTTACCATCAAAAACAAAATCGGGAATGGTTAGTTTTCTATCAAAGAATGAGATGCTGTTTTTAATATTTAATGAACTAACCGAATCTAATTGAGTTTCGTAAACCGCTTGACTGCTCAACCTTTTTGATAGATTTTCTTCGGTATATTGATGGATGCCATTTGCGCCACTTTCAATTTTTGTGATGTCGCCACCAATTCTGTCGTCA
This sequence comes from Tenacibaculum sp. ZH5_bin.1, assembly GCF_042865525.1. NCBI lineage: Bacteria > Pseudomonadati > Bacteroidota > Flavobacteriia > Flavobacteriales > Flavobacteriaceae > Tenacibaculum > Tenacibaculum sp. ZH5_bin.1. The sequence continues at coordinate 133,063 of NZ_JBEGIO010000003.1, read as the reverse complement.
TACGTTCCGTTTAAGCTAAACCAAAATGTTGTTTTTTCTGATGGATAATAAAAGAATTTTGGGTTGAAAGAAATAGATGTTGTTTGTGGTAAATTACTAAAGCCATCATCTTCTGGGTCGTAAGCCTTTTGATAATGACCTGAACCGTATAATGAAACTCCAAATTTTTCATTTCGTTTGCTATAAAATACATTAGCTGTACTTCCTAATGCTTGTGTTTGTGTCAACATAATATCCAAAGTTGGCTCTTCGTCAGGTGTTTTTGATACCATATTTATCAAACCTCCAATTGCTCCACCACCATAAAGTGTTGATGAACTTCCTTTAATGATTTCAAATTGTTTTAAGTCCAATGGCGGAATTTGCAGAATACTCAAACCGCTTGAAAATCCGCCATAAAGTGGAAATCCATCTCGTAAAAGTTGTGTGTAACGTCCATCAAGACCTTGAATTCTAATGTTGGTATTCGCACTACTTAAAGAAGTTTGTTGCATCTGTATTCCTGTACTTTCCCGAAGTACCATTGAAATATTGGTTGGGTTCATTACCGCTTTTTCGCCTAATTCTTCCGCTCCAATAAATTCAATTCGAGTTGGAATTTTTCTAACAGTTCGTGTACTTCTTGAAGATTGTATGACAACTTCGTCAAGTTCATTACCTCCAGATTCGAGCTTGAAAGCGAACTCCTTTTTTGTTCCAACATCAATAGTAGTTTCTATGGTTTTGAAGCCTATGTATGAAATTTTTATAATATGGTTTCCATTTGGGATTTCTGTAAATGTGGCAATTCCGTCAAAATCTGTTACTGCTCCTTTTTCTAATTCTTCAAAATAGACCGTAGCACCCAATAATGGTTCGTTGGTTTCTGCATCGCTAACACAAATGGAAATATCGCTCGTCTGTGCGAAAGATATAATTGATACGAATAGAAATAATGTGTTTAAAAATATGTTTTTCATCTGCTTATTCTGGTTTAAAAGAATAATGCAAATGTATTTAGGATTTACTGCAACTCGATTGCAAAGATTACTTGTTGCAGTTGTCGCACAAGCCTTTTACGACCATATTTGCTTGTTGTAACTTAAAGTTTTCGGGAAGTTGAATTTTTGGAATAGGAACATCAAAAAGGCAGAATGTTTTATCGCAGTTTGTGCAATAAAAATGATAGTGCAAATCCTTTGGGTCGCAGTTACAGCCTTTGGCACAAACCGCATATTTGGTCATTCCAGAACCATCTTCAATGCTGTGGATGACTTTGTTTTCCTCAAATGTTTTGAGTGTTCTGAAAATCGAACTTCTGTCCATGTATGCCAATGCGTTTTCAATATCTTTTAAAGATTGGGCTTTTTCTTGGCTCAAAAGATGACGTAAAACCACAGTTCTGACTGCGGTGTTTTTCACTTTTTTTATTTTTAGGATTTCTTCTTCGGTTTGCATTTTCCTAATGTATCATTTTTTTCGAGCGTTGGCGAAAAACAGCTCTTTTATTTTTTTCAGCGGTGGCTTTTTGCGGTTGGAAAAAAATAAATGTGCTGTTTGTGCGGTTGGCTTTTTTAGTTCAAATGTTCAATTTTAGCACGGTTTTTTGCATTATGCACAACTAGTTTATATACGTAATAAAATTACTTATATATTCCTTTTACGGTAAGATATGCGGAACTTTTAGCAATTTTATTAACACTTTCAAATATAAAGAAATAAGATAAAAAAGTGCAACTTTTTTATCGAGACGACACCCCAAGCCTAATCGGATTGTCTTTTCTTTCTTATTAATAGAAGCAATTTTAAACAAGTTGACACACTTCATTGAATACTCCCATAAAACGGGTCGTTAATATCACGGTGTGCTCCGAAGACACCGCGGCATGGGTCGCTGATACTACGGCATGCTCCGCAGACACCACGGCACGGGTCGCTAATATCACGGCAAGCTCCGAAGATACCACGGCACGGGTCGCTGATATTACGGCATGCTCCGCAGACACCACGGCACGGGTCGCTAATATCACGGCATGCTCCGCAGACACCACGGCACGGGTCGCTGATATCACGGCGTGCTCCGAAGACACCGCGGCATGGGTCGCTGATATCACGGCGTGCTCCGCAGACACCGCGGCATGGGTCGCTAATATCACGGCATGCTCCGCAGACACCACGGCATGGGTCGCTAATATCACGGCATGCTCCGAAGACACCACGGCATGGGTCGCTGATATCACGGCGTGCTCCGCAGACACCGCGGCATGGGTCGCTGATATCACGGCATGCTCTCTACTTTTACATCTGTATAGATTCAGCCCAACATTCTCTGTATACTTATTAGCGGACGTTGCCTTTGGTAGTAAAAAATAAACCTCATACTAACAAGCCAAAAAAAAGGCTGTATAGTATGAGGTTTCCCCTAAGTTATTAATTCGTTTAAAGTAACAACTATCGTGAATTATTCTTCAGTAGTTACTTTTTTAAAACGCATCATGGTTACATCGTCCATTAATAAGTTTAGTTTTCCTTCTAAGTCAAAACTATACTTGTTTACTTTTTTAATGGTTTTTAAAAACTCTTGTTCTCCTTGTCCGCAGTACATCATAGTTGTTGGTCCTGGTTCTCCAAAAGAAATCGCATTTTCTTCTCCTAACGTAAATTCAGCAGCATAACCGTTACAACCATTATTTCCTGTAGCTTTCTTTGTTTCTTTATCAAACGTAAGTTGTGGCTTTTTATCAGGAAACAATCCTTCAAAAGCAATTCTAGGTCCAGAGATGTATTCTAGTTCCCAAGCGGTTCCGTATAATTGTTCAGCAGTATCTTTTTTAGCACAAGACACTGTAATTAATAGAATTACTGCGAATACAAATGATAGTTTTTTCATACTATGTAAGTTTAGTTATTAGTATTAAATTCAGTTGAGTTTTTTACTACAAATTTTCTTGATGCTTCACCATCTACCAATTTGTATGTAATTTGTCTGGTACCTCCTGTTGGGTTAGCATTAGAATCTTCTTCTTTATAAATAGGAAAACGTTGCGCTAAAGTTGTTTCAATAATGGTAAATTCATCGTGCCCCATATATCCCTTACTTAATTCTTTATTATCGGTAATAGGAGGGAAGTATATTTGACTCATCGATTTTTTATTGTTTACTGAAAATCCTATTACATTTCCGTAGCTTCCACTTCCGTCAGATTTTGTATAGATTAATATTTCTGGAGAACCATCAGAGTTTAAATCTTCAATTTCAGCATCTACGACGTTACCATCAATTGTTTGAGTAACAGCTGAATTGTCAATTTCTAATCCGTAAGGAGTAACTGTTAATTCAGTTTCCATTCCATTTTTTTTAGTAGCAATGCTAAAACTAATTCCTTGTAAGGTTACATTTTTTCTAAAAATGGTTTTGTCTATCTGTGTTTGGTCAAGGTTTCCTTCAATTTTATGATAAGAACCTGCAAGACTTCCTCCACCTGAACAGTAAAAGTTTAATAAACTATTATCTTCTTTGTTTGCCGTTGCAATAGAAATTTGTTTGTTTTTAAAAGAAAATACTACAGTCTTACCATTTATGTCAGCTGTATACGTGCTGTCATTTGCTTTTTTAGCAAGAGCGTCAAAAGTACAAGTAGGTTTTTTCTTGTCAGCACGTGAGCGAACAGCAATTTTTATATTGTCATTTGCGGCTGGTTTTACAGCAACTGAAACCCAATCGTACCCTTCGTTTCTTTTTTCATATTCTGAAGAAACGTAGTTTCCTGTAACATCAGTAATTGTAGCTACAGTTTCTTGTTTTATGGTTTCTTGTGTGTCTGTTTTTTTTGCTTCGTTTTTACAGCTAACGATGGCTAAAAATGCTATTACTAGTAGTGCTGAATTGGTAAGTTTTATCATGCTATTTTATGTTTTTTGCTTCTAAATAACAATAAATATACCATTAAAGATATGAAAAAACGTTTTAAGAAAACCTTAAGATTCTTGTTTTTTAGTAGGTTGATATTGTAGCGTATAGGTTTAATAACGTTTTTTGAGGGCATAAAAAAAGACCGCCAAAACCTAATTTGACGATCTTTTAAACAAACAACTAAATTCTAAAACCTATAAAAGTTGAAGAAAGTTTTAAAAAACTACCTATGCTTGTTAGCAACATTAGGTAGTTTTAATATGTTTAGAAGCAGTATTTATTTTCTGCTTTTAATTTTTCTGCGATTGTATTACGTAATTCAACTACGTTAGGGTAGTTTGCATACTTTGTAAAACGCTTAAGTCCCATTAACATCATACGTTGTTCATCACCTTCAGCGAAAGAAATAATTCCTTCTCTTGCACTTTTGGTAATAATTTCAACAGCATTGTATAAGTATAACTTCGCCATTGCAATCTGTTCCTTTTGAGCATCTTCACCAAAACGCTTAGCGTTCTTCTCAGTTCTTAAAATTCCTGATTCTGCCATATATATTTCAATTAAAATATTTGAAGCAGCAGTTAATAACTGTTGGTGTTGCTCTAACTCTGGTCCAAATTTTTGTAAAGCAGCTCCTGCAACCATTAAGAATACTTTCTTAAGTTTAGCAAGGATTTCTTTTTCTTCTGAGAATAATTCAGAATAATCTGGAGTATCGAAAGAAGGAATTCCCATTAATTCGTTTTGAACTGCCATTGCAGGATTTAATAAATCTACATGACCTTTCATTGCTTTTTTAACTAACATTCCTACCGATAATAAACGGTTAATTTCGTTAGTTCCTTCGTAGATACGTGCAATACGAGCATCTCTCCAAGCAGACTCCATTGGAGTTTCTTCAGAGAATCCCATACCTCCAAAAATTTGGATTCCTTCATCAGCACAATTTTGTACGTCTTCTGAAACTGCTACTTTTAAGATAGAACATTCAATAGCGTATTCTTCAACACCTTTTAATTCTGCTTCTTGATGAGTGTTTCCTTCAGATTCACGAATAGCGATTCTGTCTTCAATATTTTTAGCTGCTCTATATGATGCAGACTCACCAACATAAGCGTTAGTAGCCATTTCAGCTAATTTCATTTTAATAGCTCCAAACTCAGCAATAGGAGTTTTAAATTGCTTACGCTCGTTTGCATAGTTTACAGCATGAGTTACAATTCTTCTTTGAGAATCTAAACAAGCAGCAGCTAACTTAATACGACCAACGTTTAAGGCGTTCATGGCAATTTTGAATCCACCACCACGAACAGATAACATGTTTTCAACAGGAACTAAGGTATCGTTGAAAAATACCTGACGAGTTGAAGAGGCACGAATACCTAATTTGTGTTCTTCTTCTCCTAAAGTTACTCCGTTAGGATTGTTTTTATCATATTCTAAGATAAAACCAGTAATGTTTTTATCATCTTCAATACGAGCAAAAACGATGAAGATTTCAGCAAAACCTGCATTCGAAATCCACATTTTTTGTCCGTTAATTTTGTAGTGCTTTCCGTCTTCAGTTAACTCAGCAGTAGTTTTACCTGAGTTAGCATCCGATCCTGCTCCTGGTTCTGTTAAACAGTAAGCTCCAAAACGCTCTCCCATTGCTAATGCAGGAACATATTTTTGCTTTTGCTCTTCTGTACCGTATAACGTAATTGGCATCGTACCAATACCTGTATGTGCACCAAAAGCTGTACTAAAAGATCCGGTTCCACTTGAAATGTAATCACATGTTAACATTGTAGAAACGAATCCCATTCCTAATCCGCCATAAGCTTCAGGAACAGCCACACCTAAAAATCCTAATTCACCAGCTTTACGCATAGTTTCTTCGGTAAGTGCATAATCTTTCTTTTCGAAACGTTCTTTATGAGGAATGATTTCACGGTCGTTAAATTCTTTAACCGCATCACGCATCATTGTTTGCTCTTCTGAAAAATCTTCAGGAGTAAATATATCTTCACATTTTGTTTCTTTTACTAGGAACTGCCCTCCGCGTAAAAGATCTTTTGTTAATTCTGACATAGTATATTAGATTTTAAGATTCAAGAGCCAAGAGTCAAGACTTATTCAGACCAGATTGGAAACTTGAAATCATTTTTTGTATTGACTTAATTTTTTGTTCTAATTCTTTAAACTTTTCTTCAGATAGGTAGCTTTCATTAAAAGCAATAATTAATTGTGTTTCCCATTCAAATGAAGAACCTAAGCTATCTTCTAAATATTTATTAAAATGTTTGTTAGTGCTTTTACTTGAACCCTCAGCTATGTTAGAAGGAATAGAAACAGCACATCTATTCATCTGAGAAACCAAGCCAAACTTTTCAAAGTTTGGAAAGGTTCTAGTTAATTTATAAGAATCAGAAACTAAATTCATGCTTTCAGTCCAAATTTTTAATTTTTTGAAATTGTGCATCGTCTTGTTTCTTGATTCTAATAGTCTTGTTTCTTAATTTAGGAATTCAAAAATACCAGCAGCACCTTGACCAGTACCTACACACATGGTTACCATTCCGTATTTGTTATTCATGTTACGCTTACGCATTTCATCGAATAACTGAACAGATAGTTTACCACCAGTACATCCTAATGGGTGACCTAAAGCAATTGCCCCACCATTTACGTTAACGATATCCGGATTTAATCCTAATTCGCGAATAACTGCTAACGATTGTGAAGCAAACGCTTCGTTTAGCTCAATTAATTCAATATCACTTTGTTGTAAACCTGCTTGTTTTAATGCTTTTGGAATTGCTGCTACAGGACCAATTCCCATAATACGAGGTGGTACTCCTGCTGCTGCATAACTTACTAAACGAGCTTCTGGTTGAATACCTAACTCTTTTACCATATCTTCACTCATTACCATTACAAAGGCAGCTCCGTCACTTGTTTGTGATGAGTTACCAGCGGTAACAGAACCGTTAGCAGCAAATACTGGACGTAATTTTGCTAAGGCTTCTACGCTGGTTCCACGACGTGGACCTTCGTCTTTAGTAACTGTGTAATTTCTTGTAGCACGTTTTCCGTTTCCATCAATGTAAGTTTCTTCTACATCAATTGGAGCTATTTGATCTTGGAAACGATCACTATCTAATGCTTTTAAAGCTTTCATGTGCGATTCGTATGCAAATTGATCTTGATCTGCACGAGATACATTGTATTGTTGCGCTACTGCTTCAGCAGTATTACCCATTCCCCAATAGTAATCTTCGTGACCTGCATTTACGATATCGTAGTTTAATTCTGGTTTAAAACCTGTCATTGGTACAGAACTCATGCTTTCTGCTCCACCAGCAATAATACATTCTGCCATTCCAGATTGAATTTTTGCTACTGCCATACCAATAGTTTCTAATCCTGATGAACAGAAACGGTTTACGGTAACTCCAGGAACATCCACAGAATCTAATCCGATTAACGAAATAATTCTTGCCATGTTTAATCCTTGAGAACCTTCTGGCATTGCGTTACCAACAATAACATCGTCGATACGCTTTACGTCGAATTCTGGCAACTTACCCATCATATATTTGATGGTTTCAGCAGCTAATTCGTCAGCTCTTTTAAATCTGAACACACCTTTTTTAGATTTCCCTACGGCGGTTCTATATCCTTTTACTATATATGCTGTTTTCATATTTTCTTGCTTTTGGCTATTGGCTTTTAGCTATTTGCTAACAGCTAGAGGCTAATAGCATAGTAATTTTAATTACGTAAAGGTTTACCAGTTTTTAACATATGCTGAATACGCTCTAACGTTTTTCTTTCAGTAGTTAAACTTAAGAAAGCTTCACGCTCAAGGTCTAATAAATACTGCTCAGTAACTTTTGTTGGTTCTGATAAATCTCCTCCAGCCATTACATAGGCTAGTTTGTTTGCAATTTTCTGATCGTGTTCAGAAATATATTTAGAAGCTTCCATAGAGTCTGTTCCTACTAAGAACATTCCTAAGGCTTGCTTACCTAATACTAAAACATCTTTACGTTTTACTGGTTGTGTATAACCTGCTTCAGCTAATAACACAGCGTGCTTTTTAGCTTCTGCAATTTGACGGTCTTTGTTTACAACCACAACATCTTTTCCTTTTTGTAGTAGGTTTAAGTCGTATGCTTCATAAGCTGAAGTTGCCACTTTAGCCATACCAATAGTTAAGAAGTGCTCTTGTAATACGTTTAATTGAACATCACCAGTGTGGAATAAGTCCTGAGCTCTTAACGCCATTTCTTTAGATCCACCACCACCAGGAATTACTCCAACTCCAAACTCTACTAATCCGATGTATGTTTCAGCAGCAGCAACTACTTTATCAGCGTGTAATGATAATTCACATCCACCACCTAACGCCATTCCGTGAGGAGCAGCAATGGTAGGAATTGCAGAGTAACGCATACGCATCATGGTATCTTGGAAATATTTGATAGCCATGTTTAACTCGTCGTACTCTTGCTCAACAGCCATCATAAAAATCATTCCGATGTTGGCACCTACTGAGAAGTTTGCAGCTTGGTTACCAATTACTAATCCTTGGAAGTCTTTTTCAGCTAAATCAACCGCTTTGTTTAATCCAGCTAAAACATCACCACCAATAGTGTTCATTTTAGATTGGAATTCACAGTTTAAGATTCCGTCTCCTAAATCTTCAATAACAACTCCAGAGTTTTTGAATACCTCAGTAGTTTTACGAATATTATCTAAGATGATAAATGAATCTTGTCCTGGTTTTTTAACTTGTGCTTTTGCAGGTACATCGTAGTAATATGTTGCACCGTCTTTAACTGTATAGAAAGATTTTTCTCCTTTAGCTACCATTTCTGTAACCCAAGCAGCTGGTTCCTTTCCTTCAGCTTTCATTAATTCGATACCTTTTTCAACTCCTACAGCATCCCAAATTTCGAAAGGACCATTTTCCCATCCGAAACCAGCTTTCATGGCATCGTCAATTCTGTATAATTCATCAGAAATTTCTGGAATTCTATTTTGAACATACGCAAACATTGCTGCGAAGTTCTTACGGTAGAATTCTCCTGCTTTATCTTTTCCGCCAACTAATACTTTAAATCGGTCAATTGGCTTATCGATTGTTTTTGTTAATTCTAAGGTAGCAAATTTTGCTTTTTTAGACGGACGGTATTCCATCGTATTTAAGTCTAAAGCTAAAATTTCACGCTTTCCTTCAGCATTGGTTGTTTTTTTGTAAAAACCTTGTTTGGTTTTGTTTCCTAACCACTTATTTTCCATCATTGTGTTGATGAAATCTGGCAACTTAAATAAGTCGTGTGCTTCATCGTTAGGACAGTTTTCATAGATTCCGTTAGCAACGTGTACTAAAGTATCTAATCCAACAACATCAACAGTACGGAAAGTAGCTGATTTAGGGCGTCCAATAACTGGCCCTGTTAATTTATCAACCTCTTCAATAGTTAGCCCTAATTCTTTTACTTGGTGGAATAACGATTGGATTCCGAAGATACCTATACGGTTTCCAATAAACGCTGGAGTATCTTTTGCTAATACTGAAGTTTTTCCTAAGAATTTAGAACCATAATCCATTAAGAAGTCTGTAACTTCTTGTTTACAGTCAGGTCCTGGAACAACTTCAAATAATTTTAAATAACGAGGAGGGTTAAAAAAGTGTGTAACCGCAAAGTGTTTACGGAAATCTTCACTACGTCCTTCGTTCATAAACTTAATAGGAATACCTGAAGTGTTGGTAGAAATAATAGTACCAGGTGTACGGTATTTCTCAACTTGCTCAAAAACACTTTGTTTAATGTCTAAGCGTTCAACAACTACTTCCATAATCCAATCTACATCTTTTACTTTGTGTAAATCGTCCTCAAGGTTCCCAGTAGTAATTCTATCTGCAAATTTTTTATTGTAGATAGGTGATGGTTTCGACTTTAATGAAGCAGTCAAAGCATCATTTACCAAACGGTTACGAACTACTTTGTCTTCTAAGGTTAATCCTTTTGCTTTTTCTTTGTCGTTAAGCTCTCTTGGAACGATGTCCAAAAGCAATACTTCAACGCCAATGTTAGCAAAATGACATGCAATACCTGATCCCATGATACCAGAACCGATAATTGCTACTTTTTTAATTCTTCTTGCCATTTGTTTGTTGGTTTGTTTTATACAGCTTTATTGTCAATATTTTCTTCTTCGTATATTAACTTATCTGTAATTAGTTTGTTTATTGTTGTTGTTACTTTGAAGAAGGTTTCTAATTCTTCTTCAGTAATATGTTCTCTTACTTTATTATTGAATTGGTATACATGCCCTTTTGAAACTTCACGCATTTCTTTACCATATTTAGTAAGCTTTAAAATAACGCTTCTACCATCATTAGGATTTTTCTCGCGACATATAACTCCTTTGTCTTCCATTGTCTTTAACAAACGAGAAAGACTTGTAGGTTCCATTCCCATTAACGGTCCCAGAGCAGTTGAAGGAGTACCGTTTTCAAAATCTATATTCAATAAAGCAAAAGCCGTAGCCATTGTGCTATCATGCTTTGCAGCTTGCTCGTTATACATTTTAGCAACGGCTTGCCACGTGGCTCTTAATTGGTGATCTATTGATTTATCCTTATCCATGAATGCCAAATATATAAAATTTTATTATGCATGCATAGTATTTTATAAAAAAGTTATGCATGCATAATAAAATTAACAAAAAATTAATCTTGTAACGTTTAGAGAGAAGCGTATACTAATTGAGTATAAAAATATGTAAGTTTGTCACTACTGTTTTTAAATAAACGGTAATTAATCAACTATAAATCTATGAACAATTTATTAGAAATTAATAATGTAGTAAAGCGTTATGGCGATTATACTGCATTAAATAATGTTTCAATGCACATTCCTAAAGGTAGTGTTTTTGGTTTGTTAGGGCCTAACGGTGCAGGAAAGACCTCGCTTATTAGAATTATCAACCAAATAACAATGCCTGATGCAGGTGAAATTATTTTAGATGGAGAGAAGTTAGCTCCAAATCATATAGAACATATAGGATATTTACCTGAAGAAAGAGGATTGTATAAAAGTATGAAGGTAGGAGAGCAGGCACTATATCTTGCTCAATTAAAAGGGTTGAGTAAATCGGAAGCAAAAAAACGATTGAAATATTGGTTTGATAAATTTGATATTGGAGCTTGGTGGAATAAAAAGATTGAAGAGTTGTCTAAAGGGATGGCTCAAAAGGTACAGTTTATAGTAACGGTATTACATCAGCCTAAATTATTAATTTTTGATGAGCCTTTTTCGGGGTTCGATCCTATCAATGCACAACTAATAGCTAAAGAAATTTTACAGTTGCGTGATGAAGGAGCTACCATCATTTTTTCTACCCATAGAATGGAGTCTGTTGAGGAGATGTGTGATTATATAGCGTTGATTAATAAATCGAATAAAATTTTAGATGGTAAGCTAGAAGATATTAAAAAGGAGTTTAGAACTAATACTTTTCAGGTTGGATTGGCTACTTCTAATTCAAAAGAAGTGGAGCAAAAGCTAAAAGAAAACTTTGAGGTTTTACCAGCAGATTTTAAATTGTTAAATGAAGGGTTAAAATTAAATGTAAAACTTACCAACGGAAGTTCTCCAAACGATTTGTTATCGTATTTAACAACTCAGGGACAAGTACAACATTTTGTAGAGTTAGTGCCAAGTGCCAACGATATTTTTATTCAAGCAATCCATAAAAACAGTTAAGCAATGAAAAGATTACGATTAATTATAGAACGCGAGTTTATTGCTAAGGTTAGAAATAAGTCGTTTATCGTTATGACTTTCTTAAGTCCATTGTTAATGATTGGTATGGGGGCTTTAGTATTTTTCTTAATGAAGAAGAACGATGAAAAGGTTAAGAAGATAGTGTATGTTGATGAGTCTGGAATGTTCTCTAAAGATATTTTTAAAGATTCAAAAACAGTAAAGTATGAAGATTTTACAGCCTTAGGAATTGAAAACTCTAAAAAAAAGGTTGAAGAAGGAGATTACTACGGAGCTTTATACATTCCGAAACAAGATAGTTTAGAAATGTTGGCAAAATCGATTGAGTTTTTCTCTAAAGATTCGCCAAGTATGTCTATCATGGAACGTTTAGAAGATAAAATTGATAAGGAGTTACGTCATAAAAAACTAACAAGCTTCGGAATTGATATTGCGCATATAGAAGAGTCTAAAATTTCATCAGAAATTAAAATGTTGAATTTCTCTGGGGAAAAATCATCAAAATTAATCAACGGATTAAAGATTGGTGTAGGAGCTATCGCAGGATATTTATTGATGATGTTTGTAATGATTTATGGAACATCGGTAATGCGTAGTGTTATTGAAGAAAAAACAAGTAGAATTATTGAGGTAATCGTTTCTTCTGTAAAACCTTTTCAATTAATGTTAGGAAAGATTATTGGAAATGCATCAGCTGGATTGTTACAGTTCTTTATTTGGGGAATTTTGTTTTTAGTGTTTAGCCTAGTAGCATCTTCTTTCTTTGGAGTTGATATGATGGAAATGCAGTCAGCAAAAGTATCACCAGAACAAATGGAAGCTATTCAACAAACAGCAGCCAATAAAGGAGAAATGATTGTGCAAGAAATTTTCAGATTGCCTTTAGTAAAAATGTTCTTCTTATTCATTTTCTACTTCTTAGGAGGGTATATGTTATATAGCTCGTTGTTTGCAGCAGTAGGTGCAGCGGTAGATAATGAAACGGATACACAACAATTTATGATGCCTATTATGCTACCGTTAATTTTGGCAGTTTATGTAGGTTTTGCAACGGTTATTAACGATCCTCATGGTCCGGTTTCAGTAATATTTTCTTATATACCTTTTACATCTCCAATAGTGATGTTAATGAGAATCCCGTTTGGAGTTGCTTGGTGGGAAATAGCCATTTCTATGTTGCTATTAATTCTTACTTTTATGGTAATTGTATGGATTGCCGCTAAAATTTATCGTGTAGGTATTTTAATGTACGGTAAAAAACCAACCTACAAAGATTTGTGGAAATGGATTCGTTATAATGGGTAATTAACACTTTTATGAAATTACTTAATATTGTTTAAAAGTGTTGATTATAAATTGTGTGTAACGATTATAACATAAACTAGGATGAAAGAAATAATAAAAGAAATAACGGATTTTCTAAACTATAGAATACCAATAGGAGGAAAAGATATCGAGTTTACAGTAAAAACAATTTTGTTTTTAATAGTAGGTTTACTTTTAGTGAAGCTTTTGTTGAAATATTTAAAAGTACTAGCAAAAAGTAAACTAGAACAGGAAGACAAAAATAAATTTGATACTATTTTCTCATTTACTAGTTGGTTAGTATATGTAATTGTTTTTTCAATAGGTTTAAGTTCAGCAGGAGTCGATTTAAGTGCGATTTTAGTAGCGTCTTCTGCTTTGTTAATAGGTATTGGTTTGGCGTTACAAACCTTTTTTCAAGATATAATCTCTGGAGTTTTTATTATTCTTGATAAAAGTGTTCATGTGGGGGATATTATTGAACTAGATGGAAAAGTTGGTAGGGTGGAAGAGATAAAACTGAGAACCACTAGAGCCGTAACAATCGATAATAAAGTATTGGTTATTCCTAATCACAAGTATTTATCTAACAGCCTATATAACTGGACGCAAAATGGTACTACAACTAGAGAAAGTGTAACAGTGGGTGTGGCCTATGGTAGTGATGTAGCTTTAGTGAAAAAATTATTGTTGCAAGCGGCCAATGAACATCCAAAAGTATACCAGCATCCAGCTCCTTTAGTACTTTTTGAAAATTTCGGAGATAGTTCGTTAAATTTTAAATTAATTTTTACGTTAAATGATAGTTTTCAGGCAGCGATACCAAAAAGTGATATACGGTTTAAAATAGACGAGCTGTTTAGAGAGCATAATATAAGTATTCCGTTCCCTCAAAGAGATATACATATTGTAGATGTCAAAGGGTTGCATTTTGAACCTCCAAAAAAAGAGGTACTCCAAAACAATCAGAAAGAAATTGAAGGTAAAGAGGAAGGAAATTCTAAAGAAGAACTAAATAATTAAGCTGAAAAATGTTTGGCTTGCTTTTTGAGTTGTAACCACCAATGGTTCTTACTTGTTGTAAAGAATGTGTTAATAAAGTAACGTTAATAGGTTCAGAAAACGAAGTAGGTGAGCTCCAAAAAATGATTTCTGATTTAAAGAATTTATTAAACTAGCCTTTTTAATATCTAAAAGACTAAAAAAAATATGAGTAAAATATTAATAATAGAAGATGAAGCTGCAATTCGCAGAGTATTAAAAAAAATTATTTCTGAAGAAAACGATTCCTATGAAGTAGAAGAAGCTGAAGACGGTTTGCAAGGAATTGAAATGATAAAGAAAACAGATTACGATTTGGTTTTGTGTGATATTAAAATGCCAAAAATGGATGGTGTTGAGGTGTTGGAAAAAGCTAGAAAGTTAAAACCTGAAATACCAATGGTAATGATTTCTGGTCATGGTGATTTAGATACTGCAGTAAACACCATGCGCTTAGGAGCCTTTGATTATATTTCTAAACCGCCAGATTTAAATCGATTATTGAATACTGTAAGAAATGCTTTAGATAAAAAGGAGTTGGTAGTAGAAAATAAGCGTTTAAAAAAGAAGGTGAGTAAGAATTATGAAATGATTGGAGAGAGCGATGCTATTACTCATATTAAAGATATTATTGAAAAAGTGTCTGCAACAGAGGCAAGAGTTTTAATTACCGGACCTAATGGAACAGGAAAAGAGTTAGTAGCGCATTGGTTACACGAAAAATCTGACCGTTCTAAAGGTTCTATGATTGAAGTAAACTGTGCAGCTATACCTTCTGAGTTAATAGAAAGTGAATTGTTTGGGCATGTAAAAGGGAGTTTTACAGGAGCTAACAAAGATAGAGCAGGAAAGTTTGAAGCAGCTAATGGAGGAACCATTTTCTTAGATGAAATTGGAGATATGAGTTTGTCGGCACAAGCGAAAGTATTACGAGCATTACAAGAAAATCGTATTCAACGAGTAGGTTCGGATAAAGATATAAAAGTAAATGTGCGTGTAGTTGCTGCAACAAATAAAGATTTAAAGAAGGAAATAGAAGAAGGACGTTTCCGCGAAGATTTATATCATCGTTTAGCAGTGATTTTAATTAAAGTTCCTGCATTAAACGATAGAAGAGAAGATATACCGTTATTAGTAGATTTCTTCGCCAAGAAAATTTCTGAAGAACAAGGGATGCCTAAGAAAGGTTTCTCGGAAGATGCTATTAAATTGTTACAAGAGTATGATTGGACAGGAAATATTAGAGAATTACGAAATGTAGTTGAACGTTTACTTATTTTAGGAGAAAAAGAAGTTTCTAAAAATGATGTAAAACTATTTGCTAGTAAATAATTAATAACGTTTTAAATTTTTGAGTTAATAATCACAGCAATAGAGTTAATTTATATAGATGCTTGTTTTTATTTTTATACAAAACAATAAAAATTATGAACATACAAGCATACTTAGCATTCAGAGGAGAATGTCAAAACGCATTAAATTTTTATGCAGACTTATTTAATGCAAAAATTGTAAACAAACAAACGTACAAAGACTCAAAGAGAGATATTCCAGAGGATTACAGGCATAAAATACAACATGCAGAATTGAAAGGGAAGGGGATTCACATTATGGCGTATGATGTTTCTCCAGATACTCCGCTAAATAGTGGTAATAATATTCAAATGAGTGTTGATTTAGATGATGAGGAGAAAGCTACTGTTGTTTTTAATGAGTTGTCTAACGGAGGTATAGTTCATACTGAACTATTGGAAACGGAATGGAACGCACTGTATGGGGCTTGTACCGATAAATTTAATATACGTTGGATGGTAAACTGTAAGTTATAGTAAGTAGTTTACAATAATTGTTATATAAATAAAGGTGAGGTTGTATTAGAAAGAAGCTAATACAATTTCATCTTTGTTGTTTTGTAAAAGTTCATAAAAGCTAACAGAATTAAGGGGTGTGAAGCTTTTAAAAAAACACAAAAAAAGAAAATAAATATGAAGCAATATTGAGTACGTAATGAGTAAAGCTTATAATTAAAAAACCATCTGAAGAAGATGGCTTTTTAATTATAAGAGGAAAGAAGTTATATGTCTTACACCTAAATTAAAGCTTTGTAGCTATTCAAGATTGAGTTAAAAAAAGATTATTTTAAAAATTTCCTAGCTAAAGTATATATTCCAAACTTACCAACTGTTTCAAATATAGTTTGAAACCAATTCCCCACAGATAAATCTTCTTTAAATTGTTCTTTTACAAGTTTAATTTCTTCTAAAGAAATATCTCTTTTAAGCTTCAGTAATTTTAGTTCTTTAGTTATTTCTTTACTATTATTATAGGTTTTCTTCATCGTCAAAATACTTTTTAGATAAATTTTTAATTACAAAATTCTCTACATTTGTTCTCATACTATATGCTATTAAAGCGAAAATTATAAAAAGTAAAGCTACTAACAAGTATCCTAAAACAACATTGTTTAAATAATTACCTATGGTTGCCGATATTGTTACAGCCAAAAAAACAAAAGCAATAAGTAGGAATATACCTATAATAGCAAAATTGAAAATCATGCTTAAAGAAGAGGTTAGTATATAAAATACTTTTAATTTAAAGTATTCTTCAGAATTCTTTATAAAGCTTTCGCCTTTTTCAATTGCTTTTTCAGAGTTGGTATGTATTGATTTGAATATCGACATTATTTAGTTTGTAATTTTTTGTTTTTAGCCTTTAATACTTTTAGTTTTTGTTCTAATTGGGTTATAACATCTTCAGCTTTATAACTAGCATCAGTTACAATAGTTTCTAATTTTTCTTCTAATGAGTTTGTTTTGCTGCTAAGAGATTCAGCCACATTATTTTTTAAGGTTTCAGCTTTATGCTTAACTTCTTCTTTAAGGTGTGTTGCTTCTGAAGTAATGGTATCTCTTGCAGAGGCTGCTCCGTCTGCTATTTTTTTTCGTGTATTACTCCCTTTGTCAGGGGCGAATAATATACCTAATCCTGCTCCTACAGCTACTCCTGCTAATAAGCCTAAAATACTTTTATCGTTGCTCATAATATATTTGTTTTTTAATTATTAAATGATTTCTGTAACAAAAATACTTTGATAGCTGATGTTTCTTTAGCTCAATAAATTTAAATGTTAACTCAATTGCTATTAATGACTTATGAGGAAGAAAGAGGGAGTGGTGATTAGAGTGTAAAAAAATAAGCTAGATTCTTTAATTAAAAAAATCTAGCTTAAAATATTATCATTTAGTTGTGATTTATACTACATCAAACCTGTCTGCATTCATTACTTTAGTCCAGGCAGTTACAAAATCTTTCACAAACTTTTTCTTGTTGTCGTCTTGTGCGTATACTTCTGCATACGAACGAAGAATAGAGTTAGAACCAAATATCAAATCCACTCGTGTAGCTGTCCACTTAGTGTTTCCTGTCTTACGATCAACAATATTGTATAAGTTTTCCCCTGAAGGCTTCCATGAGTATTTCATGTCGGTAAGATTAACAAAGAAGTCGTTACTTAACACACCTTCATTTTCTGTAAATACACCATGTTTAGTTCCTCCGTAGTTAGTTCCTAGCACACGCATTCCCCCAACTAGAACAGTCATTTCAGGAGCGGTTAACCCCATAAGTTGTGTTCTGTCTAATAACAATTCTTCAGGTTTCACTACATAATCTTTTTTTTGCCAATTTCTGTATCCGTCATGTAGAGGCTCTAAAACATCAAAAGATTCAGTATCTGTCATTTCAGCGGTTGCATCACCTCTTCCAGGGGTAAAAGGAACTTTAATGTCAACACCACCATCTTTAGCAGCTTTTTCAACAGCAGCACTACCTCCTAAAACAATCAAATCAGCAATACTAACTTTTTTACTTAAACTAGCTTGAATTTCAGCAAGCTTATCTAATACTCTTTTTAGTCTTGTAGGTTCATTCCCTTCCCAGTCTTTCTGAGGAGCTAAACGAATGCGTGCTCCATTAGCACCACCTCTAAAGTCTGATCCTCTATAAGTTCTAGCACTATCCCAAGCAGTATTGATAAGTTCAGTATGAGTAAGTCCACTGTTTAACAGTTTTTCTTTTAGTTCTTCAACTTCAGTATCGTTTAAAGTATAGTCTACAGTAGGAACAGGATCTTGCCATATAAGTGTTTCTGTTGGAGCATCAACCCCTAAGTAACGTGTATTAGGGCCCAAATCACGATGTGTTAGTTTAAACCAAGCACGTGCAAAGGTGTCAGCAAAATAGGCTGGATCTTTATAGAACTTTTCAGATATTTTTCTGTATTCAGGGTCCATTTTCATTGCCATATCCGCATCAGTCATTATTGGGTTTCTTTTAATGTTCGGATTGTGAGCATCTACAGGTTTATCTGCCTCATCAATATTAACAGGTTCCCATTGCCAAGCACCAGCAGGACTCTTTGTTAATTCCCAATCATGATTTAACAACAAATGAAAGTATGTATGGTTCCATCTATCGGGGGTAGTTGTCCAAGCTCCTTCCAAACCACTAGTAACAGTATCTGCAGCATTTCCATTCCCTTTAGGGTTCATCCAGCCAAAGCCTTGATCTTGAACTTCTGCACCTTCAGGGCTTTCACCTAAGGCTCCTGCGTCACCATTACCGTGTGCTTTTCCTACAGTGTGTCCACCAGCAGTTAAAGCAACGGTTTCTTCATCATTCATTGCCATGCGCTTAAAGGTTTCTCTTACGTCTTTTGCGGTTTTTAAAGGATCGGGTTTTCCGTCAACCCCTTCAGGGTTTACATAAATTAATCCCATCATTACAGCAGCTAATGGGTTTTCTAAGTCTCTGTCTCCAGAATATCGAGAACCTTTACTCCCTGTTGGCGCTAACCATTCTTTTTCAGATCCCCAATAAATATCTTTCTCAGGATGCCAAATGTCTTCACGTCCGCCGGCAAAACCAAAAGTTTTGAAGCCCATTGATTCATAAGCCATATTACCAGCTAAAATAATAAGATCTGCCCAAGATAGTTTGTTTCCGTATTTTTTCTTGATGGGCCATAACAATCGTCTTGCTTTATCTAAATTACCATTATCAGGCCAACTATTTAGTGGAGCGAAGCGTTGATTACCTGTATTACTACCACCTCTACCATCAGCAACTCTATAGGTGCCAGCAGCATGCCACGCCATACGAATCATTAAACCACCATAATGTCCCCAGTCGGCAGGCCACCAATCTTGACTATCGGTCATTAAGTCTTTAAGGTCATTTTTAACTGCTTCTAAATCTAATTTTTTAAACTCTTCAGCATAATTAAAATTACTGTCTAAAGGATTGGTTTTGGTATCGTGTTGATGTAGTATATCTAAGTTTAATGATTTTGGCCACCACTCCATGATGTTATCATGTATTTCTGTGTTTGCACCTTGTGAAAAAGGGCATTTACCTTTCGAAGAATGTGAGTTTGTGTTTTTCATTTTTATTATAATTTAATAGGTTAGAATAGGGCAAAGCTACTATAAAACAATGAATAATTTTTATCTATATTTTTTATTTTAAAATAATAAATAACTATAGTTTTTGTTTTTGTGTTTTATAATGTGTTGGAATATAAAGGTATATTTTTTTTAGTGATTTAAAAATATGTTAACTATTGGTTATAGTTATAGTGAAATAAAAAAATATTTTTAGATTCACACTTTAAATGAGAAGAAACAAAATACATTTGTGCCTGTAAAAAAATATTAATCAATAAAAAACTATAAAATGGCTACAGCAGTAGGAAAAAAATTTCCAAGTTTAAACGTAGATGCAATGAACGAAATGGGTGACACGTTTAAGTTAAATGTATTAGAAGAAGCAGTTAAAAACAAGAAAAAAGTGTTGTTGTTTTGGTATCCGAAAGACTTTACTTTCGTTTGTCCAACTGAGTTACATGCTTTTCAAGCTGCATTACCAGAATTTGAAAAAAGAAATACCATTGTAATTGGAGCTTCTTGTGATACTCCTGAAGTACACTTTGCTTGGTTAAACCAATCTAAGGATAATGGAGGTATTGAAGGTGTTACTTACCCATTATTAGCTGATAGTAATCGTAATTTATCATCTATTTTAGGTATCTTAGACATCTCTAACGAGGTTTATGACGAAGCTACAGGAACTGTACAGGTTGAAGGAGATAATGTAACTTATAGAGCTACATATTTAATAGATGAAGAAGGAACTGTTTTTCATGAAGGAATAAACCATATGCCAGTTGGTCGTAATGTAAATGAATATTTACGTTTAGTAGATGCTTATACTCACGTACAAGAAAAAGGTGAGGTATGTCCTGCAAACTGGGAAGAAGGTAAAGAAGCGATGCAAGCTAATGCAAAAGCAACAGCAGAATATTTAGCAGCAAACTAATTAGACATAATTAAAGAAAGGAAACAAGTTCGTGTGAGATAAGTGAAGGGGTCGAGCACGAGCTCCTTTCGAAATGGATAATAATTAAAGAAATGGTACAAGAATTAAGTCAAGACAATTTATCTGAAGTTGTTGCAGGTAATAAAAAAGTTGTAGTTCAGTTTTCAGCTTCATGGTGTGGTAACTGCCGTATTATGAAACCTAAATTTAAAAAGTTGTCTTCTGAGAATGAAGATATGGTTTTTGTAATAGCTGATGCCGAAAAATTTCCAGAGAGTAGAAAACTTGCTGATGTGAGTAACTTGCCTACTTTTGCTACTTATATTGATGGAAAATTAGTAAATCAAACTCAAACCAATAAGTTTGATGTATTGAAGGATTTAGTAAATGAAGTAGCTTAGTTATGAAATTACCAGTAATTAAACATTTAACTTCATTTATTGAAGAAAATGACCAAGATTATGTACTAGAAACTATTGAGACGCTTGAAGCTTTAACAGAGGTTCCATCGTTAAAAGATGAAGAGCTAGACGTTATAGGAGAGTTAATCTCTAATATGTACGGAGCAATTGAAGTTAATAAAATGATTAAAGATGGAACACCTAAAAAAGAAGCGTTAAATAATTTTATGAAACGTGTTTTAGGTTCGATTGATAAATAGTTACTTGTACGTATACAAATAAACAAAAACCTGAACATTTTCTAATGTTCAGGTTTTTGTTTTATACAAACTTTCGGTTGTAGTTTTTGCCTAATTTTACAGAATATTCAATAACACTTTTAATTACTTTTCTATGGTCGTTCTTGCGCCAATTGATATATAATTCTGTGCTTTCGGGTAGTGTAATAAACCGTATGTTCGTATTTAAAGAAAACTGATATGAGTAAGGTAAAATAGATATTCCTAAACCTCTACCAATTAAGTTTAATATCATACTCCCAAAATCAGATTCAATATGAGTTTGAGGTTCAAAACCATAAGTGTTAAAAATATTGCGTAGTAATGAGGAAAAATAAGTAGTATGATGTAAACCAGAAAGGATAAATTTTTCGTCTTTTACGTCTCTTAAATCAACAAAAGAATCTTCTGTTATCCAATGATCTTTTGGAACCACAAGGCAAACGGGTTCAGCATACAATCTTTCAGATAAAATAGAAGCATTTAGAACTTCATTTCTGCTAAAAGCAAAATCTATTTGATAACTAGAAAGTAATTTTTCAAGTGTAATATCAGTAGGCTCCATAAGTTCTACTTTTAAATCTGGTTTCTCTTCTGAAAATATTTTGAGTAATTCAGGTAAATAGTTGTAAGAGATAGAGCCAGGGTAGGCAATACTAACAAGTCCAGAAGAACCTTCATCAATTTTTTTAGCATGTTGATGTGTACGATCGAACTCGTCTAATAGAACATCCCATTTTTTTTTAAGGAATACACCAGCTTCAGTAAGTTTTACATTTCTTTTATCCCGCTCAAATAAAGTAATACCTAATTCTTCTTCTAAAGATTGAATTTGCCTACTTAATGACGATTGAGAGGTGTAAACTTTTTCTGCTGTTTTCCAAAAATGTAATTCTTCTGCTAGAATTAAAAAATATCGAATCTGTTGAATAGTCATTTTAATGCGTTTTTTGCATTAATCAGTCAAAAATAAGTATTTTTTAATAAAGAGAACTGCTGTTGCTTTGCATAAAAAACTTTGTAATCATTTTTAAAGAAGTAACGAAATGGGAATTGAGAATTTTATCGCATTTTTAGTAGCAACTATTCTTTTTGTTTTGACACCAGGAATAGAAACCGTCTTTTTAATTAACAAGTCAATTAGCCAAGGAAGAAGATCTGGTATATATACTAGTTTTGGCTTAAACACTGGAGCTCTAGTGCATACTTTGTTTGGAGCATTAGGTTTATCGATTATGGTAGCTAAATCAGCAATATTCTTTGCATTGATTAAGTATTTAGGAGCAGCTTATTTAATTTATTTAGGTGTAACAAAAGTGATGTCAAAAAAAGGGCTGATTGCTAATACAAACGAAGAACAAAAGAAAAATTCAGCAAAAAGCAGTTTTACATCAGGGTTTCTAACAAATATATTAAACCCGAAAGTTGCATTATTCTTTATAGCGTTCTTTCCGCAGTTTATAAGCCCAACAGAGATAGAAAATCCAGTTCCTTTTATAATAATGGGAGTAATTTATGCGGTAATGACTACCATTTGGTATTTGGTTTTAACATCGTTTGCTGGGATATTTTCAACTAAGATTAAAGAGAATGAAAAAATAGGGGTAAGGTTAAATAAAATTTCAGGTGTAATATTTGTATTGATGGGCTTACAGATAGCGTTTATGTAAAATTATAAACCGATAGCGATTAGTGTTTCGCTATCGGTTAAAAAATTATACGGCTAAATCGTCAGATTTTATTTTTTCTAATTCGTTTTGTTTCTGTTGTAATAAAGCAAAACCAAAAGTTAAAACACCAACTCTTCCTATGAACATTAGAATAATTATGAGGAATTTGCCTAGGTTTGATAAGTCTCCAGTAATTCCAGTACTTAATCCAACGGTGCCAAGAGCAGAAGCAACTTCAAACAATATTTTGTCAAAAGAGAAGCTTTCACTATATGAAAGTAAAAAAGAGAATAAAAAAATTAAACTGGTATATAACATAAAAGTAGAGGTTGCTATGTAAATTCTATCAAAAGGTATAATCCTGTTTAAAAACGTAATCTTTTTTTGTCCTAATAATCTACTTTTTAATATAGAAATCATTGCTGTTAAAGTTGTGATTTTCATTCCTCCAGCTGTTCCAGATGGTGATGCACCTATGTACATTAAAAAAGTAAGTAGTAATAATATTGGTAAAGAAAAACCACCAATAGGTACAGTATTAAAACCAACTGTTGTCATTGCAGACATTGTTTGAAAAAAAGAAGTCATTAACGAATGGTTGGAGTTTAGGTTTAAAGAAGGTTCTGATAGGTACGTAAGTAATGTTCCTGAAAGTAATAAGAATATAAATCCGTAGACAATAATTTTTGTTGTGAAGGATATTTCTTTAGTCTTTCCAGAAAGACGATACCATAAATCGGTAACAACAATAAAACCTAAAGAACCTGCTATAGCTAAAATAGAGATTGTTGTATTTATAAAAACGTTATCGTGGTATTCTTCAAAGCCATTGTTGAATAAACCAAAACCCGCAGTGCAAAAAGATGAAACGCTATGGAAAATAGCAAACCAAATGGCTTTTAAGTTTTGCATACCAGAATTGGTAAAAGCAATATAAAACAGTATAACTCCAATAGTTTCCATAATTAAAGTAAAGACAATAACACTTTTAATAAAATCTTTTATTTTAATACTATTAGGTAACGTAAATTCTGTTCCTAATAATTTACTATGCCAATGCGTTATTTTTTTTGTGATAAATAACAAGTAGTAGGTTGTTAGTGTCATGTAGCCAATTCCACCAATTTGTATGAGCATCATTATAATAAACTGTCCGAAGAAATTATAGGAATCAAAAATACTGATAGTAACTAGCCCTGTAGTTGATATTGCTGATGTTGAGATAAATAGATTGTCTAAAAAAGATACATCTGCTTTATGAAACAGAGGAATTGATAGTAAAATAAAACCGATAAAGGTATATAAGAAGAATCCCCAAACTAAATTCATTTGAGGTGTTTTGCTAATTTGGAATTTTTTATACCAAATAGATAGCTTTTTGTATGTATTATTTTTCATTTTTTTTAAGTAAAATAACGGCTAAGTATTTCGTTACTTTTATAATTGAAGTTTTTTTTAGTATCTGTAGATAGGTAATACTAAGTAACAAATTTAATCAATTAATAGATGAAAAGGAAATGTAAAAGAATCTTACTTCTTATACACTATATAGTAGATTTGTATATAGGTAGTGAGGAAGAATTATTTAAAAATGTGTTAGTTTAGTTATGATTTCTTTATGTTGTGGGAATAGTTGTATTAACTCTTCTCTTTTAGGTAAAACAAAATCGTTGAAGTCAAATCCAGGAGCAACAGTGCAACCAGTAAAAGCATATGAGTTTTCTTTACTAACTTCAGCAGCAAACCAGTAACCAGCCGGAACTACAAATTGTGGTTGCTCATCATTTTCTATATTATTTCCAATCAATACAAAAGAATAGTTTCCTTTGGGAGAAATCATATGTAGTTTTAAGGTACTTCCTTTATAAAAATGCCAAATTTCATCTTGATTGATTTTATGAAAGGCAGAAAATTTTTCAGAAGTTAATAAAAAATAAATACAAGTACTGTAATTTCTATCACCTACAAAGTTAGAATTTAAGTGTTTGTTTTTAATAATTCCGTTGCTTCTGTATGTTTCTTTATAAAAACCACCTTCAGGATGTTCCGTTAAGTCAAACTTTTTAATTATTTGTTGAGCTGTCATTTTCTTTTTGTTCGTTAACTTTTTTAATAATGGCTTTTAAACGTTCTTTGGTACGTTGTTTTTCCAAACGAAGTTTGTTTTCTTTCTGCTTCATTAAGCGTGTATGTTTCGCTTTGTTTACAGTATTTTTAGCTTTTCCTTTTTTAGGCATTATGCTTGCTTTTTAATCTAGAGATAATAATACTGAGCCAAGTAAAACCTAAAATTAGGAATAATATAGCTCTCCAGTCTTCAAATCCATTCAATATAGCTCTTAGAAAACCAAGAAGAGACATAATTATAGGCAGAATTGCTGATTTACTTTGTTTATTATTACTTATCAAAAGTAATCCTAAAAAAGTTAAGAATCCGTTTAATATTAATACAAAGAAACCAAAATCAAACCCAAACTTTTCCTTGCTATAAAAGCTAATAACATAGGTTAAAACCGGAGCCATTAAACAAATGATAGGAACTAACTTGTCTTTTATGTTTAATTTAGTAAACAGTCCGAAAGCATATAAACCTAGTAACGGCCCGTAAGTATAACCAGCAAATTGGAATATTTTAGCAATTACACTCTCATCAGCAATAAAATATTTAAAAATTAAGATAGTAGCCACTAAAATAAATGAAAACAGCACATGAATTTTCTTTCGTGTTTTTTCTCTTTCTTGCTCATTATCTTTTTTGTCAATTTCAAGAATATCAATACTAAAAGAAGTAGTTAACGAAGTTAAAGCACTATCAGCACTTGAGTATGCTGCTGCTATTAAACCGAGAAGGAAGAATAGGGAAGTAGCTATACCTAAATCACCACTCATAGCTATGGTAGGAAATAAGTTGTCTTTATGAGCGTTTAGTTCATTTACTGTAGCGTAATCAGTTAACAGGATTCCTAAAGCTAAGAAAAAGAAGTTAACAATAACGAGTACTATAGTAAACCAAAACATGTTTTTTTGAGCATCTTTTAAATTGCGGCAAGTCAAGTTTTTTTGCATCATGTCTTGATCTAAACCTGTCATCACAATTGAAATAAAAGCTCCTGAAAAGAATTGTTTCCAAAAATAGTTACCAGCCTTTACATCGTCAAAAAAGAAAGTTTTAGATAAGCTATTGTCTGTTACATACGAAAACAAATTATCAATTTGCATTTCATCTTTTATCATTACAATACAAACTCCAACAGCAATTAGCATAAACAACGTTTGTAAAGTGTCTGTCCATACAATAGTTTTTATGCCTCCTTTAAAAGTATATAGCCATATAAGTAAAATGGTAATTGTTACTGTTACCCAAAACGGAATTCCATAAGCATCAAACAAAATTAACTGTAATACATTTGCCACTAAAAACAAGCGAAAGGCAGCACCAATAGTTCTTGAAAGTAAGAAAAAAGAAGCCCCAGTTTTGTACGAATATCTACCAAAACGTCCTTCTAAATAGGTGTAAATTGAAGTTAAATTTAATCGGTAATAGAGTGGAAGTAGTACCAATCCAATAACGGCATAACCTAATACGTACCCTAGTACCATTTGCATATAACTCATTTTGTCACCTTCAACCCAACCAGGAACCGAAATAAAAGTAACTCCAGATAATGATGCTCCAATCATACCAAAGGCAACTAAATACCAAGGAGATGAGTTGTTTGCTTTAAAAAATGTTTGATTGTTTGCCGATTTACCTGTGATGTATGAGATAAGAATTAATACACCAAAATAGGCTAAAATAAGGAGTAGTATATGTAACGGTTGCATATAGTTAAATTATGAATTACGAATGTACTAAAATTATCAATCGTAATTCATAATTAGTGTTGTCTAAGAAAGCTCAATAACGACATCTTCTGTTTTTCTACGAACTTTTTTTAAGTCTTTCATGTAGTCATCTTCTGCTCTAAAACCAACAGGTAATACTAAAACTGATTGTAAGTTGTATTTATCTAATTCTAAAATTTCATCATATTTTTCAGGAACAAAACCTTCCATAGGGCAGCTGTCAATTTTTTCATTTGCAGCAACAGTCATTAAGTTTCCTAAAGCAATATATGCTTGGTTTTTCATCCAATGGAACAATACTTCAGGAGATTTATTCTCTATATCGTTAGTTAAAAACTCTTTGAAAGGATTTAAAATTTCATCGGGTGTGTTTCTTATGTCTTTTACTAATTTAAAATAGCTCTCAACATCTTTAGTAGTAAGTTCTTTTGGGGTACACAATACCAATAAATGAGAAGCCTGTGCAACTTGGTGTTGATTCCAAGAATGTGCCACCAATTGTTGTTGTAAATCTTTGTTTTTAACCACAACCATTTTTACAGGTTGTAATCCATAAGAAGTAGCAGTTAAATTAAATGCTTCTTTTAAAAGATTAATTTGTTCTTCGGAAAGAAATTTATGCTCGTCAAATTTTTTAACAGCGTAACGCCATTGTAAATTTTCTATACTATTCATGTGGTTTAATTTTTACTCGATAATTGAGAGTTAAAATACTTCAAGGTTTATCTCTAAATTAAAAACGTGCCCTTACATTGTTATCCTGTAAGTTTACCTATAGTAATTTATTTTGACAAAAATAGAAGAATAAAAAGTAGTCTAAAAATACTTCGAATAATTAATATTGATAGTATCATAAAAATATTTTGTACATTGAAAATAAAAAAATGTATGAAAGAAGAGTTCTTGCACTTTATTTGGCAGTATAAACTATTTAGCAAAGCAAATTTAATATCAGTAAAAGGAGAAATCGTTGAAGTATTAAACACAGGGAGTCATAATACGAATTCAGGACCTGATTTTTTGAATACAAAATTGAAGATTGATGGGCAGCTATGGGTTGGAAATGTTGAAATTCATATAAAGTCATCAGATTGGTATGCGCATCATCATGAAAAAGATGTGAATTATGATGCGGTTATTTTACATGTTGTGTGGGAATATGATTCTGATGTGTTTATGAAAAATAATCATCCATTACCAACGGTTGAATTACAAAAAATTGTTCAAGAAGATGTATTGGTAAATTATAGAAAATTGTTTTTAAAAGAACGACGATGGATTCCTTGTGAAAAGCAGATAGGAGAAATCAATTCTTTTTTATTAAATAACTGGTTAGAACGTTTGTATTTTGAACGATTAGAGAATAAATCGGTGGTAATAAAAGAGCTGCTACAAAAATCAAATAATGATTATGAAGCGGTGTTGTTTCAGTTATTAGCTAAGAATTTCGGATTGAAAGTTAATGGAACAGCTTTCCTAGAACTAGCACAATCGTTTGATTTTTCTGTGTTACGTAAAGTTCGATTTAACGAAGAGCAGCTATCTGCTTTATTGTTTGGACAGGCAGGTTTTTTAGCTGATGAAATAGAAGAGAGTTATTATAAGCAACTTAAAAATGAGTATGCTTATATAAAGCACAAATACAGGCTACAATCATTAATAAAACACCGTTTTCAATTTTTTAGAATGCGTCCCAATAACTTTCCTACGATTAGAATAGCGCAATTAGTGGCTTTATATAATAAATATGAAAGCTTATTCTCAAGGTTAATAGATGTAAATAAAATAGAGGGTTTTTATAATTTATTTACAGTTGAAGTAAATGAGTTTTGGAAAACTCATTATACGTTTGGTTCTGAGTCAAAAAAATCAGTTAAAATACTTACAAAATCATTTATTGACTTGTTGATTATTAATACAATTATTCCTTTAAAGTTTGTTTATGAACAAGCTAGAGGAGAGGTTAATGAAGAAAGTTTGTTAAAATTGATACAACAAATACACCCAGAAAAAAATTCAATTATAAATAAGTTTGATGAGTTAAAAATTAAAGCAAAAAATGCTTTTGAATCTCAGGCCTTATTAGAGTTGAAAAATAATTATTGCCAAAACAAAAAATGTTTAAGCTGTAATGTTGGGAATTTTATTTTAAACAAATAAGTAAATAAAGCATGTTAAATTATTTAATTAATAAATGATATATTTGCGTAAAAAATTTATAATAATGAAAAAAATATTAATTGCTATTGCATTAGTGTCTACTATTTGTATAGGTTGTAAAGACGACAAAAACTCAGAAAACAAAGTAGATACTTCAACAACTGAAAAATCTATTAGTGAAAAAGAAGAAAAGTCTACTTCAGCAATTTGTTTATTAGATAAATTATCTATTAGAGAAAGTGCTTCTGCAAAAGGGAAATGGATAACTTCTATTAGTTTAGGAGAAAAAGTAACCTTAACAGGAGAAGAAACTATAGATTCTGTTTCTAAGAAAGAGTATTACAAAGTAAAGTTGATTGACGGAAAAGAAGGATGGACTAGATCTACCTTTTTAGCTGTTAATGGTAAAGTGGGAGCTATGTTAGAAGAGGCAGTAGTTTACAAAAGGCCAGATTTACTTACTAAAACAGAAAAAAAGTACAGCGTTATGGATATTATTGCTGTGACTGAAACTCAAGGCGATTGGATTAAAGTTAAAGGAAAAAGATCTGAAGGGAAGTATATAGAAGAAGGTTGGGTAAAAACTTCTAATATTACAAATGATCAAGTTGATATAGCAACAGCTAAATTTGCAGGAATAGCAAATACTCAACCAACAATGACAGAAAGAATAAAGGCATTGAAAGATGTTATAAATAATTCAGATCTATCTTCTTCTAAGTTTATCCCAGTTATAGAGAATAAAATAGAAGATTACGAGTCAAAAAATCAGCCTTTAGATACGCAGGAAGCAGAAGCGGCTACTGAGGCGGTAGCAGAAAAAGCAGCTGAATAATTATATAAAAAAGCGAATAAAAAAACGATTTTAGAATATTCTAAAATCGTTTTTTTATTTTAATTATTTTAAAATTAATTATTAATACAAACTCTTGAATTTAGAAGGGTTTGCTTCGTTCATAATTTCGTATACTTTCTCAAAAATATCTTCTGCAGATGGTTTAGAGAAGTAATCTCCGTCGGTACCATAAGCAGGTCTATGTGCTTTTGCTGTTAATGTTTGTGGTTTACTATCTAAATGTCTATAACCATTTTGATTTTCAACAATTTCTTGTAATAAATAAGCTGAAGCTCCTCCAGGAACATCTTCGTCAACAACTAATAAACGATTTGTTTTAGCCACTGATTTAACTGTATCGTGATTAATATCAAAAGGTAATAAACTTTGAGCATCTACAATTTCTACATCTATACCTACTTGTGCTAAATCTTTAGCAGCTTCTTCAACAATTCGTAGGGTAGAACCATAAGAAACAATGGTGATATCGTTTCCTTCTTTGATAGTTTCAACAACACCAATTGGAGTTTTAAAATCTCCTAAGTTTGTTGGTAATTCTTCTTTTAAACGGTATCCGTTTAAACATTCTACGACTAAGGCAGGATCATCTCCTTCCAATAAAGTGTTATAGAATCCAGCGGCTTTAGTCATGTTACGAGGAACTAATACATGAATTCCTCTTACATTGTTTATTATTCCACCCATTGGTGAACCTGAATGCCAAATTCCTTCTAAACGATGTCCACGGGTACGGATAATTAACGGAGCTTTTTGCTTTCCAAAAGTACGGTAACGCAACGTAGCTAAATCGTCGCTCATAATTTGTAAAGCATACAGTAAATAATCTAAATATTGAATCTCAGCAATTGGGCGCAAACCACGCATTGCCATACCAATACCTTGACCTAAAATAGTCGCTTCACGAATACCTGTATCAGAAACACGTAACTCACCAAACTTTTCTTGTAAACCTTCTAACCCTTGATTAACATCACCTATATACCCAGCATCTTCCCCAAAAATTAACACTTCAGGGTGTTTTGCTAAAATAGCATCAAAGTTATCACGCATAATAATACGTGCATCTACCATATTTTTTTCAGAAGCATAGGTTGGAGCTTCGGCAGAAATATTTTCAGTAGCTAATTCAGTTTCACTTAATAAATGAGCTGAATATTTTACAGCAGCTTTATCAATTGAAGTTTTAATAAAGTTTTGAAGTGCAGTTTTTTCAGTGAAATCTTCATCTCTTAAGTAACGTAACGTTTTACGTGCTGCTACTAAAATATCTTTTCTGATAGGTTCAGCAATTGCCGCTAAATCGTTTTTGTATTTTGAAATGAAAGAACCGTTGTTACTTTTTTGTGCAATGGTATCTAACAAAGCAATAGCTTCGGCTACTTCTGCTTTTATTTCGTTTGTATATGCGCTCCAAGCATCACGTTTAGCTTTACTAACTTCTTTTTTCGCTTCTTTTTCAATATTGATTAAATCTTCTTCAGAATCAATAAATTTTAAAGTCTCTCCATCTTCATTTTCTAGTTCAAATTCTAAAATCCACTTACGCATTTGAGCAATACAATCAAACTCTTGTTCCCATTGTAAACGTTCTTTTGATTTGTAACGTTCGTGAGAACCTGAAGTAGAGTGTCCTTGAGGTTGTGTTAATTCTTTTACATGAATTAATACAGGTATATGTTGCTCTCTAGCAATTTTAGAAGCTTTGTTGTAAGTGTCAATTAACTGAACATAATCCCAACCATTCACTACGAAAATTTCATACCCATTACTTTCATTTTCACGCTGGAATCCTTTTAATATTTCTGAAATACTTTCTTTAGTAGTTTGATGACGTGCATGAACTGAAATTCCGTACTCATCATCCCAAACATTCATTATCATTGGAACTTGTAAAACACCAGCAGCATTGATAGTTTCAAAAAACAATCCCTCACTTGTACTAGCATTACCAATAGTACCCCAAGCAACTTCGTTACCGTTGATTGAAAAGTTAGTATGCTTTTCTAAACCTTTAACATTTCTATAGATTTTAGATGCTTGTGCTAATCCTAATAAACGAGGCATTTGTCCTGCAGTAGGAGAGATATCTGATGATGAATTTTTTTGAGCGGTTAAATTTTTCCAGTTACCGTTTTCATCTAAAGAATGTGTTGCAAAATGTCCTCCCATTTGACGACCGGCAGACATAGGCTCAATATCAATATCAGTATGTGCGTATAATCCTGCAAAAAATTGTTGTGGAGTTAATTCTCCAATAGCCATCATAAAGGTTTGGTCACGATAATAACCTGATCTGAAATCTCCATTTTGAAAAGCTTTAGCCATAGCTAACTGTGGTACTTCTTTACCATCTCCAAAAATTCCAAATTTAGCTTTACCTGTTAAAACTTCTCTTCTTCCTAATAAACTACATTCTCGACTAATACGAGCAATTCTATAGTCCTTTAAAACTTCATTTTTAAAATCTTGAAAAGAAAGCTGTTGAGTATTAGCTATTTCGGTATTTTGCGTCATAATCATCTAATTTAGGTATGGTTACAAAGATAGGTTTTTTAGTTGATATTTAAAAATTTCAATATTCGTTGAATATTCTTCAAAAAAACAACTAAAATAAAGTAATTATTGAGATATTTATAATACACCTCTTCTAATAAAATTATAAATTCTATCAATATCTGTTGTAATGATGAATCTAATTTTTGAAGGATAGGCTCTTTTATTGATTTCAAAACCTTCATTGGTGTAAATAGGAAGATAAAATTCAAATATTTCAGGAAGGAAGTTTAATCGAATACCGTTTTCATAAAAAAACTTTGGAGAGGTATTTTTGTTTTTTAACATGGCAACGTCATTATAAATTTCTGCCCACTTCCATACGCTTACACTGGTATTAATAGATGTTATAAGCTGATTAGCAAAGTATGGTTCTTTAAATTTAGATTTAAAACCTCCTTGACCAACGACAAACTGCTGACTAAAGATACCTTCACTTTCTGAGCGACCAAATAAATTTTGCTCAAACAAGTAATCATTTCCGCGATTTAATCCAAAGCTAAAGTAATTTCCTTCTGTTTTGTTTGATAAGAAGAGTCCACCAAAAAATCGGACTTCAAAACTTTCATTAGCAGTAAAGAACTTTCTATAACGAAAATCGGTTGAAATTTTACTGAAACTAGAGTTTATTTCAAGGTTAGCAGCATACTGTATTCTGCGTATAGCATCAAATTTGTTGTTGATATAGCGAAGGTTAAAAATATTATACTTGTCTTGATCACTCTGAGTATTGTTAGGTGCAACTTCTTTATTAATACTAACGATTCGAGCTATTAAGAATTTTGAACCTATATCGCGGAGTGTATTTCTTCTAAATTGAAAATTAATAAATGGACTTAAAGTATTATATCCTAGCTCAGGTGCGTAATGAAAGTTACTTCCTGAAATTCCATATCGTATTTTATAAATCTTAGAGTCTCTTAAAAAATGATTATATGCTACAGAAAAAGATCCTGTAAAGTTTCTACTTTTTAGACTATAGTTTGGGGTTAAACTAAATTGAAAGTTGTGATTAACTAGTGATCTATTATTTATATTTACTCCAAGTATTAAACCATCGTATAGATTATACTTAATGTCAGGATAATAAAATAACTGATTATAATAGGGGTTTTCAAAATCTTTAAAAAAACGAAATTGGAGAGGCTTGCTTATAAAGCTATTATTTACATTTCTAAAATTGTTAAGAGAGTTAAATTCAGGATAGTTGTTTTCATAGTTTAAAGCTAGTTTATTGAAGTCGCCTCTTTTAATTTTAACTGTTTTGGTAGAGTCTATATTAGTAATCCAAGTTTTAAATTTTATATCTTTATTTTGGATGCCATATAGTGCAACAGGAGCTTTAAACGTTCTTTTATTTTTAATTGTAACAATTAGAGAGTCTTTATTTTTGGTATAAGCTACCTTTTTTATTTTGTAATCAATTTTTTTATCGGTAGTAAGATAATCTCCAAAGAACCATTGCAAATCTTTTGAAGTGTTTTTTTGAAGTATATGAGCAAAGTATTTACTACTTGAGGGCTTTAATTGATTTTGAATATAAAATTCTTTTACTGATTTTTTTAAAATACTATCGCCTACAAAATCGTGTAAATACTTAATACCTAAACCTGCTTTGTATTTACTAACAACTTTTCTGTTAAAATTAGAAAGAGAATCACTAGAGGTTATTAAAGATTGATCGTAAAATTTTCGAGAGCTAAACTGATATACTAGAGGGTATTTGTCATTCTGCTTTAATTGAGCAATGTTATATGTTTTTATTGGCCAATACTTAGAGTATTTTCCTAGAAAAGTAATTTCAGGATAGTATTTTTTTACATACTCCATCATTAAAAAAGTTTGGAAGCCATCAGTAAGCCAATAATCTTTTCTTGGGTTTTGAATAATAATATCGTCGAAATATTTCTGAGTAAGAGCTTTAAAGAACCCAGTTTCCCATCTAAAGTTTTTAGGAAAAGGTTTCAACCAGCTTGGAAGCCCATAAATTTCATGTAATGAATTTTTATTAATAGTTCGAGAATCTACAAAAATTTCAGGGTGAGGGTGTTTACCTATAAAGTCTTCTATAAATTGTATTTGTTTATTTATAATTTTGGTAGTCTCTTCATTCGTGATTTTTTTAAGGTAGGCATCAGTTTTAATTTCTTTATCCTTTAGCTTAAAAGATTTAAAAGTTTTAATAGTGTCAATATGGAGTATAATATCCTTTTTTTGGGCGCCAACTAAATAATAGTTTGTATAGCTATTGTGTTCAGTTTTATATTGATACAAATTACTTTCAATATGATAATTCTTAGGAATATCTATAGAAATAGAGTAATTAGAGAGCTCCTCGTATAGATCGTCTAAATTTAAGTTGCTCATCAGTTGCCATTTTTTATCATATACGGCAGGAGTTAGATACCAAAAACGTAAATGGTATCCAGTTTTTGTTTTTCCATATCCTGTATATTTTGCATTTGGAATTTTTACAGAATATGAGGTACGTATTATTAAGCTGTCTTTTGGTTTTAAAGGTTTGTTGAGTAGTACTTTAATAATATCTTGTTGATTTTTATTCTCTTTGAATGAAACTTGTTTAAAGTTAACAGTTAAGTTTTTTATTTTACTGTAACCTCTATCTTTTTCTTTTGAAAAGTAAAAGTTTTTTTTGTAATCTTCAATAAACCGTTTTGCTAAGGGAGTATCATCGTTTTTATAACCATTTGCCCAGTTATGTAAAAAAATATAATCTAGATTAGAAGAAGAGTGATTGTAAAAAGTTGTTTTTTGTAGAATATGAATAACATCGTTGCCTATATCTAATTTAGCTTTTATTTCAACAGAGTTTTCTTGTGCTACTATTTTAAAGCAATACAAGATGGAAGTACATACTAAAAGGAGTATTTTCTGTTTCAATATTATATAATGCGAGTTTAAAAGTTTTACAGAAAACATTTAAGTTTCATAAACTTTGTGAAAATAAAAAAGCTCGTTGTATTTACAACGAGCTTTAAAGATAAAAATTTTTAGAAATTTGGTTTTAGCTGATATTTAGCATAAAACTTATTAAAGTGTTCAACTGCTTCATCAGCAGTGTCAACAACTCTAAATAAATTCAAATCTTTTTCACTAATATTTCCTTCCTCTAATAATGTGTTCTTAATCCAATCAAGTAGGCCTCCCCAAAACTTTTTACCCATAAGTACAATAGGGAAACGTCCAATTTTGTTAGTTTGTATTAGTGTTATAGCTTCAAAAAGTTCATCCATAGTACCAAATCCACCAGGCATAACAACAAAACCTTGTGAGTATTTAACAAACATAACTTTACGAACAAAAAAGTAATCGAAGTTTAAGTTTTTGTCATGGTCAATCCATGGGTTGTCATGTTGTTCAAAAGGAAGTTCAATATTTAAACCAACAGAGGTTCCTTTTCCTCGGTGCGCTCCTTTATTACCAGCTTCCATAATACCAGGACCTCCTCCTGTAATAACACCAAATCCGCTTTGAGTTAGTTTAAAAGCAACTTCTTCAGCTAATTTATAATAAGGATCGTCTGTTTTTGTACGGGCAGAACCAAAAATAGATACACAAGGACCAATTTTACTTAGTTTTTCATATCCATCAACAAACTCAGACATAATTTTAAATATAGCCCAAGAATCGTTGGTTTTTATTTCATTCCAAGTTTTTTGTTGTAGTTTTTCTCTAATTTTTCTGTCATCATTCGGACTCATAATTCTTCTACTTTTATATTAAATAACAAATTAAATAGCTAAAATTTAATTTTTAGCAAGCTTGCTAATTTAGTGGTTTTTTATGGATAGATACAAAATAAAAATAAAAAACTACCTTGAAATCAAGGTAGCTTTTTATACGTAAAACTTTAATCAAGT
Organism: Tenacibaculum sp. ZH5_bin.1; assembly: GCF_042865525.1. Taxonomy (NCBI): domain Bacteria; kingdom Pseudomonadati; phylum Bacteroidota; class Flavobacteriia; order Flavobacteriales; family Flavobacteriaceae; genus Tenacibaculum; species Tenacibaculum sp. ZH5_bin.1. Next base: position 97,018 of record NZ_JBEGIO010000003.1, on the reverse strand, counting down.
TTGAGCTTTATAAGATTCATTAGCATAAACACGAGGTTTTAGAAGTAATAAAAAGAAATTTTCTCACATAAAAACAGTTAGTTATACAACTGAACCAAGAAAATTACAGTTTTATTTACCTCGACTTTTTTCGCTTTCTCTAATCCTATAATTGATTTTTTATGATAATAAGTTAAAATTGATTAGTTGTTAAATTCTTTAAAGACACTCAAGGTTTTGTGTTTATTCTTTGTAAAAGAAATTTTACTAGTATTATGCTTTTTAACAAGACTATATTTTTTTAATAAGCAAACAGCTAGAAGTTATGATTCTAGCTGTTTGTAATTAATATAACTTTAATTAAAAAGCTTATAAACAGTTTGGCTGCCATTTGTAGCAGTGGCGTTGAATTGGATCCCAGTCTAAACAGCATCTAGGAACTCTTCCTCCAAAGGTATTCTTTTGAGTAGTTTTATTTAAAACTTTTCCTAAGTTTAAGATTGATTTTTTCATAACTTAAAAGTTTTAAATTTAATACCAAATACATCCAAATCTGTCACATCTACCAGCATCACATATAGTATGTCCTCCTGGACTAGTTTGACAACATTTTCTACCATCTTGATAACAACTATTGGCAGCACCTCCATTAATTTGTTTTTGATTGGCTTTTTTTAAAGCTTTACCTAATTTTAAGATTGATTTTTTCATGATTAAAAAATTTAAATATTTAATAATCCTTGAATTATTTAAAGACACTCAAGGTTTTGTGTCTATTCTTCGCGAGTAAATATTATTAATAATGAGTTGTTCTATTAGGGTAAATTTATAATCTATATTGGCTTGATAGTCTACTTGTGTATAATCTAAATTTATCCTAGGTTTAAACCTACTTTATTCTTAATTGGTTTAAACCTAGGAATGATTCAATTAAAATAATAGTAAATGCACTCTCTTATTGAGGAACATCTTCTCCTAAACAAGCATGTGTTTCATACGATCCTAAGCAACATCCGTTAGGTAAAGAGAAACCACCACAAGCAAAGCACTCTGCTGGTGTATAAATTACACAACCAGTACCTCCGTTAACTTGTTTTTGATCAGCTTTAGTTAAAGCTTTTCCTAGATTTAAAATTGATTTTTTCATAATAGAAAAATTTCGAGGGTTAATAAATTCCTTGAACATTTATAGACACTCAAGGTTTATGTCTGTTTTTTATTATTTGATAATATTTTTTAATTGATAAAAGAAACGTTCTATTAAACGTAAATCTTCCGTTACTATATCCGCAGCACCTTTCATTTCTTGTCTAAAAGGAATAGTTTTATTGTATGTTGTTATTAATTTTTGTGGTAACTCTACATTAATTAAGTAATTACCTTCCTCATCAGGAGTTAAAGAAATTGATTTAACTCTTCCATTTAATTCGCCAAATTCATCAGATGGATAATTTAAAAGTTTAATCTGAACTTTTTGACCTTTCTTTATTTTACCAGAATTAGCAGCAGGAGCTTCAATTTTACCGATAAATGAATTCCCTTTATTAGGAATAATGGTGAATATTAAATCACCCGTATTAACCGTTTGATTTTTATTCCAAAAAGATAAGAAGGATACTTTACCATTTATTGAAGAAGTTAGAGCATATTGTTTTTCCCAGTCTTTAATAGCCTTTTTTAAGTATAAAAAAGATTGAATAGCTTTCTTTTTTAAACGAGTATCTTGTTGTGTTTTTTTTATAGAAGTGCCTTCTAGGTTTTTAGCAGAGTTATTGATTAATTCTCTTATTTGAGAAATTGATGATTCAAGGGTTTTATATGAGCGTTTTGCTTGTAAGTATTCAATTTCTTTTTGATCTTTTTCTTTAGCAGATATAACCCCTTGGTTAAACATTTTTCTACTACGATCAAGATCTTTCTCTTTAAATTCTAGTTCTTTAAGATTTAAATCTTTTTGAGAAAGTAAGATTTGTAGTCTGCCTCTAGCTTCTATAACAGACATTTGGTTAGCGAAATTTTCCGATTTAAACGGAGTTAGTTTTTCGTTTAAGGTATATTCAGAATAATCATTTTCAAATTGAGAGTAGCTAGAGGTTATATCTCCTAAAATTAGTGGAGGAACTTTATCAATAGGGAAAAAGAATTTTTGTTGATTTATTTCAATTGTATCAATTATACTTTTTAATAGTAAAACATCTTTAAAAGAAGCACTATTTTCAATAACTGCTAAAACATCACCTTCAGAAACTTTTTTGCCTTCAGTAGTTAAGAAAGTTTCAAATTGTCCTGTTGATTTTGCATAAATTTTCTCAGGTGGAGTAGAGGTCGTAACCATTACTTCTGTAGAAATTATATCAGGATATTTTACAAACCATGAAATGAATAATAACATTAATATAAGTGTAAGTAGTAAAGTATTACCCCAACGAATCATCCAGTTAGGCACATGGGTTAAAATTTCTTGAACTTCTTCACTTCGAATTTCTATATTTTGAGAATTATCGGGCATATTTAGAGTGTATAAAGGTACCATTGTAGTAGAAGAGCACCGATGAAATAAATATTAATTATGTTAAGACACAGTTTCCTGCATGACATCTCTATTAATTATCCTTAAAGGTTTTACTAATGGTTGATCATAACAATCAACTTCAGAGCCACAATGGATACTTACTTTAATTTGTTGTTCTATTTACTTAATTTCACTTTTTTTTAGATTAAACACCAGAGCAATAAACCCCAACTCTAACTCTGTTTTTACAGATACTAGGGAGGTTAGTGTAGTCGCTACAACTACCACAATAAACTGCACTACCATAAAGTTGTGTATCGATATTTCCGTAGTAACAATTAATTGAGGGACAAGGTTGATTACTACTCCCATTAATTAACTGTTGCTTAGATTTGTTTAAAGGTGTTCCTAAATTTAAAATTGATTTTTTCATTTTAAAATAATTTAAGTTTGATAAAACCCTTGAATAGTTTAAAGACACTCAAGAGTTATGTCTATTCTTCGCGAGTGAATATTTTATTTACCTAAATCTAGTTGGTTTTTGACTAAATGGTAATAACTTCCTTTTAATTTGATTAATTCTTCATGATTTCCTTTTTCAATAATTTTTCCTTTTTCAAGGACAACTATTTGGTGCGCGTTTTTTACAGTGCTTAGTCGGTGTGCTATTACAACAGCTGTTTTGTCAGCAAAGAATTCATTAAGCTTACCCATAATAATTTTTTCATTGTTTGCATCAAGTGCACTAGTAGCTTCATCAAAGAACAAGAATTTTGGGTTTTTATATACCGACCTAGCAATAAGTAATCGTTGTTTTTGACCTGTACTTAAGCCACTACCTTCACTACCAATTTTGGTATTATATCCTAGCGGTAATCCCTCAATATAATCGTTGATATTTGCTACGTCTATTGCGTGAGCTAGCTTTTCCTTGTCAACATAATCTTCACCCACAGCAATGTTTTTAGCTATAGAATCATTAAAGATATATCCTTCTTGCATAACAACACCGCAGTTTCTTCTCCATTCTTTTTGAGAAATGTTTTTTAAGTTAAAGTTGTTTATCATAATATCTCCTTGGTCAACTTGATAAAAACCAAGAAGTAATTTCATTAATGTGGTTTTTCCACTTCCACTAACCCCTACAATTGCGGTTGTTTTATTTGCAGGAATTTCAAGAGATAAATCTTTCAAAACAGGCTCTAAACCACCAGTGTACCTGAATGAAATATTATTTAGTTTTATAGATGCGTTATCTGGAATGATGGTTACTTTTTCATCACTAGGTTTTTCTTCATCTTCCATGTTGTGTATTTCACCTAATCTATCTAAGGAGATTTGTGCATCTTGTATATCTCTCATAAAGTTTATTAGTTGTGTAATTGGTCCGTTTAGTTGTCCGACAATGTAGCTAATAGCCATCATCATACCTAAGGTAATTTGTCCATCTATTACTAGTTTAGCAGAAAGTATAGTAATGAACATATTTTTAAGTTCATTGATAAAGTTAGAACCTACACTTTGTGTTTGTTCAAGAGCAAGGCTTTTAGTAGCTACTTTAAATAAACGAGCTTGTACATATTCCCAATTCCATCGCATGCGTCTTTCAGCATTGTGAAGCTTTATCTCTTGCATTCCATTAATAAGTTCAATTACTTTACTTTGTTCTTGACTTACTTGAGAAAAACGTTTATAATCAAGCTCTTTTCTCTTTTTGAAGAAGAATAATACCCAACCAAAATATAAAACACTTCCTAACACAAAAACACCAAAAATTTGCATGCTATAATACCCTAAAACTAAACTAAAAATTATGAGATTGAAAAAAGAGAATAAAACAGTTAAAGAAGAAGTGGTTAAAATTCGTTCAATACGCTTATGATCGTTGATTCTTTGTAATAAATCTCCTGTCATTCTTACATCGAAGTAGGAGATAGGTAATTTCATTAATTTGATAAAAAAATCTGAAATTAAAGATATGTTGATTCGAGTACTAAGATGAAGTAAAATCCAACTTCTAATAATTTCTAAAGAAGCTTTTCCTATGAATAAAAATAATTGAGCAAATAAGATTAAGTATACAAAGTTTAAATCTTGGTTTTTAATACCAACATCAACAACACTTTGAGTTAAAAAAGGTAAGATTAATTGTAATAAACTACCAGCTAGGAGCCCAATTATTAATTGAACTATAAACTTTTTGTATTTATATAAGTATTTGAAAATAAATGAAAAACCAAATTTTTCATCTTCTTCAAACTCTTCTTGATAGAATTTGGGAGTTGGTTCTATTAATAAGGCAATACCTTCTTCTGTATTTTCATCGGCATTATTACCAATCCAATGTTGGATAAACTCCTCTTTAGTAAAAGAGATGAGCCCATGAGCTGGGTCAGAAATATAAACAACATCTTTTTTTATTTTGTAAAGAACCACATAATGATTTTTATTCCAATGAATAATACAAGGAAATGGGGCTTCTTTAAGTTTGTTAAAGGCTAATTTTATACCTAAAGACTTAAAGCCTATAGACTCGACAGCTTCACTAAGACCTAATAAGCTACTGCCTTCACGTGTTGTTTCGCTTAGGTTTCTTAATTGTTGAGTATTGATAGTTTTACCATAGTGTTTGGCTATGATTTTAATACAAGTAGGTCCGCAATCTTTTGCTTCTGTCTGTTTATAGTTTGGGAATTTTTTCAAGTTCAGTTTAGATATGAAATAAGTTAGAGAGTTAACCCTCTAACTTATTTGAAGTTATTAATTATTACATAATCTTCTATAGGCTTCTCCTTCCATACATATTCCAATATAAGGAGGGTTTTTACAACATCCCATTTTTTGGGGACACTCGGCATGACTATAGCAGGCAATAATAACAGAACCGTTAATTGATTTTAGTTCTTTCTTGTTTAGAATTTTACCTAAGTTTAAAATTGATTTCTTCATAAGAAATATTTTTAGTAGATACAACAAGTGTCGAATTCGTCAATACAAAACCTGTGAGGGTTTCTACAGTCTTTATTAGGGTCGCTTCCCCCATTGCCAGAACCGTTATCTATACATAAATGACCATCGCAGTAACTACCTATAGGACAGTTGCCATTTGCATCACAGAAAATGGCATTACCACCATTAACTGTTTTTTGTTCTGTTTTATTTAAAGTCTTACCTAAGTTTAAAATTAGCTTCTTCATGATTAAAATTTTATTATGAAACAAAACTACAATAAAACTCTGCGCAGTGTCTTCCATGGTCTTCACAGATACCATCCCTATTTTTATCACATTGTTTTCTGCCTCCGTTAATTTGAGCTTGTTCTGTTTTTTTTAAAGCCTTGCCTAAGTTTGAAATTTTCTTTTTCATAATTATAAAGGCATTAATATGCGACAATATGTTTCTGCACATTTCCAACCGAAGTCTTCACAAACACGGTCTCTGTTGACATCACATTGCATTCTACCTCCGTTAATTTGAGCTTGTTCCGCTTTTTTTAAAGCTTTACCTAAATTTAGAATTTGTTTTTTCATAATTAAAATATTAAGGTTACTTTTGCGGCGAACATTTAAAGACACTCACCAATGTGTCTATTCTTCGCGAGAGAATTTTGTTCAAAATGCAAAGCCCTTTTTGGGCTTTGTCTTTTTATACTGTTTTTAATGAAACATCAGAAGCTTCTATATTTTCTTCTAAATCTTCAATAAATAAAATTAAATCAGTTCTGTTATATTCCTTAGGAAATGATTTACCGTTTACTAAAATTTCAGGAGTAAAGTTGATGCCATTTTGATTACACCAATTCTTTTCTTTTTCTAGCTCCAATGTATAAGTTTCTTTATTAGAACACTCACCCCATTTTTTTAACCAAGCAGCTGGTTTTTGCCCTTCATAAATAGCATCCATGGCTTGAAGACATTCTTTTTCTCCTTGTGTATTATATATTTCTATGAGTCTACTGGTAATTTTAACGACATCACTATCTTTTTTTTCTACACTTACATTAAAGCGTACTTTAATTTTTGCATTGTTATGGTATCTTTTAATAATTTCATCAACATGAGCGTGAACAGGTTTACAGTGTCCACAGAAAGGATTGGTGATTATTGTAATTTCAAGGCTGGAGTTAGGGTTTCCAAAAACAATTTCTTTACTATCAGTTAATTGAGTGTCAAGTTGAGGTGATTTTTGTAATAAACTATCAAACAAAGCATAGTTTCTCTTAAATTTAACACTTGCTATCTTTTCTTTTTTGAGTTCTTGAACTTCAGTAAATAAAGGTTTAATATAATTCCAAGCTAACCACGTAAAAGAAGCAACGATACCCAAGGTGACAAAATCTTTAATTATAAAGGTGTTAATGTAATTATTTGTCAATACTGGAGCCAGTGCTTGTAGCCAAAGAACTCCAACTATACTTAAGCATAAAAGACACCACTTTTTTACTACTGCATATTGATAATATAGCGAGTATAGAGTAATAGGTATAGCAAGTAAACTAATAGTATATGAAATTACAGGATTAGAAATTTGAGTAAAAGTTAAAAGAGATAACCCAATAAAATAAAGCATGCTAAAGTCACTTAATTTATATCCTTTTAAAATTTCCGCTCCTTTTGAGGTTAATACAGCGTCACAATCTTTTTTATCATCAGCTCCTGAACAAAAAGCATCACCAATAGCGGTTTTCAATCCAAGTTCTTGTTTTACAATTGCGATACTGATAATTAATCCTGTTACTGATAGTAAGAAATAAAAAGTATTGTACCATGAAGTTGAACTATAAAAAACAAAAAATAACGTAAAAATACTAAGAAGAGAAAAACCGATAGTTTTAACTAATTTGGAGTTATTTTTAGTTGTTTGATAACCTTCAGTTTCTTCAACAGCAACAATAATTCCTGTAAATTTACTTAGAAACTCATTTTCAGATAACTTCGTTTTTTTGTTTTCAGAATCATAAATTATATAATCTGATTTTTTTCTTTCTACTACAATTAAATCTTGACCATGTTCACTGTTTATTTGAGCAATAAAACAGCCGGGGAGTTGTAAAAGTGTTTCTGAATTAACAGGAACGTCAGCTGCCACATTTTCAATGTTAAAATGGTCTAATACTCCAGTAATTGCATGTAAACTAGGGTAAGAAGGGTGACTTTGAATTTGAAAAGCCAATTCTTCCTTATCAAAAGAAATACTATTTTTCTTAAGTAAATTTTGTACTAAATTGATTAATGTGTCTTTCAAAAGTAAAAAGGTTTTAAGGATAGTTATTTTCTGTTTCCCCAAAGCTATATTTTGATAGTTGTTTTTTTATAGAAAAAACCATAAAAAAAGTAAGGGAAAACCGTAATCGTTTTTTTTTAAATAAAGCCCTTTTCTTTGGCTGTTAATATTAACTCTCGGTCTCCTTTAGCTTTAACATTGAATATTTTTTTTAGATGTCGTTTTCTTTTTTCAATACTAGCTGCGGAAAGAGGTATGTAATTCGGCATATCTTTCATTTTAGAGCCTAATGAAAGTTCGTATAGTATTTGTCTGTCTATTGCGTCAATGGAAAAATTATTAGAAACTTCTTTTCTTAAGAGGCTTAAGACAGTTTTACTATAATAAGGTATATTGTTTGTTACATTTTTTATTGCATTTTTTAACTCTTTTGAAGTTAAATCGTTCTTAATAAGAAAACCTTCAGGATTTAAGCTTTTAAAAATGTTATAAATTCTGTAATTATCATTACAATCAGTAGAAACAATCAGTCTTGTGTTTGGAAGTAATTTTCTTATTAAAAGCCCTAAATCTTCACCAGATAAGATTTTTCTATTCTTAGCAGGAGAAAGTTTTAAGTCTAAAACAACAAAGCTAAGTGAAGTTTCTTTTTCAATTGTTTTTTTTATAATGTCGTAAGCTCCATTACAATTATAGGTAATGTCTGTGTTAAAATTAAAACTTGGGTTTAACCTAGCTATTTTAGATATTATGTTCTTGTACGTTTCACAAATAAGCGGGCAATTATCTGCTAACAAAGCAGATTGTTTTTCTTTTCTCATGTTTAAATAATTTCGGGGGGAAATACTATTTAACTGATTTCTTTTTTTTAAATCAGTTCATAAATTTATATAAATTAATTTGAAATCAAAAAAAAATATATAAAAAACAAATTATCTACTTATTAAAAATGTAGTTATGTTACTTTTTTAACTCTTTTTTTAAGAATTTTGCTGTATAGCTTTTTTTGTGGATGGAAACTTCTTCAGGAGTTCCAAATGTTAAAACTTTACCGCCTTTTTTACCACCTTCCATACCAATGTCAATAATGTAATCGGCGAGTTTGATAACATCTAAGTTGTGCTCAATAATTAAAACGGTGTTTCCTTTATCTGCTAACTTGTTTAATACTTCCATTAATACACGGATATCTTCAAAATGAAGCCCAGTTGTTGGTTCGTCTAATATATAAAAGGTATTTCCAGTATCTCTTTTTGATAATTCAGAAGCTAATTTAATGCGTTGGGCTTCTCCTCCGGAAAGAGTAGTAGATTGTTGTCCGAGTGTAATGTATCCTAAACCAACATCTTTAATTGTTTTTAACTTTCTATAGATTTTAGGAATATGTTCAAAAAATGCTGTAGCTTCGTTAATTGTCATTTCTAAAATATCAGAAATTGACTTTCCTTTATAACGAATTTCTAAAGTTTCTCGGTTAAAACGTTTTCCTTGGCAAGTTTCACATTCTACGTGAACATCTGGTAAGAAATTCATTTCTATTACACGAACACCACCACCCTGGCAGGTTTCACAACGTCCACCTTTTACATTAAAACTAAAACGACCGGGTTTATACCCTCTGATAGAGGCTTCTGGAGTTTTTGCAAATAAACTACGTATTTCGCTAAACACTCCTGTATAAGTAGCAGGGTTTGAACGTGGAGTTCTACCAATAGGAGACTGGTCAATATCAATAACTTTATCAATATGTTCTAAGCCTTCAATTTTTTTGTAAGGCATTGGTTTTTTTACTGCTCGGTAAATGTGCGCGTTTAAAATAGGGTATAGGGTCTCATTAATTAAGGTAGATTTCCCACTACCAGAAACACCTGTGACACAAATCATTTTACCTAAAGGAAATTCAACGGAAACATTTTTTAAGTTGTTTCCAGAAGCGCCTTTTAATGAGATTGTTTTTCCGTTTCCTTCACGACGTTTTTTAGGAACCTCAATTTCTTTTCTTCTCGATAAATAGTCAGCAGTAAGGGTATCGTGACTTTTTAAATCGTCAAAGTTGCCTTCGCTAACAATTTCTCCTCCATGTCTACCTGCACCTGGACCAATGTCTAAAACAAAATCAGCATTCTTAATCATATCTTCATCATGTTCAACCACTAAAACAGAGTTTCCAACATCACGAAGTTTAATTAAAGAGTCAATTAATTTTTGATTATCACGTTGATGTAAACCAATACTAGGCTCATCTAAAATATATAAAACACCTACAAGTTGTGAACCTATTTGTGTTGCAAGTCGAATACGTTGGGCTTCTCCACCAGAAAGAGATTTTGAAGTTCTGTCTAATGTTAAATAATCTAACCCAACATCCAATAAAAATTGAATGCGTGTGCGAATTTCTTTTAAAATTTCAGAAGCAATAGTTAATTGTTTTTCTGATAATTTTGTGCCAACTTCCTGAAACCAATTAGCCAACTCTAGCACATCCATTTGGGCTAAATCACTAATATTTTTATCAGTGATTCTAAAATGAAGCGCTTCTTTTTTTAAACGCTTTCCATCACAAACCGAACAAGTAACTTCATCCATAAAACCTTTTGCCCAACGTTTGATTGATGTGCTTTCTGAGTTTTTATATTGATTCTCAATAAAGGCAATGATACCTTCGAAATCAATCTCATAATTTCTGGTAACTCCCGCAGTTTTTGATTGAATTTCAAATTTTTCTTTTCCTCCATGAAGAATAATCTCCATAGCTTCTTTAGAAATACTTTTTATAGGGTCGGTTAGTTTAAAGTTATAACGCTCAGCAATAGTTTGAAGTTGTTTAAAAATCCAACTGTTTTTTTGCTCACCCAAAGGTGCAATTCCTCCATTTTTGATAGAAATGCTATCGTCTGGAATTACTTTTTGATGATTTATCTCGTTGGTAATCCCTAGTCCGTTACAGTGAGAACAAGCTCCTTTTGGTGAGTTGAACGAAAAAGTGTTAGGTTCAGGATTAGGGTAAGCGATTCCCGTAGTAGGACACATGAGTTCACGACTAAAATAACGAGGTTTTTCATCATCAACATCAATTACCATTAAAATATTATCACCCGTGTACAAGGCAGTTTTAATAGTCTCTTCTAGACGTTTTTCAGCAGCATCATTCACGGCTAATCGATCGATAACGACTTCTATATCGTGCGTTTTGTAACGATCGAGTTTCATGCCCTTTTCAATTTCTCTAATTTCTCCATCCACACGAACACGAACAAAACCTTGTTTAGAAATTTGTTCGAATAGTTCACGATAATGCCCTTTTCTTGATTTAATTAATGGTGCAAGAATGGCAATACGTTTGCCGTCAAAATCTTTTAAAATTAATTTTCTAATTTGTTCGTCAGAATAACTTACCATTTTTTCACCTGTATTGTATGAATAAGCATCTGCTGCACGAGAAAATAGTAAACGAAGAAAATCGTAAATTTCAGTAATGGTTCCTACAGTAGAACGAGGGCTTTTGTTTGTTGTTTTTTGTTCAATAGAAATTACAGGAGAAAGTCCGTCAATTTTATCAACATCAGGTCTTTCTAATCCGCCCAAAAATTGACGTGCATATGCAGAGAAAGTTTCAATATAACGACGTTGTCCTTCAGCATAAATCGTGTCGAAAGCTAAAGAAGATTTCCCGCTACCACTTAAGCCAGTAATTACAACTAGCTTTTCACGAGGAATTTTAACATCAATATTCTTTAAATTATGAGCTCGAGCTCCGTAAACTTCTATGTATTCTTGTTCTTTCAAAGTGAGGATTTTACCAAAAACAGCAAAGTTACCAAAACCAAATTTATTTTGAAGCAGCGATTATCAACAAATAAACTGAAAATAGTATATTGCGAATAAAACTTAATTAATAAATGAAATTTATAGATTTTGTAAGGCTTTTTTTTGAGCGCCATGGTTTTAACGTGTCTTCCAGGTTTGCTGATAGATTGGGTATGCGAGCCACTAATGTACGTTTGTTTTTTATTTATATATCATTTGTAACAGTAGGTTTGTCTTTTGGATTATATTTAACAATGGCTTTTTTACTAAGATTAAAAGATATGATTTATACTAAAAGAACATCTGTTTTTGATTTATGATAAACACAGTGTTTCAATCAAGGTTATATAGAGCTATAATTTATTCTGTCTTAATAGTTATGCTAGGAGTAACAGGTTATATGTTACTTTTTGATTATTCCTTTATTAACGCTTTGTACATGACGATTATAACCATTAGTACCATTGGTTTTGGAGAAGTACATCCTTTTGGTACGGGGGAAAAACTATTTACTATCGGATTGATAATATCTAGTTTGTTTGTTTTTGGTTATGCAGTTTCTTCATTCTCAGAGTATTTAATTAGTGGGCAATTTTTTCATCAGTTAAAAATAAAAAAAGTGCAAAAACAAATAGAGCAGTTACAAGGTCATACCATAGTTTGTGGTTATGGTAGAAATGGTAAACAAGCTATTTCGAAATTGAAAAACTACAAGAAACAAGTTGTAGTGGTTGAAAAATTTAATGATGTAGTGAGGCAGTTAGATGAAAAAGGAGTGTTAACTATTCAAGGAGATGCAACGCTTGATGAGACTCTATTAAGAGCAGGTATTATGAATGCAGAAAATCTAATAACAGCGTTGCCTTCTGATGCCGATAATTTATTTGTAGTGCTAACAGCAAAACAATTAAATAAAAATTGTAAAGTAATTAGTAGAGCATCTAAAGAAACATCATATAGTAAGTTAAAAATAGCAGGAGCAGATAATGTAATTATGCCAGATAAATTAGGAGGTTCTCACATGGCATCTTTAGTTGTAACTCCTGATGTTATTGAGTTTGTAGATAGGCTAACTATTGAAGGAGAAACAACTGCTAACTTAGAAGAAGTAGCAATTAATGACTTGCCAGAAAAATACATTGATAAAACAATATTAGATTTAGATTTACGAAAAAAAACAGGTTGTACAATTATAGGGTATCGTACTCCAAATAAAGATTACATTATCAACCCAGAAGCTTCGGTGAAATTAGAAATAGGAGGAAATTTGATTGTTTTAGGACGTCCTGAACAGATAGAAACACTTAGAAAAGTTTTTTAATGAAGAAAGTTGTAATAACTGGAAGTAATGGTTTACTTGGGCAAACTTTAGTAAGCCTTTTATTAGAAGAAAAAGAAAGATATCAGGTAATAGGTTTTTCAAGAGGAGAAAATAGAAGTGGTAGAGGTGACTTTAATTATGTTTCAATTGATATTACAGATGAAGATTTGCTTTACAAAAAACTGTCTGAATATAAGCCAGATGTTATTGTGAATACAGCAGCAATGACAAATGTTGATGCTTGTGAAACAAATAAACAAGCTTGTGATAATCTAAATATAGATGTAGTTCAATATCTTAAAAACTATTCAGAAGAAAATAAAACTCATTTAATACATATTTCAACTGATTTTATTTTTGATGGGAAAAATGGACCATACAAAGAGAGTGATAAGCCAAACCCGTTGAATTATTATGGGCTCTCCAAATTAAAATCAGAAGAATTATTAATAAAGTCTAAGGTAAATTATGCTATTTTACGTACCATATTAGTATATGGAAAAGTATATGATATGTCGCGCACTAATATAGTATTGTGGGTGAAGAAAATGTTGGAAGACAGGAAAGAAATAACTATAGTAGATGACCAATTTCGTATGCCAACTTATGTAGAAGATTTGGCATTAGCGTGTAAATTATCAATAGATAAAAAAGCACTAGGAATTTTCAATATTTCCTCAAAAAGAATGATGAGTATTTATGAAATTGCACAACAAATAGCAGAAGCTTTTAGGTTAGATAAAAGCTTAATAAAACCAATTTCTACAGCTGTTTTAAATCAAACAGCCTTACGGCCTGCTATTACGGGTTTTGATTTAACAAAAGCCCAAACAGAATTAGGATTGCGACCAAAATCTTTTAAAGAAGATTTACATAAATTTAAAGAAAAGCTAATGTAAAAACCATATTTAACAACGAAAACTTGTTGTAAGTGCATTTTTTTATGATATTGCGGGCTACTAATTCAAAAATCTAATACATATTATGAATAAAAAACTACTTGCATTGCTGTTTTCAATAACACCAATGTTAACATTTGCACAGGAAAAAGGAATTGATCAAATGATTGATGAAGCGTTTAAACCTTTTTCTGATTTTTTTAGTAGTGTGATTTTTTTTCCAGTATTTGGTACCCCTTTTGTATTGATTTTGTTAGTGGCTAGTGCCGCTTTTTTTACGCTCTATTTTGGATTTCCAAATATCCGTCACTTCTTTACTGCAATAAATGTTGTAAGAGGGAAATATGAAGATATTGAAAAACATGGCGCGCAATTATTGTATGGTGAAGATGGTATAGCTCAAGGAGTAGATATGAATGAAGTTGACGATATTGAGGAGCATATTGAAAATATAGAGAGCTTACATAGTGACTTAGAAATTGATGGAGATATTAAAGATACTATTCGCGATGAAAGTCATGAAGGTGAAGTTTCTCACTTTCAGGCATTAGCAACAGCGGTTTCTGGTACAGTTGGAAATGGTAATATTGCAGGAGTTGCATTAGCAATTGCTTTAGGAGGCCCGGGAGCAACTTTCTGGATGATTATTTGCGGTTTGTTAGGGATGTCAACAAAATTTGTAGAATGTACATTAGGAGTACATTATCGTGATGTAGGAGAAGACGGAACAGTGTATGGAGGTCCTATGTATTATTTATCTAAAGGATTAAAAGAAAAAGGTTTTGCAACACTAGGAAAAATAGCAGCAGGAGCATTTGCAGTTTTCTGTATTGGAGGTTCTTTTGGAGGTGGTAATGCAGCTCAATCTAACCAAGCAACAATAGTTATTAAAGAGTTGTTAGGTTTAGAGAGTACAGCAGCTGGAGCTATCATAGGTATTGTACTAGCCATTTTAGTAGGTATTATAATTATTGGAGGTATCAAAAGAATTGCTTCTGTAACAGAAAAAGTAGTTCCTTTTATGGCATTGCTATACCTATTGGCTTGTTTGTATATTTTAGGGGTTAATTTCTCTTTAATAGATGATGCTATTTCTTTAATTATAACAGAAGCTTTCAATCCTACAGCGATAGGTGTTGGTGGTGTTATAGGTGTTTTATTAGTAGGGTTTAAAAGAGCAGCTTTTTCTAATGAAGCTGGAGCAGGTTCGGCTTCAATTGCGCACTCTGCAGTGAAAACAAAATATTCTGCATCAGAAGGTTTAGTGGCATTATTAGAGCCGTTTATTGATACTGTATTAATTTGTACAATGACAGCTTTAGTAATTATTATCTTTAATTTTGGAGGAGCTTTTGAATATGGAGGAGATGGTACAGGATCTGTATTTATTGACGGTGTGGCTTATGAGGGAGCAGGAATTACTTCAAGAGCATTTGCAGCTTACATTCCATACTCAAATGTATTTTTAACTGTAGCAGTTGTTTTATTTGCAGTTTCTACAATGATTTCTTGGTCGTATTACGGATTGCAGTCTTGGAAATTTTTATTTGGTAGAGGAAAAAAAGCAGATTTAACATATAAAATTTTGTTCTTAACTTTCGTAGTAATTGGAGCAGCAGCGAGTATGAAGTCTATTTGGGATTTTTCAGATGCAATGATTTTTGCAATGGTGTTCCCTAACATGGTAGGTTTATACTTATTGATGCCAGTGGTTAAAAAGCAACTAAAAAGATATTTAGATGCTATTAACCTTAAAAAAGAAGCAGTAGAAGAATAAAAAACAAAACGAATGAAAATATTTAAACCCCATTTCTGGTATAATAAACGCCAAAGAAATGGGGTTTTCTTTTTATTATTTTTAATAGTTGTTTTACAATTTATATATGTGTACATAGATTTTTCTTCAGAAAAAATAGAGGGTATAAATAAGAAAGAGCTAGTAGCTCTTCAAAATACTATTGATAGTTTGAAAAGAATTGAATTGATTAAAAGAAAACCTAAACGATATCCATTCAATCCAAATTATATAACAGACTTTAAAGGTTATCAACTAGGAATGTCTGTAGAGGAAATAGATAGATTACACAATTACAGAAAACAAAATAAATGGATTAACTCGGCTAAAGATTTTAAACAAGTAACAAAAATATCTGATAGTCTTTTGAACAGAATAGCTCCTTATTTTAAATTTCCAGATTGGGTTGTAAAAGAAGAAAACCAAAAGAAGAAAAGTAAAATAGAGTTAGGTTTAAGTGAAAGGCATACATATAATAAGGTATATAAAATTTCTACTAATGATATTAATAAAGCCACTCAACAAGATTTTGAAACTATTAGTGGTGTTGGAGAAGTATTATCTTCTCGAATTATAAAGTATAGAAAGAAGTTACAAGGGTATTCATTCTCAAAACAATTATATGAAGTTTGGGGAATAAATAAAGCTGCAGCAAACAAAGTCATGCAAACTTTTACTGTAATTAAAAAACCAACTATTAAAAAAGTAAATGTAAATACAGCCAAATTCAAAGAAGTGTTAAAAAATCCATATATTGATTATGAGTTATGTAAAAAGATATTTGAATATCGAGATGAAGTAGCTGAACTACAAGATATATCAGAATTAAGAAATATTAAAGATTTTCCACTAAATAAATACGATAGAATAATCTTATATTTGAAAGCAGAATAAACAAGCAACAAAATTTAATAAACAAACCACTATGAATAGTATGTACTTTACCGAAGAGCATGAAGCCTTTCGTCAGAGTTTTAGAGATTTTTTACAAAAAGAGGTAGTTCCTCATATAGATAAATGGGAGAAAGAAGGTACGGTAGAGCGTTTTATCTGGAAGAAGTTCGGTGAAATGGGATACTTTGGTTTAAATCAACCTGAAGAATATGGAGGATTAGGTTTAGATCTTTTTTATACAGTTATTTTTTTAGAAGAACTACAAAAAATAAACTCAGGAGGTTTTGCAGCTAATATGTGGGCACATGCTTATTTAGCAATGACACATGTAAATAAAGAAGGAGATGATCGAATTAAGAATGAATATTTAACACCAAGTATAGAAGGAGATAAAATAGGGTGTTTATGTATTACAGAACCTTTTGGAGGAAGTGATGTAGCAGGAATGCGTACTACAGCAATAAAAAAAGGAGATTCATATGTGATTAATGGATCTAAAACGTTTATCACAAATGGAGTATATTCTGATTACTTAGTAGTAGCAGCTAAAACTAACCCTGATGATAAACATAAAGGAATGAGTATTTTTATAGTTGATAGAGATACTCCAGGAATATCGTCAACTAAGTTAGATAAATTAGGATGGAGAGCTTCAGATACTGCTGAAATAGCTTTTGATAATGTGGTAATACCTGCTGAAAACTTAATGGGGGAAGAAGGAAAAGGATTTCCATATATAATGCAACACTTTGCTTTAGAAAGATTAGTAATGGGAATCAATGCTCATGCGCGTGCGGAATATGCTGTTGATTATGTAGTACAATATATGAGTGAACGTGAAGCTTTTGGAAAAACATTAGATAAATTTCAAGCTTTACGTCATAAAGTAGCAGAAATGGCCAGTAGAGTAGATATGTGTAGAGAATATAACTATTCCATTGCAAAACGATTAAATGATGGTATTTATGTGGTAAAAGAAGCAAGTATGAGTAAGCTATTGTCTACTAAAATGGCAGATGAGGTTATATACGATGCTTTACAGTTACTAGGAGGTTATGGTTATATGGAAGAGTATCCAATGGCACGTTTATTACGTGACAGTCGATTAGGACCGATAGGGGGAGGTACTTCAGAAATATTGAAAGAAATTATTGCAAAAATGGTAATAGATAAGAAAGAATATAGACCAGCTACCTAATGCCTCCTATTTTGTAAAAATGATTCTTGATAAATATTTAAGTAAAAATCCTGTGAAAGCAGGATTTTTATTTGCCTCATTTTTAAACTAAAAAGAAATAAAATAGTGTGTTTTTAAAGAATACTTTGTATCTTTGCCGTCCAAAAATGAAATAAAATAATATAATTAATTGATATACTGAACGTTGTCAATTTTTAAAGATATAGAAACTACGATGAAAGGAGGTGCAAAAATATGTTAATCATTCCAGTTAAAGAAGGAGAGAATATCGATAGAGCGTTAAAACGTTATAAACGTAAATTTGATCGTACAAAAACGATGAAGCAATTACGTAACAGAAAGCAGTTTACTAAGCCATCTGTGGCAAAACGAGCTCAAATGATTAAAGCATCTTATGTTCAGAGATTAAGAACTCAAGAAGAAGTAGGATAGTAATCATCCTAAAAAGTGAAAAACCTGTATTGATATCAATACAGGTTTTTTTTGTATCTTCAATTAATAAATAAGATAGATAATGCTAATAAAAGCTTTTTTAGAGTATTTAGAGTTTGAGAAAAAGTATTCAAAAAACACAATTCAAGCATATAAAACGGATTTAATAGCGTTTAAAGATTTTTGTGAGGTTGAGTTTGATCAAGAGGATTTAGAGAGTATTCATTATAACCAAATTAGAACATGGATTGTTAGTTTGGTAAATGATAATATATCAAATAGAAGCGTAAATAGAAAAGTAAGCTCTTTAAAGACCTTTTATAAGTTTCTGCAAAAAATAGGGGAAGTAACAGTGAATCCGCTTTCAAATCATAAGGCGCTAAAAGTTCAAAAAAAAATACAAACTCCCTTTGATCAAAATGAAGTAGAAGAAGTTTTAAAACTAATAAAAGAGAGATCAGATTTTGAATCAGTAAGAGATAGGTTGATTGTGGAAATGTTGTATTCAACTGGAATGAGAAGGATTGAGTTGATAAATGTTAAAGAAAAAGATATAGATCATACTAGTAGAACAATAAAAGTATTAGGGAAAAGAAATAAAGAAAGGTATGTAACGATCTTGCCGTCAGTGTATAAAACTTTACAAGAATATTTAAGACAAAAAAGAGGAATTGAGGATGTAGATTTAGAGGTGCTTTTAGTGACTAAAAAAGGCGTTAAAATTTATGAAACCCTTGTTTACCGAATAATAAATTTGTACTTTAGTAGAGTGTCAACAAAAGCAAAAAAAAGTCCACATATATTAAGGCATGCTTTTGCTACACATTTACTTAACAACGGTGCGTCGTTAAATTCGGTTAAAGAATTACTAGGGCATTCAAGTTTAGCCTCTACCCAAGTTTATACGCACAATAGCTTGGAGCAAATAAAAAAAGTGTATAACAAGACTCACCCTAGAGGGTCAAATTAAAAGATCGAAGAATTATGAAGGTATTCACACAATCAGTAAATTTCTCAGCAGACCAAAAATTAATAGATTTCATTGAGAAAAAAATAGGAGGATTAGAGAAGTTTCATGATAAGATCGTTGATGCAGAAGTGTTTTTAAAAGTGCAAAAAACGAGTGAAAAGGAGAATAAAATAACTGAAGTAAAAATTAATATACCAGGAAGCGAATTAATGGTGAAAAAGCAAACTAAGACCTTTGAGGAAGGTATTAGTGTGTCTGTAGAATCTTTAAAAAGACAGTTGCAAAAATCAAAAGAAAAATCAAAGGATGCCTTAGTCTCATAAAAACGATAAAAAATAATTAAAAAAGTTTTAAAAATTAAAAATTACTTTTTACATTTGCAGTCCGTTAGAAATAGCGGATTGTTTTTTTATAACAAAAGCCGATGTAGCTCAGCTGGCTAGAGCAGCTGATTTGTAATCAGCAGGTCGTGGGTTCGAGTCCCTCCATCGGCTCTAAAAAATAAAAGTTCATTAAAATATTATTTAAGGTTTAGGGGAGATTCCAGAGCGGCCAAATGGGACGGACTGTAACTCCGTTGTCTTACGACTTCGCAGGTTCGAATCCTGCTCTCCCCACTATCTTAATGAAATTTTATTGCGGGAGTAGCTCAGTTGGTAGAGCGTCAGCCTTCCAAGCTGAATGTCGCCAGTTCGAACCTGGTCTCCCGCTCTAAATTCGTTGCCGACATAGCTCAGTTGGTAGAGCGCATCCTTGGTAGGGATGAGGTCACGGGTTCAAATCCCGTTGTTGGCTCTATTTTAGAGTTTATTTGACAAGAGTTTAAAAATAACACTAAATATATTTAACTAAGAATTAAAATTAATAATCATGGCAAAAGGAACTTATGATCGTTCGAAACCGCACTTAAACGTAGGTACTATTGGTCACGTAGATCACGGTAAAACTACTTTAACTGCTGCAATTACTAAAGTATTAGCAGATGCTGGATTTTCTGAGCAGAGAGCTTTTGATCAAATCGATAACGCTCCAGAAGAAAAAGAAAGAGGTATCACAATTAACTCTTCTCACGTAGAGTATGCAACAGCTAACCGTCACTACGCGCACGTTGACTGTCCAGGTCACGCCGATTACGTAAAGAACATGGTAACTGGTGCTGCACAAATGGATGGAGCTATCTTAGTAGTAGCTGCTACTGATGGTCCAATGCCACAAACTCGTGAGCACATCTTATTAGGTCGTCAGGTAGGTATTCCACGTATCGTTGTTTTCTTAAACAAAGTTGATATGGTTGATGACGAAGAGTTATTAGAGTTAGTAGAAATGGAAGTGAGAGATTTATTATCTTTCTATGAGTATGATGGAGATAATGGTCCTGTAGTTTCTGGTTCTGCTTTAGGTGCATTAAACGGAGAGCAAAAGTGGGTTGATACAGTATTAGAGTTAATGGAAGCTGTTGATACTTGGATCGAAGAGCCACCAAGAGATACTGAAAAAGATTTCTTAATGCCAATCGAGGATGTATTCTCTATTACTGGTCGTGGTACAGTAGCAACTGGACGTATCGAAACTGGTATCATTAATACAGGAGACCCTGTTGAGATTATCGGTATGGGAGATGAAAAATTAACATCTACTGTAACTGGTATCGAGATGTTCCGTCAAATCTTAGATAGAGGTGAGGCAGGAGATAACGCGGGTATCTTATTAAGAGGTATTGAAAAGACTCAAATTAAGAGAGGAATGGTAATCTGTAAGCCAGGTTCTATTACTCCACACGCTAAGTTTAAAGCTGAGGTGTATATCTTAAAGAAAGAAGAAGGTGGACGTCACACTCCATTCCACAACAACTACCGTCCACAGTTCTACGTACGTACAACTGACGTAACAGGTAATATTAACTTACCAGAAGGAGTTGAAATGGTAATGCCAGGTGATAACCTAACTATTACTGTTGACTTAATCCAACCTATCGCATTAAACACAGGTTTACAGTTCGCAATCCGTGAGGGAGGTAGAACAGTAGGAGCTGGTCAGGTAACTGAAATCTTAGACTAATTATAGTTTAATAATAAAGTATAAGGAGTCTCTTTTTAAAGAGAGACTCCTTTAAAATACGGGTTTAGCTCAGTTGGTAGAGCACTGGTCTCCAAAACCAGGTGTCGGGAGTTCGAGCCTCTCAACCCGTGCAAAACTAAAACGAGTTGTGGTGAAAACTGCAACTCGTTAAAAGGATAAAATATGAGTAACTTTATACAATACATTAAAGATTCTTTTGAAGAATTAAATACCAACATGACTTGGATTTCTCGTGAAGAAGCTCAAAAGTCTACTGTAGTAGTTGCAGCATTTACAATTGTATTTGCTTTAGCTGTAGCGGGGATAGATAAGGTTTTTCAAACAGGGTTAGATAACTTCTTTAAAATGTTTTAATGATGGCTGATTCGGTGATGAAGTGGTATGTGGTAAGAGCTATTGGAGGTCAAGAAAATAAAGTGAAAACTTACATTGAGACTGAAATTGCTCGTCATGGGTTGTCTGATTTTGTGAACCAAGTAATTGTTCCTACAGAAAAAGTTATTCAAGTAAGAAACGGAAAGAAAATAAACAGAGAAAGAGTTTACTTTCCTGGTTATGTAATGGTTGAGGCTAATTTAGCAGGGGAAGTTCCTCACGTAATTAAATCAGTAACAGGTGTTATTGGTTTCTTAGGAGAAACAAAAGGAGGTGACCCTGTACCAATGCGTAAATCAGAAGTAAACAGAATGTTAGGTAAAGTTGATGAACTTTCTGTTAAAGATGAAAATATTGCAATTCCTTATTCAGTTGGAGAAACTGTAAAAGTAATTGATGGTCCTTTCAATGGGTTTGATGGAACTGTTGAAAAGGTAAATGAAGAAAAGCGTAAGTTAGAAGTAATGGTAAAGATTTTCGGAAGAAAAACTCCATTAGAGTTAAACTATATGCAAGTAGAGAAAATATAATTGTTACACCTATATTTTGATGGGTTTAAGCTTCCAATTTAAACACATCGTTAAATCTTAAACAATGGCAAAAGAAGTAAGTAAATTAGTTAAACTACAAGTTAGGGGAGGTGCAGCGAATCCGTCGCCACCAGTTGGACCCGCTTTAGGTGCTGCCGGTGTTAACATCATGGAGTTCTGTAAGCAGTTTAATGCTCGTACACAGGACAAACAAGGTAAAGTATTACCTGTTGTTATTACAGTTTATACAGACAAATCATTTGAGTTTGTTGTAAAAACTCCACCAGCTGCAGTACAGTTATTAGAAGCGGCCAAAATTAAGAAAGGTTCAGGAGAACCTAATAGGAAAAAAGTAGCAAGCGTTTCTTGGGATCAAATTCGTGGAATTGCAGAAGACAAAATGGTAGATATGAATGCCTTTGAAGTAGAGTCTGCAATGAGAATGATTGCTGGAACAGCTCGTTCTATGGGATTAACAGTAACAGGTGATGCACCTGCTTAAACTTTAAAAGATATTTAGAAATGGCAATTACTAGAAAGCAAAAAGAAGCTCGTGCTAAAGTAGATAGCTCTAAAGTTTATAGCTTACAAGATGCATCAGCATTAGTTAAAGAGATTACAAATGTAAAGTTTGACGCATCTGTAGATTTAGCAGTACGTTTAGGAGTAGATCCTCGTAAAGCTAATCAAATGGTTCGTGGTGTTGTAACATTACCTCACGGAACTGGTAAAGATGTAAAAGTTTTAGCATTAGTTACTCCAGATAAAGAAGCGGAAGCTAAAGAAGCTGGTGCTGATTACGTTGGATTAGATGAATACCTTCAAAAAATTAAAGGAGGTTGGACTGATGTTGACGTTATTATTACTATGCCAAGTGTTATGGGTAAATTAGGTCCTTTAGGACGTGTATTAGGTCCTCGTGGATTAATGCCTAACCCTAAAACTGGTACAGTAACTATGGATGTTGCAAAAGCAGTACAAGAAGTAAAAGCAGGTAAAATCGACTTTAAAGTAGATAAAACTGGTATTGTACATGCTGCAATCGGAAAAGCATCTTTTGATGCTGCAAAGATTGAAGAAAATGCAAACGAGTTAATTCAAACATTAATTAAATTAAAGCCAACAGCGGCTAAAGGAACTTATATTAAAAGTATTTTTATGTCTTCTACTATGAGTCCTAGTGTAGCTGTAGATGTTAAAACAGTATCGTAAGGCAGTTAAAACTTTTTAATTATGACTAGAGAGGAAAAATCACAAGTAATACAAGATTTAACAGCACAATTAGCAGATACTAGCACGATCTATTTAGCAGATATTTCTGGTTTAGATGCAGCTACTACATCTAACTTACGTAGAGCATGTTTTAAAGCGAACGTACAATTGGCTGTTGTTAAAAACACATTGCTTTCAAAAGCAATGGAAGCTTCTGATAAAGATTTCGGAGAATTACCAGAGGTATTAAAAGGTAACACTTCAATGTTAATTGCTGAAGCAGCAAATGCACCAGCAAAAGTTATCAAAGAGTTCAGAAAAAAATCAAAAGATCGTCCTTTATTAAAAGGAGCGTATGTAGAAGAGGCAGTTTATATTGGAGATGACCAATTAGATGCTCTTGTAAACATCAAATCTAGAGAAGAACTTATTGGAGATATTATCACCTTATTACAATCTCCTGCTAAGAATGTTGTTTCAGCATTACAGTCAGGTGGAGGTAAATTATCAGGTATCTTAAAGACATTATCAGAAAAATAATTTCGCGCACTAATAAACTAAATAAATAAAATTTTTAAAAAACAATTAAAATGGCAGATTTAAAAGATTTCGCAGAACAATTAGTTAACTTAACAGTAAAAGAAGTTAATGAATTAGCTGATATTTTAAAAGAAGAGTATGGTATTGAGCCAGCAGCAGCAGCAGTAGCAGTAGCAGGACCAGCAGCAGGTGGTGGAGATGCAGCAGAAGAGAAAACTGAGTTTGATGTAATCTTAAAAGCAGCTGGAGGATCTAAATTAGCAGTTGTAAAATTAGTTAAAGAATTAACTGGATTAGGATTAAAAGAAGCTAAAGGTATTGTAGATAGCGCACCAGCACCAATCAAAGAAGGTGTATCTAAAGATGAGGCTGAAGGTCTTAAAAAGTCTTTAGAAGAAGCAGGAGCTGAGGTAGAGCTTAAGTAAGCTATACTCCCGAATTATAGAAAACGGGAAAAAACAATAAAGGTTTAGGTACTAAAGACTCATGTTTTTAGGCCTAAACCATTTTGTGTATATATTCGTTCTTTATTTTTCACATTTTTTGTATTTGTGAATTTACGATTATAAAGTGCTGATTTTTAATCAGTAAGAGCAATTAAAATTGCAGTATTGAAACAATTAAGTTTCAAAAATAATATTTTTAATTAAAAATAGCATCTCTTTTGGCAACGATAAATACTACTGAAAGAATTAACTTCGCGTCATCGCAGTTAGGAGCTGATTATCCAGACTTTTTAGATATTCAGGTGAAGTCTTTTCAAGATTTCTTCCAATTGCAAACTAAAGCTGAAGAGCGAGGAGAAGAAGGTTTGTATAAAACTTTCATGGATAACTTCCCGATTACAGATACACGTAATCAATTTGTATTAGAATTTTTAGACTACTTTGTAGATCCTCCAAGGTATAGCATTCAAGAATGTATCGAGCGTGGATTAACTCACAGTGTACCTCTAAAAGCACGTTTAAAATTATATTGTACTGACCCAGAACACGAAGATTTCGAAACAATCGTTCAAGATGTGTATTTAGGTACAATTCCTTATATGACAAACTCTGGTACCTTTATTATTAATGGTGCAGAAAGAGTTGTAGTGTCACAATTACACCGTTCACCAGGTGTATTCTTTGGGCAATCTTTCCACGCTAATGGAACCAAGTTATACTCTGCAAGAGTAATTCCATTCAAAGGTTCTTGGATTGAATTTGCTACCGATATCAATCAAGTAATGTATGCTTATATTGATAGAAAGAAAAAATTACCAGTAACAACGTTATTCAGAGCCATAGGTTTTGAAAGAGATAAAGATATTTTAGAGATTTTTGATTTAGCTGAAGAAGTAAAAGTTTCTAAAGCTGGATTAAAGAAAGTATTAGGGCGTAAATTAGCAGCAAGAGTATTAAAAACTTGGCATGAAGATTTCGTAGATGAAGATACAGGAGAAGTTGTTTCTATTGAGCGTAACGAAATCATTTTCGACCGTGATACTATTATAGAAAAAGAACATATTGATGAAATAATTGAAGCAGGTGCAAAAACAGTCTTGTTACATAAAGAAGACAATCAGCAAGCAGATTATGCCATCATTCACAATACATTACAAAAAGACCCTACAAACTCTGAAAAGGAAGCTGTAGAGCATGTATATAGACAATTACGTAATGCTGAACCGCCAGATGAGGAAACTGCAAGAGGTATTATTGAAAAATTATTCTTCTCAGAGCAACGTTATAGTTTAGGTGAAGTAGGACGTTTTAGAATGAATACTAAACTTCAGTTAAATGAAGATTTAGATCAAAAAGTATTAACTAAGAATGATATCATTACAATCATTAAGTACTTAATTGAATTAATCAATTCAAAGGCTGAAGTAGATGATATTGATCACTTATCTAATCGTCGTGTTAGAACTGTTGGTGAGCAATTAGCAGGTCAATTTGGTGTAGGTTTAGCTCGTATGGCACGTACTATTCGTGAGAGAATGAATGTTCGTGATAATGAGGTGTTTACTCCAATCGACTTAATTAACGCTAAGACGTTATCTTCAGTAATTAACTCTTTCTTTGGTACCAACCAGTTATCTCAATTTATGGATCAAACAAATCCATTAGCAGAGATTACTCATAAGCGTCGTTTATCAGCTTTAGGACCTGGAGGTTTATCACGTGAAAGAGCAGGTTTCGAGGTTCGTGACGTTCACTATACGCATTATGGTCGTTTATGTCCGATTGAAACACCTGAAGGACCAAACATTGGACTTATTTCTTCTTTAGCGGTTTATGCTAAAGTAAATAATATGGGATTCATTGAAACTCCATACAAAAAGGTAGATAATGGTTCAGTCTCTTCTGAAGAACCAATTTATTTATCAGCAGAAGAAGAAGAAGGAATGAAAATTGCTCAATCTAATTTACCAGTAGCAAATGATGGTAAAATAGAGAGCGAAAGAGTTATTGCACGTGAAGAAGGAGATTTTCCAGTGGAAAACCCTGAAGCAATTAATTATATGGACGTTGCTCCTAATCAAATTGCTTCGATTTCGGCATCATTAATTCCTTTCTTAGAGCATGATGATGCGAACCGTGCACTGATGGGATCGAACATGATGCGTCAAGCAGTTCCATTATTACGTCCAGAGTCTCCAATTGTTGGTACTGGTTTAGAACGTAGAGTAGCAAAAGATTCTCGTATCTTAATCAATGCTGAAGGAGCAGGAGTTGTAGAATATGTAGACGCCAATAAAATAACAATTAAGTACGATAGGACAGAAGAAGAGCGCATGGTTAGCTTTGATTCTGATGAAGTGTCGTACGACTTAATTAAGTTTAGAAAAACAAACCAAGGTACTAATATCAACTTAAAACCGATTGTAAAAGTAGGTGATAGAGTTGAAGAAGGTCAAGTACTTTGTGAAGGATATGCAACACAAAAAGGAGAATTAGCTTTAGGTAGAAACATGAAAGTAGCCTTTATGCCTTGGAAAGGGTATAACTTTGAGGATGCGATTGTGATTTCTGAAAAAGTAGTTCGTGAAGATATCTTTACTTCTATTCATATTGATGAATATTCATTAGATGTTCGTGATACTAAATTAGGAGCTGAAGAATTAACAAACGATATTCCTAATGTTTCTGAAGAGGCTACAAAAGACTTAGATGAAAATGGAATGATTCGTATTGGAGCAGAAGTAAATCCTGGTGATATTTTAATTGGTAAAATTACACCAAAAGGAGAATCTGACCCTACTCCAGAAGAAAAGTTATTACGTGCTATCTTTGGTGATAAAGCAGGAGATGTAAAAGATGCATCATTAAAAGCGTCTCCATCATTAAGAGGAGTTGTAATTAACAAAAAATTATTCAAACGCGCAGTAAAAGATAAGAATAAGCGTGCTCGTGATAAAGAAGCAATAGCAGCTTTAGAAGCATCTTATGTGTCTAAGTTTGAAGAATTAAAAGATGTTTTAGTTGAAAAGTTATTCAACTTAGTATCAGGAAAAACTTCTCAAGGAGTGTATAACGACTTAGGAGAAGAAGTGTTGCCAAAAGGTAAAAAGTTTACACAAAAAATGTTAAACTCTGTAGAAGACTTTACACATTTAAGTGGAACTTGGACTACTGATAAAGACTTAAATCAATTAGTTGTAGAATTAGTTCACAATTACAAGATTAAAGTAAACGACCTACAAGGAGTTTTACGTCGTGAGAAATTTACAATCTCTGTAGGAGACGAATTACCAGCAGGTATCTTAAAACTTGCTAAAATTTATGTAGCTAAGAAACGTAAATTAAAAGTAGGAGATAAGATGGCAGGACGTCACGGAAACAAAGGTATTGTTGCACGTATTGTACGTCAAGAAGATATGCCTTTCTTAGAAGACGGAACACCAGTAGATATCGTATTAAACCCATTAGGGGTACCATCTCGTATGAACATTGGTCAGATTTATGAAACTGTTCTTGGATGGGCAGGTCAAAAATTAGGTCAAAAGTATGCAACACCAATTTTTGATGGTGCAAAAATTGATCAAATCAATGCTTTAACTGATGAAGCAGGAATACCACGTTACGGACACACATATTTATATGATGGAGGTACAGGTAAACGTTTCGATCAGCCTGCAACGGTAGGAGTAATTTATATGATTAAGTTAGGTCACATGATTGAAGATAAGATGCACGCGCGTTCTATTGGACCTTACTCATTAATTACTCAGCAACCATTAGGAGGTAAAGCACAGTTTGGAGGTCAGCGTTTTGGTGAGATGGAGGTATGGGCACTTGAAGCATATGGTGCATCAAGTATATTACGAGAAATCTTAACTGTTAAGTCTGATGATGTATTAGGTAGAGCAAAAACTTACGAGTCTATCGTTAAAGGAGAAGCAATGCCAGAACCAGGTTTACCAGAATCATTTAACGTATTAATGCACGAACTTAAAGGTTTAGGATTAGACGTTAAATTAGAAGAATAATCACAGTGAAATGTCTCAGAGTGTAAGCTCTGAGGCAAATCATTTTTTCAATATCAGTCTTATTATAAGACATTTATTTTTAATTCGAATCCATTATCATGGCAAGAAAAAACGAAAAATACACTGTTAAGAAGTTTAACAAAATTTCAATAGGTTTAGCATCACCTGAGTCTATTTTAGAGGCTTCTAAAGGAGAGGTGTTAAAACCAGAAACTATAAACTACCGTACACACAAACCAGAAAGAGATGGATTGTTTTGTGAGCGTATCTTTGGTCCTGTAAAAGACTATGAGTGTGCGTGTGGTAAATATAAAAGAATTCGATATAAAGGTATCGTTTGTGACCGTTGTGGTGTTGAAGTTACTGAGAAAAAAGTACGTAGAGATAGAGTAGGTCATATTAACTTAGTAGTACCAGTTGCACATATTTGGTACTTTAGATCATTACCTAACAAAATGGGATACCTTTTAGGGTTACCATCTAAGAAGTTAGATATGATTATTTACTACGAACGTTACGTAGTAATTCAACCAGGTATTGCTAAGAATGCCGAAGGAGAACCATTACAAAAAATGGACTTCTTAACTGAGGAAGAATACTTAGATATCGTAGATGAGCTTCCACAAGAAAATATGTATTTAGAAGATTCTGACCCTAATAAGTTTATCGCTAAAATGGGTGCAGAGTGTTTAATTGATTTATTAGAAAGAATCGATTTAGACGAGTTATCATATCAATTGCGTCATAAAGCAAACACTGAAACTTCTAAGCAACGTAAAAATGAAGCATTAAAGCGTCTAAATGTTGTAGAAGCATTCAGAGATTCTCAAAAAAATAGAGAAAACAATCCAGAATGGATGATTATGAAGGTAATTCCGGTTATTCCACCAGAATTACGTCCATTAGTACCATTAGATGGAGGTCGTTTTGCTACTTCTGACTTAAATGATTTATATCGTCGTGTAATTATCCGTAACAATCGTTTAAAACGATTAATGGAAATTAAAGCACCAGAAGTAATTTTACGTAATGAAAAACGTATGTTACAAGAATCAGTAGATTCATTATTTGATAACACACGTAAATCATCAGCTGTAAAAACAGAGTCTAACAGACCATTAAAATCATTATCTGATAGTTTAAAAGGTAAGCAAGGACGTTTCCGTCAAAACTTATTAGGTAAGCGTGTTGATTACTCTGCACGTTCGGTAATTGTTGTTGGACCAGAATTAAAATTATACGAATGTGGATTGCCAAAAGATATGGCAGCTGAATTGTACAAACCTTTCGTTATTCGTAAGTTAATCGAAAGAGGAATTGTTAAGACAGTTAAATCTGCAAAGAAAATAATTGACAGAAAAGAACCAGTTGTTTGGGATATCTTAGAAAATGTAATTAAAGGACACCCTGTTTTATTAAACCGTGCCCCTACCTTACACCGTTTAGGTATTCAAGCTTTCCAACCAAAATTAATTGAAGGAAAGGCAATTCGTTTACACCCATTAGTATGTACGGCATTTAACGCCGATTTTGATGGGGATCAAATGGCGGTTCACTTACCATTAGGACCAGAAGCAATTTTAGAAGCACAGTTATTAATGTTAGCTTCTCATAATGTTTTAAACCCTGCAAATGGAGCACCAATTACGGTACCATCTCAGGATATGGTTTTAGGGTTATATTATATGACAAAAGAAAGAAAGTCAACTCCAGAAGTACCTATTAAAGGTGAAGGGTTAACTTTCTATTCTCCAGAAGAAGTAACTATTGCTTATAATGAGGAGCAAGTAGACTTAAATGCTGGAATAAAAGTAAGAACTAAAGACTTTAACGAGAATGGTGAGTTAGTAACTCAATTAATAGAAACTACTGTTGGTAGAGTATTATTTAACGAAGTGGTACCTGAACAAGCAGGGTATATTAATGAGGTATTAACAAAGAAATCATTACGTGGAATTATTGGTAATATCCTAAAAGTAACAGATATTCCATCAATAGGTAAGTTCTTAGATGATATCAAAGGAATGGGGTATAAATTTGCCTTCCAAGGTGGTTTATCTTTCTCATTAGGAGATATCATTATTCCGGAAGAAAAACATACCATGATTGCTGAAGCGAACGAAGAAGTGGATGGAATTGTTATGAATTATAACATGGGTATGTTAACGCAAAAAGAACGTTATAATCAGGTAATTGATGTTTGGGGATCTACCAACAACCGATTAACTGAATTATCTATGAAGCGTTTACGTGAAGACCAGCAAGGATTTAACTCAGTGTTTATGATGTTAGATTCTGGAGCACGTGGATCGAAAGAGCAGATTCGTCAGTTAACTGGTATGCGTGGATTAATGGCAAAACCTAAAAAATCGACCGCAGGAGGTGGAGAAATTATTGAAAACCCAATTTTATCGAACTTTAAAGAAGGGTTATCAATTTTAGAATACTTTATCTCCACGCACGGTGCACGTAAAGGACTTGCCGATACCGCATTAAAAACAGCCGATGCAGGATATTTAACACGTCGTTTAGTAGACGTATCTCAAGATGTTATCGTAAACGAAGAAGATTGTGGTACATTAAGAGGATTAGAAGTTTCTGCCTTAAAGAAAAACGATGAAATCGTTGAACCTTTAAGTGAAAGAATTTCAGGACGTACAGCATTATATGATGTTTATGCTCCAACTACAGATGAATTATTAGTTGAAGCAGGAGAGTTGATTACTCCAATTTTAGCTGACAAAATTGAAGCATCAGGCGTAGATAAAGTTGAAGTTCGTTCAGCATTAACATGTGAATCTGAAAGAGGAATTTGTGAGAAATGTTACGGACAAAGTTTATCAACAGGTCAAAAAGTTCAAAGAGGTGAAGCAGTTGGTGTAATTGCTGCACAGTCTATTGGAGAACCAGGTACACAGTTAACATTACGTACATTCCACGTTGGAGGGGTAGCAGGAAACATTTCTGAAGACAATAAGTTAATCGCAAAATTCGACGGTTCTGTAACTATTGATGACTTACGTACTGTAAAAGGTAAAGATTCAGCAGGCGAAGAAGTAGATATCGTAATTTCTCGTACTGCAGAAATTAAAATTACTGATAAGAAAACAGGCATCGTATTAAGTACTAACATAATTCCTTACGGTTCTATTATCTTTGATAAAGAAAGAAAGACGATCAAGAAAGGAGATGCAGTATGTCAATGGGATCCATTTAACGGAGTTATTGTTTCTGAATTTGGAGGTAAAGTTAAGTTCGACAATTTAGAACAAGGAATTAACTATTCTGTAGAAGTCGATGAACAAACAGGATTCCAAGAAAAAGTAATAACAGATTCTAAGAATAAAAAAATCATTCCTTCATTAATTATTGAAGATGCTGATGGTAATGCTTTACGTTCGTATAGTTTACCTGTAGGAGCTCATTTAATGGTAAATGATGGAGATAAAGTAGAAACAGGTAAAACATTAGTTAAGATTCCTCGTAAGTCTGGTAAAGCAGGAGATATTACAGGAGGTTTACCACGTGTAACTGAGTTATTCGAAGCGCGTAACCCTTCTAACCCAGCTGTAGTAGCACAAATTGATGGAGTTGTGTCATTTGGTAAGATTAAGCGTGGTAACCGTGAAATTATTATCGAATCTAAAACAGGAGAGATTAAGAAATACTTAATTAAGTTATCTAATCAAATCTTAGTTCAAGAAAACGACTTTATCAAAGCAGGAATGCCATTATCTGATGGAGCAATTACTCCTATTGATATCTTAAATATCAAAGGACCTTCAGCAGTTCAAGAATACTTAGTAAACGAGATCCAAGAAGTATACCGTTTACAAGGGGTAAAAATTAACGACAAGCACTTTGAAGTAGTAGTACGTCAAATGATGCGTAAAGTTAGAATTATTGATTCAGGAGATACTTTATTCTTAGAAAATCAATTAGTTCATAAAACGGATTTCATCAAAGAAAATGACGCTATTTACGGAATGAAAGTTGTTGAAGACTCAGGAGATTCTGCTAACTTGAAACCAGGACAAATAGTTTCAGCTCGTCAATTAAGAGATGAAAACTCTTTATTACGTAGAGAAGATAAAAACTTAGTAGTAGCACGTGATGCTCAACCAGCAACAGCTGAGCAAGTATTACAAGGTATTACAAGAGCATCGTTACAAACGAAGTCATTTATCTCAGCTGCATCATTCCAGGAAACAACTAAAGTATTAAATGAAGCCGCTGTAAATGGTAAAATTGATACCTTAGAAGGATTAAAAGAAAACGTAATTGTTGGTAAACGTATACCAGCAGGTACAGGAATGAGAGCTTACGAAGATATCGTAGTTGGACCTAAGGATGAGATTGAACAAAGTTTATAAAAACTTAAATTTATAAATAATATCAAGGGTTTAGAGTTCTTAGAACTCTAAACCCTTATTTTTTTAACTAAAACATATTAAGAGACTTAATTATGGAAGATAATAAGAAAGAGCCGCAATTAAATATAGAGCTAGACCAAGAAATAGCAGAAGGAACGTATAGTAATTTAGCTATTATAAACCATTCAGTTTCTGAGTTTATAGTAGATTTTATTAATATTATGCCAGGAGTTCCTAAGGCAAAAGTAAAATCAAGAATTATTTTAACTCCACAACACGCTAAACGTTTGTCAAAAGCGTTAGCAGACAATATTCGTAAGTTTGAACAAGCACATGGAGAAATAAAAGATTATGAGCAACCACCAATTCCAATGAACTTTGGTGGAACCACAGGGGAAGCTTAAAAAAAAATCGTCTATATAGACGATTTTTTTGTTTTAAAAACCTTCTGAAAGCTCTTTTAAAGCTTTTAAATCGGTTATAAAAATTTCTTTACCCTTTAAATCAATTAGTTTTTTCTTTTTAAACTCTGAAAGTAAACGAATAGCACTTTCCGTTGCTGTTCCAATAATATTAGCCATATCTTCTCGAGATAAATTAATATTTATAGAGCCATTTTCGTTCTTGTTAAACTTAGAGTCTAAAAGTAAAAGAGTAGCAGCTAAACGTTGTTTTACGGTTTTTTGAGCCATATCTACTATAATATCATCTGCTTTCTTTAAAGAATTGGCCATTTTTTTTAAAATGTCCATAGAAAAGTTAGAGTTGTTTTCTAAATCTCTAATAATTTCTTCTTTAGGAATAAAACATACTTCCATATCATTAACAGCAATAGCTTTTAAATTGGAAGCTTCATTGTTAATCAAACTTCGCTCTCCTAAAATATCTCCTTTTTTTATTAAATGAATAATTTGGTCTCTACCATTATCACTCATTTTAGACACTTTACAAACACCGTCTTTAACACAAAAAACACCATTTATGTATTCGCCTTCATCAAAGAGAACTTCTCCTTTTTTTATTTTTTTAGACGTTTTACATCCTGTTATTCTTATCAATTCATCTTTTGTTAAAGCCTTTAAAGAATTAAATTCTCTGATGATACATTGCTCACACTTGCTCATAGATATGCCCTTTTTTTGTTACTCAAATATACGGAAAACCTGACAATTATCATGTTTTAATTTGAGATGTTATCCGACATTTGTACTAGGCAAAAGAGTAAATATGGAAAGCACAACATGTTTTCATTGTGGTAACGAGTGCGACACAAAAACAATTACAAAAGAAGATAAATTTTTCTGTTGTAATGGATGCAAAACGGTTTATGAAATTTTTTCAGAAAACGATTTAACTTGTTATTACGATTTTCAAAACAACCCAGGAGCAATACCTGAAGAGATACAAGGAAAATATGATTTCTTGGATAATGAATCCATTGTAGATAAACTATTAGAGTTTAACGATGGTAATGTACAAGTGGTAAATTTATACATTCCACATATACATTGTAGTTCATGTATTTGGGTATTAGAAAACTTACACAAACTACAAGAGTTTGTATCTTCATCTCAAGTTAATTTCCCAAAGAAAACAGTACGAATTACTTACAATTCCGAAAAAACATCACTTAAAGAAATAGTATTACTATTAAGTTCTATTGGTTATGAACCTTACATAAGCCTTGAAGATTATGAGGTAGGGAAAAAGAAGGTAGACCGTAGTTTAATTTATAAACTAGGAATAGCAGGTTTTGCTTTTGGAAATGTTATGTTTTTATCATTCCCGGAGTATTTTGAAGTATCAGAATATTGGTTAGAGCAATACAAAGGAATCTTCCGTTGGTTAATGTTTATATTTTCGTTACCTGTAGTGTTTTATGCTGGAGTTGATTATTTTATTTCAGCATACAAAGGAATTCG
Source organism: Tenacibaculum sp. ZH5_bin.1 (assembly GCF_042865525.1). Classification (NCBI taxonomy): domain Bacteria; kingdom Pseudomonadati; phylum Bacteroidota; class Flavobacteriia; order Flavobacteriales; family Flavobacteriaceae; genus Tenacibaculum; species Tenacibaculum sp. ZH5_bin.1. Next base: position 62,483 of record NZ_JBEGIO010000003.1, on the reverse strand, counting down.
CTCTAAAATTTTAAACATTGATGTTCCTATTGCTCTTGGAATTTTAGTGCTATTTGTACGTAGTACAGCAGAGATTATGTTGGATTTAGGGACAGGCTTTTTTGATAGTTTAACAGGGCTAGTGTTCTTCTTATTACTAGGGAAGTTTTTTCAACAAAAAACTTATAATTTCTTGTCATTCGAACGCGATTACAAATCGTACTTTCCAATTGCAGTAACAAGAATAACTACGGATAAAAAAGAAGAAAACACGCAAATCTATGATGTCAATAAAGGAGACAGACTATTAATTAGAAACCAAGAATTAATTCCTGTTGATGGAATTTTAATTAATGGAGAAGCGAAAATAGACTACAGCTTTGTTACAGGTGAGGCTATTCCTGTAAATAAAAAGTCAGGAGATAAATTATTTGCAGGAGGAAAGCAACTGTCAGGAAGTATAGAGATGGAGGTACTAGCTTCGGTTTCACAAAGCTATTTAACACAGTTGTGGAGTAATGATGTATTTCAAAAAGACAAAAATTCATCGTTTAAAACGCTAACTGATAAAATCAGTAAGAATTTTACCATCATCGTATTGTTAATAGCGTTTTTGTCTACAGCGTTTTGGTTATACTATGATTCAAGTGTAGCATTAAACGTATTTACGTCAGTACTAATTATTGCATGTCCTTGTGCCATAGCCTTAGCAGCACCGTTTACTTTAGGGAATATCCTACGAATCTTTGGGAGAAAGAAATTTTATTTAAAGAATGCTACAGTAGTAGAACAATTAGCAGCTATAAACTCAGTTATTTTTGATAAAACAGGTACGCTTACCACCAATAAAGAAAATACGATAACATATAAAGGTGAAGATCTAAATAAACTCCAAAAAGCGATATTAAAAAGCTCATTAAGAGCCTCAAATCATCCACTAAGTAGAATGTTATATGCTTCTTTAGAAGAAGAAATGTTACCAGTTGATAATTACCAAGAATATGTAGGAAAGGGAATTGAGACAAATTATCAACAAACAAGATTAAAAATAGGTTCGTCTTCTTTTGTAAAAAATGCAGAAGAACGATTAAATTTTGATACTTCTGTTCATATTAGTGTTAACGATAAGTATAAAGGAAAGTTTGTGTTTAAAAATGCTTATAGAAAAGGAGTTGAAAACCTGTTATCAAGCTTAAATAAAAAATATGAATTATCTGTAGTTTCTGGAGATAATGAAGGGGAAAAGAAGTTTTTAGAAGAGTTATTACCTAAAGAAACAACATTTTTATTCAATCAAAAACCGCAAGATAAGCTACATTATGTAGAGGAACTACAAGAAAAAAACAAAAGTGTATTGATGATTGGTGACGGATTAAATGATGCAGGAGCGTTAGCTCAAAGCAATGTAGGAATAGCTTTATCGGAAAATATCAATGTGTTTTCACCTGCTTGCGATGCTATTTTAGATGCCACAAAGTTTAGTGAAATAGGAAACTATATAAGAGCATCGCAAAAAGCGATAAAAATTATTAAGTATTGTTTTTTATTATCTTTAATGTATAATGTTGTTGGACTTTATTTTGCGGTAACGGGGCAGTTGATGCCAGTAATAGCAGCTATTTTGATGCCGTTGAGTTCAATTAGTGTAGTAGTATTTACAACAATAGCTACCAATATTTTAGGTAGAAAAATAAAATAAAAAGATGCAGATTAATAAATATATAGATCATACTTTATTAAAACCTACAGCAACTAAAGCAGATATAGTAAAGCTGTGTAATGAGGCCAAAAAATATAACTTTTATGCAGTTTGTGTAAATGGATGTTATGTAGAATTGGCAGCCAAAGAGTTAAAAGGTTCGGATGTAAAAATAGCAGCTGTAGTAGGTTTTCCTTTAGGAGCAATGACTACCAAAGCTAAAATTTTTGAAGCCAAAGAATGTATAAAAAATGGAGCTTCTGAAATAGATATGGTTATCAATATAGGTAAGTTGTTAGATGGTGAAGAAAATTATGTAGAAAAAGAAATTCGGTTGATTAAAGAAGAAATAGGAGAAAATATATTAAAAGTAATTTTTGAAAACTGTTATCTATCTAAGGAACAAATAAAAATAGCAAGTCAATTAGCGGTAGAAGCCGGGGCTGATTTTGTAAAAACATCTACAGGTTTTGGTACTGGAGGGGCTACTTTTAAAGATGTAGCGATAATGGATAGTGTTGTAGATGGAAAAGCACAGATAAAAGCAGCTGGTGGTATTAGAGATATTGAAACAGCTAAGAGGTACATAGAAATGGGAGTAACTCGTTTAGGAACCTCGTCAGGTGTTTCATTAGTAACGAGTGGTATTTCAGATAAGAATCAGTATTAAAATAAGTTTTTAATAACTCAAAATCTAAAAGAACAAAGAATGAGCGTACATATAGAAGCAAAGAAAGGAGAAATAGCAGAAACTGTTTTATTACCAGGTGATCCTATGCGCGCAAAATGGATAGCAGAAACATTTTTAGAAAATCCAACGTGTTACAATGATGTTCGTGGAATGCTAGGTTTTACAGGGACGTATCAAAGAAAGCGAATATCTGTTCAAGGAACTGGAATGGGAATTCCTTCCACATTAATTTATTGTCATGAATTAATTACAGAGTATGGAGTTAAAAATTTAATAAGAGTAGGTTCAGCTGGTTCTTATCAAGAAGATGTAAAAATTAGAGATATTGTTATAGCCATGGCAGCATCGACAAATTCTGGATTAAATACCATACGTTTCAACGGAGCCGACTATGCGCCGACAGCAAGTTTTGAACTATTCCAAAAAGCAGTTGATGTAGCAAAAAACAAAGGAATTCCGCTAAAATCAGGAAATATTTTAAGTTCAGATGAGTTTTATGCTGATGAATTTGAAAGCTATAAAAAGTGGGCAGATTATGGGGTGCTTTGTGTTGAGATGGAAACAAATGGATTATATACTGTTGCAGCAAAACACAAAGTAAATGCACTGTCAATTTTAACCATTTCAGATAGTTTAGTTACTGGAGAAAGAACAACTGCTGAAGAAAGAGAACAAACCTTTAAAGAAATGATTGAAATCGCTTTAGAATTGGCTTAATCGTCATTTTAAGAGGTTTTGATAAAGAATGAAACAAAACAGTAGCATAGAATATGAATTCACTTATTCAAAAATATAATATTCCAGGACCAAGATATACAAGTTATCCAACCGTTCCGTATTGGGAGAATGATAGCTTCTCAAAAGAAAAATGGATTAAAACTTTTAAACAATCGTTTATCGAAAGTAACTCATCAGAAGGAATTAGCTTATATATTCACTTACCATTTTGCGAGAGTTTATGTACGTTTTGTGCATGCCATAAACATATAACAAAACGTCATGAAATGGAAGATCCGTATATAGAAACTGTTTTAAAAGAATGGCAGTTATATGTTAATTTGGTAGATGAAACACCTATAATAAAAGAAATCCATTTAGGAGGAGGGACTCCAACATTCTTTTCAGAAAAACAATTAAAAAGATTAATTGATGGGATTTTTATGAACGCAGAAAAACATCCCAATCATGAATTTAGTTTTGAAGGGCATCCAAACAACACCACAAAAGAACACCTACAAACTTTGTATGACTTAGGATTTACACGAGTAAGTTTTGGAGTGCAAGATTACAATCCAAAAGTACAAGAAGCAATTCATCGAATTCAGCCTTTTGAAAATGTTCAAAACGTACATAATTGGGCAAAAGAAATAGGATATACATCTATCAGTCACGATTTGGTATTTGGACTTCCGTTTCAAACCAAGGAAAATGTAATTCATACTATTAATAAAACAAAAGAGCTAGAACCTGATAGAATTTCGTTTTATAGTTATGCGCATGTTCCGTGGGTAAAAGGAGTTGGACAGCGAGGATTTAATGAAGATGACCTACCAAAAAATGAAGAAAAGCGAGAGTTGTATGAAATAGGAAAGAAATTGTTTGCAGAAATGGGTTACATAGAAATAGGAATGGATCATTTTGCATTACCTACTGATAGCTTGTATGAAGCCACAAAAAAGAAAACGTTGCATCGTAATTTTATGGGGTATACCGCCAATAAAACACAATTAATGATTGGTTTAGGAATGTCGTCAATATCTGATTCTTGGTACGGGTTTGCACAAAATGTAAAAACGGTAAAAGAGTATGAAAGCGTTGTAAACGAAGGAGAAATCCCTGTGTTTAGAGGGCATATATTATCTGAAGAAGATTTAAAAATTAGAAAACATATTTTAAATATCATGTGTCACTTTTCCACTTCGTGGGAAGAAGAGCAGTTACAGATTGAAAATATAGAAACACATATAGAAAAATTAGAAGAAATGATGGCTGATGGTTTGGTTTCTATAAAAGGGAGTAAGTTAACCGTTCCAGAAAAGGCAAGACCCTATGTGCGTAATATTTGTATGGCATTTGATAAAAAGTTACACAAAAAACAACCTGAAACCCAACTGTTTTCAATGACAATTTAAACAACAAATAACTCGAAGAAAAAATCTTCGAGTTTTTTTGTGTAAAAAACTTGAAACATGACAAAAGTCATATTTTAAGAAAATCTTCACAAGTATCTTTGAACTATAATTATCAGGCAAGATATGAGCGTTATTTACTTACTATTATCACTAAGTATTTTAGTGGCTATTATTTTCTTTATAGCATTTATTGTTTCAGTAAAAAAAGGGCAGTACGATGATTCGTACACGCCGTCGGTTCGCATGTTGTTTGATGATGAATTGGTAAAAGAGGAAACAAAGAACTAACAATTAACAATAGATATTAAATTCAAATAGATTATGGAAATGCAACAATTTTATTACGATAATAAGATCGTAAAAAAATTCATCTACGCAACCTTACTATGGGGAATAGTAGGTTTTTCAGTGGGATTGTTATTGGCTTTTATGTTTTTATTCCCAAATTTAACTGACGGTATTTCGTGGTTAAGTTTTGGACGTTTAAGACCATTACATACGAACGCAGTAATTTTTGCATTCGTTGGAAATGCCATTTTTGCAGGAGTTTACTACTCACTACAGCGATTACTGAAAGCCCGTATGGCGAGTGATTTTTTAAGTAACTTTAACTTTTGGGGATGGCAGTTAATAATTGTTGCAGCAGCCATAACACTTCCGCTAGGGTATACCACTTCAAAAGAATACGCTGAATTAGAATGGCCAATCGATATTGCCATAGCCCTAGTTTGGGTGGCTTTTGGTGCTAACATGATTTGGACAATCTTACAAAGAAGACAACGTCATTTATATGTAGCAATTTGGTTTTACCTAGGAACTTTTGTAACCGTAGCAGTATTACATATTTTTAATAGTTTAGAGTTGCCAGTAAGTTTCATGAAAAGTTATTCTGTGTATGCAGGGGTTCAAGATGCACTGGTACAATGGTGGTACGGACACAACGCTGTGGCATTCTTCTTAACGACTCCGTTCTTAGGATTAATGTACTACTTTGTTCCTAAAGCGGCTAATCGTCCAGTATATTCATATAGGTTATCTATTGTGCACTTTTGGTCATTAATTTTTATCTACATCTGGGCAGGGCCTCACCACTTATTATATACATCATTACCAGATTGGGCTCAAAATTTAGGAGTTGCGTTCTCAGTAATGTTAATTGCACCATCTTGGGGAGGTATGATTAACGGATTACTAACACTTCGTGGAGCTTGGGATAAAGTAAGAGTAGATCCAGTATTAAAATTCATGGTAGTTGCAATTACAGGTTATGGTATGGCAACTTTTGAAGGACCAATGTTATCGTTAAAGAATGTAAATGCAATTGCGCACTTTAGTGATTGGATTATTGCTCACGTACACGTAGGTGCCTTAGCTTGGAACGGATTCTTAACTTTCGGTATGTTATACTGGTTAGTACCAAGAATGTTCAAAACAAAATTATATTCTACAGCATTGGCTAACTTCCATTTCTGGATTGGAACTTTAGGTATTATTATGTATGCGCTACCAATGTATGTTGCAGGATTTGTACAAGCTTCAATGTGGAAACAGTTTAATCCAGATGGAACGTTAACTTATGGTAACTTCTTAGAAACAGTAAACGAAATTATTCCAATGTATTGGATGCGTGCTATTGGAGGAAGCTTATTTATCCTTGGAGCATTTGTAATGTTATATAACATTGTTAAAACGGTAAGATCAGGAAGTGGAGTAACAGATGAACTAGCAGAAGCAGCGGCATTAACAAAAGTATCTAAATACAGAACTTCTAAAGAAGGTTGGCATACTTGGTTAGAAAGAAGGCCTGTAAAATTAACTATATATGCTACAGTGGCGATTTTAATAGGAGGAGTTGTTCAAATTATTCCAACATTATTAGTAAAATCTAATATTCCAACAATAACAAGCGTACAACCTTATACTCCTCTAGAATTAGAAGGTAGAGATATTTATATCCGTGAAGGATGTGTGGGATGTCACTCACAAATGGTACGTCCATTTAGATCGGAAGTAGAACGTTATGGAGAATTTGCAAAAGCAGGAGAGTTTGTATACGACCATCCGTTTTTATGGGGTTCTAAACGTACAGGTCCAGATTTATTAAGAGTTGGAGGAAAGTATAACGATAGTTGGCATTTAAATCATATGTATGATCCACAAAGTACATCTCCAGGATCTATTATGCCAGCATACCAATGGTTAGTAAGAAATAAGTTAGATAAGAGTGATACCGAAAGCAAAATGAAAGCAATGGTTAGCTTAGGAGTTCCTTATACGGAAGAAGATATTGCAAATGCACAAACAAGCATGGAAGAGCAAGGAGCTATAATTCAAGAGAACTTGTATGCTGATCCAGACTTTGCAACAAACTATGAAGCAGATAAAAAGTATGCTCAAGAAAATGGACAAACTTTCATAGAAATGAAAGATAGGGAAATCGTAGCCTTAATCGCTTATTTACAACGATTAGGTACCGATATTAAGATTAAAGATGTTCAAGACCAATTAAGCGCTAAAAACTAGAAATTATGTTAAAGTTTGTAAAAAATCATATGGAAACTATTGCAGGTATTGAAATATACCCAATTATTTCACTAACCATATTCTTTACATTTTTTGTAGTGTTGTTTTGGTGGGTATTTACAGCCAAGAAAGAATATATAAGTAGGGTAAGTGAATTGCCTTTAGATAATTAGTAAAATTTAAAAAGATGAAAAAATATTTTCAGTCTATAGTATATATCATTTTTGTTGCAGTAACCTTTTTTGCTATTGCTACTGCAATTAAATCATATCAAAATCCATTTAGTCTATATGAACACCCATTAGTTTGGATAGCGATTGTAGGGCTTATAACTGTTGTAGTTTTAAAAGAAGTTTTAAATATTGTGGCTCAGCAAAGAGCAGAGCAACTTCAAATGGAAAAAGATGGAATTAAACCAGAAGAAGTTGATAAATGGGCTTGGGCTAAAAAACTTATTAGTAAATGGACAGAGGCCAAAGCAATTGAGCAAGAAGATGAAATTATTCTTGATCATAATTATGATGGAATTAAAGAGTTAGACAATAACTTACCACCATGGTGGCTATATATGTTCTATGCAACAATCATTTTTGCAGCAGTATATTTAATAAGATATCATGTATTAGGAGCAGATAACCAAGAAATGGAGTATGCTCAAGCAGTAGCAGAAGCTAAAAGAGAATTAGCAGCATTTAAATCAAACTCAAAGGAAGCTATTATTGATGCAGAAACTGCTACAGTATTAACTTCTGATGCCGATTTAAGTAGAGGTAAAGCTGTATTTAATTTAAACTGTGCAGCATGTCATATGGCTGATGGAGGAGGAGGTATAGGACCTAATCTGACAGATGAGTATTGGATTTTAGGAGGAGGAATGAAGAATATTTTTAATACAGTTGCTAATGGAGGTAGAGACGGTAAAGGTATGGTTGCTTGGAACAAAACATTAAAACCTAAAGACATTCAAAAGGTTGCGAGTTATATAATTTCTTTACAAGGAACTACTCCAGCAAAACCAAAAGAACCTCAAGGAGAGTTATATAAAGAAGAAGGTCAAGCATCAACTGTTGCAGAACCAGTAGAAGAGCAAGTAAAAGATAGTATTCAATAAAAAAATAGAAGTTACAAATTAGTTTTTAATAGTTGATTATGGAAACACCCAAAAACGAACAATTCAGAGATAGTATTGGTACTATAAATGATGAAGGAAAAAGGGCTTGGGTGTTTCCAAAAAAACCAAGCGGAAAGTTTTATAAGTATCGAAGCTATATAAGCTATTTTTTATTAGCGTTTTTATTACTAGCACCGTTTATTAAAATTAACGGAAATCAGTTTTTACTATTTAATGTTTTAGAACGTAAATTTAACATTTTCGGATTTCCTTTTTGGCCACAAGACTTTCATTTAATGGTGATTTCAATGATAATAGGAGTGGTGTTTATCATTCTATTTACTGTTGTTTTTGGTCGAATTTTTTGCGGTTGGATTTGTCCGCAAACTATTTTCTTAGAAATGGTTTTTAGGAAAATTGAATATTTAATAGAGGGAGATAGAGGAAAACAAATTCGTTTAGCAAAACAAGCTTGGAATGCAGAAAAAATAAGAAAAAGAGTCTTAAAATGGATAGTCTTTTTTATCATCTCTTTTATTATAGCAAACGTTTTCTTAGCATATTTAATAGGAAGTGATAAATTAATAAGTTACATAACAGGTAACCCATTAGACCATATTAGTACTTTAATATCATTGCTAATTTTTACAGGAGTTTTCTATTTTATTTTTGCATGGTTTAGAGAGCAAGTTTGCATTATAGCTTGCCCTTATGGTAGACTGCAAGGAGTGCTGTTAGATAATAAAACTATTAATGTGGCTTACGATCATGTAAGAGGAGAAGGAAAAGCAGGGAGAGGAAAGTTTAATAAAAAAGAAGATAGAGCAGCGTCTGGAAAAGGAGATTGTATAGATTGTTTTCAATGTGTGCATGTATGTCCTACAGGAATAGATATTCGAAACGGTACGCAATTAGAATGTGTAAACTGTACAGCTTGTATTGATGAATGTGACCATATGATGGAAAAGGTAGGGTTGCCAAAAGGACTTATTCGTTATGCAAGTGAAGAAAATATTGTAAAGAAAGCACCTTTTAAATTCACTGCAAGAATGAAAGGGTACTCAGCAGTTTTGTTTATTTTAATAGGAATTTTAATAGGGATGCTGTTTTTGAGGAACGATGTAGAAGCAACAATTTTACGATTGCCAGGTCAGTTGTATCAACACAAAGAAAACGGAGTTATTAGTAATATTTACACTTTTAAAGTAGTAAATAAAACAACAAAACAAATAGATAATGTGAGTTATAAATTGTTATCTCATAAAGGAAAAATAGAAACAGTAACACATCAAGATTTTGAAGTACCTAAACAAGGATTAGCAGAAGGAACCTTATTTATAGAGTTACATCAGTCTGAAATGAAAAATGAAAAAGAAAAACTAAAAATAGGAGTGTATAGTGGTGATAAACTTATTGAAACTACTACAACCAACTTTTTAGGACCAAGAAGTTATAGATAAATCAGTCTAAAGTTCATTAGCTTTTAGGAGTAAGTATGAATAAAGATTAAGAACCAAAGACTAAAAACAAATTAAAATGAAACTAAACTGGGGCACGGGTATAGTAATAGCAATAATAGGATTTATAGGCTTTATTATGTATTTCGTAATTACGATGAGTACAGGTAAAAACTTTAATCACGATTTAGTAACTGAAAAATACTACCAACAAGAATTAGAATTTCAGAACAAATTAGATGCTACTAAAAATGCGAAAGCATTAAAAAAGAATATTAAAATAGAAAAAGTAACTGAAGGAATTAAAGTCCATTTTCCAACGGACTTTAACCCTAAAGATATAAAAGGAAAAGTGTTCCTATACAGACCATCTGATAAACAATTGGATTTCGAAATACCTATTTCGATCTCCGAAACATATTTGCTCGTGCCTGAGAAACGTTTGTTGGGTGGTCGTTGGAACATAACAGTTTCCTGGAACTACAAAAATAAAGATTATTTATTTCAGAAAGAGTTAGTGTTTTAATGTTTCTTTCAGCAATCATATTTGGTTTATTAGGTAGTTTTCACTGTATAGGCATGTGTGGTCCTATAGCCTTTATGTTACCTGTAGACAGAACGAATAAAGTAAAACAGTTTTTTCAAATAACTAGTTATCATTTAGGACGCTTATTTACTTATAGTTTAATAGGCTTTTTATTTGGTTTACTAGGTAAAGGGTTTTATTTTTTTGGGTTTCAGCAACAACTATCAATTATTGTTGGTGTATTAATGATTTTTGCAGTTTTAATACCTAAAACTTTTCAGAAATATAACTTTTCAAATCCAATAAATAAATTGGTAATGAAAGTAAAGTCTTCTTTAGGGAAAGAATTAAAGAAAAAAGGAAATGATACTTTTTTTACCATCGGTTTTCTAAATGGATTTTTGCCTTGTGGATTAGTTTATATGGCAGTTTTTGGAGCGTTGAGTACAACTAATATGTTATCAGGAAGTATATATATGTTTCTCTTCGGATTAGGAACAATACCATTAATGACAGCAGTGGTTTATGTAGGGAATTTTGCAAATGGTTTGATGCGAAAAAGAATTCAACAAGCAATACCTTATGTTGTAATTATTATTGGAGTATTGTTTATTCTTAGAGGACTAGGGTTAGGAATACCTTATGTTTCTCCACTTCCTGTGTCTGATCTTCATAATTCAGTTGATGGTTGCCATTAATCATAATTTTGAAAAGTGTAAAAAACTTGTTTAATAGTTGGTTATGTTAATTTCCTGTTTTATATAGTTTCCTTGATTGTCTATTATTACATTTCCTTTTAATGTAAAAACATCATAAAAACTAAGAATTGTTTTGTTTGGTAAAAAAGTTGCATTCACAGTAACTTTACCATGAGCATTATTTAAAAAAGGATTGTTTTCTTCATTAAAATCCCATAGTTTATTTCCTGTTATAGTATCATATGCTGAAATGATATAAGGAGTTTCTTTTTTTATGTTGACTTTGTGTCTAATAACAACAACATTATTTCTATAAGAAATAATTTCAGCATTTAAAAAGATAGTTTCTTGTAAGGTGGTAGCTAGCTGTTTCTTTTTTGCATATAATTTATATCTATGTTCGTTTATGCGTCTTAGATAGTATGTGCTGTTAGTGTATTTGTATCTATCAGTAATTAAATTATCATCTGTATGCAAGTATAATACCTCACCGTAATTAGTTTTTACATAGACACTATTTTTTTGAGCAGGAGAATAACTTAATTCGGCAATACCACTTTTTTGATGTTTTTTGGGCATCATACGGTTTAAATCTTCTTTGTTTTTTATAACCATGTTGCTGTTAACCATGTTAAAAGCTTTTATATAATTATTAGAAGCTTCAAATAACCATAAGGTATCTTTTGCACTAAAAACGTAAACATTATTGCCTGGAATAACTAATTTTTCAAATAAAACTGTATCTATTTTTTTAGTGTTAAATTTTCTTACAACTAAAAATGAAGAGTCATTGCTTACGGTTTTATGTTCTTTAATATAGTTACCTCTTATTTTTTGAACACCTATTTCCCAAATTTCATTATTAGGATTATATATGCGCTCTTTAAGTACATAATCACCTCTTTCATTGATGTTTAAAAAAGAATCAATATTTATGTATTTGGGCATAAAGTAGAAGCTAACAACAAGTAGTGTTAAAATAAAATCTCTTTTGGCTAATTGCGTGTTTTGTGCTTTAAAATTTAAAAATGTTGCAATAGCAGAAAATACTCCAAAGTAAAAAACTAAAGCAATAAAAATCACTAGAAGTAAGGGTAAGGCTACATATAAACCATCATTGTTTAATACAAAAAAATCAAAAGTCCATCCATTTTGTCCTGGTTTATATGAATAATGTGTACTAGTATATGCTATAGATCTATTAAAAAAAATACGATTGGGTATGGTAATAAAAAACTTTAATAAAATACCTAAAATAGAAACGACCATTAAAGAAATAAAGGCACGTACAACAACGCCTACAAATTTAGAAGAGTTTTTATCCATAACAAATGTAAAATTTAAGAAAGCAAATGTATAGAATATATAGTGGTTTATAAAGTGACAAAAATCATAGCTTTACTGACAAAATTTAGGTAACTTTATAGAAGACGTAGAACCTAAAAGTAATTAATCATGAAAAAAATTATAGTCCCAGTTGATTTTTCTGAATATTCTGAAAATGCTTTACAAACAGCAGCTTTTTTAGCAAAAAAGTCAGACGCTGAGGTGTTGGTAGTACATATGCTTGAGTTATCTAATGCTGTTTTAAGTAGATCAGAAAGTTATTTACAACAAGAAATGTTGTTTTATTTACAAATGTCTGAGAAAAAGTTAGCAGAATTTTTAGAGAAAGAGTATTTATCGGGTATAAAAGTAACCCCAATTATAAAGCATTTTAAAATCTTTAGCGAAATAGACCAGTTGGCAAGAAATGAAGGAGCAGATTTGATTGTTATGGGATCTAAAGGAGCTAGTGGTTTAAAAGAAATGTTTATTGGTTCTAATACAGAAAAGGTAATCCGTTATGCGCATGTACCTGTATTAGTAATAAAAGAGGAACCGATAGTAAAACAGATAGAAAAGATACTGTTTGCTTGTGATTTTTCTGATGACGATGTAAAACCATATATGGAAGCGAAAGAGTTTCTTAAGAAGTTTAATGCAGATATGGAGCTGGTATATGTAAGTACACCAACGTCTAAGTTTAAAAGCACCGAAGAGTTAGAAGAAAGAATGAAGCATTTTTTTAATCAAACAAATGAAAGTTATGATGAAAACATTCATAAAGTAAAAATAATTTCTGATTATTCTGTAGAAAAGGGAGTGTTCTATTATGCAGACAAAATAAACTCAGATGTTTTAGTAGTAGCTACGCATGGTAGAAAAGGAATAGCACACTTTTTTGAAGGTAGTATTTCAGAAGATATTGCCAATCACAGTAAGTTACCAGTATTGTCTTTTAAAATTTAGAATATAAAAGTAAAAAAGCTCATTCAAACTGAATGAGCTTTTTTACTTCTTTTAAAGAAAAGAATATTTACTTTCCTTCTTTAGTTTTTATATCATCTACAAACTTTTGTAAACGTTTACCGTATTCAGAATTTTTAACTTTATCAGTTAAACTATTATTAATAGTATCTAAAAGCTGAATGTTAGCATCATATAGTTCAGATAATGCAATGTATGGTGCAGCTTCACTATCAGCGTTTGCAATAGCAAAGTTTGTAGAGAATAAGAAACGACGACGTACCATTTTCTTATAATCTGTTTCTACTTGTTCTAATTGTACCTCATCTTGAGCTTGACGAGCTTCTACTTCTTTTTTTACAAAATCTAGACGTTGCTCCATAAAACGTTGGTTTATTTTACGATACTCATTCATTACTTCTTGATTTTTAGAACCTTTAATTTCAGGTTTAAAACCAAACTCTTCAATTTTATCGTTGATGGTAATTTCACCTTCTTCCCCAAAAAACATAATGTGTTTATCTGTTGTATTACCATCAAAAGTTAAGTAATACATTACAGGAGACTCAACATTATCTGTTAATATAAATTTATCATCACCTAACAACGCCATAGAATCAACAGATACCAATAATGTGTCCTTCATCTTTTGAAGATATAAAGTACCTTTTTTTAATCCTTTAATCTGACCTTTAACAACCATGTTTCCTTCTTTTTTAGAGGAACAAGCAAAAGCAACAAGTGCAATTGCGAAAAGAGCAATAATTTTCTTCATTGAATTCAAAATTTGTCTGTTGCAAATATGCAGATTTCTCCTAAACTTTTGAGGCTATTTCCATTAAAATTGTACATAGGATTGCGCCTACGGTACCGATAGCGTATCCGAAAACAGCTAATAAAACACCTACAGTTGCTAAAGATGGATGAAAAGCTTGCGCTACGATTGGGGCAGATGCAGCCCCACCAACATTTGCCTGACTTCCTACTGCTAAGAAGAAATATGGAGCGCGAATTAATTTAGCTACTAAGATTAATAATCCAGCATGAATTGCCATCCATACCAAACCAATAAAAATTAAATTGAAATTATCAAAAATTAGCGTTAAGTCCATTTTCATACCAATAGTTGCTACTAGTACGTAAATAAAAATACTTCCTAATTTACTAGCTCCAGCGCCTTCATAATTTTTAGCTTTCGTAAAAGATAAAACAACAGCAACAATTGTTGATATACTAATTAACCAGAAAAAGTTTGATCCTAAGAAAGAGAAAATGTTTTTTGTAGTTTGAGATTCCATAGTTGCTGTTAACGAAGCAAAAACGTCACTTAAATACGCTCCTGCAAAATGACCAAAACCAACAGTACCAAAAGCAATGGCAAGCATAATTATAAAGTCGGTTAAAGTAGGAGTTCTTTTTACACTTTGTGTAAAGTTAGAAACTCTTTGTTTTAAATCTTCAATAGCTGAAGTATCAGCTTTTAACCATTTATCTATTTTGTCTTTTTTACCAATTCCAATTAAAATGATAGCCATCCAAATATTAGCTACTACGATATCAACAAACACCATTCCTCCATATTTAGCTGGATTGTATTGATAAATTTCTAGCATAGCAGTTTGGTTAGCTCCACCACCAATCCAACTACCAGCTAAGGTAGAAAGTCCTCTCCAAACAGCATCAAATCCAGCTCCTCCTACTGTTTCTGGTGAAACAGTAGAAATTAATAAAATGGCAATTGGTCCTCCAATAACAATACCAACAGTTCCTGTAAAAAACATGATTAAAGCTTTTGAGCCCAAGTTGAAAATAGCTTTTAAGTCAATACTTAATGTCATTAAAACTAAGGCAGCAGGTAATAAAAACCTACTAGAAACATAGTATAGTTGTGATTTGTTTTTTACGACTTCGCCAGCAGCACTGGTAGTTTCCCATTCTGGAGAAATAACTCCTAAAGTAGTAAATATTGCAGGGATAAAATAAGCCATGAATAAACCTGGGACTATTTTATAAAACTTAGGCCAAAATCCTGAGGTTTTTGATTCTGTATAAAATACAAAACCTAACGAAATCATTAAAATACCAAATACGATTGCATCGTTTGTAAAAAGAGGTGCTTCCATTTAAAAATAATTTGTCGCTAAAGTATGAAATATTAGTTAGTTCTATTTTCTATGATCTGTACTTATTGCAACTCCTAATTGAATTCTATTAAAGTTACCAACCTCGTTTACATGTATTAGTTGATATCCTGCTTGAAGCTTAACTACGTCAGATACTTTATATTTAAAACCAGCTCCAAACCAGTTTTGATTATAAGCTTCTCCCTCAAAATCTAAAAAGGTTTCATTGTATAGGTATGTAGACCATTTTTCATTGATAGGATGTCCCAATGCAAGTTGATATCGAAAGAAATTACTGGTAGTTGATTTAAAAAAACGTTGTTCACCTCTAAAACGATGTACCAGGTTTAAACTAGCTATTTTATGATTTACATTTAGGTCTTCATAAATACGATGTTCGTTAAAGTCGCCTGCATTAACATTAAAAGTTTCATCAGTGTTTAAGAAGGCATACCCTATAGTAGCGTTGATATTTTTATTGAACTTATAATTAGCTCCCAAACGCCCGATAAACTGCTGCATGTCATCTCCAACTTCAAAAAAGCGAAAATGTGCCATAGATTTTAAACCAAATTTATCTGAAATTTGGTGTGATCCGTTATACATGTACCAAACCCCTAATTCTTTGGTTGGATCAGGTTGATTTTGTGAAAAACTGTTTAATGAAAGTAAAGAGACAATTAATAAGAATAATTTTCGCATAATAATAGTGTTGTAGTTCTTTGTCATATTAAAAATCTCCCACATAAATAAATATACGGGAGATTTTATGTTGTATTGACAAAAATATAAACTCAATAATTTTTATGAAAAGTTATATTGTTAAAGTTCTTTTATAATTGGTCGTTTTTTATAGGTTCTTCTTTCTTTAAGTAGGTGTCTAAAAATTGTAAGATTCTACTATTAGCTTCTATTTGATTTTCCTTTTTAACAAAACCATGCCCTTCATCATCAAACAGCACATATTCTACAGGAACTCCATTTTTCTTAACACCAGCTACAATTTCATCAGATTCTACCTGTAAAACTCTTGGGTCTTTAGCTCCTTGTAATACCATTAATGGCTTGGTTACTTTGTCTGTATGGAATAAAGGAGAAATTCTTTTCAACCTTATTGAGTCTGCAGAGTGTGGATCTCCTAGTTCTTTATATAAAGCTTCTCTAAAAGATTCCCACCAAGATGGAATACTTTTTAAGGTGCGCATCCAGTTTGTAACTCCGTAAATGTTTACACCAACAGCAAATTCTTCTGGAGTGTATGTTAAAGCAGCCATGGTCATATAACCACCGTAAGATCCTCCAATAATACCTATTTTTTCAGCATCAATTTCTGGTTGTTTTGCTAACCAATTTTTCCCTTCTACACAATCTTGCAAATCTTTTTCTCCATGGTTTAAATCATCCATAGTAAAAAAGGTTTTACCGTATCCGCTACTACCTCGATTGTTAACCGCTAAAACAGCATAGCCATGGTTTACTAAATATTGAATTCTTGAACTAAAATTTTGACGTGATTGTCCTCCAGGACCTCCATGAACCCAAACTAAAGCAGGAACTTTAGTATCTTCTGAAGCTTGATGAGGTACATAGTAAATTGCAGGAATAGTTACTCCATCAAAAGAAGGGTAACGAATTACTTTCGCTTTTACTAAATCAGCAGGATTAATTTCTTTATTTAACACATCGGTTAGCTGCGTTTGTTTTTTTGTTTTTAAGTCATACACATATAAGTTTGAAGGAGTATTAGAACCACCAGCATAAAAACGCATCATACTTTCGTCTCTAGAAAAACCAACGCTAGTAATACTTTTTCCATCAACATTAGGAAGCTCAATATTTTTACCAGCTTTGACATCATAAACTTCAATGACGTTTTTAGCATCTTCATTAATATATGTTACTCTATAGGTACCATTGTTTGTAAAGTAGCTTCCGGAAATATCCCAATCTTTGGCTAATACTTTTTCTGTTTGGTTAGTGCTAATTGTATATTTCATTAAGGTAGCGAATTCACCTTCAGCATCTGTTGTATAGTAGAACTCTGTATCATCGATAGAAAAATCAGCAGCAGAATTACCACTCAATGTTAGGTTAATTTTGGTGATTACTTTGGTGGTTCTATCAAACAAAAATAAATCACTATCGTTAGTATTAACCGTTTTGCTTAGGGCTAGTATGTTTTTATTGTTTGATATTGCTGCTACGTTATAACCTTCTTTATTTTCATAAATCATTTTTGGAGTAAACGTTTCCACATCCATTTCATAGAGATCCATAAAACGATTGTCTCTTTCGTTTGAAGTGAAAAAGAAACTCTTTTCGTCTTTAGCCCAACCAAAAAAGCCTGCTCTGGCACCTTTAGTAGGTGTTAAATCTTTAATATCACCGTTAAGTTCTCTTAAAAAGATATGATAAATTTCATCTCCATTATTATCCATTCTAAATAACATTCTTTCATCCTTTGGGAAATAAGATGTTGCAAAAACGGAAGAACTATCTGATTTTGTAATAGGTTCAAATTCTCCTCCAGATGTTGAAACGGTGTACATGTTATAGATTCCCGAACGATTACTAGTTACAAGTAACTTAGAATTATCAGGAGAAAAACTTCCACCAAAAACGTTTTCGTTATCCATCATTTGCTCAATAGAATATTTTTTGGGAGCTGTACTGGTTTTAACAGATTCTTTTTTATCCGTTTTACAAGCAATTACCGAAACGGCAATGGCAAGTAATAAGAAATGTTTTTTCATAAGTGTGTGTTTGGGTTATTAATTTCGGTTTTTAATAGTTTTTTTATTCTAAGCTAAACTGCTTGGTTTCTTTAAAAGGAGATAAATCTATTTTCTCAACTTCTGCCTTATATTCTTTCCAATCTTTATTAAAGAAAGCATTGGTTTTTTCTAAAGCAGGTTTTAATGCCTCTTTAAATTGAATAATTAACTGTTTTTCTGTAGAAGTTTGTTCGCTAAATCTACTATTCACATATCTACTAGCAGTTCCTAAACGTTGAATAATATTTACTTCTGGATTTCGTGTAATCCCTTGTCTTTTATCTACCTTTCCTAAATAAACAGCTAAAAGTGTATCTATTTTCTTAATAATATCTTTAGAATCTTTAATTGATTCTTTATAAAGCTTTTTGTCTTTTTTAGATAGTTTTTGGTTGAAACTATTTGCAATATTTTTACTCTCAACTAACTGTTTTACTGCATCAGTTATAATTTTTTGCTGAGCTTCTAGATCTTTGGCTGCTGCATATTTTTGATCTATTGCATTCTGAGAAATATGCAGTCTTGGGTCAAATTTTACAGTAATGTTTTGTTCTGATGTTTGATTACCAAAGGTAGCTTTTATGCTGTAGGTTCCAGGTTTTACTCGAACACCTCTAGGTTCTCTTTTTTGTTTCCTGATAGTTCTAGAAGGTCTGGCAACACCTTTTTCACTCATAAACCAAACACCTTTATGAATACCATTTTCTTTGGGAGTTTTTCTTTTAAGGGTTCTAATAAGTCTGTTACCATCAAAAACTTCAAATTTGATAGAATCCCATTTTATGGTATTCTCGTCTTCTTTTTTAATAGAATCTTTGCCTTTTACTTCAGGTTTTTTTGTTGATTTCGGTTTATTCACATAAAATTGAACCAAAGCACCACGACTTCTATTAGTTCCATTAAACATAGCATCAGCACCAAATCGGCTACCAGTGGGTTGTTGGTATGCTGCTTGATATGCTGTTGGAGGTGTGAATAACTCAATATTTTTGGTAAGAATGTTTTTGTTTTTAGCTATTGCTCTTAACGGACGAATGTCATCTAACACCCAAGCAGCTCTACCAAAAGTGCCAATAACTAAATCGTGCTCTCTTGGGTGAATTACTAAATCTTTTACAGGAACAGTAGGGAAGCCTTCCGTCCATTTTGTCCATTTTTTTCCTGCGTTGATAGAAATATATAAACCGTCATCAGTTCCTAAGAATAGTAAATTTGGCTCAATTGGGTCTTCGATAATACATTGTGTAAAGCTTTTTACATCGCTTTCATCAACAATACGTTCCCATGTTGCTCCGTAATCTTTTGTTCTGTATGCATAAGGTTTATAGTTAAAACGACGATAATCGTTAGCAACTAGTAGAGCTTCTCCTTTATTTTTATTAGATGCTTTTATTTGCGTAATCCAACTATTTTCAGGTAAACCTTTCAAGTTTTTGGCAACATTTGTCCAAGTTGTACCTCCATTTTTAGTAATATGTACTTGTCCATCATCCGTAGCAATCCATAACATATCTTTTTCTAGGGGAGAAGGTTCAATTACTAATATAGTACAGTGATTTTCTGCTCCGGTAGCGTCCATGGTTAACCCACCACTTTCTGATTGTTTGAGTTTACTTTTATCATTCGTAGTTAAGTCTGGAGAAATTACTTTCCACGTTAAACCTTTATCGGTTGATTTGTGTACAAATTGGCTTCCAAAATATAAAGTGCTGTTATCAAACGGGTCAATATTAATAGCTGCATTCCAATTAAAACGTAGTTTTATAGTAGCATCAGGGTGTGTTGGGCGAACAGTATAGTTATTACCTGTTTTGTAATCGTAACGAGATACATAACCTTGTTGACTCATAGACCAGCCATAACGCGAGTCGTCTTTGTCTGGAACAACATCAAAACCGTCACCAAAACTAATTTCTTGCCAATATGAATTTCGTATTCCTTGGTCTTTCCATACATAAGCAGGTCCGCGCCAAGAGCCATTATCTTGCATACCGCCATACACATTGTAAGGAAACTCATTATCTACATTAATATGATAAAATTGTGCAACAGGCAAATTCCCAATAAAACGCCAAGTTTTACCTCCATCTTTGGTAACATTCATTCCACCATCGTTTCCATCAATCATGAATTTTCCATTTTTAGGATGAATCCACCAAGCGTGATGGTCTGGGTGAATACCATTATCAACACCATAAGCAGGCATGAGTTGCTTAAAGTTCTTTCCTCCATCAATAGAAACATTTACATAGGTGAAAACAGTGTATAATTTGTGTTCGTTTTGGGGATCTACGTAAATTTCTGAATAATAAAAAGGGCGATTTCCGATGCCTTTTTTATCATTAATTTTTTTCCAAGAAAAACCACCATCTTCACTTTTGTATAAGGCATTCTTTTTTGCTTCTACCAAAGCATAAATAGTGTTAGGGTTAGAGGGAGCGATTGCTACTCCAATTCTCCCCAATTCTCCTTTTGGAAAACCTTCTTTTTCGGTAATTTTTTTCCAGTTTTCTCCACCATCATGGGTAATGTATAAACCACTTCCTTTACCTCCTGATTTAAAAAACCAAGGATCACGTTTGTGTTCCCACATAGCAGCTATTAGCTTGTTTGGATTGGATGGATCCATAATTAAATCTGCAGCACCGGTTTTATTATTATTGAATAAAATTTGTTTCCAAGTTTTACCGCCGTTGGTAGTTTTATACACACCACGTTCTTTATGTTCACCCCAAGGTGATCCAATAGCACCAACGTAAACAATGTCTGGATTGTCTGGATGTATCACTACACGATGTATATGACGTGTTTTTTCTAACCCCATCGATTTCCACGATCTTCCTCCATCAAGAGATTTGAAAATTCCGTAACCACCATTTAAACTATTACGAGGGTTTCCCTCACCTGTTCCTGCCCAAATTACACTAGGGTTTGATTGTTGTATGGCTAAAGCACCAATAGAGGCTGTTACTTCTTTATCAAAAATAGGTTCCCATTTAATGCCTCCTGAAGTAGATTTCCAAATACATCCAGAAGCTGTACCAACAAACATAATATCAGGATTGGATTCAACAACATCAATGGCTGTGACACGTCCACTCATTCCACCGGGACCAATGTTTCTTGGTTTCATGTTTTTGACTAAATCCATTGAGAATTCTTGAGAAAAAGTAGCGCAAGAGAAGGTTATAAATAGTAGATAAAAAAGGTTTTTCATAAGAGTTAGTTGCTTGTAATTTAAGGTTGTACAATGTACAAAATAGAAAACGTCCAATAAAATTGGACGTTTTTTTTAACAAGTTCTTAAGATTTGTTATTCTTCTTCTTTCTTTTTAGGTTCTCTTTTGGCTTCTTTAAGTGCTTGCATAAGCATCCATTCAATCTGCCCATTAGTAGATCGAAACTCATCGGAAGCCCATTTTTCAATGGCTTTTAACATTTCTTCATTAATACGGAGTGCAAAAGCTTTCTTTTTTGCCATGTTGTGTTTTATAATAGTGTTTTTTGAAACGCAAAAATGGTTACAAAAATACAATTTCAAAATTCTTTTAGTTTATAGTAAAGAGCTCATAAAAATTAAGATATATACTATAATGGTGGTTATAATTTGTGTCACGTTAATTGATTTTGTATAGATAACTTAATGGTTTAAAGTACCAGCATTTACCACAGGAGACGCTTCTTTATCTCCACATAAAATAACTAATAAGTTACTAACCATCGCAGCTTTACGTTCTTCGTCTAACTCCACAATTTCTTTTTTGTTTAGTTCTTCTAAAGCCATGTCCACCATATCAACAGCACCTTGTACAATTTTATGTCGAGCAGCAACGATGGCTGTAGCTTGTTGACGCTTTAACATGGCACTTGCAATTTCTTGTGCATAGGCTAAATAACCAATTCGTGCTTCTAAAACCTCAATACCTGCAATGGCTAATCGTTCTTCTAATTCTTTTTCCAAAGCTTCACTTACTTCATTTACACTAGAACGTAGTGTAATATCTTCTTCGTGTCCCTCATCTGCGAAATTGTCGTATGGATACATACTAGCTAGTTTTCGTACAGCAGCATCTGTTTGTACACGAACAAAATTCTCATAATTATCAACATCAAAAGCAGCCTTATAGGTTTCGGTAACTCTCCAAACTAAAATAGTACTTATCATTACCGGGTTTCCTAGTTTATCATTAACCTTTAAACGCTCACTATCAAAATTACTAGCTCTTAACGAAACAGTTTTCTTTTTGTATAATGGATTTGCCCAGTATAAACCATTTTGCTTCACAGTACCTACATATTTACCAAAGAATAATAGAACTTTTGAAGAATTAGGGTTTACTAAAATAAAGCCCAATGCTAAAATAAATGCTATTACAGACATTAATATAAATATTGGATTTTCTGTTTTAACGGCTAATGCGATTCCGCCAATAAAAAGAATAAGTACAATAAAAAACATTAGGTACCCATTTGCTGGTTTGATAATTTTTTCTGCCTTCATATTTGTTTTAATTAAATTGATGTTAAAATGATATCATAAAGATATAAATTAAATTTTGTTAAATCCAAATTTTTGATGATTATATTTTATAATTTAGCTTCCGATTATAATTTAAACCATTCATGAAAACAAAATTTTTAATAGTACTAGTTGCATTGTTAGTGAGTATTTCATCAATAGCTAATAACGAAGATGTTTGGGGGCCAACAGGTCACAGAGCTACTGGAAAAATTGCAGAAAAACATTTGACTAAGAAAGCTAGAAAGAAAATTGAAAAATTACTACAAGGTGAGAGCTTAGCATTTGTATCTACTTTTGCAGATGAAATAAAATCTGATAGAAAGAAATATGGAAAGTTTTATACTTGGCATTATGTAAACATGCCGTTAGATGCTCGTTATGAAGATACCGAAAAAAATCCGAAAGGAGATATGATTACTGGTATAGAGCAATGTATAAAAGTGTTAAAGGATGAAAATAGTTCAATTGAAGACAAACGTTTTTACTTAAAAATGCTAGTACACTTGGTAGGTGATTTACATCAACCGATGCATGTTGGGCAAAAAGAAGATTTAGGAGGTAATAAAATTCAGGTTCAGTGGCATGGAAAAGGCTCTAATTTACACAGAGTTTGGGATGAAGATTTAATTAATAAATGGGACATGAGTTATGTTGAATTAGCTGATAATGAAAGAGATTTATCTAAAGAACAAATCAAAGTAATTCAAAAAGGAACTGTTGTAGATTGGTTACATGATACACATAAGATCACTAAAGAAGTATATAAATCTGCTGAAGTAGGAGAGAATTTACGTTACCGTTATTCGTATGTATACTTTCCTGTAGTGAGAGAACAGTTACAAAAAGGAGGTTTGCGTTTAGCCAAATTACTAAATGAAATTTTTTGTTAATACAACAAAATACAGTGATAAAATGAAGAGCTTGGAAATATATTTTCCGAGCTTTTTTCTTGTTAATATTTAGTTAATTCTATCTTTTTAATACGATAAACAGTTAATTTTGAGAGAAATCGTTTTAAAATGCATAGAAGTAAATTCTTACTCATACTTATAATAACCGCTTTTTTTAGTGGAATAACAGCCCAAGCTCAGGTAAAGGACACATCTAAAAATGTTAAAATTATTACGTTAAATTACGAAGAGTTAAAACCATTTTTACATAAAAGCAATGATAAAACTTATGTAGTTAATTTTTGGGCTACATGGTGTATGCCTTGTGTAAAAGAGTTACCTGCTTTTGAAAAACTTCATAAGAAATATAAAGATAA
The DNA here is from genome assembly GCF_042865525.1 of Tenacibaculum sp. ZH5_bin.1. NCBI lineage: Bacteria > Pseudomonadati > Bacteroidota > Flavobacteriia > Flavobacteriales > Flavobacteriaceae > Tenacibaculum > Tenacibaculum sp. ZH5_bin.1. The sequence goes on along the minus strand of NZ_JBEGIO010000003.1, from coordinate 38,692 downwards.
AAATGTTGAAGTTGTTTTGGTAAGTTTAGATTTTTCTAAGCAAATAGAAACGAATTTGATACCATTTATCAAAAAGAAAAAACTACAATCTAAAATACTTCATTTTGAAGATTCAAATGAGCAGTTTTGGATTAGAGATATTGCAGAAAGCTGGTCAGGTTCAATACCAGCAACCCTAATTTACAATAGGCAAAAGAGAAAATTTTATGAACGAACTTTTAGCTATGTAGAGTTACAAAACGAATTACAAACCTTTTTAAACTAAATAATTATGAAGACAATTAAAATAATATTGATGTTATTGGTGGTGGCATCTATTTCAGCATTTACTAGTAATAACTCTAGAGGTTATAAAGTAGGAGATGAAGCTTCTGATTTTACATTAAAAAATATAGATGATAAAATGGTTTCTTTGGCAGATTATAAAGACGCAAAAGGATTTATTGTTGTGTTTACATGTAATATGTGTCCGTATTCTGTAGCTAATGAAGATAGGTTAATAGCTTTAGATAAAAAGTATAAACAAAAAGGATTTCCTGTAATAGCTATTAATCCGAATGACCCAGAGGTATCGAAAGGAGATAGTTTTGAAGCAATGAAAGTACGAGCTAAAGAAAAAGGATTTACATTTCCTTATCTATTTGATGAAGGGCAGAAAGTATATCCTAAATATGGAGCAACAAGAACCCCACATGTTTATATTTTAAATAAAGTAAATAAAAAATTAATTGTAGAATATATTGGAGCTATTGACGATAATTCTCGAGATGAAAACAATGTAAAAGAACGTTTTGTTGAAAATGCTGTAGATGCTTTGATAAAAGGAGAAAAACCAACAAAAACTGATACAAGAGCAATAGGTTGCTCTATTAAAGATAAAAGAAACAGATAATTAACAGTTAAATATTTAAAACTAATAAATCCCGCGGTTTATGCGGGATTTTGTCTATTAGTGCTATTAATTACCTAATTTTATAACCAATCGCAAAATGAAACCAAGAAAATAATGAAGAAATTATTACTATCACTACTGTTTGTTAGTGCAACAGTAACGGCTCAAACTATCGATTTGAATTATTACTTGCCAAAAAATGTTTCTTATAACTCCAATATTCCCACTCCAAAATCTGTTTTAGGACATGAAGTAGGAGAGTGGCATGTTACACATGATAAGTTGGTAGAATATATGAAAGCACTTGCGAATGCTTCAGATAGAGTAGTGCTTGAAAACAGAGGAACAACTTATGAAGGAAGACCTTTAGTATTGCTAACAATTACTTCCTCTAAAAACCATCAAAATTTAGAAGAAATACGAGAAAATCATATAAAAGCAACAAACGATGCTTCTATAGATGTTTCTAATAGTCCAATTGTGGTATACCAAGGGTTTTCAATTCACGGAAATGAAGCAAGTGGTTCAAATGCAGCCTTGGCAGCAGCGTATTATTTAGCAGCAGCAGAAGGGCAAAAAATAGAGGAATTATTAAATAACTCAGTAATACTTTTTGATCCAGCAATGAACCCAGATGGTTTACAACGTTTTGCATATTGGGCAAATACAAATAAGGCAAATAATATTAATCCTGATCCGAATGATAGAGAATATTATGAGGTTTGGCCTGGGGGAAGAACTAATCATTATTGGTTTGATATGAATCGTGATTGGTTGCCAGTTCAATTACCTGAGAGTAGAGCACGAATTAAAACATTCCACAAGTGGTTGCCTAATATTTTAACCGATCATCATGAAATGGGAACAAATTCTACCTTTTTTTTCCAACCAGGAATTCCGAGTAGAACAAATCCATTAACTCCAAAGATGAATCAGGAGTTAACTAAAGAAATAGCAACCTATCACGCAAAAGCATTCGATAAAATAGGTTCAACCTATTATTCAGAGGAAAGTTTTGATGATTTTTACTACGGAAAAGGGTCAACTTTTCCAGATATTAATGGAGGAATCGGAATTTTGTTTGAACAAGGAAGTTCTCGTGGACATGCACAAGAAAGTGAAAACGGAGTTTTAACCTTTCCGTTTACCATTCGAAACCAGTTTACAGCAGCATTGTCAACACTAGAAGCTGCTAAAAATATGCGAACTAAAATCTTACAGTATCAACAAGATTTTTATAAAAATTCAAGAAGCTCAGAAACAAACAAAGCGATAGTATTTGGTGATAAAAAAGATGCGACGAAAACAAATCACTTAGCTGAGGTTTTACAACGTCATCAAATAAAACTCCACAAGTTAAAAGAAGATTTTACATCGAATGGAAAACGTTTCAAAAAAGGGTATAGCTACGTAGTACCTATGAACCAAAAAAATCACAGGTTGATAAAAGCAATGTTTGATGTACGAACTACATTTAAAGATAGTTTGTTTTATGATGTATCTGCTTGGACCTTTAATTATGCATTTGGAGTTGATTTAGCTGATAATGTATCATTATCGAAAGCAGGAGCTGAGGTGACTCAATTACAACCAAAACAAGGAACAATTCAACAAAAAAGTAGTGTAGGCTACTTATTTTCTTGGAATGAGTATAGTACACCTAAAGCGTTAAATACGATTTTAGAAAAAGGATTGCGAGCGAAGGTAGCGATGAAAGAGTTTGTAAACGATGGTAATTCGTATGATTACGGAACTATTTTTATTCCAGCTCAAAATCAAAAATTAAATGGAAATGAGTTGTTCGATTTCTTAGGAAAAGTAGCCAATGAAAATTATATTGAAATTAAAGGTGTGTCTACAGGATTAAATGAAGGAATTGATTTAGGAAGTAGAAACTTTGAAGCTGTAAAAAAGCAAAAAGTAGCGATGTTGGTTGGAAAAGGAGTAACAAGTTATGATGCAGGAGAAATTTGGCATTTATTAGATCAACGTTACGATATGAAACTAACGAAGCTAGATACCGATTATGCTTCGAGAGTAAATCTTGATAAGTATACGACGATTATTGTTCCGAATAGTCGATCTATTGATAAGAATTTAGTAGAGAAACTAAAAGTATGGGTACGTAATGGAGGAGTGCTAATCGGATATAGAAATGCAGTAAACTGGTTGTCAAAAAAAGGATTTATTAAAGTGAAATTTAATAAGACTAAAATTGATTCTATAAATAATGTGTCATTTGAAAATCGTTCGTTACAATTTGGAGCGCAAGTAATTGGAGGTGCTATTTTTGAAGCAAAGATTGATCGTTCTCACCCAATCAATTTTGGATACAAGAATGAAAAAATAGCATTATTTAGAAATACTAAGCAATTCATTCAAGCAGACGCGAAGAGTTATAACAACCCAATTCAGTACACCAATAATCCGTTATTGAGTGGTTATATTTCAAAGGAGAATTTAAAGGAATTGAAAAACACCGTTCCATTTAAAGCAGGACGCTTAGGTAGTGGAAGGGTAATCGTTTTTACAGACAATACCAATTTTAGAGGTTTTTGGTTTGGAACGAATAAACTATTGATGAATGCTATTTTCTTTGGAAAGTTGATGTAGAGAATTATTACAAATGTTAGATTAAACTATAAATATGCAGTTTTTTGAATTTTATGTTAACACATTTCAATGGAAAGCAGTGTTACAACAAGGAAAGCAATTACGCAAAGTATTTATACCTATAGATAATGAAGAATGGGTACAGGAAGAAAACTAACCTGTAAAAATGGATTTGGTAGATGCCTACCACGATTTATCTTTATGGAAAGGAGAAACTACCTTTATGGATGTTATAGAATGGTCTAACGATTTTACTATAGGAGGATTAACTCATAAAGCTGGGGCTTTTATGTTAATGACAGGAAAAGTAAAAGAGGTGTTAGAAAAATACAACCTACCACCACATCGTTTTTATCCTACCGAAGTCTATTGCAAACGGTATAAGGAAACAAGAGATGATTATTATTTGTTTCATATGACAGGAGAGGGTCTATATGGTGATGATTATGTAGATTATCTTAAATGTACTTTTGTAGAATACAAAAGAGATTTTCAGTATAACAAAATACAGGTAAAAATTCACCCTGAAGGCGTGGTAAATAGTTTAGAAAGCTACAATGAAATAACTTTTGGGGAAGGAGATTCTTTTTTAGGTAGTTATACAGAAAAAATAGCTAACGGAGAAATGAAAGAAAAACGTAATGGGTTAGATTTTCTTAATAAAGTATATAAACACGATTATGATGTATTATGGGGTATCTCAAATACGATTTATATAAGTGAAGCAATAAAAGAAGAGTTAGAAAAGGTAGGTGTAAGTTGTGGTAGTTTTTTTCCTATAACACACAATATGATTCGAGCTTTTGAATATAAACAAATGAAAAATAGTTAAGATTTATTTAAGAGATATGTTTATAATGATTCAATAAGTGTAACAAAATTCTAATTAACTCGTCTTTTAAGTATACTAACAAAAAAAGTACTATGAGTTTATTAAGAGTTTTATTAGCAATATTTTTTCCACCGTTAGCAGTGATAGGTAAAGGTTGTGGATCAATTATAATAGTGTTTTTATTAACACTTTGTGGATGGGTTCCAGGAGTTATTGCAGCGCTAATTATATTAAACAATCCAAATTAGTTTTGTGTAATGTAGCAATTTGGTAATTTGAAAATGTATCAATGAAAAAACTCCAATTTGATGAAATCAAATTGGAGTTTTTTTATGGTCTATTCTCTAGTTTCTCATTTCTAAGTTTCCTATTCAAGAACTTCTTCAATAATCTTTCCAGAACATCCGTTAGGGAATTCTATCTGTAATAAATTAGAGATGGTTGGAGCGATATCTACAATTTCATATTTCTTTTTAGAAACACCTTGCTTAATTCCGTTTCCATAAAAAATCATCGGAATGTGTGTATCGTACGAGTATCCAGAACCATGCGTAGTCCCTTTTTTTGAACTACTAGCAATAGTTGACGGATTAGGTATTAAAATAACATCACCCGAAAACTTTTGATTGTAACCGTTTTGTAATACATGTAAAATTCCGTTAGTAAACGTTGTGGTTTGCATGGTTCTAGCAGTTACCGATTTGTATATCTTTTTATGATTAATAGCTTCATCCGCTATGGTTTGTGCTACATTTTCATAGTTAAGGTTTAACTCTCTAATCTTATCTTTATTTAAGAAAACTTGGAAGTTAGAAACATTTTCAATGATTTCATCAGATTTAAAATGCTTTAATGTAACCTCATTTAAAAAGTTTTTAAAAGCAACAGGCTTTACATAACCAGCGGGTATTTTTAAAGATTCTAAGTATGAAGGAACTTGTACAGCAGCATGATCAGCAGTTAAGAATAAAGTGTAATTACCTTTTCCAACCTGTGTGTCTAAAAACTTAAATAACTCTGCTAAATCTTGATCTAAACGTAAATAAGTGTCTTCAATTTCTTTAGAAGCAACTCCAAACTGATGTCCAACATAATCGGTTGAAGAATAACTAACCGCTAAAAAGTCGGTGTACTCAGATTTTCCTAAGTTTTCACCAATAATAGCCGCTTTAGCAAAATCAGTTGTGATAGAATTACCAGCAGGAATCCCTTTTATTATACTGTAATTATTATTACTCTTTCTTAACGTTGGAATGTCGTGCGGAAAAACTGGCTTTTCCTCCCCTTTGAAAGTTACTTCAAAGTTATTATCATCATCAATACTTTGGGTATACGTACTAATATCATATAAAGTTTCCCATGGTTTACTTAAATATTCATCAGCTTTCCCTGAAGCATTGAACTCTTGTACCCAAGTAGGTAATTCATTTAAGTAAAAAGAAGAAGAAATCCATTGCCCTTTATCACCACCGTCAAACCAATAAGCAGCGTTAGCTGTGTGTCCTGCAGGTAAAATAGCAGAACGATCTTTTATGGCAATACCAATAGTTTTACCATTCATGTTTTGAGCTAGTTTCAACTGATCGGTTACTGTAGTAGTTAACATTCTGTAAGGAGACTTTTTACCTCCTTCACCGTTATTACCAACAGTGTTGTAGTTATTATCATCAACACAATAAATAGTTTTCTTTAAATATTTATCATACCAATGGTTGCTAATAATTCCATGATTAGTAGGCGTTGTTCCTGTGTAAATAGAAGTATGCCCTACAGCAGTGTAAGTAGGAATATAATTGTAATGAGCGTTTTCTAAAGAGTATCCTTCTCTAAGTAAACGTTTAAAACCGTCGTTCCCATATCTATTAGCAAAACGAGTAAGGTAATCGTAACGCATTTGGTCAATAACAACACCAACTACTAGTTTTGGTTTTTGAGTATTTGTTTTTTTATTAACAGAGCAGCTGGTTAAACATATTATAGCTGCTAAAAAAGCTATTTTTCTCATTTTGTTTTTTGAAAATTAAAACTCAAAGGTACATAAAAAGCAAGCTAAAACTTATAAATAAGGCGATGAGTTAATGGTTTTTTAATACTTTAGCAAAAAGAAAAAATATATTTCATTTAATGAATTACATTGAGCATATAGGTAAATACTTTTCAATGCTAAAACAGGTTTTTTCAAAGCCACAAAGAGCAAGAGTATTTCGGGAAGCTTTGTTTAGAGAAGTAGATGAGTTAGGGCATAAGTCGATAGGAATTATAGCTTTTATATCGTTTTTTATTGGAGGAGTAATTGCCTTACAAACTGCGTTAAACTTAGAAAGTCCGTTTATACCAAAATCGTTGATTGGTTTTGCAGCAAAACGATCAGTAATTTTAGAGTTTGCACCTACATTTTGTTCTATTATTTTAGCAGGTAAAGTAGGCTCGTATATAACTTCAAGTATTGGAACTATGCGTGTTACAGAGCAAATTGATGCACTTGAGGTGATGGGAATTAACTCATTAAACTATTTAGTGCTTCCTAAAATAATAGCTACAGTTTTCTTTTATCCGTTTTTAATAATTCTAGGAATGTTTTTAGGAATTTTTGGCGGATGGATGGCAGGGGTATTATCGGGTTTGTTTTCTGGAGCAGATTATATAGCAGGAGTTCAATTAGATTTTGATCCGTTTCTTATAACCTATGCGTTGATAAAAACAGTGGTTTTTGCTTTTTTAATTGCCACAGTGCCTTCCTATCATGGATATTATGTAAAAGGAGGTTCATTAGAAGTTGGAAAAGCAAGTACACAGTCTGTAGTTTGGACTACAGTGCTTATTGTTATAGCGAACTATTTCTTAACTCAAATGTTATTAACCTAATGATAGAAGTAAACAATTTACACAAAGGATTTAATGGTGTTGAGATTTTAAAGGGGATAACAACTTCATTTAAACCAGGAGAAACAAGTTTAATTATTGGTCAGAGTGGTTCAGGTAAAACAGTATTTTTAAAATCATTAATTGGCTTACACACACCAGAGCAAGGAACCATTGTTTATGATGGACTTGCGAATACTGATATGACGATAGAAGATAAACGTCAATTTCGTCAAGAATTAGGAATGGTATTTCAAGGAAGTGCCTTGTTTGATTCTCAAACAGTAGAAGAGAATATAATGTTTCCTTTAAAAATGTTTACCAAACAACCCGAAAGTGAAATGCTAGACAGGGTGAATTTTGTGTTGAACCGTGTAAACTTAGAAAATTCAAATAAAAAGTTTCCTGCTGAATTATCTGGAGGAATGCAAAAACGTGTAGCAATTGCCCGTGCAATTGTAATGAAGCCTAAATATTTGTTTTGTGATGAGCCTAACTCAGGTTTAGATCCGCAAACGTCTATTGTTATAGATAACCTAATTCAAGAAATTACCGATGAGTATAAAATTACTACAGTAATAAATACACATGATATGAATTCGGTGATGGAAATAGGAGATAAGATTGTTTTTCTAAAAAATGGAGTCAAAGCATGGGAAGGATCACATAAAGAAATCTTCAAAACAGATAATGAAGCAGTGGTAGATTTTGTGTATTCATCTAATTTATTTAAAAAAGTAAGAAAAGCATACTTAAATGATGTTTAGGTAACTTTCTGTTAATTAATAGGTAACAAAAAACATTAAAAAATTTTCAAAAAAACTTCTAAAAAATGTTTGTGGGAACAATAAAAGCTTCTATATTTGCACCCGCAAACGCAGAATAGCAAAAGCAAAAAATGACCGGGTAGCTCAGTTGGTAGAGCATCTCCCTTTTAAGGAGAGGGTCCTGGGTTCGAGCCCCAGCCCGGTCACTATAAAGCTTCTCTTAATAAATGAGAAGCTTTTTTTAAAAAGCTTTGGGGAGATTCCAGAGCGGCCAAATGGGACGGACTGTAACTCCGTTGTCTTACGACTTCGCAGGTTCGAATCCTGCTCTCCCCACGAAAACTCAATCATATCGATTGAGTTTTTTTGTTTGTATAATTATGTTGTTTAATATTTTTTGTTTTTTGTTAAACATAATGTATATTTTTGTTAAATCTTAAATATTTTGATATGAAAAAAGTGTTGATATTCTTAGTTTTACTTCAGTCTTTCGCTGTTGTATCTCAAAATAGCGGGGAAATTTCAGGGAAGGTTATTGATTCTAAAACAAGAGAAGTGCTTCCTTTTGTAAATATTTTAGTATACGGAACAGAAATAGGAACAGTTTCAAATGAAAATGGAGAGTTTGTATTGAGTAATGTTCCTTTAGGGTACAATAAAATACAAGCATCGTTTGTAGGTTATAAAACGTTAATTTCTGACGAGTATTTAGTTACTAAAGATAATTCGCCATATATAACCTTGGAGTTAATTGAAGATGCAACACAGTTAAAAGAAGTTCAAATACAAGCACCACTATTTAAAGAGTCTGTAGATAGCCCTTTATCGCTTCAAAGTTTGGGTATAGCAGAAATAGAAAAGAACCCAGGAGGTAATAGAGATGTCTTAAAGGTTATTCAGTCTTTTCCAGGAGTAGCTTCTAATCCTGGATTTAGAAATGATATTATTATTAGAGGAGGAGCAACTTCTGAAAATAAGTTTTATTTAGATGGAATTGAAGTTCCAGTAATAAACCACTTCCAAACACAAGGAGCAACTGGTGGACCAGTTGGAATTATGAATGCAGATTTAATTCGTAAGGTAGATTTTTATTCAAGTGCTTTTCCTGCTAATAGGGGTAACTCTTTAAGTTCTGTTATAGAGTTTACTCAAAAAAGAGGAAACCCAAATTCACTAAATACAAGGGCAACTATTGGAACTTCGGACGCAGGAATTACCTTAGATGGTCCATTAGGAAAGAACACAACCTTTATGTTTTCTGCTCGACAATCGTATTTACAGTTTTTATTTAAGTTGATAAAACTTCCTTTTTTACCAACATACAGCGATTTTCAAGTGAATGTTAAATCGCAATTATCAAAAAACAGTGAATTATCAATAGTTGCTTTGGGTGCTATTGATGATTTTGAAATTAATAAAGAGGTAAATGATGGTGAAACAGATTTAGAAACGATAAAGAGAAATAAAGTTATTTTAAACTCTGTTCCCGTAAACAGTCAATGGAATTATACGGTAGGAGCCAGTTATAAGTACTTTGCTCCAAACTCGACACACTTAGTTGTATTAAGTAGAAATGAATGGAAAAACAAGGCAGTAAAGTACTTTTTAAATGAAGAAATACCAGCAAACTTATTGTTAGATTATTCATCTAAAGAAATAGAAAATAAATTACGATATGAAAATAGCTTTGAAACTGTTAACAAAATTGATTTTAACTTAGGTTTTAATTTAGAAACAGCGAGGTATACGAATAGTAATTATCAAAAAAATGCTAATTCAGATGGAGTTATTATTTATAATTTTAATTCAGCCATAGACTTTGTGAAATATGGAGTTTTCGGACAAGTATCAAAAAGATATTTAGATGAAAAGTTAGGAGTTTCTTTTGGTTTTAGAATGGACGGGATTGATTACAATTCAGAAATGAAAAATCCATTTAACCAATTTTCACCACGATTGTCGTTAAGTTATAATTTATCTGAAAAATGGACGGTGAGTTCTTCAGTAGGTCGTTATTATCAATTACCATCGTATACAGTATTAGGATATAAAAATGATATAGGAGAGTTTGAGAATAAAAATGGATTGAAGTACATACAATCAGATCATTTTGTAAGTGGATTGAGTTATAAGCCTGATACAAGTTCAAAAATAACTTTTGAAGGGTTTTATAAAGGATATAAAAACTATCCATTTTCAATAAGAAACCAAATAAGTCTAGCAAACTTAGGTGCTGATTTTGGTATTATAGGAAACGAAGCAGTAAGTTCAACCTCTGAGGGTAGAGCATATGGTTTTGAGTTGTTAGCACAAAAGAAATCGTATAGTGGATTGTACGGAATAGCGTCGTATACTTTTGTGAGAAGTGAATTTAAAGATGCACAAGGAGCCTATATTCCCTCAACTTGGGATAATAAACACTTACTAACAATTACAGCAGGAAAAAAACTAAACAGAAACTGGGAAATAGGAACGAAATTTCGATTAGTTGGTGGTAAACCTTATACGCCATATGATTTAGACGCTTCTTCTTTAAAAGATAATTACGATGTGCAAAACGGCGGAATTTTAGATTATACCAAACTAAACACAGAAAGATTAGATACGTATACACAATTAGATATACGTGTAGATAAAACATGGTTCTTAAAAAAAGCGGCTATTAACTTGTATTTAGATGTTCAAAATATATATGCTAGTAGCTCTAAACAGCAACCATTTTTATTACCTATTGAAGATGGAAATAGAAGAGTGACCGATCCTAACGATAGTTCAAGATATTTACTAGAAGAAATAGAAAGTACAACAGGTAGAGCCTTACCTCGTATAGGTGTTATTGTAGATTTTTAACAGTTTTGAAGTTTAATAGTCTTTTAAAAAGAGTAAATTGCTTGCTTAAATTATCATAAGATTTTTAAATATGAAAAAAATTCTATTAGGAGCAGCATTTACTTTTTTAAGTATAACTTCAACTTCAGCACAAAAGTATCAGTTTTCAACAGTAAAAGACATTGAAGATACTGAAGTTAAAAGCCAAGGAAGAACAGGAACATGTTGGAGCTTTTCTACAACCTCTTTTTTAGAATCAGAAATTATTAGATTGATAGGTAAAAACATTGATTTATCTGAGATGTATACGGTTCGTAACACGTATTCAGATAAAGCAAATAATTACTTATACCGCCAAGGAAAAGCACAATTTAGTGAAGGAGGTTTGGCACATGATGTTATTAATTCTGTAGAAAAATACGGATTAGTACCTGAGCAAGTTTTTACTGGTTTAGATTTAGGACAAGATAAACATAATCACGCTGAAATGATTACGGTGTTAAAATCGATGTTGGATGCTTATATCAAAAATCCAGCAGGAGAATTAAGTCCAAAGTGGAAGCAATCAGTAGAAAGTGTTTTGGATGTATACTTAGGAAAAAATAAAAAGGAATTTACTTTTGAAGGAAAAAAATATACTCCTAAAACGTTTGCAGAGTATGTAAAAATAGATCCTTCAAACTATGTAACGATTAGTTCTTTTGAGCATGCAAAAAAATATGATCAATTCATCTTAAATATTCCAGATAATTTTTCAAACGGAGCATTTTATAATGTTTCTTTAGATGAATTAGTTGCAGTAACAGAAAACGCAATTAAAAAAGGATACACCGTAGAGTTAGACTGTGATGTTTCAGAAAAAACATTTTCATCAAAAAATGGAGTAGCAATAATTCCTGCAAGTAGCACAGAAAATGAAAAAGCACTAACAGAAATAGTTGAAGAAAGAACTGTTACACCAAGTTTACGTCAAGCAGAATTTGAAAACTTTAATACAACGGACGATCACTTAATGCATATTGTAGGTTTGGTAAAAGATCAAAAAGGAAATACCTATTTTAAAGTAAAGAACTCTTGGGGTAAAAATCAAGGAAATCAGGGGTATGTATATATGTCAGTTCCTTATTTTAAATTGAAAACAATATCTGTTTTATTACATAAAGATGCAGTTTCACCGAATTTAAAAAGTAAGTTAAAGATTTAATAGTTTTTAAACATTACTATAAAAATTAGTAGAACTTCAATAATAAATATAGGGCTTTTGGTAATACTCAAAAGCCCTATATTTTTGGATTTGTAACTAAATATGGTTTACGTATATTTTAATAACGTTCTGAAATTACTGTATTTTTGAAACTCAAAAAAAATGTTGCACGTCACAACTAACATTTAAATTAAAAACATATAAAATTAATATATGAAATCCTTTTTTACAATTGCTTTATTATTGTGTTGTATAACTATAGCTAAAGCTCAAAAAGACACACTTTGGTTAGATAAAAACTGGAAAGAAACCAATAAAGAAAATGCTTCTTTTTATAGAAACCCTATACAAAAGGAGGGAAAACTATATCGTGTTAATGACTTTTATATAGATGGTACATTACAAATGACAGGACTTTCTAAGTATAAAGATAGTATTTATTTGCAACAAGCCTTTTGGTATACTAAAGAAGGAAAACTTATAAAGAAAATGAGTTTTGATGATAAGCAACTAAAAGGAATATCTACTTATTATACAGAAAGTAAAGACAAAAAAACGACTATAGCAATCGAAGAGGTTACCTACGAGAATGGAAAAATAACAAAAAGAATATTTTTTGAAGGAGATAAAAATGATATTCGTTATGAGTATTACTATGATAAAGGAAAAATAACTAAAGAAATATATTATGGTAAAAAAGGAAAAAAAATAGGACAGATAACTTATGATAAAAGAGCATATAGAGATGGGAAAAAAGTAAGCTATTATTATAACCCAATGCGTGTTAAATATATTGCAGAATATGAACAAGGAAATCCAGTTTTTACACAATACTTTTATCATAATGGAATTACTCGTAATCGTTTTAATAAAAGTACTTTAACAGAAACATTTTATGATGAACAAAACACCAAGTTAGGGGCTATACAATACAAGTATGAAGAAGAATTAAATTATAAAACTCCTTATGAAGGAAAGAAATACTTGTTTTTTTTCACCAAGACAGCAGTGGTAAAAAAAATAAATACTTATGAAAAAGGAAAATTAAAAAAGGTTGAAACATTTAACAAACAAGGTATTCTAATTAAAAAAGAAGAATTTGGAGATAAAAGGAACCTTGTTAAGGTAATAAGCTACGATGATCAAGGTACTCAAATAGGGGTGTTAGAACAAATAAATGATAAATTAGAAGGTAGAGTTGTAAAAAATAAAGGAGGTAATAAACAAGATATTACTTACAAAAATGGAATAGCAGAAGAAGTAGTTGAATATTATAAAGATACTACATTGGTATTTTCGCATTTAAAAAATTCGGAAATTACCTATTATGATATTTCAGGAAAGAAGTTAGGAAGACTAAAAGTAAAGCTAAAAGAAGGTTATTATAACTCTAGAGCTTTAGAAGCAGGTTATTACTCGCCAACTCCTATTGAAGGTACTCTGTATAAGAAAAACTATCGAAACAAAATTTCAGAAAAAGAGAGCTTTAAAGATGGAGAAGTAGTAGAAAGAACAAAGTATGATTATAAAGAAGATAACGCTCTTTATAAAGAAACAAGATTCTACGAAGATGGAAGTTTATCAAAAATCATTAGCTACTATATTAATGGAGGAAAAAAAAGTGAAGTAACCTATAAACTTAATTCGTACAGAAAAAAGTTAACAGCAATTTATTACGATAAAAGCGGAAAAGTTATCGCTAATTATAACTTTATAACTAAAACAGGAACAGAATACAAGTATTTCTATAAAACAGATCAAATAGAAGAAGTTAAAGAGTTAAATAAAGGAAAACTTATAAAATCAAAAAGATATCAAAAAGTATATAACTCAAGGAATAATGAATATGTTTTAAGAGAAGATATAGATGTTAATTCGGAAGCTAAATTTTACTCTAAAGAAGGAAAATTAATAGGGCAAGCGACTTTTACCAATCAAAAACCTACAGGGGTTATGTATGATTATAAAGATCGAATAGAAATAAATGTAAAAAATGGATTGAAGGAAGGAGTTTATAAAAAGTTTGAATACGACGAAAAAACTTTAAAGGAAACTGGAAATTACGTAAACGATAAAAAGCATGGAACTTTTATTTATTATAAAAGAGGTAAAAAACAAAAAGAAGAAAATTATTACGAAAATAAAAAAGAAGGATATAGTATTTATTATGATGAAAAAGGTAAAGAAATATCTCGATTATTATATAAGAAAGGAAAGCCTTTTGAAGGGCAAAAGAATGACCTTTATGGAACCAAAAAAACATATAAAAATGGTGCTCTAGTAAAGAAAATAGAACAAAATAAAAATCAAAAAATAATTACCGAATATATATCAGAAAAAGAAACGAGTACCACTGTTTACAATTTGCAAAACCAGCTGCTATTAACGTATAAGGAATTAAATAACCAATTAGAAGGAGAAGTTGTTCAATATGAAAAAAACAAACCTAAATATACTGCAGTTTTCTCAAAAGGTAAATTAGTAACAGGAATAGTATATTTAAAAGCCAACTCTAGATATCAATCTGAAGTATACTTAAAAATGAGTAAAGTAGACGAAATTATAACAATACAAACATATAACGAGGAAGGAAAGCTACTCTTTACAGGAGAAATAAACCCTAGCTTATACAAAGAGTACTCTGAACAAATATTACCATATAAATTGGGTATCAGAGAAATAGTTTATAATAACGATTTATTTATTTTAGAGTAACCTTAATTTTTTTAGTGAGGTTATTAAAAAAGATTAGTCTTTGTTACGAAATTATTTAGGTAAACTAAAATAGTTTGTCTCTCAGAGTTTTTTAGCCTTTACTAATTACTGAATTTCGTATCTTTCCAAAGTTAACAAAAATTAGAATTTATGGAAGAAAATAAACAAGAAGCAGCAGCGGAGCAATCGAAGCAAGCGATACAGCAAGATGCAAAAGGTTTATGGGAAAAAGTAAAAAAGTTTATTTTAGAGTTACTCGATTTTAGAGATGATACAGACCAAGAAGCAACAATAGAAGCAATAAAAAGTGATATTTCTTTTAAAGGAGCCACAGCTTGGATTTTAATCTGTTCTATTTTTGTGGCATCTATTGGTTTAAATGCAAACTCAACAGCAGTAGTAATTGGAGCCATGTTAATATCTCCACTAATGGGACCTATTTTAGGAGTAGGAATGTCTATTGCTATTAATGATATTGACACATTACGAAAATCGTTAATAAACTTAGCAACTATGATTGTATTGAGCTTATTAACTGCATTTCTATTTTTCTTTATATTTCCACTTCGTGAAGAAACTTCGGAGTTATTAGGTAGGGTAAGACCAGATATTCGAGATGTATTAATAGCTTTTTTTGGTGGTTTAGCATTAATTATTGCACGAACCAAAAAAGGAACAATTGCTTCTGTAATCTTTGGTGTAGCAATTGCAACAGCTTTAATGCCGCCTTTGTGTACTGCAGGGTATGGTTTGGCAATAGGTAATTTTGACTACTTTCTTGGTGCGATGTACTTGTTTACAATTAATACTATTTTTATCGCTTTAGCAACTTTCTTAGTATTAAAACTGTTAGGTTTTACTATGATTCGTTATGTAAACTCAGCTAAACGTAAAAGAATAGCGCAAATAGCATCTTTTATAGCCTTTTTAGTAATGGTTCCAGCGGTATTTACTTTTGTAGGAGTGTATAATGAGAGTGTAATAGACGCAAACTATAAAAGGTTTTTAAAAGCAAAAGTATACGATAATCCTAACTTATGGCTACAGCGTGAAAGACTAGAAGTTAAAGATAAAACAATAAGCTTGTTTTTTAATGGTGATGTAAGTGATGCAACAGAGTCATTTTTACGTAACGAATTAAAGGCTTTTCCTAAAATAGATTCTTATTCTTTAGTTATAAATGAAAATAAAGCTAAAAGTGTTGATAGAGTAGTAGATGCTTATGATAGAGCTGTAAAAGAATTAGATGAAAAAGACAATGTTATAAAAGGTTTACATATGGAGATTGATGATTTAAAAAGAACCATATCTAATTTAAATCAAACGATTGAACAACAAGCTTTATATAGAGATAAGAATTCAATTCCTTTTAGTAAAATTAGTACAGAGGCAAAAATTAGATTCAATGATATAAAAGAAATGAGTTTAGCTAAAGTTCTATCTTCAAGCGACTTTATAAAAGTAGATACAGCAACAGTAGTATCAGTAAAATGGAATGCAAAGTTAAAGGACTCTATTCTTGTAAAAAATGAAAACGAACTGAGAAGTTGGATACAGAAAGAGTTAAAAACAGACAAAGTACAAATAAGAAGAAACTAAAATAAAAAACCGAGCAAATAGCTCGGTTTTTTTTGATTACTTGTTAGAGAAGTATAGTAAATAAAATATTACTTATACTTATTAAGACACTACAATTCCAAAAGAGTCACAAATAAAAAGTAATAGTAAATCTAAAGTTTATTAAAGTATAGGCTTTTAATTATTCCGTCAGAAAGCCCAATTTTAGGAACATATATTTTTCTTGCACCACTCCACTTCATGGCAGATAAGTATATTTTTGTAGCAGGAATAATTACATCGGCCCTATCAGGGTTTAAACTTAATTCCGAGATTCGTTCATGATAACTCATCTTTTTTAAGAATTGGTACTGAGCATTAAGATAAATGTATGAAATAGGTTTACCACTATCTCTACCAGACATTTTAAATAGCTTATTAATATTTCCTCCAGAACCAATTAAAGAAATACGTTTATAGTCACCAGTATTTTCTTCAATCCATTTTTGAACCTTTTTAAAAAGCGCTTTATTTTCAGGTTTTGTATTATTAAGTAAACGTACAGTACCTATTTTAAAAGATTTAGAGTTAATAATTTTTCCTTTAGAAAACAAAGTAAACTCTGTACTCCCCCCACCAACATCAACATATAAGTAAGTAGCATCAGATTCTATTAATTGATTTAAATCTGTTGAAGAAATTATAGCTGCTTCTTTTTTTCCGTCAATAATATCAATCTTAACATCAGTATTTTCTAAAATAGTAGCGGCAACTTCTTCTCCATTTTCAGCTTCTCTCATTGCTGAGGTAGCACAGGCTTTGTATTTTTCAACACCATGAATTTTCATGATTAATTTAAAGGCTTGCATTGCATCAAGCATTCTTTGAGTATTCGCCTCTGATATTTTTCCAGAAACAAAAGCGTCCGCTCCTAAACGAATAGGAACACGAACTAAGGATGATTTTTTAAATTGTGGTTCTTTATTTTTTTCTTCAATAACGTTGGCTACTAATAACCTTACTGCATTAGATCCTATATCAATAGCGCCGTACTTCTTTATCTTCAAAATGTACTAATTTATCTATGGTTTTTAGGAAACTCGACTAAAACTGTGTTTCCTTTTTTAATATCTTTCCAATGCTTTGTATCAAACTCTATTCCAACAACCCCACAAGTAGTTACATGTGCAATAGGTTTGTTTCCAAATTTATTTACAAAACTATTTATACCATGGTCGTGGCTAAAAACAATAGCACTGTTAAAGCTATCGTCAAGAGCTTTTACTGTTTTTACTAAATAACCATCACTAAAGCTATACAATTGACGTTTTATTTTAAGATTGGATAAAGGATATCCAAAGTTCTCACAAAAAATAACAGCTGTATGAAGTGCTCTGTTGGCACTACTAGAAAGAAATACGTCAGGTCTTTTTATTTCTTCCGCTAGGTACTTAGATAAAAGATGGGCATCGTTAATACCACGTTCTTTTAAAGGTCTGTCAATATCTTTAACGCTCTCATATTTCCATGATGATTTTGCGTGACGAACAATATAAAGTGTTTTCATTTAATTATAAAAAGCTATGTAAATATAAAACTAAGGAGCTAAACGTTCAAGTTTCCAAGAAAAATCTTTTTGTAAGGTGTATCGAATGCGATCGTGCATACGGTTAGGGCGCCCTTGCCAAAACTCAATAGAAACTGGTTTTACTAAAAAACCACCCCAATGTTTAGGTCTAGGGATTTCTTGATTCTCAAACTTTTTTTCAAAAGAAGCAAGATTGTTATCCAGCTCATTACGAGAGGTAACTACCTCACTTTGATTAGAAGCCCAAGCACCTAATTTACTTCCATCTGGTCTCGATTCAAAATACCCGTCAGACAAATTCTCAGCAAGCTTCTCAGCCTTTCCTTTAATGATAATTTGTTGTTCTAAACCAGCCCAAAAAAAAGATAGGCATACATGATTGTTATTTAAAATAGCCTTTCCTTTCTCTGAATTGTAATTGGTATAAAAAATAAAACCTTCCCAAGTGTATTTTTTTAATAAAACAACCCTGCTTTTTGGAAAGCCATCTAACCCGATAGACGCAATCGTCATAGCATTTGCTTCCTCTACCATTTCAGATTCATCTGCAACAAAAAACCAATCCCTAAACAATTCAATAGGATTCTTAGGACAATTATTCTCTAGTAACTCTCTTTTTTCGTAAGATTTTCTATAGTCACTTAAATCGTGTGCCATTATTGTTAATTTATACTATGTAAAAGTACAACTTTATCAAAAGTATTGTAGGCCTTACATATTAAAAT
Source organism: Tenacibaculum sp. ZH5_bin.1 (assembly GCF_042865525.1). Taxonomy (NCBI): domain Bacteria; kingdom Pseudomonadati; phylum Bacteroidota; class Flavobacteriia; order Flavobacteriales; family Flavobacteriaceae; genus Tenacibaculum; species Tenacibaculum sp. ZH5_bin.1. The sequence goes on along the minus strand of NZ_JBEGIO010000003.1, from coordinate 20,108 downwards.
TTAGCAAGATTTGAATAAATAAAAGCAAGAAAGGTAAAATAAGGAGAGTTAAGTAATCTTAGTTTTGATTTGCAAAACAATTCATCCGTAAAATTATACAGTTGAGTATTTCTTTTTGTGTTAAAGATTGAAAAGAAAGCAGTTTTGTGGTGTCAAAAACGAACAAAATGAAACATTTATTACTTGTTGTATGTTTTTTAACTCATACATTATTAATTGCACAAACTACTATTGCAGGAAAAGTAACTGATACTAAAGGAAATCCTATTGAAGGGGCAAATATATATTTAGAGGGAACTTATGACGGAACTTCGTCTGACGAAAAAGGAAACTTCTCTTTTATAACTTCAGAAGAAGGAGAACAAACATTAACAGTGTCTTTTATTTCTTTTGAAACGTATATAAAAACAGCTGAAGTATCAACGTTTAAGAATTTAAAAATAATACTTCGTGAAGATGTAAATACGTTGGATGCAGTAACTATAAATGCAGGAACTTTTGAAGCCGGAGATAATGCCAAAGTAACAGCGTTAAAACCTTTAGATGTAGTAACCACTGCAAGCGCACTGGGAGATTTTGTTGGAGCCTTGCAAACCTTGCCAGGGACTTCTTCGGTTAGTGAAGATGGACGTTTGTTTGTGCGTGGAGGTGAGGCGGAGGAAACACAAATTTTTATAGATGGAGTTCGAGTGTATACTCCGTATAGTCCTTCGGCACGTAACATTCCTACACGTGGTCGATTTTCTCCGTTTTTATTTAAAGGAATTACGTTTTCAACAGGAGGATATTCAGCAGAATACGGTCAAGCATTGTCAAGTGTTTTATTACTAAACACGAATGACGAAGCAGTAAAAGAGAAGACAGATATCTCACTAATGACAGTTGGTTTAGGAGTAGGAAACACTCAGATATTTGGAAAAAACTCACTAAGTGTGAACGCATCTTATATCAATTTAGCACCCTATCAAAAATTATTTCCCGATAGGAATACTTGGAATAAACCAGTGCAATCATTAAATGGTGAAGCTGTATATCGTTTTAGATTTAAAAATGAGTCTTTGTTGAAGTTGTACGGAGCTTATAGTTATACTGATTTTGATATGATTCAAGAGGATATTAATTATGAAGATGGATTTCGTTTTGGGTTGAAAAATAGAAACGTGTATTTCAATGGATCTTATAAACAACATTTAACTAATAACTGGACAGTTACAGGAGGAGCATCGTTTACTAATGATAATTCAAAGATAAACATATTGGATGATAAGGTTGTAGATAATGAAAACTCAGCTCATGTTAAGGCAACGTTGAAAAAGAGATTTTCAAACCGATTTAAACTGAATTTTGGTGCAGAATATTTTATAACCGATTTCTCTGAAGATTATAGAAGTGAAACGAATGGAAATACTACGTACGGATTTGACAATAATATCTTTGGAAGTTTTATTGAAGCAGATATCTTTTTTAGTAAAAAGTTAGCAACGAAAGTAGGAGTACGCATGGAAAACTCTGAATTGTTAGATGAGTTCACCATTTCACCAAGGGCTTCTATAGCTTATAAAACAGGAGAAAATGCACAGTTTTCATTTGCTTACGGACGCTTTTATCAAAATCCGAAAAATGAATATTTAAAATTCAACATGCAATTTAAAGCAGAGAATACTTCTCATTTTATAGCAAACTATCAGTATGTTAAAAACAAACAGATTTTAAGAATAGAAGGATATTATAAAAAGTATCAAGATTTAGTAAAATATGATAATGATAGAGCATTATCCTATTCAAATTTCTCAAACTTAGGAGAAGGGTATTCAAAAGGAATAGATATTTTTTGGAGAGATAATAAAAATGTAAAAAGCACAGATTATTGGGTTTCCTATTCGTTTTTAGATACTGAAAGAGATTATAAAAACTACCCAGTAAAAGCTACACCAAACTTTGCATCAAAACACAACTTATCAGTCGTAGCAAAACATTGGATTGCAGATTGGAAAAGTCAAGTAGGAATGAGTTATAATTTTGCATCTGGACGAAGTTATACAAACCCTAATAAAGGTGGGTTTCTGAATCAGAAAACTAAAAATTATAATTCTGTAAGCTTAAATTGGGCATACTTAATTAGTCAGCAAAAAATTTTGTATTTCTCAGTAAATAATGTTTTAGGAACACAAAATGTGTTTGGATATAATTATAAAAACACACCAAATCCAGCTGGGACTTTTAATAGACAAGCTATAATACCATCAGCGGATAGTTTCTTTTTCGTAGGATTCTTTTGGACGATTAGTGATAATAAAAAGGACAACCAGTTAAATAACTTATAACAACAATTCAGTAATTAAAAATAACGATTCAGTATTCTTTTTTATATAATTAACGAAAATCAAAAGATATTTGAATAGTCAAAATAATAATCAATATTATCTAAAATAAATACGAGACAGATGAAAAAAACAATTTTAACAATGATAATTTTATTTGGGTGCTTAACAGCTATGGTAGCCCAAAATACACATACAGTTTCAATTGATTTTAAAGGGATAAAATCAGATAAAGGTGCATTATTTGTGGCATTATACAATACGGAGAAAAGTTTTTTAAAAGAAGGGTATAAGGGAGAGATCGTAAAGATTACTAATAAAAAGGCTAGGGTTGAGTTTCACGATATTCCAAAAGGCACATATGCGGTTTCTTGCTTTCATGATACAAATAATAATAAAAAAATGGATACAAACTTTATAGGAATACCAAAAGAGCCAATAGGAGTTTCTAACGATGCAAAAGGATTTATGGGACCTCCAAAATATAAAGACGCCAAATTCTTGGTAAATAAAGACATATCATTAGTAATTAATATAAATTAACAAAAGAAGAATTAGTTACTTGATAGAGTATTGAAGATATCCTACTTCCTGTAGAGTAATAAAAACAAAACAATTAAGATTAAAAAGATGAAAAAAATAATCACATTAGTACTATTAATATTTACAATAAGTGTTTCAGCACAAAGTAAATACGAAAAAGGAATGACAAAGGCATTTGAGTTATGGGGAGCAAATGAAACAACGGAAGCAGCTCAATTATTCGAACGTATTTCTAAAGCAGAAAAAGACAACTGGTTGCCGTCTTATTACGCAGGAATGATTAACATTTTAGAAAGTTTTCAAATAAAAGAAGAAGCAACGTTAATAGCTAAATTAAATAAGGCACAAGAGTTTTTAGATATCGCAAAATCCATTTCACCAGAAAACCCTGAAATATTAATTACACAGGCATTATTACATGTTTCATATATGGCTTTTGATGGACAGAAATATGGAATGACGATGTCTATGAAAAATGCGGCGTTGTATGAAAAAGCATTGAAAATAGCTCCTAATAATCCGAGAGTTATTTTGAGTAAAGCAGAGTCAGATATGGGAGCAGCTCGTTTTTTCGGGCAGTCTACAGAGCCTTTTTGTAATAATGTAAAAAGAGCCATTGAACTAGGAAAGGAAGAAAAAATAAAAGAAAAATTTTATCCTAAATTTAATATACAAAGGGCAGAACAGGTGTTGAAAAAGTGTATGAAGTCCTAATACTTTTCTATTAACTGAACTAACAAGTTAAAAGAATCTTCATTAGCTACCCATTTTTTATACTTTTTAAAAGGGAGTTGTTGAAGGTTTTTTGTTGGATATAATTGATGAAAAATAGTAAGGGCAGCTGCAAAACTTCCAGTTGTTGAAGGATGAAAGTTATCTAAGCTATATAAAGACTCTTTGCCTTTATAAGTATTGTATTCTTTCCATAGATTACCTACAGGAAATAACAAAGCATTATTTTGTTTGGCGGCAGATTTGTGATTTTCAATTACTTTATCAAAAGTATGGTAATATCTAACGGATGGCCATACCATAAAGTAACCAAGTTTGGTGTTATATTGCTCGCAAAAGGCTTTTATTGTAGCCCCATCTTGTACTAGCATTCTTTTTCCTTCTGCTTGTGAGGAAGGACCTTGTTGAATAATTAGATAATCGAATTGTTTTTTAGCTAGTAATTTTTGAAGTTTTCCTTCGTTAATATGATCAATAATAGCGTAATTAGGGTAACATAAGCTCTTGGTTTTAATAGTAACACCATGTTGTTTACCAATATACTCCAACATTTTAGGCATGTTGTTCATATAGGTTAAACTATTTCCAACGAATAATATTTGTTGTGCTTGAACTGGAAGTTGAAGAAAGAGAAGTAAGTAAAGTAGTTTTTTCAAAGAAGTTAGTATTATGTTTTATACCTCTAAATTTAACTTATTTTTCAATTCTATTCTACCAAAAGAGGTAATAATAATTTCTCTAGAGTTTGGTTTTTTACGTAACCAATCTTTTTTAATCATTGCTTTGAGAAGAGAAGCTCCCAATGCTCCTGCAATATAATGTCCTCTATTACTCCAATCTAAATATTGATGAGCAAAAGAGCGTTTTTTTTATTGAATAGATTAATAATGTGTTTTCTAAAGTGTTTATAGTTACTTACGTGTTTATTTGAGTGTAAAAGTACATTGCGTTTTTATATCTTATTTCATTGTAAAATGAAGTATGGAATTTATATTAATAAAAAACAAATGCTTTTCTATAAACAGGCAAAGCTGTAAGAAAAGCATTTAGTTAAGTGTTTTACTTTTTAATAAAACGGTGTTTATTGCTGTACTATTTTACATCAATAACAAACTCATCTCTAGGAATTCTAACTTTTTTCATTGGTTTAATCCAGTCCTTTTCATCATCGGCATATCCAATGTACATCAATGATACACTTTTTAAGCCTATTTTATCTAACTCTAAAACTTTATCAACCAATTTATTGTCAAATCCTTCTGCAGGACAAGTGTCTACTTTTAACTCTGCTGCTTGTGCTAGAGCTAAGCCTAAAGCAATATAAGTTTGTCTTGAGGTGTGTGCAAAATTAACTTCATTAGGAAGATTTAAATATGCTTTTTTAAGCATATCTGTATAACTGCTAAATCTTCCTCTAGGTAAACCTCTTTCATCAGTAGTAAAATCATATACTTTATCTATTCTTTCTGCGGTATAGTTATCCCAAGCAGCAAAAACTAATACATGTGAGCAGTCTTTCATAGAGTCAGGGTTTAAGGCTCCTTGTACTAATTTTTCTTTAACTTCCTGATTAGATATTGAAATGACTCTAAACTGTTGTAGTCCTGATGAGGTTGGTGCTAATCTAGCAGCTTCTATAATTTTTTCAATATGTTCTTCGCTTACTTTTTTATTTGGGTCAAAAGCTTTTACAGCATGTCTCCAGTTAAGGTTTTCTATTAATGACATTGTATTAATATTTAATTATTTGTTGTATTTAATGTTACTTCAATATTTCCTCTTGTAGCATTTGAATAAGGACATACTTGATGTGCTTTTTCGGTTAAATTTTTAGCTTCTTCTAAAGAAACTTCAGGAATATTTACATCTAAGGCTACTGCAAGTCCAAAGCCTCCATTTTCTATTTGGCCAATACTTACTGTTGCTTTAACGGTAGTTGTACCAGTGTTAATTTTAGATTTTTTAATAACTAGGTTTAATGCACTGTCAAAACAAGCCGAATATCCTGCTGCAAAAAGCATTTCAGGATTTGGATAGTCGTCATTAGCGCCTCCAAGGGCTTTAGGGTGTCTAACATCAAGTTCTAAAACTCCGTTTTCACTTTTTACATGTCCATTTCTTCCACCAGTTGCTTTGGCGCTGATATTATAAATTGTTTTCATTATTTATTAATTTGATTTAAAATATATTCTATTGTGTTTTTAAGCTCTATTAATTTTTCTGTAGAAACATTTAATGAAGTCATCATTTGATCAGGAATACAAGTTGCTTTTTTGTGTATGCTTTTACCTTTATCTGTAAGGTTAATTTTTACAACACGTTCATCGGTGGTTTCTCTTTTCCTTTCTATAAGGTGTTTTTGCTCTAGTCTTTTTAATAAAGGAGTAAGAGTGCCACTGTCTAAGTTTAGTTTAGTGCCAATTTCAGATACACTTTGATTGCCTTCTTCCCATAAAACCATCATTACTAAATATTGAGGATAGGTTAAGTCTACCTCTTTTAATAAAGGTCTGTATAAACTAATAATTTCCTTGGCAAGTGTATATACAGGAAAACATACTTGATTTTTTAATTTTAATTGTTCTGACATAATTTACTTAAATAACAACACAAAAATACCCAGAAATTAAGTTGTACGCAATTTAATTGTGTTAATTTTACGTGAAAATAGTATTAACTAATTTAGTTCCTAAAAGTTTGGTGTGCTATTTAAAAAGTTTGGTGTGCTATTTAAAAAGTTTGGTGTGCTATTTAAAAAGTTTGGTGTGCTATTTAATTAGATAGGGCTTTCTTAACTCAATTTCCATTGCTCTTTTATAAAAGTTAGCAAACTCTTTTTCTCTATATTTTACTCTCATTGCAGCTAAAACATCAGGCAGCCCTAAGCTAAACCAATTCCAAAGCATGGTGTTAAAATTGTATTTATACATTTGTTTACCTACTTCATTTCTTATTTGCAAGATTTCAGGGGTAGAAATACCGTTTGTATTTAACAAGTTTATTATATTTAAATCATCTTCATGTGTATAAACTGTGTCAAGGTAAGGCTCTAACAGCCAATTCCAGTTTTTAGACTCTTTAAAGGTTGTAATATTGTTTTTTTTAACAAAACTTTTTAAAAGTTCAGCTTTTTCTTTTTGGATAAAAATTACTTCATCCTTAATTTTGATTAAAGGAGGATAAGATTGGTAGCATATAGCGTCTATTTCACAAGCTTTAATTTTTTTATTAGGAAATACTAATGAAGGTTTAAAGGGGTACTTTACTATTTCTATTTCAGTACTTAAAATTTTAGACGTTCCAATTCCGCAAATCATAGTATTCATTTCATAGTTTTTATTTTTTTAATTCATTGACAAATTTTCTAGAAGTCACTGTGTCATAAATTATTTTTAGTTTCATTATTTTGTACTCAGAATCAAACTCAATAATATCAACAACATCAAATTCTACTTTTTTATTATTCTTTAAAGTCCATTTGTAAGTAAAGTAGAGTGCTAAATTATTAGAGTTATTTTGTTCAAAAATTCCTTTTATGAAAAGTTCAGAGTTAGAAGTGTCATTATTTAATTCAAGATAAAATTCGTCGGCTTTTCTTATTCCATAAATAGGTGATTCAACAATCCCATTACTATTAAATAAACTAATAATCTCTTTTATGTTTCCGTTTTGGAGATGCATTATATATTTTTTTGCTATTTCAATTTTATTCATAGATAAAAGTTTATTATTTCTTTTTTAACAATGTGTCGGTGTTTTACTTAAACTATTTAAATAATTTACATACCGGATTTTTTCCTTTGTTTTACTATCAGTTATTACAGAGCCTGATTCCTGGATTAACTAAAAGAAAAATTTAAATTATAAGAAATATTGTTGTGAGTAGTTTTTTCATACTATAAAACAATATTTTTTGAAACGAATATAAAAACAATAGCAACGAAAACAAATTACTTTTCAAAAATCACTTTCTTCTATATAATTTTAGTATTTGTAATTATCAATAAAACAAAATAAACAGAATGAAAGAGCAGGTTACGATTTTAAAAAATGAAGAGTATTCTTTTAGAGAGTTCAACGGAGGTATTGCAATTTTAGATTATATAGGACAATCAACAAGTGTTGTGATGCCCGACTATATAAACAATAAACCTGTAACGTATATATTAAGGGAGGCTTTTGATGATAAAGGGCTCAAAGCAGTAATCTTACCAAAATTTTTAGAGTATATAGACGAGGATGCCTTTTATAAAAATGAAATTAAAGAGTTAGTTATACCGTCAAAAGTTACAGAAATAAGAGGTGGAGCTTTTGGAAGAAATAAAATTGAAAAACTCATTATAAAAGGATCATTAACAACAATTCATATGTTTTGCTTTGTAGGAAATGCACTTACGAGTATAGATTTACCAAAATCGGTCACTAAATTATGTAATGATTGTTTTGCTGAAAATAATTTTGAAGAACTTACAATTCCAGAGCACATAACAACATTAGGGAGCGACTCCTTTAAGGATAGCAAAAAGTTAAAAAAGGTAACTTTACCTCAAAAATTAGAAGATAGTATTACTGGAGCTTTTAGAGGATCAGATATTGAAAATATTGATTTCGTAATATATTAAGGAATAAACTTCTTTATTTTTTAATAGTTAACTATCTAACTTTTTTCTTATTTCACATGGGTTGCCGAAAGCCAGCACATCACTGGGGATGTTTTTAGTAACAGTACTACCAGCCCCAATAGTTACATTATTTCCAATAGATACTCCAGGAAAAATTATAGAATTACCACCAATCCAAACATTATCTCCAATAGTTACTGGTTTGGTTGAAGTTAGATAATGAGTTGTGTTATTGGAGTTAATAATACGATCAGAAGCTTTTATGGGGTGTGTAGCGGTATAAATTTGTACATAAGGAGCTATTAAACAATTTTTACCAATGGTAATTTTATTATTGTCTAAAAACATACAGTTAGTGTTTATAAAAGTATTTTCTCCTATAGAAATATTTTCACCATAATCACAAAAAAAAGGCGTTTCTATCCAAACTCCATTACCTTTTGAAGCAAAGAGTTCAGATAAAATTCTATCTCGTTCTAGTGTTAACTCTGAATTTAAGAAATTATATTCTTTTAATAACTTTCTGGCTTTGTGGTAAACTTTAATTAATTCAGGATCTCTTGAATTATAGTAGTCACCATTTAGCATTTTTTGTTTTTCTGTCATCCTTTTAAATAATTTAGTAAGTCTTCTAGTTTTTCGGTAGAATCTTGTAGCCCTCCTTTTCGGTTTCTAAGTAACCAAATTGTTTTATGGTTTTCTATTAAAGTTGTAAGTTCAGAAGCTAATTCCTTTCTTTTTTTCTGTGGAATATTTTTTGTAGCCGTATTTTTAGCTGTTAATCTTGCTAAACCTAAATCAATTCCAAAAAGAGCCAGTTTAGAAGCTTGTTCTAGTTCTTTAATAACGATTAAAGAATCTAAAGCTGTTGGTTGTGCTTTATGTAATAATGCGAGTCCTTTTTTAATTTCAACTTTAGAAGCTAATAAACCACTTTTGGTAATATGTTTGGTTTGGTAATGTCCTTTTATAGTCCATCTAAATCGTCTAATCATTAAATGAAAAGCGTTAGCATTTCCTTCAGGTATTTTAGCTTTTAAGTAAGAATTTCCTAAAGTTAAGACAGCTTTGGCAGCATAACCTGTAGCATCTTTAAATACAAACCTGTTTAAAAGAAAGGCTAAATTTTTTTCTGTTTTATCAGAGTAATTCCATGCATAATTAGCTCCTAAAATTAAGGAGGGATAACTGACAGATTTTGGTTGAAAATGCCCAAAATCTCCCCAATCTGTTATGAGATAACCTTTGGCTTTATATTTTTTTCCTGCTACTGCAGCTTTTTTAAGATTTATAAAGGCATTGGCGTTTCTACCAATTTCAGAACGCCAACTAGACGTACCAGGGCACACGTAAAAATTTAAGTTAGCTTTATGGAATTTAGCTAAATTTTTATCGAAAGGATAAGTAGCATCGTAACCCCAAACTAAAGCAGTCATATTTTTAGGAATATCCTTTATTAATTTAGGATGATTTAGTACAATATCACCCCAAAACTGAGTTTTTTTTCCATTTTTTATAATCTCAGTGTTTAACTTTTTTAAAAAATTTAAATATACTTTTCCTTTACCAATAGAGTCGCATAATGATTTTGATTTACCTAAACCTAACTCTAAAGTTTCATCACCTCCTATATTAGCATAATTGCTAGAAAAGTTGGGTAAAAGCTCTGCATATAACTCTTGTATTAATTTAAATGATTCAGGGTTTGTAGGGGCGAGGGCAGTCCTTTTTTTATTACCCCATTTTGTTTTACAATTGGTTTCACACTCACTTAAACTTAAGTATTCATCATGTTTTAACCAATTTTCCATATGTCCAAAAGAATTTTGGTTAGGTACTAAATCTATTCCTTTTTTTAAACAATAAAAATCGAATTGTTGAATTTGGCTGGCTGTAAGCGGACTCGCATTTTTCCATACAATGGGATGATTACGATAAGCAAAAGTATGTTCTGTATAAAGTTGTAACTCGTTAATTCGCCATATTGCTAATTGATCTATTAACTGATATAAACTTTCCATTTTAGGTACTTTGTTCCGACTTATATCTAACATGTAACCTCTCTTTTCAAAATCAGCCCAATCACTAATTTTAAGGGTAGGCAATGAGTTGTGCTTATCTTTAGCGTAAGATATTAATTGGTTTAAAGTTTGTTTACCATAACGTAAAGCACTTATATTTTTAGCAGATAAATTAATTTCTGAAGCTTTAAGTTCTAGCTCATATGCATCTATATTTGGAAGACTATTATCTATTTCAAAGCAAACTTTAAAATTTCCTCTGTTAGTTTGTATAATATGTTTACCTGTAAAGGCTTCATTATTACTTGTTTTTAAAAAATTATCTAAAAACATTATTTGTGCTTGTTCTACAGCAATAGTATTTTTCTTAATAGATATTTTTTGAGGTGTAAAAAGTAGGTGTTTTATAATTGTATCATTAGCAAAAGCCAAATAGTTTGAGAGTATAAAAATAAAAAAAACAACTCCTCTTAAATTCATATTAATATTATTTGCGATTAAAGTTTAAAGATACGTTTAATCTAGACTTTAGTTGTGTAAAGTAGTAAGATTTTAGCACTTTTAGTATCTGTTTTTTTGAAAATTTATAAGAATAGAAAGTCAAAGTACTCTCTGTGTGAAGTTCTAATTGTTAATGATGAAGTTGTTACTATAGCTTGTAAACATATTAATATTATGATTGATAATTTAACACACAGTTTTTTATTTTAGTTATTGTTATTTATAAAAGATTTATCGCTAAATTATCTATTAAATTTATTTTGCATATTAAGAAAATTTCTTTCAAGTGTTTTTATATATTTTAAGAACAGACAATTTTAAGCTATAAATCGAAAAGTTATTTGAGTCCAATCTAAAAATAATAATAAATAGAATACTTATGAGTAAAAAATATAAGATTCAAAAAAGCCCGTTTGTAGTACCAACGACAGATGGAAAATTAATTGAAGAGCATTTTGGAAATGCTACTGATGGAAATTCAAAAGTAAGTATAGCACACATGATAGCACCTCCAGGCTGGAGTGAGCCTTTTCAAACACCTGAATTTGAAGAATATACTTATATAATCAAAGGAAAAAAGCAATTTAATATTGATGGTGAAATTGTGGTGTTAGAAGCAGGACAATCGATTAAAATTGAAAAAAAGACACGTGTTCAATATTCTAATCCATTTACAGAACCCTGTGAGTATTTAGCAGTTTGTTTACCTGCTTTCTCAATGGGGTTGGTGCATAGAGAAGATAGTTAACAATATTCCTAAAATAATAGCAGCAAACTTTTGGTAGTTGAATTTATGGTTTTCCGTGCTTTCAAAAAGAATGATGGTTGAAATATGTAAAAACACTCCAACTATTAAAGCTGTAATTTCTGTATGGTATTGTTTCACTAAAAGAACGTTGTTAGATACTAAAATACCTAAGGGACTCATTAATGCAAATAAGGTTAAAAATAAAAAGACTGTTTTTTTAGAATACTTAGCATGTAATAAGAAGGTAGTTAAAACTATTGCAATAGGAATTTTGTGTACAACAATAGCCCATAATAAGTTGTCATCTGCATGATGAATAGGTAATCCTTCTGAAAAAGCGTGTACACACAAACTAATAAATAATAACCAAGGAAACTTAGACGAGTCAGAATGTAAATGTATATGTCCGTGTTCAGCACCTTTAGAAAAAGACTCTAATACCGATTGAATGATGATTCCCACTAAAATTAAAATACCAACTAACCTTGTGTTATTAGTGTAGAGATATACTTCTGGCAATAAATGTAAGATAGTTACTGAAAGTAAATAAGCGCCACTAAATGCTAATAATAAGCGAACGAAGGTTTTACTAGGTTTTAGTGTAAAAACGAATAAAACACCTACTAAAACAGAAACAATTAGTAAAAAGTAACTCATTTAGCAACAATAATTAAGCGATCAGAAGATTGTGAATTAAACTCATTAAGACTGTAATCGCCAAAAACATGTGTTATTTGTAAATTGACACTATTAAAATATGATTGTAGTTTTTCTAAAGTTAAAAATTTTACACGCTCTGTATACGAGTGTGATTTTCCTTCAGCTGTAAAAGAAATATGTTTTAATATAAATCCGTCTTTAATTTCTTTTTTAATATTAAACTCAATACCATCAATAGTTTTTATTTCTTCTTTTATAAGTGTATTTTTTACTTTTTCAACATTTAAAAAGTCCAAGACAAATACACCGTTTTCTTTTAATCCGTTTTTAATACTTTTTAAAACAGCAATGTCTTCGTTATCATCTTCAAAATAACCAAAACTAGTAAAGAGATTAAATATACCATCATATTTACTTTCAATAGGCTCTCGCATATCCCAAACTTCAAAATGAAGCGTGTCATTCTCAAACTGTTTGGCATGTTTAATACTATTTTTACTTAAATCACCACCCACAACGTCATATCCTAACGAGTTTAAGTATACTGCATGACGTCCTTTTCCACAGGGTAAATCAGCAATACGACTTAACTTAGGCAGTTGTAAGAAAGAAGTGATATTACGCATAAAAAACTGTGCATCGGCATCGTTTCTATGCTTGTATAAAATATGATAGTATGGTGTGTTAAACCACGAAGTAAACCAATCTGTTGTATTCATAATTATAAAGGTCTGCAAAAATACGCAAAACTTACGTTTTTTACATTCAAAGTAGAAAAGATTCATAACAACCCAAAATTAGCTGTACTTTTGCAATGAAATTTTACAGTTACATGGAAAAAGATTTTAAAATGACCGCCATAACCATGGCAGGTTTAGAAGGTGTTTTGGCAGACGAGTTACGTCAACTAGGAGCAATGGAAGTGAAAGAAGGAGTAAGGAGTGTTACTTTTAGAGGTGATAAAGGTTTTATGTACAAAGCAAATATAGCTTTACGTACTGCTATTCGTATTTTAAAGCCAATTAAACGCAGTAAAATTTTTGATGAAGAAGATTTATACGAAGCAATTCAACGTGTAAAATGGGAACGTTTTTTGGATGTTGATGGAACGTTTGCGATAGGTTCGGTAGTAAATTCAAAAAACTTTACTTCAAATTCACATTATATTAGCTTAAAATCTAAGGATGCTATTGCCGATTATTTTATGCATAAGTATAAAAAGCGTCCGAATGTAGATTTAAAATATCCAGATGTAAAAGTTCATGTACATATTCACAAAGAATGGCTAACTATTTCGTTAGACTCATCAGGTGAATCGTTACACAAACGTGGATACCGAAGTGCTACGAATATTGCTCCGATTAATGAGGTATTGGCAGCAGGATTAATTTTACTTTCAGGATATAAAGGGGAAGAAAATTTTATTGACCCGATGTGTGGTTCAGGAACTATCTTGATTGAAGCTGCAATGATTGCGAATCAAATTCCTGCAAATATCAACCGTAAGCACTTTGCTTTTGAAAACTGGAAGGATTATGATGAAGATTTATACTTTGTTATTCAAGATTCGTTATTAAAGAAAATACGAAGTTCTCATTTCAAAATTATGGGGTTTGATAAGGCTCCATCGGCAGTTAGAAAAGCGCAGCAAAATATTATCAATGCTAATTTGGATGAGTTTATAGGAGTACATCACGTAAACTTTTTCAATTCTAAAAAAGAAGTATTTGGTAAAACTACAATTTTGTTCAATCCGCCTTATGGAGAGCGTTTAAATATTGATGTAGAAGAATTTTACAGAAAAATAGGAGACACCTTAAAGAATAACTATCCAAATTCAACTGCGTGGTTAATTACGTCGGATATTCAAGCGCTAAAGTTTGTAGGGTTACGAACGTCGAAAAGAATACCGCTTAAAAATGCAGATTTAGATTGCCGTTTTGTAAAGTACGAACTGTATGAAGGTAGTAAAAAAGCAAAGAAGAATTCTTCATTTAACGATGAAGAAGAATAAAAATAAAAACTCCGCTGAAAGGCGGAGTTTTTGTTATGGCTAATTATTCATAGCCAATAATTCGCGTAACTTCTCCTTTCCATTTAAGTTCTCAGGGTTTATTTCTAAACTCTTTTGATAATTTTTTATAGCATTTCTTATTTGTCCGTCCCTCATATATGCTTCTCCTAAAGAATCATAAGCATTATATGATTCAGGAAAGTAAAGTATTTCAATGGTAAATAAATCGATAGCTTTTTTATAAAAACCTCTTTTAATCATATCATAACCTTTTGTATTTAAGTCAATTTCAGAAATTTTAAATTTTGATTTTCTAACTAAAGACTTTGTTTCTTCTAAGTTTTTAGTTAGGCAAGTTTTAATTACTTTTTTGGTAAAAAAGTAATTGTCTAGTTTGGGAGTATTTCCAGAAATAGTTTTTTCTATGAAATAGCGTACATCTAAAAAGCCTTTATCAGCATCTTTATTTGTAAGAATTATTACAGTATATCCTTCTTGTTTATAAACTCGCCATTCGCTACCTACACCATAATGTCCTCCACTATGACCATATATATTACCTTCTTTTGGGTTTGGAAATTGCATTCCATAACCATAGTAACTATCTTTTTTTAAAGGAGTAGTGAATAGTTTAGTGTATTCTTTATTAAGTAGTTTATAGCCTTTCAAAGCATTAGAAAACTTATACAAATCATCTAAGGTGGTATATCCGCCCCCATGAGCACCACCTCTTACAGGATACGTATGAATATTTATTTTAAGCTTATTTGGGTGGACTTCAGAAGTTGTGTAACCCTCTGCTGCATTGTCAATAGGATGATCTAAGTCATAGTTCCCTGTATTTTTCATCGAAACTATCGTATAAATATTGTTTTCTAAATAATTATTATAATTTGTACCAGATACAACTTCAATTATTTTACCTAGTATTAAGTAATTGGTATTACGATATGAAAATGTTTCACCTGGCTTGGACTCCATTGGTTCATTTTCATACAGAGAATTAAAGTCATTTGTATGTCTAAATAAATCTTTAGATTTTCTTATAAAGGATTCTCTGGCAAAAAAATGAGGTAGTCCACTTGTATGTGTTAAAAGGTGAGCTATTGTTACAGAATCTATAACAGTTTTATTAGGGTAATTTGGAATAAACTTTCCGATATTGTCTTGAAGTGATAGTTTTCCTTTTTGTATTAACTGTAAAATGGCTACAGCAGTAAATGACTTACCAATAGAACCTTGATTGAATTTTGTGTTTGTTCTATTTTTAACTTTATGACCTAAATGAGCATATCCATAAGCTTTCTTGAATATGATGCTATCATTTTTAGCAATTAAAACTGCTCCGCTGAATCCATCTAAAGAATCTAAATAGTTAGCAATTTGAGTTATTTTTGGACTTTTAAAAGTAGTAGGTTTTTTATTAGTACAAGAAAAAGTTATTATAAGTACAAGTAAGTAGGTTAATTTTTTCATTTTAATGATTACAATTTTTAGTTATTTTTTTTAAGGTTTTATAAAGCTGTTCTAGCTCTTTAATAGAAATGGTATTTAAGGCAGTTTTTCTATTTGTGTGTATTACAGGCTTTAGTTTCTTGATAATTTCTTTTCCTTTTTCTGTAATTTCTAATTTAGCTTTTCGTTTGTCTTCATTGTCTGTAAATTTTATCAGATAATCTTTCTTTATCATCAATTTTACAATTCGTGTCATTGAAGCGTAGTCTTTAAAAATTAAATCGGCAATTTCAGTTTGTGACTTGTCATTATTTTCAAGTAATAATAAAATCAAACCCTGATCTACAGTAATACTAGGTACAACTTCTGAGATATTATGTTGACTTAATTTGCGGTATGCTTTTATAGCTTCCTCAATAGAGTATAGTACTGTGGTGGTTGGTGTATTAAAATTCATTTTGTTTGATATATCAAGTAAAGATATAATTTTATTTGATATATCAAGTAAAAAAATAATGACTAATCATTTTCTTAGATAGAGAAAAAATGCTTAGTTATTGATGTAAAGTTCTTGGAAAAGGAATACAATCATAAATGATTATACGGATACGACTGTCGTCAAAATACTTTAACAGAAGGGATTAATGCAATTTTGAAACATTAATCCTTAATTTATAAATGTAAGAGAGAAAAGGAATTAGAAAAACTCATTAAAAAGTCAATAAATATTTTAGAATAATCTAAGACCACACGTGGGTTTGAATATGAAAACACTTAATTTTATACACAAAAAAAATAAGATAAACTAGTTTATCTGGTTTAAATTATATTTTTTAATAGGCAACCTATTTTAGGACGACTCATTAATACTTCTATTTTTATAATTATTAAGCTACTTAAAAGTTCAATTATTTCTTTATTCAAAAGAGTTATTTCTTAAGGGAAATTTACCTGATAATTAAAAAGAGTAAAAGTAATATTTACCTAAATTATTTTTTTTTATTAAATTGTAAGAGGTTAGAGTATTGTAAATCAGTTTACTTTAAGTGTTTTTTTACAGGTGTCACCTTTTAACTATTAATACAGTGCTAGTAAAAGCATTTAATCATACTTAAGAAAAAATAAAGTCAATTTAATAAAATATTATACATGATAATCAAGAAGTCCCACCCAAACAAAGTAAATAATGAAAAAATTAGCTACCCTCGTACTTTTAGTTTTAAGCACAGCTACTATTGCTCAAGTAGGCATTGGAACCTTAACACCTAGTCTATCTGCTCAGTTAGATATTAAATCAGATTCCAGAGGCTTATTAATACCTAGATTAAATATTAATGATTTAAGTACATCATTACCAGTAAATAATAATACAATTAAAGAAAGTTTATTAGTTTATAACACTAATAAAAATTCTGGAAAAGGATTTTATTATTGGAATGGAGTGCTATGGGAACAATTAGTAGATATAACCACGGTCTCAAACCTGATTACTACACAAGTAGATAATCAACAAATAGAAAAATTCTTCTTAAATAGCTCTAATATTCTTACTCTTGAGTTGGAAAATGCAAGTTCTAAATCAGTCGATTTATCATCTCTTTTGCAAGAGAATGAGTTATTAACTGGTATAGGATCACCTATTAATAACTCTGTAGATCCTGTTACAGGAGTTTTATATGTAGATACTAATTCCGGAGATGTTTATAGCTCTGATGGTAGTTTATGGAGTTCAGTTGCATCGTCAGGACCAGACGGAAAATCCGCCTATCAAGTTTGGTTAGACGCTGGAAACAGTGGAACTGAAGCTGACTTTATCACTTCATTAAAAGGAGACACTGGAGCTGCGGGAACGAATGGAACGAACGGAGTAGACGGAAAATCCGCCTATCAAGTTTGGTTAGATGCTGGAAACAGTGGAACTGAAGCCGACTTTATCCTCTCTTTAAAAGGAGACACTGGAGCTGCGGGAACGAATGGAACCAACGGAGTAGACGGGAAATCCGCCTATCAAGTTTGGTTAGACGCTGGAAACAGTGGAACTGAAGCTGACTTTATCACTTCATTAAAAGGAGACACTGGAGCTGCGGGAACGAATGGAACGAACGGAGTAGACGGAAAATCAGCCTATCAAGTTTGGTTAGATGCTGGAAACAGTGGAACTGAAGCCGACTTTATCCTCTCTTTAAAAGGAGATACCGGAGCTGCGGGAACGAATGGAACCAACGGAGTAGACGGGAAATCTGCGTATCAAGTTTGGTTGGATGCTGGAAACAGCGGAACTGAAGCCGACTTTATCCTCTCTTTAAAAGGAGATACCGGAGCTGCGGGAACGAATGGAACGAACGGAGTAGACGGAAAATCAGCCTATCAAGTTTGGTTAGATGCTGGAAACAGTGGAACTGAAGCCGACTTTATCCTCTCTTTAAAAGGAGATACCGGAGCTGCGGGAACGAATGGAACCAATGGGACAGACGGAAAATCCGCCTATCAAGTTTGGTTAGACGCTGGAAACAGTGGAACTGAAGCTGACTTTATCACTTCATTAAAAGGAGACACTGGAGCTGCGGGAACGAATGGAACGAACGGAGTAGACGGAAAATCCGCCTATCAAGTTTGGTTAGACGCTGGAAACAGTGGAACTGAAGCCGACTTTATCCTCTCTTTAAAAGGAGATACCGGAGCTGCGGGAACGAATGGAACGAATGGAGTAGACGGAAAATCTGCGTATCAAGTTTGGTTAGATGCTGGAAACAGTGGAACCGAAGCCGACTTTATCACTTCATTAAAAGGAGACACTGGAGCTGCAGGAACCAATGGAGTAGACGGAAAATCTGCGTATCAAGTTTGGTTAGACGCTGGAAACAGTGGTACCGAAGTCGACTTTATCACTTCATTAAAAGGAGACACTGGAGCTACGGGAACGAATGGAACCAACGGAGTAGACGGAAAATCCGCGTATCAAACATGGTTGGATGCTGGAAACAGTGGCACCGAAGCTGACTTTATCATTTCATTAAAAGGAGATACCGGAGCGGCAGGAACCAATGGGGCAGACGGGAAATCTACGTATCAAGTTTGGTTAGACGCTGGAAACAGTGGAACTGAAGCCGACTTTATCCTCTCTTTAAAAGGAGATACCGGAGCTGCGGGAACGAATGGAACGAATGGAGTAGACGGAAAATCTGCGTATCAAGTTTGGTTAGATGCTGGAAACAGTGGAACCGAAGCCGACTTTATCACTTCATTAAAAGGAGACACTGGAGCTGCAGGAACCAATGGAGTAGACGGAAAATCTGCGTATCAAGTTTGGTTGGATGCTGGAAACAGTGGAACCGAAGCCGATTTTATCACTTCATTAAAAGGAGACACTGGAGCTGCGGGAACGAATGGAGTAGACGGAAAATCTGCGTATCAAGTTTGGTTAGACGCTGGAAACAGTGGAACTGAAGCCGACTTTATCACTTCATTAAAAGGAGACACTGGAGCTGCGGGAACGAATGGAACCAACGGAGTAGACGGAAAATCTGCGTATCAAGTTTGGTTAGACGCTGGAAACAGCGGAACTGAAGCCGACTTTATCACTTCATTAAAAGGAGATACAGGAGCTGCGGGAACGAATGGAGTAGACGGAAAATCTGCGTATCAAGTTTGGTTAGACGCTGGAAACAGTGGAACTGAAGCCGACTTTATCACTTCATTAAAAGGAGACACTGGAGCTGCGGGAACGAATGGAACCAACGGAGTAGACGGAAAATCTGCGTATCAAGTTTGGTTGGATGCTGGAAACAGTGGTACCGAAGCCGACTTTATTACTTCATTAAAAGGAGACACTGGGGTTGCAGGAACGAATGGAACCAATGGATCAGACGGAAAATCAGCCTATCAAGTTTGGTTGGATGCTGGAAACAGTGGTACCGAAGCCGATTTTATCACTTCATTAAAAGGAGACACTGGAGCTGCGGGAACGAATGGAACCAACGGAGTAGACGGGAAATCTGCGTATCAAGTTTGGTTGGATGCTGGAAACAGCGGAGCTGAAGCCGACTTTATCCTCTCTTTAAAAGGAGATACCGGAGCTGCGGGAACGAATGGAGTAGACGGGAAATCTGCGTATCAAGTTTGGTTAGATGCTGGAAACAGTGGTACCGAAGCCGACTTTATCACTTCATTAAAAGGAAACACTGGAGCTGCGGGAACGAATGGAGTAGACGGAAAATCTGCGTATCAAGTTTGGTTGGATGCTGGAAACAGTGGAACTGAAACCGACTTTATCCTCTCTTTAAAAGGAGACACTGGAGCTGCGGGAACGAATGGAACCAATGGGGCAGACGGAAAATCAGCCTATCAAGTTTGGTTAGATGCTGGAAACAGTGGAACCGAAGCCGATTTTATCACTTCATTAAAAGGAAACACTGGAGCTGCGGGAACGAATGGAACCAACGGAGTAGACGGGAAATCTGCGTATCAAGTTTGGTTGGATGCTGGAAACAG